>JBPBQK010000045.1:0-59871 GCA_050954845.1 Janthinobacterium lividum
CAACGACATCACGCGGGGCGGTAACACGGGGGGTAAGCAGTATACGGAACTAGCTGCGGCTCAGACGCGTCTGACCCAGCCCATTATCAATACGTCGCTCAAAAATGGCAAGAAGCGCCGCGATGCGATTTCTCTGTTTAACATCCTAAGCCTCGATGAGGGCACTAACCTGATAACAGGGGAATTTAATCCCCGGTTAAAGGAGCACCTGTTGGATTTGACCGGAAAGTTCACGACCGTGGAGCTGGAGTCGCTGCTCACGCTCAAGAATGCGCATAGCCAGCGGCTGTTCTGGATTATGCGCAGTTACCATAACCAGACCTGGGAGGAACCGCTGCCGTTTGACACGCTGCGGGAGTGGCTGTTTGGTGAAAACTCTGAGCAATACACCGACTGGACCGATTTTAACCGCTACGTGCTCAAGCCCGCGATTGAGGAGTTCCGGGCTATCGGCTGGGAGGTGGCCGTGACCCTGCAGCGCCGCGGCCGGCGGGTAGAGGCACTGGTGTTTAAAATGACCAGCACTCAGGAGCCGCTACTGCCAGTGGTAAAAGCCAAGAAGGTGCTGACCCTGACGGAGATTGAGGAGTTTCGCCGTATGCTGGAGGCGACCTACCGGGAACTGCCGGCGCTGTATGACCGCCTGCGGCTTGACTTTGAGCTCAAGGAGTACCAGGCGCGTGAAGTGTTGCAGAATGTTAAAGACTTGACTGCTTATCAAGCCGTTACCAAAGTGCTGCATGACGTGCGCCTTGCCCTGGCTAGCCGCAAGCCGATTAAGTCGCTGCCGGCCTATACGCTCAGCCAGCTTAAAGCCGTGCTCCCTGTATACCAAGTTTTGGGGGCCGCGCCTAGTGTCTTACCTAAAAGTGCTGGTTCGCGGGCGGCGGCAGCCACTTCACATGCGCAGCTTCGGGATGCGCAAGAGCGCCTGAAGTTTGTGCAGGAAGAGGCACCGACTAACTTGTTTTCCGAGCAAGAAAAAGCGTCGCGTACTGCCACCATTGAGGCCGAAATCGCAGTGCTAACTCAAGGGCTTGCTACGTAGCGTAAGGCGCTGTAAAATGGAGAATGTGTGAGTGAAAAATTGTTTTAAAATAGTGCTTACTTAGTATAAAAATTGCGTTTTAGCATGCTGATTTTTGTGCGTTAACTCAGCATAAAATAGCATTCTGCGCCAATTTTTCGGCGTTTATACCATTATAAACTACCTATTACACAGGTGGTTAGGGGGTAGTATTTAACATAAAACCCGTTCTCGAACACCATTATACTTGAGGGCAGGAACAGAAAACCCCGCCAAGGAATTTTAGCCAGCATTAGTCGGGGAAAAGCAAGTACCTTATCTTGCTTGCACTAGCCTCTCCGTTATGTACCCCACTGCTTCCGCCAGTTCCGACCAGCCTACTTACGTCACCGACCCGGCCCACCTACCGCTGTTGCTTCAGCAACTCGTCGACGACTTGGCTGACCCCGCCATTACCTATCTGCTGGGGGGGCACTACTACGACCGAACGAACCACCCGCGCTCCCGGCACTTCCCCGCTGTCTTTGCCCTGCGGCAGGGCGAGGTGGCCAACGTGGAGGTCGGCCCGGATTTCGTAGCCTTCGATATGGAGTTTAGCCGCTACCCGGAGCGAGGTGAGCCTCACTACCCTGGCCCCTGGGCCGACCGCTTCCGCGCCACCGTGCCCTTCGCTCAACTCTACCAACTCTGCCGCAAAGTGCTCACCCCAGCTGAGCAAGCGGCGGAAGCGGTGAGCTATGGCCCGGAGGCTATCCTGTATTATAATGCGGCAGTCTATAAACAGTACCCCACCCCAGCCGACATCAACCAAGCCTTTGCAGTAGCGCCCCCTTCAGGAGAGCATCCCCTAGTGGCGGTGCTGACGGCGATCGAAGCTGGGCTAGCAGACCCCGCTAATCACTACCTAATTAACACGACTGCTTTCGAGAGTCCGGACGGCCCCGTGTTGCTGGGCATGCTCCATCTACAAGCTCAAACCACCCGTGACTTAGCCATTGAGGCGGAGGCTTTCACCTGCTCGGTGCGCCTTGATGCGTACGACCGGCAGCAATGGTCGACAGTACGAGTGAACTTTGCGCAGGTCTGGCAAGTGCTGCGCAGCGATAGTCCGCAGGTGGACTTGGAGGAAGCCGAAGACACCGGCGGCCTGCTCTACGATGCCCCGGTGGTGTTAAGTGCCTACGCCCGGCAGGGGCGGCTAGCCTAAGTAAGTCGCCGACTCCCCCATGGAAGAACTCCTCCTCCCCCGCCATCCCCTGGATAAGTACCACCAGGCGCAACTGGACTTTCTCGCCGTGTTACCGGAAGTGCAGCGCGCCTATCACGCCCGGCTGTTTCGGCTCGGCAACGCTAGCTACCGCTATCAGCAGCAGGCCGAGGGCGCGGTGACGGAAGACGACTTCCGCCATTGGCTCGAAGGCTTACCCGAGAGGATGCGGGTAGCGATGGAGCGCGATGGCTTCGAGGCCAGCCAGAACAGCCTACCCCTGCGGCGGCATGCGCTCGAGCGCCGCGACCTGGGCCACGATGCGTTCTTGCAAGCCATCCTTTCCCCCGAGGACTGGGCCTACCAGCAGGAATTGGCGCAAGCAACAGCCCCGCGTACTAGCGCATCGACGGGAAAGTAGTAATAGTCGACGACCAATTTTGACTGGTCGGCTAGGCGTTTTGGGCGTTTGTCACATTTCTTAAACGAGCCTTGCTAAACGTTACAGCGAAGCTCATAACGTCTAGCGAGCTAACGTTATGAGCTATTCCAGTTGCTCCTGCTAAGGAGTGCGGCTCACTTTGGCAGGGGCACTCCCAACTCCTCTCGTAGGTTTGTCACATGTCCTGTATACCCAAATTGTCCACGCAGGTTAAACACTTCAGCCAGCAGTCCCGCCATTCGCCCATCATAGTGGCCCGCAAACGTCCCGCGGTAGCTCCCCGTCTTCGTTTGGGTGAGAGTTCCCTGGGCGTTTGACATAAAATGAAGCACGTAGGGGTGCGTGGTGTCACTGGCTAACGCGTAGGTATAAGTCAGGTCCAGTAGGTAGTAGGGGCCATGTAGCTGCGAAAAGGACGCTTCATACGTCGCCTCCACATAGCCCGCCGCGACATGGGGCGAGCCCGAACTTAGGGTCACATAGGCCAACAGCGTACCGCCCGTGCTCTGGGGGTCGAGCGCGAAGCGCACCTGGGCTCGTTCTTCCTCCCCATCAAGGGCATAACTCGCTGTGGCGAGGGCAGCCCGAGGGGCCCGCTGGCTCACACAAGCCGACAGTAGGAAGCTAGTCAAGAAACTAAGCGGGAAGTAGTGACGACACATCGGACAGGATAACGAGCCAGCGTGTCGCAAGGCAAGCGCACACGCCTAGATACCTCATAAAGTAACAGACAAAAGCAAGCCTGTCACATGTCTTAAACGGATGGCTTTAAAACGTGACAAACTGGGTGACTAGGTAAAGGACGCATCACTTGCTGCTACGGCAGAGGGCGCAAAGCTCGCGCGTAGACCTGCCTACTTCCCTTGAGCAGGCTTCTGAAGGCCGCGAGCAGTTGTTGGAGCCGAATGTGCACTGAAAGCCGCGCTAGGGCTTGCGGTAAGCGGTTTTGCTCCCGTAACAAGGGCTTACTGTCTACCTGACAGTAGCCGGGCGCGCACTGCTTTAAAATCAAATGAGGGCGTTGAGGGGTTATGAGGAACCTGTTCTTTTTGTAGAAAAGTCTCTTTTATGTCTTCCAACGCGCTGTTTTCGCCGTTTTCGCTGAAATCGCTTCAGCTCAAAAACCGCATTGTCATGGCCCCCATGACCCGGTCCTTCTCGCCTAATGGCGTGCCGGGAGCCGATGTGGCCGCTTACTACCGCCGCCGCGCCGAGGGCCAAGTTGGCCTGATTCTGACCGAAGGCACCGTAGTGGAACGCCCGGCCTCGTCCAACGACCCCAATATTCCGCACTTCTACGGCGAGCAGGCCCTGGCCGGCTGGCAGCACGTGGTGGCGGAAGTGCACGCCGGGGGTGGCAAGCTCGGCCCGCAGCTCTGGCACATGGGCGTAATGAACGAGCACCGCTCGGGCTGGTCGCCCGCGCAGCCCTTCGAAGGCCCCTCGGGCCTGGTAGCACCCGGCCAGCCGAAGGGCAACGCCATGACGGAGAATGACATCACGGATACCATCGCCGCCTTCGGCCGGGCGGCAGCCGATGCCAAGCGGCTGGGCTTCGACTGCCTGGAGCTGCACGGCGCGCACGGCTACCTCATTGACCAGTTCTTCTGGCAGGGTCTCAACCAGCGCACCGATGCCTATGGCGGCCCCGACCTCCCCGACCGCAGCCGTCTGGCGGTGGAGCTGGTGCGCGAAGTGCGCCGCCAGGTGGGCGAGGACTTCGTGATCAGCCTGCGCCTCTCGCAGTGGAAGCAGCAGGACTACGCGGTGAAGTTGGCCCACACGCCCCAGGAAATGGCGGCCTGGCTCACGCCTCTGGCGGAGGCCGGCGTGGATATTTTCCACTGCTCCCAACGCCGGTTCTGGGAGGCGGAATTTGAGCACGAGGGTTCTGATTTGAACTTCGCCGGTTGGGTGAAAAAGCTCACGGGCCAAACCACCATGACGGTGGGCTCGGTGGGGCTGTCGGGCGAATTCCTGGCGGGCTTCGCAGGCGAGACCTCTACGAATAACGCGCAGTCCATCGACGAGTTGCTGCGCCGCCTCGACCGCGGTGACTTCGACTTGGTGGCCGTGGGCCGCTCGCTGATTGTGGAGCCCGAATGGGTAGAGAAGGTCCAGGCCGGCCGCACCCAAGAACTGAAAGGCTTTAACCGCGAATCCTTGGGGACGCTGGTATAGCTAGCCGCGACGTTTAGCGTAGCATTTTCTCCCCCCTATAAAGGCCTTGCCTACGAATTCGTAGGCAAGGCCTTTATAGGGGGGAGAAAATGCTACGTCAGGAGACGCCCCTAAAAGGCATGGGGCAACTAGTCAGCGTTGCTTTTTGTCTATCGCTCGTTCGGCTCCTAAAACGAGCGTGGCTGTTGCAGAACTCGGCCTAGTACCTACCCCCAACAAGGCGTCGTTACGGACCCAACCAATAACGGCGTCCCTTTCGAGTGAGCGTACTGCTTTTTACTG
Source organism: Janthinobacterium lividum (assembly GCA_050954845.1). Classification (GTDB taxonomy): domain Bacteria; phylum Bacteroidota; class Bacteroidia; order Cytophagales; family Hymenobacteraceae; genus Hymenobacter. The sequence continues at coordinate 5,140 of JBPBQK010000045.1, forward strand.
CGCAATGCCCTCGACAATAAACACCCGATATTCGGCGCCCTTCAACCGGTGGGGAAGCGCCTCCTGATAGAGCGGGTTCTCATACCAGGCCCGCGCGTCTGCTACCGTGGGAAACGAGAGGATGACCGCGCCGTCCACCCGCGGGCCTTCCAACGTGTCAAGGGCGCCATAAAAAGCCAGCGGAGTCACCGGATGCCCGGCCGATGCGGCCGAGGCGCTTTGCTCATATTTACTGAATTCTTCTGGGTCAGTAATGCGGTCCCGGACAAAGATGACATAAGCACTCATCGCTTTTCGATTTAGAAACGTGAAGGCTTATAACGGTTAGGCAGAAAAATAGCTCAGCCGCTCGGCAAAATTTAACTCGCCTTCAACTTGCCTCGCCTCGTTTGGGGGGTTGTCACATCTCATAAGCGGAGGGCCAGCAAGCGTGAAGTGTAGGAAAAGACATTTCTTCAACAACCTCTTAAAAAGTGACCGAGTTAGAACAGGTTATCTAACCCAGTTTAGCGTTTAGTAGCGGCTTTACTTCGACTCAGCTAGGTGCTTGACCGCCAGTAGGCCCGTAGTGGGGGCCGACTACGTGGTACTACCGAGCAAGCCGCGTACTTTCACCCCCTACTTTACTTCTTTTCGTTTCCATGCCCAAACCCCTTTCCTACGGCTTGACCCTCTTGCTGGGGCTACTGATCTGCTACGGCTTTCTAGCGGCTACCTCCCCTGTGGCCCCTAAGCAGTACGAGTACCTCACGATTACCCAGGCGGGCGATGAACTAGATATCTCCAGCCCGCCCGCCCATTTTGAGCAGACGCGCCACAAGCTGATGAAGAACGGCTACAACGGCAATTTCAGCGTGCTCTTTGCCAAGGTCAACGAGTACGAAGCCCAAGGCTACGAACTGGTAGAAAACACGGCCCTTGCCTCTCCGGTGGGCCTTGCGAATTATGTCATGCTGCGCCGACTCAAGCAATAGCCGCCCGGTGCCAATTACACGGCCTGGGGAGTCTATACCCCCTCATCCCGCTGTTGAGCTAAATACTTCGCGACGGTACTCGCCGAGATACCCATCGATTTCCCAATGGCATAGTTGGACAACCCGCCGCTCTTAAGCCGCTGAATCTGCTCGATTTGCGCCGGACTCTTGCCCGGGGTGCCCAGCTTCACACCCGCCGCTTTTTTCTTGGCCAGGGCCGCCTTCGTGTTTTCGGAAATCTTAATCAAGTCCTGCGCCGCGATGGTAGCCAGCATCGAGACGATGACGTCGCCGAAGGGCCCGAGCGAGTCGAGGTAGGGCTCGGTGAAGGATTTATAATTCACCCCGTGGTCCTTCAACTCCTTCAGGTAGCGGAGCGTGACTAGGGCGCCCTCCCGGCTGAAGCGGTCCAGGCGCCAAAACACCACCAGGTCGAACTTCTTTTGGTAGGCTTCGAGCAGCAGGGTCTTGAATTCGGCGCGGTCGGCCTTGCTCCCCGACTCCTGGTCGGTGAACACCTTATAGATGGTACCGTGCTGCTCGGCGAAAGTGCGCAGCTGGTGCAGTTGGTGCTCGGTGTCCTGGCCCTTGTCTTTGGTCGACACCCGAGCGTATATGGCTACTCGCATCTTCAAAAATACCGCTCGTCCCTTCTTGTACTACAAAGTCAGGTGTCGCGCCAATACCTTTAGCGTATGGCGGTCGTTTTAGTCGTGGTTGTAGCCCTGATACTCACGTTTTCGCTCAGCTTGTTTGCGGCCTATAAGCTAGCCAAATTGACGCCTTACCGGACAGCTATTCGAGCGTGGATCGTGACGCTGCTACTGGAAATAGTTGCTTGGCCGATGCTGTATGCTTTACTAGACTTAGCATTCAACTTTTCGGCACATACCCTTTTTTTCATACTACTCCTTCTACTCGTGCCCCTGCTGCCCGCGCTAGTAGGACTTCAATATGACAGGCTTCGCAAGCAAGCGCCTGAGTTGTTTCGTTGACACAGCAGCAAAATTCCGCAGCGCAACCTACTGGCACAACCTGACTGCTTACGCGGCTTGACTTGGCGCAATTGACTCAAGAACCCATCCAAAAAACGGTACACGAAAACGGCCCCGAAAACCTGCGTTCCTGGGGCCGCAAAGGCACTTGAAAAAAGCATCCAGAAAACGAGCCTTTTTTGGAAGGGCACTGGCGCTGCCTAAGTGCTTATGCCTCTTTGATGCAGAGGTAGCGTTCGCCCACTGAATGGCCTTCGAAGTAGGCAACTCTGCCTGGGATGAACGAGATAATGCTAGTGGTGCCACTTCCCACAACGGCTTGCATTGCTTGCTCAACGGGCATCGTTTGGGGAGGGCCTGTGTCAGCAGCCGAGAAGACAACGCTGGTTAGGCACTTGTAGTTAGCTAACGCTTGCCGCACGTACGAAATATCTTGCTGCCGGCTACCTTTCGGCAATCGAAGGCAGTAGCGCGCATCTAACTCCCGGTGAAGCGCATCCATACCGCGCAGTAGATTATCCGTTTGCTTAGCCCGCGTCAAGGTCAGGAGCCAGTTTTTTTTAGAGGGTTTCGCCAAGAAAGATTCCAGGAAAGCGGATAGGTGCTGCTGCATAGTGGCCAATCAAAAGCAGTGCGAACTGCATTCGCAAACCTACCGTTTTTCAAGTGCCCATCCTACCTACGCTGAAGGCCCTGGAAACACCGTTTTTAGGGTCGTTTTGCGAGGAGGTTTTTCGAACGGTCACTGCCTTGCCAAAAGCAACCTTTCTTAACCGACTCCTATGCGTATGGATCACTCACCCACTCGGGAGGGGTGACGAACCAGTGCAAGATGTTCAAAAATTGTATGTCGATCGCCAGTTGAGCAAGGTCTACAAACTGTGCTGGAATCCACGCAAATAAGATACCCCCTTTCGCCTCGCTATAGCCATTGTAAAACCACGTGTCAAGTGGCGCTAGGTCATACTCATCGAAGAAACTACTCGTTTCAACTTCTACCGCCCCGTCAGGAATATTGAGGCCGTATTCAATAACTAGTATCCTACCCGGGTAGACAGCCTGACGCGGTAAGCCAGCAACTGCGTTCGTTTTATGGGCTAGCTGCTGGGCAAACGTCTGAGCAAAAGGTGCTGGATCATATGGGTCATTAGTGTCCAACCACTCCTGTAATTTTATCATGGTCGCTTCACCCGTCATCCCGGGTGGGGTCACAAACCACTGCTGATTTTGATAAACTGGCTGTAAGCTAGTGCGCAGGACTAAAAATTCACTCTGCCACAGCTGCTGTAGTTGCTGAGCGCAATAGGCCTGAGTAATCTTTAAGCTAGTCAAGAATGCTTCTTGGTTAATTATGAGCATATTACTTCCTGTCACTAAACTGAATACTGGCTGAGCTAGAAAGGTAATAGGTTGCCGCTCGTTGTTAAGTAGTCTACACCACGGCTCGGCTGCCAACTTCCTAAAGTAAACTGAGGTGGTAAGGGCTCAGAAAGTACCTTCTCAAACAAGTGGTTCAGAAAGTCCACCCCGAGTGCGTTTCCAGCGCGTGGAGAGGGTAAGGCAAGACAAAACTGCTGCGTCCGAAAGGTGCGCCTATTTGCCCGTAGCCCATGCACCACTGGGTCCTTGTTTTAGCGTGGCGCTCCCTTTAGCGATCGCTCGGTGTTGCCGGAAAGGCAATCGTGATGCGGCTTATTTTCCATTCTCCCTTTTCCTGCACCAACGTGACGGTAGGGTAACTGTACTCGTAAGCTGCCCCACTCGCTGAATCGCCTAGGGCTGCTACCACGACGGCACTATCGGCTAGCAAGGTGGTCTGTTTAATCTTCACCGTGTTCAAGGACTCCCCCTGGCCGCCGGTCCACACCATCCAGCGCAGAAAGTCACACGCCGGCCCCTTGACCAATTCGCCAGCAAAGCTCCCGGACTCGGCGACCTGCTTGGCACTCACCTGCTGCAATTGCTGGTTGCAGCGCTTGAATACTTGCGCTTCATTGGCGTAAAAACGGGGGGAGAAATAGCCTGCTTGCTGCAGAAAGCGCTGATGCCTGGTCGGGTCGAGTTGGTAGTGACCATTCTTGGCCAGGGTAGGGCCGGGGCCTTCCGCTTCTACGCTGGGTTCATGTAAATACACCTCTGTCAGGTACCAGCGATAAAAACGGCGTACTACTTCCGCGGGTGGCCTCGTGCTGGACTGGGCGAGCAGAGTGCCTGCTGGCTGGGAGTTGCCAGCGGGTGGGTGAGTCGCTTGCTCATCACAGGAAACCAGCACGAGCAAGCTGCTAACGAGCAGCGCAACGTTCCAGCGTTTAGCCGTCACAGCGTGGGGTAAAAAGAGCGGGGAGAGCAAGCCAGGTCGCATACCCAAAACTAGGGCTGGGTAACTGATCTGGCTCCAAAAGGCTGGTTCACGCGTGCCGCCAGTCAAAACGGTTTGAACCTACTTTGTGACCCATTGAAATGGCCAACACAGACAGCTGAGCGAAGCTAACGACCACTGGACAGGAAGGTGCACCTTTCTGATGCTCCCGTAACTAACAACTGGTGTTCGATTTGATGGATAAAGGGAGTATCACAAGAGCAGGGACACAAAGTATAGGTAGTGACGATTTATACAAGAGGCTAGCTTAAACTGCTGAGGATGCGATTACCGGTCTCCAGCGCATCTAGGTGTACTCATTAAGCCTACCCGAACGGCTGGTACCGGGGCCTTATCAAAAATAGTCCCACCGCTAAACCGGCCAACTGCAACAACATTCCGGTTGACCGGTCTCATGCCGAGATGAGCAACCTGTCCACTTCCCTCGCAACCGACCAGCAGCTAGTGGCGCAGGTGCTGGGGGGAAACACTGCGTCCTTCGGGCAGCTCATGCAGCGCACGCAGGGGCTGGTCACGCAGATTGTCTTCAAAATGATTCGCCATCCCGCTGACCGACCCGATGTCGCGCAGGACGTGTATCTAAAGGTTTTTAAGAACCTCGCCGGCTTTAAGCACCAAGCAAAATTCTCCACATGGGTTGGCCAAATTACCTATAATACCTGCCTGCATTACCTGGAAAAGAAGCAGTTGGTATTAGTGGACCCCGCAGAGCCCGAACTGGATGCCACATCGGACTATGGCCGCCGCGCCCCGCCACTGGTTGCCGACACCGGCTACGACCCCGAAACGGCGCTATTCAGCCAGAATCTAGCTGGCATTTTGGGCTCGGCCATCGAGCACTTACCACCCCTCTACCGCACCTTAATTTCCTTGTATCACCAGCAGGAATTGAGCTACGAGGAAATTGCTCACATAACCTCTCTACCCGACGGGACCGTGAAAAATTACCTTTTCCGGGCGCGCAAACAACTCAAGCAATACCTACTGACCACCTATCAACGCGACGACTTATGAGCAGTCTCCATCTTGCCGAATCGGCCCTCCAAGAGGCCGCCGAATCACCTTCCTTGCTGCCCGCCTCCCAAGTGGCGCACCTGCGCGGCTGTCCGCTATGCCAGGGTCGGGTCGCCACCTACCAACACTTGCTCACAGCGGTGGCGCACCTGCCGCCACCCGCTTTTTCGTTCGACCTCACGGCGAGCGTCCTGGCCCAGTTGCCCCAGGCTAAGCCTGCTTTTCCCTGGGTACTGAGTGGCGTAGCCGCGCTTGTGCTGGGAGTGGTTGTCGCGATTCTGGCCCTATATGGTGGGCTGCTGGTACCGGCTTTTCAACGCTTAACCACCGGCTTGGGGGCCGGGCTAGCAACTGTGGCGGGCTTCTTCGTGGCCTGGCAGTGTCTGGAACTGTTGGCCCAACATCGCCAGCAAATGCGCCAACTCGCTTTTTCCTAAAAACTTTTGCAACATGACCCGCGCTGACCGGTCTCATCCGGTACCGCTATCTGATTCACCCTATGAAATATTTTTGGTTGCTCCTGCTCTTTTGCCTCGCCACCGGGCAGGCTTCGGCCCAAGGTACAGGTGCGGTGGTACCGGTCTTTGATGAGAGTGTGGTCGAAATTGTCAAGCGGTCTATTTTACCCGCCTTCGCGCTTTTTCTGCTCGTCTTTTTCGTGCTGACCGCAATTAAGCTGGTCTTGAATTATTTGCTGAAACGACAGATAGTGGCGACCGGCACTTCGGAAAGCATTGTCGAGCGCCTGCTGCCCGGCCCACGCGACGAGCAAAATAAGACGGTGAAGTGGGTGGCGCTGCTTCTAAGCACAGGCACGGGGCTCGCGTTGTGCAGCCACTACTTACCCTGGGAACCGCATGTCCTCCTCCTGCTGCACACCGCCATCATCCTACTCTTCAGCACGGCCCTGGGCTTCTTGGCTTACTACCTCTTCCTCCGCCGCCAAGGTAAGTAGGCAGCACTTTTTGACTAGTCTGATTTCACCGCTGCCTGCTACCTGCCAGGTAGTTAATTCACCCTTTTACACTTTTTGCCATGCGCTCCTTACTCCTACTTTTTCGCCCCCTCTGCGTGGCAGCACTGTGTGCCAGCGCCACGTCCGCCCTGGCCCAGACATCCGGCGCCATTAGCCTTACCCAAGTGGCCCCAGCTTCCCTGCGCCTGCGCCTCGACAACCCCACCGCCTTGGCCGGGCGCGTGCAGGTCGTGCGCCTGCACGGCGGGCAAACCCTCTTCACCGAACCTTACACCGGCCCGGCGTACGGCCACCGGTTTGATTTCGACCATGTGCCTAGCGGTCGCTACCTCGTGTGGATGCAGGCGGGTGACCAAGTGCACCGCTGCCTGGTGCGGGTACAGACCCGGAAGCAGGGTTCGTTTATTCAGCGGATGAAGCTGATTTCTCCCACGATGCCAGCTTGCGTGGTGGTCAAGACCTGGCAGTCCTCAGCCAGTAGCGGGGGGGTAGCACCCGTTGCAACGCTCAACCCAGCTACTCTCCCCCAGGGTTTGCAAGAGAATTTCCCGAACCAGTAGCCAGCCAAGCGCACCCAGTTTTCCATACCGTTCTCGTCAAGTACCATGAAAAAGCCCCCGTCTTGCCGCCTTTATAGTAGGCATTACAAGGTAATATGTATTGCAATCATTATTGTAAATCAACTTATTATGAATTATCAGGCGAAATGCTTAGCTGTGTTACGCCCCTGGGTGACGGGTTGCCTTCGAGGGGTGGGGTGCCTAGGCTGGGTAGGGCTGGTGGCAGCGGGTCTGCTGCCTGGGCGGCTGCTGGCCCAGGGGCCGGGAGGGGTATTGGGCACGCTGCTGGACCAGCGCACGCGCCAGCCGCTTCCCTTTGCCAACGTATTGCTACGGCGGCGGTCCGACTCGACCCTCATCGCAACCACTCAAACGGCTGAAAACGGCACCTTCGCCCTGCCCAACCTCGCGCTGGGCCAATACGTCGTGCGGGCCGAGGCGCTGGGCTACCAGTCCGCCCGCCGAGCGGCCACGCTTGGCGCGGTCACGCCGGTCGTTCGCCTGGGGGAATGGCTGGTGGTTCCTACCGCCGTGCAGTTGGGCGGCGTGGTCGTGCAGGGGGAAAAAGCGGCCGTAGTCAACGAGTTGGGTAAAACCATTCTCAACGTCAGCAAAGACTTGAACAGCGCGGGTGGCACGGCGGCCGATGTGCTCCAGAAAGTGCCCTCCGTGGCGGTGGACGAAAACGGGCAAGTCAGCCTGCGGGGCAATTCCAGCGTCACGCTCTACCTCGACGGCAAGCCCGCGCCCCCTAACCTGCGCCTCGACCAGTTGCCTGCCAGCCGCCTCGAAACCATCGAGGTCATCACCAATCCCGGCGCGCAATACTCGGCCCAGGGCACGGGCGGCATCATCAACCTGGTGCAGAAAAAACAGGACCAGCCCGGCTGGAATGGTGACGCCCTGGCCACGGTGGGCACCCGGCATAAGTACACGGGGTCGCTCAGCGGCAACTGGCAGGTCGGCAAATTCAACTTTTCCGGCACCGCTGACGGGTTAAGCAACCAGTTCCGTGGCCGCTCGGCCTTGCAGCAGGTTGCCACGGTGGATGGCCGCACCACCCGCACCGACCAGACGGGGGCCAGCACGCGCCTGCAAACCAACCACAGCCTGCGGCTAGGCGTTGACTACACCTTCAGCGACGAACAGCGCCTGAGCCTAACGGCCCAGTATTACGCCCAGGATTTTCGCACCACGCAGGATTTTGCCACCCTGCTCGCCCAAGACCCCAATCCCGAATTCCTGCTGCGCAATCAGAATACGCAGGCCGAGCATCTGTACGGCAGCCGGTTCTCGGGTACCTACCGGCGCACCTGGGCCGCGTCCCCGGGCCGGGAATTAACCGCCAGTGCCTCGTATTACCTGGACGGGGGCACCGTTACGACCCAACAGCGCGTCCTGGACGGGCCAGCCAGCTACCCGCGCAACGCCCGCCAGCAACTGCTTGATGTCACCATTCACATGCCGTCGGTACAGGTGGACTACGTGCATCCGCTGGACGAGAAGCGGCGCTGGGAAGCGGGTATCAAAACCGAGGCCCTGCTGACGCCTGGCACGGCCGATTATGCGGTGCAAGCCACCCCGGGAGGCGAATTTGTGGGGCAGGGCGCGGGCTCCTACCGCTATAACTACCGGCAGTTCATTCCGCAGGCCTACGGGTCCTACCGGCACAAAACGGAGTTGTGGGAGTACCAGGCCGGCTTGCGGGTGGAATTTACGGGGCTCTCCGCCGAAGTGCAGCCCACGGGCACGGCCCGCCAACAGATTCTCAACTTCTTCCCCTCGGCCACCGCGACGCGCGCCCTGCCCCACGACCAGCGCCTGCAATTCAGCTACTCGCGCCGCGTGAACCGGCCCAATTTTACCCAGATTATTCCGCTGCCTATCTATTCCGATGCCCGCAACTACGTGGTGGGCAATGTTGACTTACGCCCCGAGTACGGGCACGTCGTGGAACTGGCACACCAGTTAAGCTGGCACGCCACGACGCTGAACACGACCCTGTTTGGGCGCTTTGCCAACCAGTCTATCCAGAGCCTGCGCACCATTGATACGCTGGCCACCCGGCGCAGCGGCCAGCCCGATTTCATCACCCGCACCAGCTACGCCAATTTTGGTAACACGGCCAGCTACGGGCTGGAACTCTCGCTGACGCAGACGGTGACTAAGTGGTGGAAACTCACCGCCAATGGTTCCTACTACCGCAATCAAGTGGCCAGCTACAGCGGCGACGGCACCCGCGCTGGCTTTACCGGCAGGGCGTATCTGCTCAGCCAGTTTAGTCCGACCAAGACCCTGGCCGCGCAGCTCAGCGGCGACTACCGGGCCCCACTGGTGGTGCCCCAGGGTCGCTTGCTCGCCGTGTATGGGGTTGACGTGGCCCTACGTCAGCGCCTGTTTCACGACCGGGCCGCGCTGACCCTGCGCGTGAGCGATATCTTCAATACGCGCCGCCAGTATATGCAGCTCGCAGCCGACGGGCTCACGACCGACCTGCAAACTAAATACGAAACACGCGTAGGCTACCTGGGATTCTCCTGGTTTCTGGGGGGGCATAAGGCTTCCAATAACCTGGAAGACCAACCACAAGGCGATACGGGTGGGATGGGTGGGTAGCGCCAGCAAGATAACCAGGTAGCCGCTACTAGCCAACGCAGTAATCTTTCAGCGTTGCTACCAGGCTCGTTGAACTCCTTAGGAAATATAGTCTGTCTACTATAGGCGCTACCACACTGACTCCGGCCTAGCGCAATTGGGCTGATTCTTTTAGCTCAGTCTCAGGACATGCGTTTTCTTAGGCTAGCTGATATACTCGTTAAACCATGAAGAAAATAAGATTAGATTAAGGTCAAGGAAAATGTCTTTTCCATCTTATACTTTGAAAAATCCCTTCACATAATGGGTGTTCTGAGCTGAGTCTTGGCAAAGTGGTGGTTTTCGCGTCTTGTCATGGTAGCGACTAGTGCAGTATTTTTCCGCGGTTCTTCCATCGGACGGTAACGAACGCGGCTGTGAGGCGGTAGCAGCTGGGGACGAAACCTCTCCGAGCTTTGCCTTTACCCTCTTCCTTGCGCCGCATATGGTTAGACTGCTGCTCCTGTTACCTGTTTTGCTGGCCTGCGGTCTGACGACCTTCGCCCAGGAGGCCGCCCCCCGCTTGACGGGAACGGTGGAGATATCCGTCAAAAAAGGCACGTTCACGTGCGATCTCGTGCTAGCTGATATTCCGCGCTTGCCGAACTACTACCTGCGCCTGAATGCGGGCATGAACCCCTTATATTTTAAGAGTTTAGATGCCGATTTTCTGCTTCGCTACGATAAATCCCTTACGGACACGTTAGCCTCTGGCGAATCCCTGGCCTATTACTTTCCGGACAAGACGGGCAAGGGCACGTTTTTGCCCCAAAAAATAGCCTTGCGCTACACGGGTATGTTTCCCGTCGCCACGGATACGCTCACTACCTATAGCGCCGAGGACTGGAAAGGCAACATTGCCTTCAATGGCTACTCGCTGCGCGCGGATGGCAGCCAAAGCTGCTGGTACCCGGTCTTGTATGATATCCGCAAAGACGAGGCCCTGGGCAAAGTGCGCTACGACCTGCAGGTGACGTGCACGGACTGTCAACAGCTGTATGTAAACGGGAGCCTACCCGTGAAAGGACCCCGGGCGCACTTCACAAGCGAGGTGCCCGTGCAACTCAGTCTGTACCTGGGCAACTACAAAACAGTCAAGAAAGACAGCACCTACTTCCTGAATCCCGATATCTCAGCCGCCCAGCTGCAACAGTTTGGCCAGCTGACTAGTAGGTACAAACGCTTCTACGAACGTCACCTGCAGATCCCCTATAAGACGGCCATCACCTATGTGCAGACGACGCCAACGTCTAAGCAGAACGCGTGGCTCTTCGTGAGCTATCCCACCATCTTCAATATTGGGCGCGGCAAGTATGGGCTCAAAGCCCTCTTCGATCCGCACCGAGGCGAGTGGTTCAAGCCCTTCATCGCCCACGAATTAGGCCATTATTACTTTGGTACTTACAAAGTATTTAACTCCGTACTGGGCGACGCCTTGAGCGAGGGCTTCACGGAGTACTTGTCGCTGCGCCTAACGAAAGAACTGCTCTCGGATAGCCTCTACCAGCAGAAGCTGGCCAGCAAGCTGCGGCGGTTGCAGGACTTTCACGCCGTCCCCTTTGCCCGAGTGCAATCGGAGAAAGCGTATGGCAGTCGCGAGCTGTACGTCTACTATTATACCCCGCTGATTCTGACGGCGATTCAGCGTGAAATAGGCGATCAGCAGATGTGGGGCTGGCTGCGTACCCTGCTCACCACGCCGACCGACCGCACCGACTATGCGTTTTTAGTCCGCACGCTCCGCGCCACGCTGGCGGACCAGCACCAGGCGCAGCAGGTGGTGACGCGCTATTTTGACGATGCCCACGCCTTGGACAATGCCCGGCAGCGGATGCAGCAGCCGTAAGGGCGTTGGGGCACGGCCCCAAGCCAACTTGTTGTCCAGCGCAATAAAGCACGCCTTTCGGAACCGTTGAGCTAGGGCAGTCTCTTGGGCCGCGGCCACTCGGATTCGCGCAGCGAATCCGAGTTGTCTCGTCCGGCTACAGCTATACACTCAGCTCCTACTACATGATTGCTGTTGAGCAGCCCGTGCGCCGGACTACAAACCCACATTATCCTATTTCCATCCGTCAGGAAGCGGTTCGCCTCGTCCATACGGGACGCTCCTTGGCAGCCGTTACCGCACAGTTTAGCCTGGGGCAGACGACCTTGCGCAAGTGGGTACATCGTGCCGAGCTAGCACCCACCCTGTCTATGCGTGCCCCTCGCCTCACCCCTACCCAAAAACACCACCTGGTGCGCGAGCTTCGCGACGGCCGCCTCACGGAAGAGGAGGCGCTGGTCAAGTATGGCGTGCGCCTTAAGCGCACCTTGCGCACGTGGGTGGCCGCCCAATCGGCCGCCGAAGCCGCTGCCCTGCCTGCTGGTGCGTTAAGCCCTGACCCAATTGCCTTACCCGAGGCCGCGGTGCTGGCCACGCAACTCCGGCAGGCGCAGTGGCAACTCGAAGCCCTGCACACGCTCATTGACCAGGCCGAGGCCACGTATCACATCGACATCCGAAAAAAGGCTGGTGCCAAGCCGTCGAAGTAATGCGCCAGAAATACCCCCACCTAGGCGTGGGGGTACTCTGTGGACTGTTTGGCAAGACCCGAAACGCATATTATGATCACCAGTACCGCGCGACGGCCCAGGCCTTGCTCGATGGCTTGGTGCTGGAGCTCGTGGCCGTCATCCGGCAGGAGCTGCCGCGGGTGGGCACGCGCAAGCTCTACCATTTATTGCCCCCGCAGCTGGGGGAGTACGCCGGCCGAGTAGGGCGAGATTACCTCTTCGCCTTGCTGGCCGCTCAGGGACTGCTCATCCGACGCCGCAAACGGCGCGTGGTTACCACCCAGGCCTGCTTGCCCCTATTGCGGCGGCCCAATCTCATTGAGCACTTGGTTGTCAGTCGGGCCGAACAGGTCTGGGTCAGTGACATTACCTACGTGCGCCTGCTCAGCGGCTGGAACTATCTGATCTTGGTGACCGACCTCTATTCCCATAAAATCATGGGCGCCTGTCTGCACCCCGACTTGTCAGTGCGAGGTACGCTCACGGCCTTGCAGCAGGCACTTACAGCCCGTACCAACCCGCAACGATCGCTGATTCACCATTCTGACCGCGGGTTACAGTACGCCGCCCGGGAGTACGTCGCCTTGCTGGAAAGTCACGGCGTTAGCCTGAGTATGACGCAGTACGGCGACCCGTACGAAAACGCGGTGGCCGAGCGCGTTAACGGCATCCTAAAAGCTGAATTCGGCTTGGGAGACACCCTGCCTGGCTTTGCCCAAGCGCAGGCCCTGGTGGCGCGGTCCGTGCGGGCATACAACGAACTGCGCCCGCACGGCAGCTGCGACTTCCTCACCCCGAGTCAAGCCCACGAACAGGAAGGAGCGCTGGTGCGACGCTGGAAAAATTACTATCAGCCCGCTGCTTGCTTAGCCCCAACCTGACATCTAGCTGCAGAGGCACACACAAAGTCGCGCCCTATCTTCCGTCCCTGTAAAGTCTCATCCGGATTACCACCAAGGCCTGTAAAGCGCAGGCCGGATTATCCCCTCCACCTGTATAGCTATAGCCGGACGAGACATAGAACTGCCCAAACTGCCCCTAGAACTGCCCAAACTGCCCCTAGAACTGTCCAAACTGCCTTGCTTTATTCTATGCTAGGACACTTCCAGTAGTGAAGCAGGAGCAGTTTGGGCTGTTTTGACGAAGCAGTTTAGGCTGTTTCGGGGGCAGTTTGGGCAGTTCTATCCTGTGCCCTCACACCGACCTACTGCTTCCGGATGTGCGCCCTTCTTTCTGAATGGCAGTTCAAAGCCCGGTTTACTATTGCCTGGCGCGGGTTGCTGCAATAGCCTTTGCACCTGATGGAGCCGCTTAGTAACCCAGTAGGTAGCTCCTAAGCGGCTACTTGGCCTAGTATAGAGTAGCTACTAGTAGCTGGTGGTAGCTAGTTGAAGTAGCTACTACTAGCTGGTCGAGGTAGCTACCAGTAGCCTGGACCCGTAGGCCCAGGTAGTCGCGGTAACTCTGTTCCTGGCATTACAGACGCGAGCGGGGCTGGTGGGAAATTACCGGACTTCCCCGCTCCGAGCCGACGCCGCTCAGACAGTTTCGCGTAGCGAAATCGGAGCGGCCGGTTCTACTGGCCGCTCCGGCTTGGTTGCAGCTTTACGTATTGGAAATTATAAGACTTTTGGCTGTCGCCAATGGGGCCTTTATTCGATTAAATCATGTCGATTTATGCTAGCAAACGCTGGCCTATGTCGTGGCAAACTGCAGCTACAATTCCGATTCGCTGGTAGCGATGCTAGCTACTTACAGCATCTGCAAAGTTATTCCGCTCCAGCGCATGCGTCGCAGTCTGCGGGCCTACGGCGCGAACCGCTACACTCAGCGCTACTTTGTCGAGCAGGTGTTAACCACTTAAAGTTCTTTCGGCGCGTGGCCACGCGCTATGACAAGCTCGACGCCAACTTTTTGGCTTTCGTCCAGTAGCAATGAACGCCTTGCGGCTGGCTGATTGTCAATAATTTAAGGCTATTATTCCCTGGCAGCAACGGCTACCGCCGCGGGCAGCTTCTTTCAGCGCACTGTCTGTTTTTACTAGCTTATTGCCGAAGGAGCTTCCAGGTGACAAGTGGATGGCCATCAGCCTGTTGCACACATACCAAGTAAAATCCTGTACTCCAAGAGTTGGCATTTAGTAGCTGTACTGGGCCAGTAGCGCGGCTAGTATAAATTAATTGTCCATCGCTCCTGTACACGCGCAGTAGCTGGCCCACCAGCAGGCCCTCGATGCGCACCGGCCCAGCGGTAGGGTTGGGGTAGAGGGCCGGGGCTGGCTCCTGGCAGCTGAGGCGCACACTGGCTACGGGCGAGTACGTGGCCGTGCCATCCTGGTCTACCAGGCGCAGGCGGTAGTAGCTGACGCCCGCGCCGGGAGCGAGGTCTGGGTAGCTATACTGCGCGCCGCTAGCAGTATTGCGGCTGGCCACCACGCCTACTAGGCTGAAAGCCAAGCCATCGCGACTGCGCTCAATCTCATAGCGGGCACTGTGCTGTTCGCTGGCAGTAGTCCATTCAAGCTGGGCCCCGCAGGTACCGTGGGTTTTAGCTGCGAAGCTTACCAGCGTCACGGGCAGGGGTACAGCTGCTAGCCCCAGGCCAAATTGACTGAAGCTGCGCAAACCGCTGCGTAGGGCGTAGCCGTCGCGCACGCGGCGGCCGTCGCCTCCATCGGGGCTGAGGGGGCCGCCGCCGGTGCTCCAATCGGCGGCGTTGGTGCTGGCATCAGGACGTTTGAGGACGGCAAACTGATTATCGGTCAAATTACTAAACGGGGCTAGGGCGGCGCGTACGGCGTAGGTGCCGCCAGTGGGCTGGGTATCGGGCGTGAGCAGCCAGCCACCCGCCGGGTGCAGGCGGGTATAGCGCAGCTGGCTCGGGCTAGTATCGGCGCAGTTGAGGCCGGTATCGGAGTCGGCGCGGGGGCCGAAGCTGGCATCGAGGTAGCTGGTGCCCGTGAGCTGGCTGCTTAGTACTTCTATGCGAGCATACTGGCTGGCTGTGCCCACCGGAAAAGCATAAGCCTCCGCGCTAGTGGCGGCCAGGTAGCGCCGTAAGGTGCCGGCTACGTAGCTGCCGGCGCCGCCCCCCACTAGGCTGCTGCCCATGGGGTTGGTGTGCACCCACTTGTAGGTTCCGGTAGTTATTGTGCCGGCCGTGAGGGTGAGGCTGGTAGCCGAGCGGGCATTGCTGCGCAACGTGAGGCCCGCCGGATTATCGACCACCACCCGGCCGAAGTTCCCACCGCTGATAGCCTGGGGCTGGCTGCCCACAAACGCTACCTGGCTGCCGGCCGCCGCGCTGGTGCTGCCCTGGTTGAGCCAGTCGCCGCTCACGGCGAGCTCGGCCGCGCTGCCCAGGGTTAGCTGCCCACCGGCCTCGATGCGCAGCGTGCCCACGGCGGCGCCCGCCGCGTCGAGGCTAGGAGCCAGCGCCGTAGCGCCAATGGTGACGTCGGTAGTGGCCGTGGGCACGGTGCCGCTAGCCCAGTTCTGGCAGTCGAGCCAGCTAGTGGTGGCGGCCTGTCCGGTCCACTGCCCAGCCGGGCCGCTCAGGGGGGCATCCGTTACCACCGGAAAGGGGCCGCTATTGACGAGCGGCTGGCAGCTGGCCGGGTTGGTGGCCACGCGCAGCACTTGGTATTGCGTAGAACTGGGGCTGCCGGGCACCGGGTAGTCGTAGGTAGCCGCCGACACGCGCAAGGTGTCGGTGGTGCCGGCCGTGAGGTTGCGCAGCAGCACCGTGAGCGGAAACTGGGCCGCCGCCAGTATAGTTGCCTGCTGGCTGTGGCGGTCGAGGCCCGCGAAGCTGAGGCGCAAGGTGTGGGCCCCTAGCTGCGGGCATACCTGCTGGCTACGGTAGCTGACCTGGGGCAGCGAGGCAAAGCTCCAGCCGCTGGTATTGCCCTGGTTGTTTGCATTCTGGCCGGCCTCGAAGTAGGCCCCGCCCCGGGCCTGGCTGTCGCGCAGGTAGATGTAGCTGGCGCACACCGTACCCGCGGGCTTGCTCCAGCTAAAGGTTTGCCCGTAGGCCGAGCTTTGCAGGGTAATAACCTGGGCCCCCGTGCCGTTGGCCTGCACTGTGGCGCCGGCCGCGAAGGTAGTGGTAGTGCCGGCCCCAAACTGGTAGGTCGAGCCCGGTGCCAACGTCAGGTGCTGGGTAATGGTGTTGCTGCCCGTCACGGTGTTAACGCCCGCCAGCTGCAAGCTGGCGAAGGTGCTGCTGCCGGCTACCGTGTGGGTGGTGCCCGCCCCGGTTTGCACTACGTTGTAGCTGAAGCCGTTGCCATTAAAGGCCGAGCCGGTGCTTAGGTTGAGGGTACTGGTGCCCGCCTCGAAGGTGAGCGAGGCCGGTGCGCTAAGCGTCCAGGCGCCGTTGGTAATTTCTACCGCCGAAGCCCCCAGGTATAGCGCCCGGGCGGGCGGTGTGGTGGTGCCATCGACGGGGGTGCTGGCAAAGCTGCGCACCCTGACTGCCTGGTCGTTGGTGCGCAGCGTACCGGCCGTGAGGGTGAGGCCCCCGCCCCCGGTGCGGGGCTGGCGCAGCGCGTCGGCTAGGGTGATAGTAGCCCCCGGCGCATTGACCGTGAGCGCCCCGCCGAAGGGCTGGCCGGCGCTCGTGAGCGTGCCGCCGCCCAGCAGCTGCACCTCGCCCAGCAGCTGCTGGCTCATGGTGGGGCTCCAAGTGAGCGAGCCGTAGATGGCCAGGCGGTTGGCTGCCGGGCCGCTAAACGTGGGCGCGTAGGTGGCGGCCGACCAGTCGAGACTGCGGCAGGTCGCCAGCACGGCATCCTGCGTCACTACCTGCCCGGTGGCCGTGAAGGATTGGGCATCAAATACCACATTGTCAAGCTGATTAGGTACGCAGATGCCGGTGGCGCCGCCGCTGCTCAGGGCCCAGTGGGTGGGGTCGGCCCAACGGCCGTTGCCTCCCACCCAGTACAGCGTGCGCGGGGTAGGCGGGCTAGTGAAGCTGATACCCGAATTGCCGCCGTTGTCGAAGCTCTGGCTGGCCGTCCAGCTAGCCCCGCCCGCGAAGGTAGCATTGCGTAGGGTGGCGTAGCGTAGGGCGGGGGACGCCCCGCCCGCCGGCTTGCTAAACGTTACCCGCGCCGTGCCCGTGCCGCCGTTGAGGGTCACGTAGCCCGAGCAGTCGCCCCCGGCTACCAACTGCGCGTCCATCCCAAAAGCCTGGGTCGAGTTATAAAAGTTGTAGACCCGCCCCGCAGCCAGGCTCAGCTGCTGGGTGAAGTTGTTGCTGGCGCTCACGTTGGCCGAGCCCGCAAAGCTGAGCTGGGCAAACGTAGCCGGGGCCGTACTGCCCGGCACCACCGTCGGCAGGGAGGCCGAGGCGGGGTCGGTAAACTGCACTACGTTGTACGTCAGCCCCAGCCCAGCCCGGAACGTGGCCGGCTGGTTGCGCGTCGGGTTCGAGCCGATGCGGATGACGCTGCTACCCGCATCGAGGCTAACTTTAGGGGCTACGTCCCAGGTAAAGATGGGGCGCGTACCCAGGTCACTCGCCGCCGAAGCGGGCGTCAGGGTCAGCACGCTGCTACCCAGCTGCACGGCAACCGGGGCCGTGCTCACCGGCCCGCCGGCCGCGCTACCCGTCGTGAATACTGACCCCGTAGCCAGGTAGCCGCTGGTAAAGCCTTGAGCCGTAATGGATTGGCTGCCAGTATTGAACGTGCCAGCCTCCACGTAGAGCCGCCCGTTGGGCGAGCTGGTGCCGGGGACCAGCGTCAGGGCGTCGAGCAGGGTGTACACGCTGCCCGGCGCGCGAAAATACACGTTGCCCCCTAGCACCTGCCCGCCCGTGCGCACGGTGGCCGCCGGGCCGACGCGTTCGTAGCCACTACATACCAAGTCGGCCTTCAGGCTGAGCGTCATAGCGCTCGCGAAGGCTAGGGAGCCGCCAATCACCAACTGCTTCTGCCCCAGGTCGGCCGCGTCGGTGGCGAAAGTCGGCGTATTCGTGGCGCTGGTCCAGTCCAGGTTCCGGCAGTAGGCATTGGGCCCGTCGAGCGTCACGCGCTGCCCGGGCGCCGAAAAAGAATTCGCATCAAAGTATACATTGGTAGCCAGCGTGGGCGGGCAGGCGCCGCCGCTACCGCCGCTGCTGCTGGCCCAGTGCGCGGCGTCGTGCCAGCGGCCACTGCCGCCCACCCAATACAAGTCACTCACTGCTAGGGCAGCGAAGTTAATATTCTGGTTGTTGCCCCGGTCGAGCGAATTGGTGCTCTGCACGGTACCCCCGCCGCTGAACGTGATGTCCTGCACGGCCGCGTAGCGCAGGGTCGTACTGCTCCAGCTGCCGGCCCGCTGCAACACGGCCGCCTGCCCCGGCACGCTCGATTGCAGCTGGGCTAGCCCGCCGGCACAGCTGCCACCCACGGCTAGCGTGGCGCGGGTGGTCAGCATCAACGTCTGGCCCCCCGGCACCCGCAGCACGGCCTCGGGCCCCACCGTCAGGGCGCCTTTGATGGTGGCGGCGCTGGTCAGCGTGGCGTTGCCTTGCACGCTAAGCGTGTGGAAGGTAGAGCCGGCGACGCTCAGCGTGGCGCTAGCCCCGGCCGCTACTTCCACCGCGTAGTAAGTCTGCGCCGAGCTGATGAACGAGTACGCGTTGGCCGTGGCCCGGGGCGTGGCCCCGAGCCGGATGAGGCTGGTGCCGGCATCCAGCGTTAAGTTTGAGCCGCTTATTTCCCAAGCATTTACGGGACCACGCAGGTCGAAAGTTGCCCCGTGCAAGTCGAGGTCGCGTACCAAAGCGCCGGTGCTGCGCACCCCGTAGCAGGCCACCGTAGCGGTGCCAAAATCCACGCTGCCCGCCGCCAGTAGCAAGCTGGGCGTGGCCCCGTACTGCACCAGGTTTACGTCACTAATAAACGTCCAGCCCCCGGCCTCGCTTTCGAAGCTGAGCCAGCCGTTGAGGGGCACGGCCTGCAAGTCGAGCTCGTAGCCGGCGTCGGCCGCCAGCAAGCGAAAGTTGACATTTTGCTGGCCCAGGCCGGCGGCCAGACGCAGGTCGCCGTTTACTTCCACCGTGCCGCCGCCTACCAGCCGCATGCCGTTTACTAGGGTGCCGTCTGCCAGGGGGTGCACTGCGCCGGTCCAGTCCAGGTTCTGGCAGGTTACGGTAGCCCCGATTGTGATCGTTTGCCCGCTAGCGGTGAAGGAGTTGGCATCAAATCGCACATTGTCGGTGCTTTGCGGCACTTGCGCGTAGGTAGTGCTGCCGCCGCTGCTGCTGGCCCAGTGGCTCAGGTCGTTCCACTGGCCGCTGCCGCCCACCCAGTAGTAGTCGCTGGCCCAGGTCTGCGCCGGGCTGGCTAGTAGCAGCACCAGCCCCGCTAGGTGGCGTAAGTGCCGCAGCAGGGCGCTCGTAAAGGAGGAAAGCATGAAAATGGGGATTGATTAGGCAACTAAAAGCCAGCTACTTGCCAAGCTTTGGCGAGCCTCGGAGGAATAGTAGTGAAGGAGGCCAGCTCCTATGTGAGCCGTTGGCGATAGTACTGGGGCGGGGCGGTCCGGGGGCTCACTCGGACGCTTGGTATGGGCCGTAGACATGCCAGTAGGGCGGTCGCGTTTGCGTCCGTAAGGGGGAGGGCGCATTGGAGCCTAGCGCGCTCGCTAGCCTTTAGCAGCGGCCGCTCGCGTTTGACTCTCCGCGAGCGCCAGCCCGGTGCTCACCCATAGCACCCACTAGGCGTCAGGCCATTGCATAACGCGGTACTCTTTGGCGCGGTTGATAGTCAGCGAAATGGAAAGGGTTGCTTAGCCTGCCCCCACTACGCGGGTGAGCAGGCTAAGCAACCCAGGGCTAGGGTACGCTGGTAAAGGCAGTAGCTGGCACCAGCCGCGCCGAGTTGCCGAGCGCTATCTTCGGCAACTCGGCCCCGCGCCGGGGCACAGGGGGGGTGGGCTGCGACCAGCGGCCTAGCAGCAGCAAGCAAAATAAGAGGCTGGCGGGTAGCAGCCAGCCAGTGCGGTAGGTAGCAATGGCCGCCGGCGGCGCGGAAAGCGAAGTGGATAGACTTGGGGGCATAGTGCGTGATTTTTTCACTAGTAGTGCCAGTGCTATGCCAAAACTCAACTATTGCAAAAAATCCTTTAAATCAGTTATTTGCAAAACAAAAAGTCTTTCTCAGACTCTGTTTTTTAGAGGCTGGCTCCATATTTAAGAGCATTGTTTTAGCTAGCGGCACTGCGGGCTTTTAGTTCAGTGTGCATCTCAGCCAGCACTTGGCGCAGCAAGCGGTCGCTAGCTTCTACCACCGGTTGCAGGTCGTCGTAGCTGAAGTCACCCTCCCAGTTTTCAAGCTGGTCCATGAGGGCTACTGCAGGCTGAATCTGCAAGTGTACTAGGCTCGGGCGCAGCTTGTGCGCAGTAGCCCGCAGGCCCGCCGCGTTGCCCACGGCTAGTGCCCGGTTAAGGTCACGCAGGGCGTTGGTTGTGCCATCGAGGAAGGTTTGCAGCATCGAGGCCACAAAGCGCTGGTTGCCCCGGGCCGTGTTGAGCAAAATGTCGAGGTTGTAGAGCGAAGTGGGCGGGGCGGGCGGCGCGGCCGCCTCCGGCCCGCTAGGGCGCAGTATCCACTCTTGCACCATTTCGAGCAGCTCATCCTCAAAAAATGGCTTGGTGAGGTAGTCATTCATCCCCGCGGCCAGGCACTTTTGCTTCTCGCCGTTCAGGGCCGAAGCGGTGAGCGCAATAATTGGGGTGGCAATGTCCATTTCTCCGCGCAGGTGCCGGGTGGTCTCAAATCCATCCATCACCGGCATTTGCACATCCATTAGTATTAGGTCGAAAGTCTGGGCACGCACCCGTTCCAGGGCGGCGGCCCCGTGCTCGGCCTCAGTTACCTTCAGGCCAACATTACTCAGAAAAGTCTTGGCCAGCAGGCGGTTGTACTCATTGTCTTCTACCAGCAGCACGCGCCGGCCCCGCAGCTCTTGCAGGCTGCTCATGGCGAGGGTCTTGCGCTGGGGCAGGTCCTGCACTGTCCCGATGGGCAGGTTGAGGTAGAAATAGCTGTGGGTGC
The DNA here is from genome assembly GCA_050954845.1 of Janthinobacterium lividum. GTDB lineage: Bacteria > Bacteroidota > Bacteroidia > Cytophagales > Hymenobacteraceae > Hymenobacter. The sequence goes on from JBPBQK010000045.1 coordinate 26,278, forward strand.
CGTGGTGCTTTTCGCTTTCGATAGCCAGCTCGCAGCCCATGAGGTGCACAAGGCTGCGGCTGATGCTCAAGCCCAGGCCCGAGCCCCCAAACTTGCGGGTAACGGAGTCGTCTTCCTGCGTAAATTCCTGAAAGATATGCTTCAGGTAGGCCGGGTCGATGCCCACGCCCGTGTCGCGTACCGCAAAGGACAGGATTATCTGGCCCTGGTAGTAGCCAGCCACGTCGCATTCCACGGTTACCTCACCCTTCTCGGTGAATTTCACCGAGTTGCTGGCCAGGTTCAGCAGTACCTGCGTAATGCGGTAAGGGTCGCCAATGACCACATCGGGGATGAGCGGGCTCACGTGCGTGACGAAGCGCAGGCCCTTTTCTTCGGCTTTGTAGTGCAGGGTTTTGGCTACCTGCTCGGCGAGGCGCGTTACATTGAAGCCAACCCGCTCGATGGTCAGTTTGCCTGCATCGAGCTTCGAGATATCGAGGATGTCGTTGATAATGACCAGTAGATTCTGAGCCGAGGTCGTGATAGCGTGCAGGTAATTGCTCTGGCGCGTGGCCAGCGGCGTCTTGGCCAGCAGCTGGCTCATGCCCAAGATGGCGTTCATGGGCGTGCGAATCTCGTGGCTCATATTGGCCAGAAACCGCTCCTTGGCCCGGGCCGACTCCTCGGCCTGCTGCTTGGCCTCGCGCAGGTTTTCTTCTAGCTGCTTGCGGTGAGTGATGTCGAGGTTAATTCCAATGGTGCCCACCGGCTGCTTATTTACATCAAATAGGGGGGCGGCGCCCACCAGCAGCCACTTGCGCTCACCTTGCTTGGTGCTTACTTCCAACTCATACGAGCCCGTGATGCCGCGTTGCCGGTCCACGAGCTTTTCGCGCAACTGCGCCTTCGTTTCCGGCGACATAATGAGCGGATGCAGGGGCTGTTGCAGCAGCTCCTCGGCCGAGTAGCCCATCAGCTGGCAGTAGCTCCGGTTGGCGTAGAGCACCCGGTAGTTGAGGTCCATCTCGACCAGGCCCAGCTGCATGTTGTCGATAATGTTGCGGTATTTTTCTTCCTGCTGCTTCAGTGCCTGCTCGGCCCGGTAGCGCTCGGTGATGTCCTCAAACGTCCAGAGGTGCCCAATATCGGTTTGCTGCTGCCAGATGGGCACAAAGGCTACTTGCAGAATGTGGCCGTTGCGCAGCGTCAGCAAGTAGTCGTGGCGCGGCTCGCGGCGCGTTATAATCTCATACTTCATAAGGAGCATGTGGGCCGGGTCGGTAAACTGCTGCTGCACAAGCAAGGTCACCTCCATACTGGTCATACCTACTAGGCGCTCGGGCGGCACATCCAGCTCGAAAATGCGGCAGAAGGCCATATTCGTTTGCACCACCCGCTGCTCATCATCAACCAGTAAAATGCCGCGCTGCAAGCTGCCGATGGTGGCCGAGAGGCGCAGGGCCGCGGCCAGCATTGCGGCCTCGGTTTGCTTGCGGGCGGTAATGTCCACATTGAAACCCGTCATGAGCAGAGGCTGGCCTTCCGCATCGCGCTTGGTAATGAGGCCCCGGCTCAGCACCCAGCGGTACGAGCCATCTTGGCAGCGCAGGCGGTGCTCGCTGCTAAAGCTAGGGGTCTTGCCAGCTAGGTAGCCGCGCCAGCGGCCAAGCATGGCCTCCAGGTCGACTGGGTGTGTGAAGGCCGCCGGGGTCGCGCTTACCAGGGGCCACGCCGTGGAGGGGTAGGCTAGCTCCGGGTGCAGCTGCGATGAGTAAGTCAGGGTTTGGGTTAGGCAATCAAACTCCCACGTGTTGTCGCCCAGGCTTTCTAGGGCCAGCTGCTGGCGGAGCTGGCCCTGGCGGGTAACCTCCTCGGCCAACTTTAATTGCGTAATATCTTGGATGATACCGCTATATACCATACCATGCTCGTCGCGGTACGAGAGCGCGGCATTGCCGCACCACCACACCAGCGGCCGGCCCGGTATCAAGAACCGCCCCTCAAAGTGCCAGGGCTGGGGGTTATCCTCGTTCGTTGCCAGGGCTACCGACTCGTACAGGCGCACCTCGTCGTCGGGGTGGATGACGTCGTAGAGGCTAGCCGGGTCGCCGGGTGTCACCCCAAACAACTCGCTCATTTTGGGGCTCGCGTAGAGCGAGGTGAAGGAGCCGTCGGGGTTTTTGCGCCACCGGTAGAGTACGCCTGGCACCTGCTCGGCTAGCTCTCGGTAGCGGCGCTCGCTTTCGGCCAGGGCCAACTGAGCCCGCTTTTTGGTGGTAATGTCTTCCAGCAGGCCCACAAACATAACGTCGGTGGTCGTTTCGTGCTGCACGGGCTGCATGCGCACCCGCAGCCAGCCACCCTCGTGGCCGGGGCAAGCATTGGGCAAGTCAAATTGAAACGCACGCCGGCTGGCCAGCTCCGTCACAATCAGGGCCTGGGTAGCCTCGTCCAGGGGCTGCTCGCTTAGCAGGCTGACCAGCGGCCGGCCCAGCAGGGCGGGCAGCCGCTGGCCGCAGTGCACCTGAAAGTGCCGGTTGGCCCAGGTAAGCCGGCCCTGGGGGTCGGTGGTGAGCACGCCCGCAAAGAGCCCCTGCATCTGGGCCACAAAATTTGGCAAATCGCCCAGGTGCGTACTCGTCGTGGCCGCGTGGGCCGCGGCTAGCTGGGTGCGGAGGGCCGCTAGTTCAGCATCACGTTGGCGCAGCTCGGCCTGCAGGGCCGCGTAGGAAGGCTTGGGTTGCATGGGAAACCAAAAAGCAGGGGCAGACGGGCTATACTTCCCCGTCTTGTATCATCTTGTAAATCGTAGACTTACCCACGTCGAGCTTTTGGGCCACGGTGGGTACGTTGTCCTTGTATTTGTCCAAGTAGTGCCGCACGATGGTGCGGGTATATTCGCGCAGGGTTTTTTCCGCGTCCAGAAAACCCGCTTCGCGCCCGGCGGGGGCAAATACGACGTCGGCGGCCTGAATTTCGGTGCCGTTGCTGAGTACGGCGGCCAGTTCAACCACCGTTTTTAGCTCGCGCACGTTGCCGGGGTAGGCATAGGCGCGCAGCTTGTCCTGGGCGGCGAGGCTCAGGGCCAGCGGGGGCCGCTGGTATTCGCGGCAAAATTCATCCACGAAGTGCTTGGCCAGAAACAGCACGTCGGAGCCGCGCTCGCGCAGGGGCGGCAGCGCCAGCGGTAGCCCAATGATGCGGTAGTACAGGTCCTCGCGAAAATTCCCGCTCTTCACCTCCGCCGCGAGGCTCTTGTGGGTAGCTGTGATGAGGCGCACCTCTAGCTTGATGCACTCGTTGCCCCCCACGCGCTGCAACTCGCGCTCTTGCAGCACCCGCAGCAGCTTGGCCTGAATGGAGGGATTCAAATCCCCGATTTCGTCCAAAAACAGGGTGCCGCCGTTGGCCTCCTCAAACTTGCCGATTTTGCGGGCTATCGCGCTGGTGAAGGCCCCTTTCTCATGGCCAAACAGCTCGCTCTCCAGTAGCTCGGCCGGGATGGCGGCCATATTCACGGCTACGAACGGCTTTTTATGCCGCGCCGATTTCATATGTATAGCCTTGGCTACTAGTTCTTTGCCCGTGCCAGTTTCGCCGGTAATGGATACGTTGACCGGCGTTTGGGCCGCCTTCTCCATCAGCCCAAACAAGCTTTCGATGGCGGTGCTGTGCCCCTTCAAAATTTTACTGAAGTCGTATTTGCTTTGCAGCTGGTCTTCGAGGCGCTTCACCTGCTCGCGCAGGTGGTTGGTTTCGCGTAGCCGCTGAATGGCATTCCACAGCAGGTCCTTGGTGTTGTCGTCCTTTACTAGGTAGTCGGCCGCGCCTGCCTTAAGCAATTCTACGGCGGTCGTGATGCGGCTCTGGGCACTGATAATGATAACCGGCACCTCGGGCCAGCGCTGGCGCAGCCGCCCCAGCAGCTTGTCGCCGCTGATGTCGGGTAGCGAGTAGTCAATGGTTACCACGTCGGGCCGCAAGTGCATGTGGTCGAGGCACTCTTGGCCAGAGGTCCAGAGGTGCACGGCGTCGTCGGGGTTTAGCGAAAGATGATAGTGGAGCAACTGGCCATACCATGGGTCATCTTCCACAATAAAAATTGTGAAGGGAGTATCCATAACTTATTGTCGTAAAAGCTAAAAACTAACGGGAACGCGCTGCCAGCTAGCCCAAAGGGCCACTATTGCGCTCAGGGCGATTGCCCCACCCGTACTCACCGCGGCTAGCGGTTAGCGAATGGCTGATTTACAATAAGCAACCAGAAAAAAGCGGCCGCTCATGGGCAGCCGGCAAGACAATACGTGTGAAACACGTGACTTTAAATGGTAGGTATACTTGCTGCAAAATTTTGTATTTAAACATGAGGACTAACTATCAACAAGTACTGAATAACGACTGCTTTGGAAATAGGTTATCTAAGTTAATGATTTTATAACACTAAGAGCACATTAAGAGGAATATTTTCTAAAAAATCCTGTTTTGTATTTTATTTTTCATACTAAAAAGAGGCGCGGCAAACAAGTATTTCTACCTGTTTTACCGTGCCGCTTCAAATTGCATTTTGCCTAACAAACGTTAATCCGCTGTTTTATTCTTCCTCGTAAAACATGCGCAAGGTGTTATACTGGCCTAGCTGATGCTGCACCAGCTGGGGGGCAGGGAGGTAACTGAGCTGAGGCCGCAAGTCGGCCTTGGCTTGGCTAGATGAAAGGGAGGCCGCTTTTTGAATGAGATAGTTATACTTACGGGCAATGCCCGCCCAGTTATAGCGCCGTGCTGCGATGGTTTTCATCTGCTGGCCCAGCGCCTTCCAGGTGCCGATAGAGGTGGCATTGACGTGGCGCTTCAGCTCGGCCTTGTCGGTAAAGTAGAGGGCCTGCTGCTCGGTGGTAGCCCGGTTGAACGACACGTTGAAGGCTAGCACGGGCAGCCCCAGGCTCATGGCCTCTACCAGCGAGGGGTTGGTGCCACCGGCACTGTGGCCGTGCACGTACACGCAACAGTTGCTACGCAGCACATCGAGCAGGGCTTGGTTGTAGATGGGGTCGAGCAGGTGCAGGTTGGGGTAAGCCTGATACTGCTCACGCAGCTGGCGGCCGTATGCACTGTTTTGCCAGTTGCCCACCAGTACGAAGGGATAGTTAGGCAACTCGGCGAAGGCGGCCAGCACTAGGCCCACGTTGTTTTCGGGTTCGATGCGGCATACCTTGAACGCGTAGGGCTGGGTGAGGAAGGGAAACTGCTGGCGGTGGGTGTCGGTAATGGGCTGGGGCTGGGCGTGGTCGCCGCCGTACTCAATCACGCGGCTGCGGGTGCTGTAGGCGCGCGCTGTGTAATTCTGGATGGCGTCGTTGTCGGAGATGTCCACATGCGAGTACTTCATGGCTAGCTTTTCCGACCAGCGCAAAAACCACTTGGCGTAGCGGTTCCACTTATCGCGCCGCCACTCAATGCCGTCGATTGACACGATGATTTTCTTGTTCGTAAACCACTTCACGAAGGGCAGTAGCACCCCGCCGGGCACACCCAGAATAAGCAGTACATCGGCAAAAAACAGCGCGTGCAGGATGCTGAGGCAATCGTAGAGCACGCTTTGGGCACCGTTGGCCTGCACGGGCAGGTACACCAGCCGGGCGCTCTCGTAGTGCGAGCGGCGCGCGGCGCGCGGGTATTTCTTGCCGCTGCAATACACGGTCAGGTCGTGTTCCTGGTGCAGGTGTTTAACGAGGTAGGCCGTCAGAGTTTCGAAGCCGCCGTAGCAGGCGGGCAGCCCGACGGTACCAATGATGGCGACTTTCTTTTTGGAGGTACTAGTTGTGGGCATACGAATGCAGTTATAAAATAGAAAAAACCAGAAATAGTTACTCAAGGCGCCGCCCTCAGTCCGCCACGCGCAGCATGGGCTCGGCGGTGGGCAGCCAGGGGGCCAGGGCCGCACAGAGTTGCCCAGCAAACTGCTCGGGCGCGAAGGCCAGCGCCCGTTGCCGGGCGGCGGCGGCCATGCGCGCGTAGCAGGGCGGGTTGTGGTGCAGCAGGCGCAGGGCGTGCTGAAGGGCGGGCAGGTCGCGCCCGTTGAGAGCAAAGCCCGTGTGCGGGTGCTGGTTAACTTCGGCCACCCCGCCCACCGGGGGCACAATGACGGGCCGGCCGTAGGCTAGGCCCTCCAGCACGGTCATGCCGAAGGTTTCGACCCACTCATCGGGCCGCGACAGGTTGACGACCACGGCCGCGCGCTGATAATACGGGTGCATATCGGCCGTGGCTGGAAACAGCCGCAGATTGGCTGGCAGAGCGCGCCCGGCAGCAAAGGCAGCCACGGCGGCCGGTAGGGCATTGAGCACTAGCTCGAAGTGCATTTCGGGCAGGGCCTGGGCTAGGGCCACAAACTCCGGCACGCCCTTGTAGTCGCGCAGCGAGCAGGCCATGAGCACCACAAAGGGTGCCGCCGGCTGGTACGGGGCCGCGGCGAGCGCCCGGCGCATAAACTGCGGCTGAAGCGAGTTGTGCACCACTGCCTGGCGGGCAATGGGCAGGGCGAGCGTGGCGCGTACGTGCTCCGACACGCACAGCGCCTGGTGGGCCGTGGCGCCGGCCACCGCGCACAACAGGCGCCGCAGGGGTGCCGGCCGCAGCGATACCTCGTGCAGGTGGTATACGACCCGCGCCCCGCGGCAGCGGGCCGCCAGGGCGGCTCCGGCCGGCAGCAAAGAGTTGATATACACCACGCTATTAGGAGTGGCCAGGCGCAGTATTTTCCAGAACACCAGCCACTGCACCAGCGCAAACTGTACCAGGGTGCGCCACGGGCTGGCCGACCACCGGTAGGCCAGCGGGTGCGTGGTGATGCCCGGCAAATCGCTCAGAAAGCCGGGCTCGCCGGGGGTAGCCGTCAGCAGGTCGATGGGGTGGCCGGCCTCGCGCAGGGCCTCTAGTGCCTGGCGCAGCACCAGCGGGCTCCCACTACGGTCGTTGAGTAAGTGAACGGCAATAAATCGCATGCGGTACGTGGCAGTAATAATGCGCTGATGGATAAATATTAAAGGGCTCAGTAGCAGGCTAGCCGGGGCCCGTTGCGCTAGGCTAAGCGGCCAGGGCCTGCTGGTAGATGCGGCGCAACTGCTGCCCGCGCTGCTCCCAGGTGTGGTGCTGCGCCACGTGGCGGTAGGCTAGGGTAGCCTCGGCGGCGAGCAGGGCCGGCGAGTCATGCAGCCAGCGCAGGCGCTCGGCAAAATCGGCGGCGTTTTGGGCGAAGGTGCCGTAGGGTACTTTCAGGCTGGAGGCGGTGGGCGTCAGCTCGCCGGGGCCCTCATTCTGGTAGCAAAGCACCGGCACGCCATAGCTCATGGCCTCGGCCACTACCATGCCGGCCCCCTCGTGCGAGGGAAAGAAAAAAACGGAGGCCTCGCGGTACACTTCCAGCAACTCCTGGCGGTCAAGCCAGGGGCGGTGCACGGCGCAGGTAGTTAGCTGGTGGGCGTGCAGCAGGCGTTGCAGGCGGTCTTCCTCGGGGCCGCTGCCAATGAGCAGCAGGCGGGCGAGCGGCTGCTCTGCGGCGGGCAGCGCGTGGTAGAAGGCGGCGAAGGCGGCAATTACCATGTCGAAGCCCTTGAGCGGCACCATGCGGGCGGCAATCATCACCGTGAACGACGTTTTGGGGGCTGGCGCACTGCTGGCGGCGGGCAGGTCGATGGCCACCGAGGGCACTATCTCGTAGCGGCTGCGCAACAGGCCCAGGCGCGGCGCCACGGCCGAATTCATGCACAGCACTTGCCTGGCTCGACGGCGCGTGACGCGCAAAAACGGGTCGGCCGCCCAAAATACATGCTTGAGACTACCGATGAGCTGGTCTTTGAGCAGCGCCCGGCGGCCGTACTGGGCCAGGTGGGTGCGCGGAATGGGGGGGTGGTGCCCGATGGGCCCCCACACCATTGGCCGCCCTAGCAGCCACAGAAAAGAGGGCGTCCAGTCGTTGTGAAAGTTGAGGTTGTGTACCACATCTACGGGCAGCCGGCGGTGGCGCAGCCACACGGCTAACCCCAGCTGCCACATGTAGAAGTAAATGAGGGAGAGCAGCGGCCCTTTCTTCCACCAGCGGGTCCAGGCGGGCAGGTCAAAATAGAGAAACTCTACGTTGGCAGCCTGCGCCGCCAAGGCTGGGTTAGCGGCCAGGTAGCGCCGAATGTGCGGGCCGTTGTTGTGGCGCGTCACGGCGATAACCCGCTGGAAGCGCGCCGCCTGGAGAATAAAATTCCAGCCCATGCCATCTTCCGAGCCCTTGTAGGGGTTCACGGCGTAGGCCGTAATAAGTACAGTATTCATAATCAGGCAGCGGTGAGAAGTTCGGAGGCTAGCTGGGGCGTGAGCGGGCCCAGCGCCCGGTGCTTGAGGACGCGGGCGGGCACACCCGCTACCACGCAGCCGGCCGGCACCGAGCGCGTGACCACCGCCCCGGCCGCCACCACGCAGCCAGCCCCGATGCGCACGCCGTCGAGCACCGTCACCTTGCTGCCAATCCAGCAGCCTGGCCCGATACTGATACCCTGGCGCGTGACGCCCTGCAAGCGGATGGGCACGCCGGGGTCGGCGTGCACGTGGTTTTCGGGGTGGCAGCTGAAGTACTGGCCGATGATGCAGTCGTCGCCGATGCTGAGGCCGCCACCGCCGCCCAGGTAGGCAAATTCGCCGATGCCCACCCGGCTGCCGAGCCGGATAAAGCGGCCCGGCTCGGCCAGCGAGGTAGAGACGATGAGCTGGCTGTGAGCCCCGATGCTCACCCGGTCGCCCAAGGTCAGCCCCTCGGCCCCGAGGCCGCTGAATTGCACAAAATCCCCCACTTTCAGCCACTTGCCAAAGCGAATCAGCTCCAGGTAGTGAAAGCGCACGCCGCGCCCCAACATGGCCCCGCCACTGGCGCGGCCCCGCAGCCATAGCCGCGCCCCGCGCAGCAGGCTGCCCGCCGTGCTCAGGCCAAAGCCAAGCAGCACGCCTGGGCCCACGGCCGGGTGCAGCGCAAACTCGGGATTGCGCCGCCGCACAAGCGCCTCCAGAAAATATTTCATAACTACTTGACTTTAAATGAAAATAATGACCGCGAATAGGCCGGCTGGGCTAGATTTCCTGCTGGATGTAGGTACCAATCAGGGCCAGCGTAGCGTCGAGGTCCTGGTTTTCGATGGGCACGTAGCGCGAGCGGCGGTAGCGGGCCCCTAGCTGGCCAAACAGCGCTTGGTACTGCTGCGTGAGCTGGGTGATGGTGCCGGCCGACAGCTCCTGCTTGCGCCGCAAAATCTCCTGCGGGTCGGCGTAGAGAAAGAAGTTGAGCTTGGGCTTGTTGACCAGCGCGTACAGAGCCTGCGTAAAGCGCTGGGGCAGGCTGATGTTGCTGCGCCGCCCGTCGTTGATGAAGTCGAAGTAGTAGCGGTCGTAGAGCACCACGTGGCCGCGCCGAGTATGCCGCAGCCAGATAACGGCCTGGCCCACCACGTAGTCGAGGTAGTAGTAGCCAAAGCGCAGCAGCGACGACGCCAGGCCGAAGTTCTGGCCCTGGCGGGGCAGGCTTTGCACGCTGCGGGCCTCGGCCCCCACCTTGCCATACTGCCAGGCGCTGAGAATGGGCAGCACCGAGGGCCGGTGGCGAATAACCACCACGCGCTTGCGCCACTTTTTTTCGAGCTGCTCCTTCACGTGCCCGATAACGGTGGACTTGCCGGCGCCATCGACTCCGCTGAAGGTGATAATGAGGCCACCCGGCCGCATAAATTCGGCGGCCGTGTGCAGCAGGTAGCGCAGGCCGCGGGCCTTGCGCACCACCCGCCCGTTGGCCGGCGCTTGGCGCAGCGCTAGGTTTAGCAGCGCTGCCTTGCCTACCTGGTACACGCTGGCGCAGGCCAGGCTGCTAAAGCTGAGCCCGTAGGCCACGCGCAGGTGCACCACTAGGCCGGCCTGCCGCTCGGCGGGCAACTGCTCGAAGTGGCGCAAGTGCCCTAGGGGCATGTTGCTCTGGTTAAGAAAGTAAAACAGCCAGGTATAAGTAAAATCGTGCAGCAGGGTGGGCACGGGTACGCCCGCCGCCCCGCGCTCGGCCTGCGTGAGCACAGCACCGGCATCGAGCAGGTGCAGCTCCTTCCGGTGCAGTTGGTGCAGCAAGTCAACCGACAGCAGGGAGTTATCCTGAAATAGGCAATCGGCCGATACCATGTGGCCCGCCCGGCGCACCCGCACCGATTGCCCCAGCGGCCAGCTTTGCAGAAAGCGCACGCCCGCCTGGGTGCCCGCCCGCGTTAGCAGCACATCCAGGTCAGAGCTAGCGGCGGGGTAGTAGGGGTTAGCGGCGCGGGGCTTGAGCAGCACGCCCGGCTGAGGCAGCAGCTGCACATAATCGAGCAGGTCGTAGATGGCTAGCTGGCGGTGCGCCACCGCCGAGGCTAGCTCCAGGGTCAGCAGGGCATTCCAGCCGTTGAGCAGCCAGCTTATTTGGGTGTGCCAGTCGGGCTGCGCATGGTAGAGCAGCGCCCCCGTCGATACCTGGTGAAGCAGATAGAGCCGCCAGGCCGTGGCCACCTCGGTGGCTGGCAAGTCCGGAAAAAACGCGGCGGCCACGGCCAGTGCCCGCGCCCGAATAGCGGCGGCCGGCCGCCGCGCCACGAGCAGCGCCTGCTGGGTTTCGAAGTGAAACAGGTCGTAGAGGAGCGGGGCCTGGGGCTGGGCTAGCTCCAGGTCGTAGAGCGCCACCCCCTGGGGTGTCAGCCAGCAGTTCCAGGGCGTGAAGTCGCCGTGGGCAAAGCCAAAGGTCAGCGTTTGCTGCGGGTCGAGGGCGGCCAGCAAGTGGCCCAGCTTGGCGCGCAGGCCAAAGGGAATGCGCGTGTCGGCCAGGTCACTTAGCGCCGCTACCTGCTCGCTGGTAGTGCGCCAGTAAGTGCTGGCGCCGAGCGGCTGGCGCCCGCCAGTGGCGGCTAGCAGTTCGGTGAGGCAACGGGCGTGGGCCGCGCCAAAGCGTGCGGCGCGGCGGCTGCCGGGCGTTTTCACGCCGCTTTGCAGCAGTTGCGTGGGCTGGTAGTATAGCACCCGGGGCAGGGTAAAGCTTTGGGGCCGTAGGGTGGCTAGCTGGCGCAGGTGAACCGCCTCGGCCTGCACCTTAGCGGGAGCGGCCGGCCCCAGGGGCAGCTTGGCAAATACCAGCTGCCCGGCGGGCAGGGGGTAGCAGCACACCGCCTTGCGGTTGGGGCCCGGCGTGCCGGTAAACAGGGCAAAGCCCCCCCGTGGCCACGCCTGCTCGCCGGTGGGGGCAAACTGGCCGGGGAGCTTTTTGAAAAACAGGCCCGCTAGGCGGCACGCAAAAGCCGCCCGCACCAGCGCACTGAATACGCGGCCCTTGACCGAGGCGGCGTTGTAGAATTCCAGAAACAGGGGCTGCCGGAGCGAAGTGGGCCACACCCAGCGCAGGCTGCCGTCGGCATTGCGGCAGCCCCGCAGGCGCACGCCGCCCTCGGTAACCGGCGCGTAGCCCAGGCGCGCTAGCAGCGCAGGCAGGTCGGGAGAGGTGGCGGCCGCCGGGGCGGAGGAGAGTAGTGAATGCGTCATGCCAGCCCTAAGGCCAAGCTGGTGCCAAAGAATAAATAATCTTTAATAAACTGTTAATCAGCAATTAAAAAACACTCATTAGCCAGGGGCCTCTACAGGCTGGAATGGCTTTCTAGTATCTGGAACGACCATTACCCGCCGCGCCCGGCGCCTGCTACCCAACAGCGGCGGCCTCCAACTCGCGCTAGGGGCCGCCGCGGGCTTATGGGAAGCTTTACTGGCCGGAAAGCTGCCAGGCCGTTTCAGCCGAACCGAAACGCGCGGCAGCTAGGGCCTTAGACCACGGCCAGCTCGGGCCGGCGGTGCAGCAGCCGCTGCTGCTCGCGCGGCGTGAGCAGGGCGTAGAAGCGCAGGCTGCCGAAGCAGATGAGAAATTGGTAGAAGAGAATGCCATAGTTGGTCATGCCAAAGATGCCGAACTCGGTGAAGGAATTAATGAGAATGGGGATGAGCAACCCCATGCCTAGCAGCCGCAGCTGGGGGCTAGGAGCCCGCCCAAACGCCCGAATGGTAAAGGCTAGCTGGAGCATGACAATGGTGAAACCCACCAGCCCCAGATTCATCAGCACTTGGATGAAGGTGTTGTGGGCCATCTGGGCGGCGTAGGTGTGCACGCTCTGGAAATACTCGCCGTAGCTGATGCGCATAAAGCCGTAGCCCAATAGAGGCTCGCGGGAGAGCCCCTCGGTGAGCAGCGCGCGCCAGAAGGGTAGCCGGCCGGTCATGCTCAGTACCTCGTCGAGGCCACCCTGCTTTACAAACACCAGCGGCACCAGCGCCGGCACGGCCAGCAGCGCCGCCAGGTTGGCCGCCGTTTTCAGGCGCACGTTGCCCGCCTGCTGAATATGAAAGAAGGCAATCAGCAAAAAGCCCACCAGCGACGAGCGCGACCCAGTAAGGAACAGGGCTAGTAGCAGCAACCCAATTTTGAGGGCGGTGAGGGCCGGCCGGTGGTGCCGGTAGAAGTTGAAAATCAGGCAGGCGATACCCACTGCGCAGAGCATGCCCAGCTCGTTGGGGTTCATGATGAAGCCGCCCAGACGGGCCTCGTCGCCGTCGTGGGTGAGGCGGTAAAAGGTGTTGGGTGCCACCAGCAGCCCGCCCAGAAACACCAGCAAAATCAGAAAAGCCGCGTTGCCCAGCACGTGGTAGAAGCGTACCGGGCTGTCGGGGAAAAACGCTTCTAGCAGCAAAAAGCACTTCACGAAGTAGAAGGAAAACACCAGCGTTTCCACGTCCATAAACCACTGCAAGAGTGAGTAACCCGGGTTAGTAGACCACAGCACCGACACCAGCCCTAGCCCCAGGTACGCCCCATAGAGCAGCGGTGAGGCGCGGTGCTGCCACCGAAACGAGTCTACTGCCCCGCGCCTGATTATCAGGCAGTATGTTGCGTAGGCCGCGCCCGTCATGGCCAGGCGGCTCACTAGCTTCAGCAGGCGCGTCACGCCCACATCCTCATTCCAAGTAAAAAATCCAGCCAGTTTAATCAGCACGATAAGCGTAAGCAACGTGCTCAGCTGGCGCAAAAAGCGAGCATGGGGAGGAACGGTAGCTTTTTGATGCATAATAGCGTATTCTGCTTGTATACTAGGGATGGCCGATGGCTCGGGTGGTGCTACGCCGCCAGCACCTGCTGGTAGAACTGCTCGTAGGAGGGCAGGAGCTGGGGCCAGTAGAAGGCGGTGCCTACCATCTGGCGGCAGCGCGGGGCTAGCTCGGTAGCAGCGGTGCCGGCTAGCCAGGCGGCATGCTGGCGGTGCAAGGCCTGGGTGAGCAGGGCCGGGTCGGCAGTGGGCAGCACTTCGCCGCAGTCAAACTCGCGCACGTAGCTGCCCAGGTTGGTGGCTTCCGTTACCACGCAGGGTACGCCTAGGGCCACAGCTTCGAGCACGGCAGTGGGCAGGCCCTCGTAGTGCGAGGTGTGGGCAAACACGTCGAGCTGGCCCAGCAGGCCGATTTTCTCGTCGCCGTAGCGGCTGCCCAGCAGGTGCACCGCGCCGGCCGGCGCGGCCGCGGCCCAGCCCTCTACCCGCGCCCGGTCGGGGCCATCGCCGATTATCCAAAGCTCGGCGTCCGGCACTTGGCGGGCAAAGGCGGCAAAGCCCGCCAGCAGGCAAGCCAGGCCCTTGTGGTGGTCGTCGAGGCGCCCGCAGAAACCCACCCGGAAGCGGCCCGGCGCGGCCGCCTCGGCGGGCACCACTGGCTGGGGCGGCTCGAAGCCGTAGGGCAGCAGCGTCGTGGGCAGGTGGGGATGGAGGTAGCGCAGGCCAGCTACCTCGCTCTCGCCCAGGCAGTGCACCCGCGCCGCCCGGCGCAGTAGGTAGCGCTCAAACAAGCGCCCGTAGGCCAGCTTGGTGAGGCGGCTCTTACGCAGGGCCGCTGGGCTGTAGCTGCCGTGGGGCGTCAGCACATACGGGATGTTGAGGGCTGTCAGCAGCCGCGCCACCGAGAAATACACCGGGATAAACGCCCCGTGCAGATGAATAACCACCGGCTGCCCGGCCAGCTGCCGCAGCGCCACGCGCAACTCGGGGGCCAGCCCAAACGGATTGCGCCGGGCCGGAAACAGCCGGGTAGCAAACTCGCGGGCCGGGTAATTAGTACTGAGGTCGGCCGTGATGCCCCACACGGCCACGCTAGCCCCCGCGCGGTGCTGCTGGGTGGCCAGCGCGTGCACCACCTTGTTGACCCCGTTCATGCGCTCGGGATTGGCCTTGCCTAAGATTAAGTGGATGACCTGCATTGATCGATAAAGGATAAATGAAGAAGAAAGGGGGAAACAGCCGCTGGCTTAGCCGCTGGCGGCTGCCCGGCGCACGGCCCAGGCCCAGTAGGCCCCCAGCACCAGCTGGGCCAGCAGCCAGCCCAGCACCACGCCGCTAGCCTGATAGTGGGCGGTGAGCCAGCGTACACTGGCCAGCGAGGCCGCGATGCTGAACACGTAGCCGCCGAAATAATGGCGCGCGTCACCCAGTAGGCGCACTGTCAGGCGCAACGGATACACCAGCAAAATCACACCGTAGAGCAGGCAGCACCAGCGCAGCAGGCCAGCATAAGCCGCCCCGCCCGCCGGGCCAAAGCGCGCCAGTAGTGGGCCGGCCGCTAGGGCCAGCAGCAGCAGCGCGGGGCCGGCAGCCAGCAGCATCTTCTGGCTGAGGGCAGCGCGCTGGCGGGCAAAGGCAGCTGGGGCTTGGTGGAAGCTCTGGCTAAGGCGCGGCAGGGCGTAGTTTTCTACGGCCTGCAAGCCCAGGTTGAAAACGCCCATCGCCGTTTGGGCCAGGCGCAGCACGCCCAGCATCACCGGCGAGCCTACCCAGCCCGCAAACACCAGTAGCACGTTGGCCGAGCTCCATTGCAGCAGGGCGGTGGGCAGCAGCCAGCGGGCCTGCCGCCAGTGCCGTCGCCCGTAGCGGCGCAGACCCCCCAGGCCGGGCCAGGCCCCTAGTGCCCCCGCGCCTACCAGCAGCGCCGGCAGGGTAGTAAGGCCCACGGCCCAAAGCACTTCGGCCAGGGTGGCCGGGGCGAGGCGCAGGGCCAGCGCCAGCAGCACCAGCAGCTGCCCGCCGCCCGACAGCCCATCGGCCAGCAAGGCAGCCTGCACCCGGCCCTCGGCCAGCAGCAGCTTGCGCAGGGTGTCCTGCAAGCCGGCGGCGGCCAGCAGCACCACAAAGGCGGGTAGCACTGCTACAGCCTGGGGCAGCCAGCTAGCGCCGGCCACCGTGGCCGCCACCGCCAGCCCGCTAAAGGCCACTTGCAGGCCCAGCACCAGCCGCCCGTAGGCGGCCCGGCGCCCGGCCGGCAGGGTGCCCAGCACCACCTGCATGGGCTGCGTAACGGCGGCGCCCTGCACGGCCAGCGCCAGCAGCAACACTAGCTGCCAGGCGCTGTACTCGCCAAACGTGGCTAGCCCGCACAGCTTAGCAATAAACAGGTTAGTCAAAAAGCTGGTGCCGCTCACCACGGCCTGGCCCGCGATAACCCAGTAGCGCGGGGCCACCGCGAGCCGCCCCAGGCGGGCCGCCCAGGACGGCAATAACAGCGCCTGGCTCACGATTGTAAATCGAGGCCGGCCAGCGGCAGGGCGAGGGGGGCGGCCGCCGGGCGGTCGGGGCGGCGCCGGCCGAAAATGCGCCGCAGGCGCTGGGCCAGCACCCGCAGCGGGCCCGGCGCGTAGCCGGCCCGGTTGAGGCAGAGCTGCACGCCCGGCAGGCTAAACTCCTGGGCCAGCAGCTCCAACTCGGCGAGGCGGCGGGTAGGGGTGCGCAAACCGTCCACGACGAACAAGTTGACGGTGGCTTCGCGCATCACGGCCAGGGCGTGGGGGTCCTGGTCGAGGTGCAGGTTTTGCACCAGCAGCACCTCGTCGGGGTGGGCAGCGGGGTTGGGCGACTGGGCATCGCGCAGGGTCACGGCGCGCAGCTTCAGGCCCCGGGCAGCCAGGGCAGCGCGCAGGTTATCATAGAAGAACTGCTGCCCCTCGTGCGTGGTGAAGGCGCTCACTACCAGCTTAGTGCCGGGTGCCAGCAGTCCCTTCAGCGTGAGCTTGGTGGCTAGCTGGGTAAAGAAGGCCAGCCGGCCGGCCAGCCCGCCCGTCAGGTGCGGAATAATGGCCGCCAGCGGGGTGCGGGTTTCCTTCTGCACGCCGTCGGCGTCGCCGGGCGTCGAGCGCACCAGGCGCCACAGGTACACTAGCAGTACGCCGGCCAGCAGGCCCAGAAAGCCCGACAAAATAAGCACGAAGGTGCGGTGCGGCGAGGTAGGCTCTACCGGTACCTCGCCGCTGGCGATGATGCGGTGGTACGAGGTGGGCGAGGCCTTGGCAATCTCGGCCTCGGTTTCTTTCTCGCGTAAGAAGGTGTAAAGCTTCTCGTTGAGCTGGAAGTCGCGCTGCAAGATGGTCAAGTCCTTCTCGCGGGTGGGCAGGCCCACGAACACGCCCTCCGCCTGGGCAATGGCCCGGTCGAGCTCGCGGCTCTTGATGGTGAGGTTATTGCGCGTGTTGCGGATGCTTTCGAGCAGGTAGTTGTTCAGGTCGGCCAGCTTCAAATCCACGGCTTTCACCTGCTCATCCTCGGGCGTGAAGCGCAGGCGCAAGTCGTGCCGCTCGGCTTGCAGGTCCTTGATTTTCTTGATGATGTCCGTCGAGAGCATGTCATTGAACGCCTCGAAGTTGGGGGCCAGCTCCAGGGCCGAGCGCTTGCCGTCGGTCATGTAGCGGTAGAGGTCGTTGGCGGCGGCTAGGCTCATGCGCAGCGTGGCGCGCTGCATCTTCAGCTCGGCCACCTTGTGCAGGTCGGTATCGGTTTCCTGCTTGATGTTGACGATGCGCTCGCGGTCGCGATACTGCTGCACCGTGTCTTCGGAATGGGCTAGGGTGCTGCGCACAGTTTTGAGCTGTTGCCCAATCGACTCGGCGGCCGAGTTCACCACCCTGTATTTAGTAGCCAGGTAGTCTTCGAGGTACACCGTGGAGAGGGCATTCACTAGGTCCGCCGCTTTCTGAGGCACCGCACTCTGGTAGCTGATGCGCAGCACGGGCACAAAGTGGTCGGTACTCATCACGTCGAGGCGGCTGGCTATGGCCTCTAGCAGGCGGGCGCGGTCGTGGCGCACCAGCTCGTAGTGGTCGGCCACGCCCAGGTCGGGGCGGGCGCGCAGCAGCGAGTCGTTGGGGGCCAAGCGCACGTCGGCGCCGGTTAGGTGCAGGGTTTCGCCCAGCCGGCCCTCGGCCAGCTCGCCCGAGGGGGCAGCCACGCGCACGCCGCCGGCCGCATCCACGCGCACGTCAAATTTTTCCTCGGCCCAGCGGGGGTTTCGCAGCACAATGGTGGCCTGCACGGGGCTAGCCCGGTAGAGCTCGGTGGTGCGCAGCTTGCCCACGCGGTAAGTGCTCAGGTCGAAGGGCAGGCGGTCGAGGGCGCGGCTCAGCAGCAGCGGCGAGCGCACCAGCTCCACCTCGGCGCTGGTGCGGTTGTCGCCCGAAAAGGCGTCCAGGTTTTTAAGCAGCGTCGTGTTCAGCACGCCCTCGTTCACGTCGGCCAGCTTGATTTTGGCCGTGCTCTCGTACAGGGGCGTGGCGTAGCGCAGGTACTGCCAGGCGGCCGTCAGGCTCAGGCCGGTGGTAAGCAGCATCACTGGCAGGCCCGTCCACAGGGGGCGCAGCGGGCGCAGAGTTTGGGATAGGCTCATAAACTTAACGGCTAGGGGTGCACGTAACGAATGATGATGAAAATGGCCGACACAATGGAGGCTACCCCCAGAATGGAAGGCGCTTTGCGGTCGAACTGCTTGCCGTTTTTGCTGGGCACAAACACCACGTCGCCGGGCAGAATGATGATGTTCTCCTGGTCGAAGAAGCTGAGCTTGGTTAGGTCTACCTCGGTAGCTTGCGTGCCGGTGGCGTTCTGGCGCACTACCTTCACGTGGCGTTTGTCGGCGTACACGCCGAAGTCGCCGGCCTTGCCCAGCACCTGCACCAGCGTGTTGCGGTCCTTGTCGAGGCGGGCGTTGCCGGGGGTGTTCACCTCGCCCAGCACAGTGGCCTCCTTGTTAAGTACCTTGAGCGTAACCTGGGGGTTCATAATCCATTTGCCCAGCAGCTTTTCGAGCTGGGCCTCGGCCTCGGGCACCGTGAGCCCTTCCACGTGAGTGTCCCCAATCTTGGCCACGTTGAGGTTGCCAGCCGCGTCGACCAGCTCCCACTTGCCCTCGTTTTCGTTGGTGCTGTAGCGGCTATACACCGAGCCGATGCTCAACTCCTCGTGGTCAAACACGCTAATGCTCATCTTATCATCCTTGCGGATGTGGTATTCGTAGCTGGCCGCCACGGATAGGGCGGCCGCTGGCGGCAGCTTCTTTTGGGTCAGGAAAAGGTTTTGGGTGCAGCTGCTCAGCAGCCCTAGCCCCACTAGGCCAGTCAGGCCGAGCAAGCGCGCGGGTAGTTTTTTTTTCATCA
Source organism: Janthinobacterium lividum (assembly GCA_050954845.1). Classification (GTDB taxonomy): domain Bacteria; phylum Bacteroidota; class Bacteroidia; order Cytophagales; family Hymenobacteraceae; genus Hymenobacter. The sequence continues at coordinate 44,801 of JBPBQK010000045.1, forward strand.
AGGCCGGCGCTGTTAAAGTGAAAAGAAGGATAGAAAGCGCGACTTGGGCTTGCAGCGGCTGGCCAGCAGGTTCTGCACCTGCTCGATTTTGCCCAGCACTGCGGCTAGGCGCTCGTCGAGGCGCTCATCTTTCACCACGTAGTCGAAGGCGCCGTACTTGAGCGAGTCCACGGCCACCTGCACCTGCTGCTGCCCGCTCACCAGCACCACGTAGATGTCGGGGTTGAAGCGCTTGATGGCCTTGAGGGCATCGGTACCCGACACGGTGCCCATCATCTGGTCGAGAAAGATGATGTCGGGCTCGTCGATGAGGGCATCGAGGCAGGTGGCGCCGTTGTCGAAGGTGCGCACGTCGTGGTAGCCGCAGTTCCGTACGCAGTGCTCCATCAGCTGGCGGCAGAAGGGGTCATCATCGACCAGGAAGACTTTTTGGGGTTGGTTTGACATAGCAATTCGTTTGGCCCGCTCAAGGCCAATGCGGTGCCAAGCCGACGCCTATATCTAAAAATGCTGATTGTCAGTAAAATAGATTCAGGGTCAGTCATTCGCCAGTTCCAATTTCTAGAATCTGGTCCGGAATGCAGAGTGCTTGTGGGGATGGGCCCAGGGGCTGGCCGAGTGGGCAAGTAATAGTCCTTTCCTAGCTAGGCAGGTAGCGAACTGCCCGGGCCGATGCCGCCGCTGGTAAGGCGCTAGCCGCTTCCAGTTTTCGGATAAGAACTCTAAAAAGCAGATGCGCAGCCAGCAACCAGTAACGGGCAAGTATTTGATTATAAATTGAATAGACGGTTGCATCCCCGCTGGCACCGCGTTGGCAAGCCGCGTGCATCAGCACAAGCACTTACTCCTGACTTCCTTATGCCAATAGCTACTTCTTTTCTCTCTTCGCTGCTCCCGCTGGGGCTTGCCACGCTCTGGGCGCTGGTAGTGGCCTTATTTGCGGTGCCTGCCATCGTCTATGTGGCCCATCTTAAGCAACTGCTTGATGTGCCCAACGAGCGCACCGTGCACCGTAACCTGACGCCGCGCCTGGGGGGCGTGGCGGTACTGGCGGGCTTTTTTTCGGCGCTTACCATCTTCGCGCCGCTCGGTCACGGCGTGCAGCAGTTGCTGGCCGGCTGCCTGCTGCTATTTTTCGTGGGCCTGAAAGACGACCTGGTGACCATCTCGGTTACCAAAAAATTTGTGGGCCAGTTGTTGGCCACCGGTGTCGTGCTCGTAATGGCCGATGTGCGCATCACCACTTTTCAGGGACTGCTGGGCATCGGCGAGCTACCGGTCGGCATCAGCTACGGCTTCACTTTTCTGGTAGTAGTGGGTATCACCAACGCTATCAACCTCATCGACGGCCTCGACGGGCTGGCGGGCACCCTGGTGGGGCTCATGTGCGTCTGCTTCGGCTACGCCTTTTTTTGCTATGGCGGCGCCGAGTTCGGCGGCTACGCCTATGTGGCCGTCTGCCTGCTGGGTGGCCTACTGGGCTTTTTGCGCCACAACTTTCACCGGGCCAAAATCTTTCTGGGCGACACTGGCTCGCTCGTGTGCGGATTTATCGTAGCCGTGCTGGCTATCCAGTTCATTGAAATGGGGCACGCCGGGCGCCTTCCCGCGGGCGCGGCCACGCCCGTGTTAGCCCTGGCCATCTTGTTCGTGCCGCTGTTCGATACCATCCGCGTATTCTTAGTGCGCCTTGCCGCTGGCCGCTCGCCCTTCAGCCCGGATAAAAACCATGTGCACCACTGCTTACTGGCCCTGGGCTGCTCGCAGGTGAGCACGGTGTTGCTGTTGGGGCTACTACAGCTCAGCATCTCAGCGCTGGTGGTGAGCTTTCTGCAACTGAGCAGCACCGTGCTGCTGGGTGGCCTGCTGGCCGTGGGCTTAGCATTAGGCGCTTTTTTGGGAATTAATCGCGTGCGTATTTCTTAGTCTTAGAGGGAGTAGGGAAATAAAAGTGCTATGTAAGTTTGTTCTATGTCCCGCGTCACTTACGCTACCGATTTAACCAATACCGAATGGCAACTAGTTGAGCCTTACGTGCGCAGTAGCGGCCTGGGTCGGCCACCGCTGCACAGTAAACGGGAGTTACTCAACGCTATTTTTTACCAGTTGCGGGCCGGTGGGGCCTGGCCTTTGCTGCCGCACGACCTACCGCCCTGGCGCACGGTGTATAAGCAGTTTGAAGCCTGGCGCGAGGACGGCACCTGGGACCACCTGCTCACGGGCCTGCGCCAGCAAGTGCGCCAACTCACCTGCGAGCCGGAACCAACAGCCGGCGCCATCGACTCGCAGTTCGTGCGCACGGGCGGTAAAAGGGGGGCTGTCACGGCTACGACGCGGGCAAGCAAGTAGCTGGCCGTAAGCGGCATATCGTGGTGGACACCCAGGGCTTACCCCTGGCCGTACTGGTGCAGGCGGCTAGCGTGCAAGACCCCGTTGGGGCCGCCCCGGTGCTGGCCCAGGCGAGGGCCAACGCGCCGCAGTTACAGCTGCTCTGGGCCGATGCTCGCTACCAGGGGCCGTTGGTGGCCACGGCCGCCGCCGCGCTGGGCCTGCGGGTGGAGGTGGTCCGGGCTCCGCCCGGCACCAAGGGCTTCGTGGTGTTGCCCCGGCGCTGGGTGGTGGAGCGCAGTTTCGGTTGGCTGAGTAAGTACCGGCGCGTGGCGGGCCGCGACTACGAAACCAATCCCCGTGTAAGTGAGGCGATTATCAAAGCCTGCTTCTGCCATCTGATGCTGCGCCGACTAGCTAAAGGACCTTCTCTTAAACATAGCGATTGAATTATCCTACTCCCTCTAAGAATTCTGCAACAGCCACTAATAAGTTTTATACTAAAAAATAATATATTTTAATTTATAAATTATAGACATCGAGCGCGGCGTAATCGGACTGGTAATAGGCGGCAAAGGATACGTCATTGGGCCTCGCTTAAGGGGAATTTTGCCGTGTCCTTTAACCGTAACGTGGTCCGATGAAAATTTTGTTTACCACCTGCCTGGTCGCCTTTTTTAATGCCAGCCCAGGACCTGTTGCCCGACCGGCTGCTGTACATGCCAGTCATGTGTTGATGACTGATACCATCACGCCCATGCAAGTAGTCAAAGCATTTTTAATGTCCTACCAGGCCGGTAACCATGAGCGAACAAAGGCCTTGCTACACCCGCAGGTGACTTGGCAGCAACCGGGGCAAAACCGTCTTGCCGGAACCAAGCACACGCGCACCGAAGTACTCCAGATGGGCCACGCTATGCAGCAGCTAAGCGCAAGTACCATTAAACTGATTAGCGTAGAATACTTTGCGGCCACTGGCAATCAGGTCGCCTGCATCCTGCACTGGCAGGCAGCACAGCCCCCGGGCGGTCTGCTGGATGTAGCAAACATTGATGTGTATACGGTAGAGAAAGGACTCATAACGCAAGTCCAAGTATTTTCCGCTGACCTACCTCAAGAGAACATATTCTGGGGACTGAACTAAATCTGACAAGGCATTAGTCTGGCGAAATAAGAAGCGAGCAATCGCAATTTTCTGGTAATCAGCATATTTTAGGTATTAGCAACCCTGGTTAATCGGGGCATCAGTATGAATTGCGCTCCCAAAAAGGAGAAATTCCGTTATGCTCAATTAGCTGACCACTTAGCGCGGCAAATTCGTGACGGGGTACTGCGGCCGGGTGATAAGTTGCCTTCTATACGCACCTTGAGCCAGGCGAAAGGTCTTAGTATTAACACCATATTGCAGGCGTACTATCAGCTAACGGCTCAAGGGCTAGTCGAGGTACGCCCCCAATCTGGCTACTACGTATTGTCTACTCGGGGGACAATCCCACCACTTGCCCGGCCCACTACGTTGCAGCCACACCAGGCCACTGACTAAGCTGGGCAGTCAGAAAATCTTATTATGGAAGTGTAGAGGCCTACGGGGCCGCGCCTACCGTGTTGTTTTTCGTGCCGGGTATCATGCACGCGCTCCATCTCGGCGCGGGCTAATTGGGTTCGCAACTGCTTGTTTCCCTGCTCCAGCGCTTCGCTGCCTGCTGGGGGTGCCGCTTGGCTGCGGGCACCCACTTGCCTAAGACGGCCTCGCTCATGCCCAAGGCCTGCGCGACGCGCGACGCTGCCTGCCCATCCTGCGTTACCCGACGGACCACTTCGGTCCGAAACGCCGCATCATACTTGGTTCGTGGCCGTTTACCGGCTGATTTTGCTGCTTCCATGACAAGGGAAAGTTACTTTCGCCGTGTCCATTTCTATCCGAACACCTCAGTATTCGTTATACCGATTCAGTAGCTTCGAAATTCGGCAAGCTGGTAGAGGTGATTATTATGCGGGGTCACTAAACGTAGCCACGGTTGCTGAGTGAGGGCCTGGGTACCTGGTCCGTACGAAAATATTTTAAGTGACTTCCGCTCTGCAACCTGCCCCAACCGGTCCAATACGCGTTGCAGAATGTAACCCGTAAACGGCGTAAATAGAAAGAAAGCAGTGCCATCAGCATAATCAAGAGAGCGAGCATCAGCATTGAAGAAATGGACTCGCGTGAGCCGTAGTGCATCGGCACAGGCTTGCGCATGCTGACAGTACGCTGGCTCAATTTCGACGCCCTTAGCGGTAGCTCCAGTCAGTAATCGCACCAACATTGGCACTTGGCCCAACCCGGAGCCTAGGTCATAAAACGTGTCGTGGGCCGCGAGGCTAGCGGCAAGCTCCCAGATAATGCGGGCAGGCGTCTTTTGGTAATATACCATCTCGGGCTCGCGCGTAGGAACTTCTATTAACGAGTCCGGCTTTAGAAATAATCCATCGGTAAGCACGTCGAGGCTGTCGTAGCTGGTAGCCGGAGAGGAGCCATTGCTTATGCCAGCCGGCCCCATATAAGTCGCTAGTAACGCACGTAAGCCATCCGGGGTGTACTGTCCTGTCCAAATTAATTTTTGAAGCCGCCTAAATAGGTGTTTGTCGAGGCCTTCAAGCCGTTTTTTTAAGGCTGTGGCCTGATTGCTAAGGCAATTGAGTGCGGCCGACTGACCTGCTGCGAGCAAGTTATCCAGCCGGTCGATGACATGGAATTCCAGTTCATCCAACGCATCCGCCCTACTGGAAAAGTTCGCTTCCATAAAAAGCGTTGGTTGTGCTGCTATATTGTCTAAGGTTGTCTGTATTTCTGCTATAACCATCGACATATCTAGGTAGAAAGACTTTTTTATCACTTACCGATATGCAAAGCTAGCGGCCACTTATACCCTATAACAGATACAATTTCATATAACTGAGCTAGATGTATGAGGTGGTCGGGTGATACAGGAGAGAAGTGGGTGGTAATTTCCCAATTCCATAGAAAAAGCCTCTCCATCCAAACGGCTGCGCTATGATGCGGCCTTTCGAGCCGAAGCCCTGCGACTGGCCAGCGAAAGTCGCTCGACACTGACGGCTGCTCGCGCCCTGAACATCAACGCCAAATTGCTCTATCAATGGCAGAAAGCGGCTCAACAGCCTTTGCCCGCTGACCCGCAGGAGGCGGTGGAGACGGCGGAGGTGCGCGCCTTGCAGGCGCAGGTGCGCCGGTAGGCCCAGGAGCTAGAGATTTAAAAAAAGCTATCGCCATCTTTTCGCATCCCCCAACCCCGTGAGCCAGCTACAGTTTATTGACCAGCAGCGGGTTCACTATCCGGTGCGACTGCTCTGCCAGGTCTTACACGTCGTGCCCAGCCGCTGCTACGCCTGGTGCCAGCGTGCCTTGACGAAGGTGGAGCCTGCTTGGGAAGCGGCGCTGGTCGACGTGTTTGACGAGCACCAGCGCCGCTACGGCACTCGCCGGCTGCAGGTCGAACTGCGTGCGTTAGGTCACCGCGTGAGCCGGCAGGCGCTGCGCACCGCCCTGCGCCGCCACGGGCGTAAGGCCTTACAGCCTAAGGCTTTTACGCCCAGCACGACAGATTCGACCCACGGCAAGCGCTGCGCCCCGAATCTGCTGCTCGACCAGCCGCACCCTACCCAGGCTAATCGGGTGTGGGTCAGTGACATCACGTATCTGTCGCTGGCTTGCGGCAACTGGGTCTACTGCTGTGCCTTTCAGGACGTGTGCACCAAGCAGGTGGTGGGCTGGCAGGTACGGCCCGACATGCCGGAAGCCCTGGTGACCATGGCCTTACAGCGAGCGCTGCTTGCCCAGTGGCCCGTGCCTGGCCTGATTGTCCACTCCGACCGGGGCGGGTAGTACGTGGGTAACTCCTACAAAACCCTGCTGCGCAACGCCCAGGCACAGCTCTCGCACAGTCGCCGCGGCGAGTGCTACGATAATGCCCAGGCCGAGAGCCTCTGGTCGCGCCTCAAATCCGAAGTACTCGAACTGCGCGGCTGGCCCGTTTTCAGCGACCTAGCCGATGCGCAAGCTAGCGTGGCCGAGTATTTTGACTACTACAATCACCAACGTCGCCACTCCAGTATCGGCTATTTAAAGTCTTATCTATTTCACCAACAGCAACTTGCCAATATCACCTAATTCTTTCCTACTCAACTAGACCACCTCAAAATAGCTCGAACGCTACTGATTAAGGCATGAATGCGCCATAAGAATAGCGTGGGACGATAGTTTTACACGTCCCTTAATGCCATTCAAAGAAGCTAGTGAAAACGAACGAAAGGCTAAATATTAGCAGCTTGTTCCACCCTTTCAATTTGCAATTGCTACGCAGCTACCGGCAATTACTTGCCAGACATCTTGATTTTGCTGCCACACGCGTAGGTACCGATACGTGCCAGTCAATGGCTGCCCTTGGTAGGTGCCTTCTAGAGTAATCGTAACGGCGACTACCGCAGCTGCACCAATTAGATGAATTTGCTGCTGGCTGGCCTGCAAGCTCTTTATTGCCATATAACCAGCGCGATAGCTGGCCATATCGTCCGCTTTCGTAATAGTCTGCCCCGTGGGAAGGGTGAAAAGTAAGTCTTGGTGCAGCAATAAATCTAGCTGGTCCAAATCCTGCTGACGGATGGCGCTAAGCAAGGCTTGTTCTTGATTTGCAATAACTTGTGTGATATCCATGTCGAATAAAAAGTGAGTAGAGAGGGCCTAAAGCTAGCTGATAACAAGTTGAGTCGGCGGTTTTCCCCTATTTGTTTAACAACACCCGAGTAAACGAAATGCCTCTGGCTACGGCTGGCAACTAAATACGCGCGGCCGGATGGGTCACCCGCTGGGCTAGGGCGTGACTATAGCCTTCTTACACTAAGGCCAAATCCATGCCTAGCGTAATCCCGCCCGAGAAGTATACATGTCCATCACACACTATGAAGAGTGCACATTCCGCTTGTACGGCCGGAAACCGTACCTATAGCTGGGCGTAGAATGCCCAGTGCGGGTAGCCCGTCGGTCGTTTGTGGTACCCGCTTTCGCCAGCGCAAAAGACCTTAAGCACCCCGGTCTCATCTGACGAACCGAATCGGTCATGGTCGCGAGTCAGGAAAAGACTAAGCAGACAGTGCCTTTAATGTTGTCATGGGCAACCCAGTTACTAACAGCGTATGTACGGGTGTACGCCTCTGCCGAACGCTAGCGCTATCCAGTATCAAGCAGTGTGAGCCCCACGCTCGTCGTGATATACCAAGAATCCGTGGCGGTGAGCCGTATGAATTCATACGGTTGAGCAATACCGGTTAAACCGCCCGCGAGCAGGTTAGTGGCACAGATAAAGACATCACTCGGACCGGCCAAGTCAAGTAACTGCACAGACTTGTTCCCGAATAAGCAAAAAAGAAAAAAGAACGTCATGCTGAGCTTGTCGAAGCATCTCTACCGCTTTGTTGTATCGATTGGATTAGTATCACGGTAGAGATGCTTCGAAAAGCTCAGCATGACCGCCAACTTTACGATTTTCTGTATTTAGGAACAAGTCTTACGCCTAGTATGGCCACGGTGGCAATGATTTTAGTGGACAGTTGGCCAGTATTAATTGTCAATGGGACGTTAAAGAAGAGCACAAAACTACTGGTCAGCAGAAATGCTAGCAATGACAAAAAATCAACATTTTCTGCCATTTACTCCTCTGCGTCCTACTTAATCCTGGCAGGCTAAGTACTCACCGTATAAATACACCCTTTTGTAAGCATTCCTTACCGCACTCGTTTAGTTGGAGTAGGTAGTAGCCCGCATCTTGCTATAACTTACGTTGAGGACGCTAGGCAGGGGTATTAGTTGTTAGTTTTTCCAGAAATAATCTTCCTGCTGCGCATCGGCAGTGAAGACCTGAACTCGGGTAATGACGCCTTGCTCGACCGTGTACACGTCGATATTATCCACGTCGAGCGCGCTGCCGAAAACGTGGGCCGCCTGCCAATGCAGCTGGCAGGCTACGGCGTTGCCATTGGTGCCCACCACCTCTACCTTGGTCAAAGTCAGCGAGTTGGCCGACACTTCGTACATGCCGCCCACCATTTGGAACACTTCCTCGCGCGATGTTTTGAGGCCGGAAAACCGGTTGTTGCCTGGCTGGCTCCACTGCACCTGCGGGTGCAGCGCGGCGGCCACCTGGGGCATATTGCCCTGCTGCACGGCGGCTAAAAAATTCTGCACTATTTGCTGGGGTTGGGCTTCCATAAAAACGGGGGGGGAAAGGGGAAAATGAGTTATTCCTGGTTGGAGGTAGTGCCGCCGACCTGCGCACCCTGGTGAGATAAGCTTACTTGGGGTGACGCTGCGGTACTGTAAAGTTCCTGTTGCTGCCACGGCAGTTTATTACCCTTGAGCGTCAATTGAATGACCAAGTGCGCCACGCGGGCGAGCTAGCACCCCGCGTAGTGCTGCCGCAGTAGTTTACCCATAATCTTGCCTGTAAATCAAGGAAAAGTGCACCTGTTTCGAGGTTGGCGGGCACCTTACTTTGTGCTGTATCAATCAGTTAGTCTAGCTTGTCGTCGTTTAGGGCAGACACTAATTTAGCAAAGCCGGCTTGCAATTTTTCTACCTCATGCCCAGGCTTAATTCCCTGCTCGCCGCCAAGCCGGCTTTGCTACTCATTGATATTCAACAGGTGTTTCAGCAGGTAAGCTCCTGTGGTAAGGAGCGTAGCACGGTCGAATGCGGCCCGCTTACTCGCCTACTGGCGACAGCAAGGTTTTCCGATGTTTCGCGTGCAGCAATGTTCCACCAACCCAGCCTCGCCACTCGCTGCCGGCAAAGTCGGCAACGCGTTTTAAGAGGTAGTCCGGCCGTTCGCGGGTGAGACCGTTATCCAAAAGGGCGTCAACAGCGCCTTCATCGGTACAGGCCTGCGGGCGCGGCTCAACAGGGCGAGCATCATGACGGTGGTAGTTGTGGGGCTCACCACGGAACACTGCGTATCGAATACTAGCCGGATGGTGGCCAACTGCGGCTACCAAGCTTAAGTGGGGCGCGACGTTACCGCCGCATTCGACAAACTGGACCAGCAGGGCAAGCACTACCCGGTGGCGCTTATCCACGGCACGGTGCTGGCGTGCCTGTCCGAAGAGTTTGCCATCATTGTTACTACTGCGCTACTGGTGGCGCTAGCCCCAAACCTGATGTTTGAGATAAGTGATTGATAGTTAACGTTTAATATGAAAAATGCAAATTACTTTCGCAGATTAAAGAGTGGTAGGGATGCGGAATCTCGCGCTTCCTTTTCCTTGCAACAAAATAGAAAATCAAGCCAAGCTGTTACTTCACAGCCATACCCGAATCTTCCATAATCCCGTTCGTGGTGCCATCCTAGACATTGGTTAAAAGGTTAGGGCGTGTGAACAGTTAATTTAGGAGAATGGAAACGCAGTATGTGTTGAGCGAGGCGCAGTGGTCGGTGCGGGCCCCGCTGCTACCGGGGCGGCGGGGCCCGGCTGGGCAGGACAACCGGCGCTTTGTAGAAGCCGTGCTTTGGCTGGCCCGTACCGGGGCCCACTGGCGGGCCTTGCCGTCGGCCTGGGGCAATTGGCACACGACGTACACGCGCTTTGCCCGCTGGGCCAAAAGCGGGGCCTGGGGCCGGTTGCTGGCCACCGTGCAGGCCCGCGACGCAGGCCTGGGCACCCTTTTGCTGGACTCGACCACCGTCCGGGCCCACCAGCACGCAGCCGGAGCACGAAAAAAAACGGGGCGGACCCGGCGCTCGGGCGCTCCCGCGGCGGGCTGAGCAGCAAGCTGCACTTGCTCACCGACGCGCTCGGCCGGCCTGTGCGGGCACTGCTGACGGCCGGCTCCGTGCATGAGCGGACCCCGGCCGAGCAGCTGCTGGCCGATTTATGGCCCGCCTGCTTGATTGCCGACCGCGGCTACGACGCCCGCACGTGGCGCACTTATTTGGCCGCTCGCGGCACGCTGGCCGTCATTCCCGCCCAGCGCAAACGCGGCGACACCGCTTACACGCCCGTCCGCTACGGCTATGACGTGGACCGCTGCCGCTAACGCAACGCCATCGAACGCACGTTTGCCAAGCTCAAGCAATTGCGCCGCTTCGCTATCCGTTACGATAAACGACCTGAGGGCTTTTTCGCTTGGTTCTCCAATTGGGAGCTACCTTAATCTGGTTAAAAACTGTTCACACGCCCTAGTCTAAAAGTCGCATTTAGCTCATGAGTTGACTTAGAAGATGGCCAAAGAGGCACGAAAACGGTCGTTTCCGGCGCATACCCCCCGAAAAGCGCTTCCAATCCACCGCGGCCCCGACTACTTCATTAACACCGCTCGACACATCGTCCTGGGCTCCGTGCAGCACATAGGTGACACGGTCAATTAAGAAATTAATGGAAGTAAGCACCTATAGCCAGCTCGTTCCAGAGCCCATCTTCCGTTCTTGGCCGCCAGACAGTTTCCGCTAGAATACTGTGTAGCCGCTGCATCTCAGTCGGTAAGACGGTGGGACTGCACGCAGGAAAATCTAGCTGCCGGGTAACGCCGGCCAGCCGATATCAGCGAATAAATGCGGAGGTTTGCCGCGCCAGCGCGTCGGTGAGCCAGAATGGGTTCAGGGCGGCTAGCTCGGCGGGCAGCTCCTGCACCGGGAAGTAGCGTAGCTCCACGGTTTCTTCGTTGGCAAAGCAGGCCACGGGCTCTTGCAGCAGCGTGCCTTCGAAGTAAGTCGTCACGTAGTGGACTGTGCGCGTGGCGTAAGCATAGGTCTGGGACTTGGGCTCGGAGTAAACCCCAATTAGGCGGGTAATACGGGCTTGAGAGCCGGTTTCCTCCAGAATCTCCCGGCAGATGGCCTGCTCCACGCTTTCCCCAAATTCTACGTGTCCCCCGAGCAGGCCCCACTGTTGCACGTCGCGCCGTTTTTGAAGCAGTACCTGCCCCTGGGCGTTGAAAATAATGGCCGCCACGGCGGGTAAAATGCTTGCTGTCATCGATGATGTAGTTGGGTTGCTGCCGCAGATACAACGCACGGTGCGCGGGCTCCTAAAGTACGCCGGCCTTGGCGGCAATAAGCTTAGTAGTTAGAGGCTTGGATACTGTGTGCTTGCCTAACTGTTGCGGTAAGAGAGCATTCAATCCGAATTCTTTCGGCCGAAAAAGGGCACAAAAAGGGCAATCATTAGGGTGCGTAGGGCCGAACGAAAGGGGCTGACGATTTCTTTAACGGCGGCCTGGGCGCGCCCCTGAGCCACTATTTTTTCGGCGCGTGGCTTGTCTTTACGCTGCCGTACTTGGCCCGGTACTCTACCGGAGTCAAGCCCGTAATTCCCTTGAATAGCGTGCGGAAGGACTTGTCGTCGGTGTAGCCCACCGCCCACATGACTTCGCTGATGGACGCTTGCGACGACTCCAACCGCTGCTTGACCGCTTCTATTTTCACGCGCTGCACGTATTCCAGCACGGGCAGCCGGGTTGCCTGCTTAAAGCGCCGCTCGAAGTGGCGACGGCTCAGACAGCATTGCGCCGCCAACTCAGCCACGGTCATGCGCTGCTGCACGTGCGCCTCGATAAACTCCTGCGTGCGGCGCACGGGCTCGTCGGCGTGCGCTTTGAGCCCCTGAAAAATACTAAACAGGGCTTGGCTGTGGCGGCTGACGTCAATCTCGAAAAGCTTGGCGCACATTAGCGCTAGTTCGCGACCCGCGTATTTTTCCAGTAGGTAAAGTATCAGATTTAAATAGGAATACGCGCCCCCGCTAGAGTATAGCCCCTGCCAGTCGGTGATGATGCGGTCGGCTACCAGTTCTACAGCCGGGTACATAGCCTGGAACTCAGCGGCGGCTACCCAGTGCGTGGCACACTGGCGGCCATCGAGCAGGCCGGTGGCTGCCAGCAAGAAGGCCCCGACGCACAGGCTTGCGACTTCCGCACCACCAGCGTACTGCCGGGCTATCCAGGCGATGGCTTCCTGGTTTTGCGCCACAGCTTGCCGTAGGTCACCATGCGGGGCCGGGATGAGGAGCAGGTCCGGGCAGCGGGCACTGACCAGGGTCTGGCTGGCCCGCAAGGTGAAAAGCCCGCCGCTCAGCACGGTTTCAGACCGGCATCCCACTAGCTCCACCTGAAAGGCGGCCGGCTTACCCATTCCAATTAGCAATTCGTTGGCCTGCCGAAATACTTTGTAGGGTCCCTCAATACTACCTAGAATACTTTCTCCGGCGGGCACCAGGATGGCGATGTGCTTCATGGCGTAAAGCTAGGCTAAAAAATGCCGTAATTGCCCCCGCTGATTGTCATTATCGCTTCCATTACCTTCGTGGAAATTACTAGTATTTTTGGCAAGCAGTTTCAATAGTCCGTTACCGCTCCAGCGGCTAGCTTTTCAGCTGGCCCGCCGTACATAGCAAGTGCTGAAAGTCGCCCGCGTAGCAGAACCTATGACCTGCCTGTTTTTACCTAACCACATTGATTTTGGATGCTATTGAGGTGTTTAAAACGAATATTGCATCCGAGCAGCAGGGCACCGCTATCTTGGCTGCCCTGCGCCAGCACTTCCCGGCTTTGCACGCTAGCCTTGACCTAGACGACTGTGACCGGGTGCTGCGGGTCCAGCATCTGCCTACCAACCCGGTATGCTGGGCCCAAGTACAGGCCTTCATCCACCACCTAGGCGTAGCTATTGAACCACTCCCTGACTAACCAAAGCTGGCCTTAATCAACCGACAGATTACGCCTTTTTTTCACCGAGTTCCTTCGTGGGTGACTATTTCAGTGCCTGCCAAGAGACGTTTCAGAGTGCGGCCGCCACCTAATTGTTGCCCGCTGGTACTGGCTAAAGCCCTTGATAGGTATCCTTTATCAATCCCCCCAGTACGTGCAGACTGCGGTCAATATTCTCGGTAAACGGGATACCGAAACAGGCTCATTATCTACTGTGCACCTAATCCGTAGCCTGAGGTGACCAGCGACCTAAGCTGAGTCGACAGCCTATACTGGCAACTACCTGACCATCCTGGCAGCAGCCTTAATCGCCTGCGTACCAGCTAGTAGAATACGCAACTGTACTGCCCGCACCTAGATAGAACTGTACCTGTTTTACTGCTGCATAGCCCGATACCTTTGCCCGTCGGCTACCCCCAGGCAACAGGGGTGCTGGCTACCTGTCATTGTGGTCAGGTTCAGCTTCTACTCTTCTTACTTATGACTCACCAGCACCCATTTCTTCGTCTCTTATTACGTAGTTCCTGGCTGTTTGTCCTCGGCAGCCGGGCCGCTTTTGGACAGCAGGTAGTCGCCCCGTCCCTATTAGCCGCTGATGCCAAGCCCGCGCTGTTTGCTCCCGGCGTAGCTACCACGCCTTACACCGAGTGGAGCACCTCGTTTTCGCCCGATGGCAACACCGTTTACTTTTCCCAGGGGGCCGTGTATTGGACCATCGTCTCGTCGCGTCGGCAGGGTACGGGCTGGGCCACGCCCAAAGTAGTATCCTTTTCAGGGCAGTGGAACGATACGGACCCATTCGTGAGCCCCGACGGCAAGCGCTTGTTTTTCATATCCAACCGGCCGCTACCTGACTCCTCGCAGGTCAAGCCGCAGAAGACCTACCATATCTGGTACGTCGAGCAGCTACGGGAAGGCGCGTGGTCGGCCCCGCAGCACGTCAGCTTCCCCATCAACCTGCCCGGCAGTAGCAACTACGCGCCCTCCGTGAGTAGCAAAGGCACGCTCTATTTCTGTGCCCGCGACCGGGAGGGCCACGCTGGCATGGCCAGCTACGCCGCCCGCTGGACGGGCCAGCAGTACGAGACTCCTACCTTACAGGTACTGCATGATACCCAGGAGTCGCAGGACCCCTTCATCTCACCCGATGAAAAGTACGTACTCTTCGTGAGCGGCAACGACCTCTATTTCGCGTTAAAGCAAGGCGCTGGCTGGGCCACTGCTCAAAAGCTGGGTAAACAGGTGAACAACGGCGACAGCAACTCTTCGCCTTACATCTCGCGCGACGGCAAAACGCTGTACTACTCATCAGCCCGGATGCAGGGTTTCTACAAACGCCAGCATCCAGCCCCCGCTCTCAACTATGAGGGCCTACTCAAGGAGCTAAACGGTCCCTTCAACAGCTTCCCCAATATCCTAACCATTCCCATCTCACTGCCCGGTGGATGAATACGACCGAAATAACGGCTACGACCGCCTTAAAAGCGGATTGGAAAATAACGTAGCAGGCACTGAGAAATTAATTAGCCTGCCAAAAAAACGAGCTAGTGAGTTGCCAGTGAAGGTGCTGATTGCCGCTGAGTCTCTTGGTTGACGACTACCAGCCCCCTCGCTGCCGCCACCTTGTGCTACATTCGCTTAGCAAAACAATGACTTATAGCTTTCTTCATAATTAAGATGAAAGCTTATAGATAAACTCTGCAATTTTTGTCTGCCGGGCATTGGCAAATCCTTGCTCCTGCCCGATTTTTAGGAAACCGCAGCGCTCCAGACATTTTTGCGAGCCGTAATTGTCGAAGGCCACCCGCCCATAAATTGGCCGGATTTGTTCGATTTTCAAAAGCGCTTTAAGCGCAGCAGTGGCAATTCCCTTTCCCCAAAACTTTCTGCCTATCCAATACGTGATTTCAGCGTCATTTTCCATGACAAACTTTGCAATGCTGCCTACGATTGCGTCATTCACTTTTATTGTCCGCATAGTTATTGTCGGGTC
>JBPBQK010000046.1:0-45653 GCA_050954845.1 Janthinobacterium lividum
GCATCATCCGCACGAAAGTGTCCGGTACGTCGGAGCGCCCGCGCCTGTCGGTGTTCCGCTCCAACACGGGCATCTACGCCCAGATTATTGACGACTCGGCTGGCCGCACGCTGGCTGCCGCTTCGTCTAAAAAGGTAACCGCCGAAGGTGGTAACGGAGTGGCCTTGGCCGCCGCCGTAGGCCGCGAAATCGCCGCTAAGGCGCAAGAGGCCGGCATCACGAAAGTGGTGTTCGACCGCTCGGGCTACCTGTACCACGGTCGCGTTAAATCACTAGCAGAAGGAGCCCGCGAAGGCGGCCTTAATTTCTAAGCATCATGGCAGAGTATAACAACAACAACCGTGGTGGCGCTCCTGGTGGAAACGACCGCGGTGGCAATAACCGGGGCGGCAACGACCGTCGCGGCAACGACCGCGGTGGCCGCGGCAACGATAGCTCGGTTCAGGGCGATTCGGATTTCAAAGAGAAAGTAGTAGCCATCAACCGGGTAGCCAAAGTGGTGAAAGGTGGTCGTCGCTTCAGCTTCTCGGCTATCGTAGTGGTAGGCGATGGCAAAGGCAACGTAGGCTACGGCCTGGGCAAAGCCAACGAAGTAACCGACGCCATTGCCAAAGGCATTGACGACGCTCGCAAAAACGTGGTGAAAGTGCCGCTGTACAAGCACACCGTTCCCCACGTAATGGAAGGCCGCTACGGTGGAGGTTTCGTACTCGTGCAGCCCGCTGCGGCTGGTACGGGCGTAATCGCCGGCGGTGCCATGCGTGCCGTGTTCGAATCGGCTGGTATCAAAGACGTACTGGCTAAGTCGAAAGGCTCGTCTAACCCCCACAACGTGGTAAAGGCTACCTTTGCTGCACTTGCTAAAATGCGCGACCCGATGCAAATTGCTCAGGCTCGCGGTATTTCTCTCGCCCGCGTTTTTAACGGTTAATTTGACCATGCCACAGATTCAAGTAAAGCTCGTGCGCAGCGCCATTGACCGCCCCGAGCGTCAGAAGCGCACCGTGCAGGCCCTCGGCCTGAATAAAATGAACAGCACCGCTACGCACGAAGCCAGCCCCAGCGTTTTGGGTATGGTGAAAGCGATTCAGCACCTGCTGGAAGTAACCGAACTGTAAGCGTTTATCCCAGTCATGAATCTTTCCAATCTAAAACCCGCCGCTGGCGCAACGCGCAACAACAAGCGTCTCGGTCGTGGTGAAGGCTCGGGCGGCGGTGGTACCGCTACCCGTGGCCACAAGGGTGCCAAATCGCGCTCGGGCTACTCGCGCAAGTCGGGCTTCGAAGGCGGTCAAATGCCTTTGCAGCGTCGCGTGCCGAAGTTCGGTTTCACGAACATCAACCGCGTTGAGTTCAAAGGCATCAACCTGGACGTGCTCCAGGGCCTACTCGATGGTGGTGCCGTTACTTCGATGGACCAAGCCTATTTCGTAGGTGCTGGTCTGGTGTCGAAGAACGCCAAAATCAAAATCCTCGGCCGTGGTGAACTCACCGCTGCTTTGGAAGTACACGCTCACGCTTTCTCGAAATCGGCCGTTGAGGCTATCGAAAAAGCTGGTGGCAAAGTGGTTACGCTCTAGCTTACTATTGTTAGCAACTGGCAATGAATAAGTTTATCGAAACGATAAAAAACATTTTTGCGATTGAGGATTTGCGTACGCGAATCCTCAATACGCTATTTTTCATTGCTATCTACCGGCTGGGCTGCTACGTGGTTCTCCCCGGTGTAGACCCCACGCAGCTGAAGCAAGGCACGGGCGGCGTATTCGGTATTCTGGATACGCTGCTTGGTGGGGCGTTTAGCCACGCCTCCATCTTCGCGCTGGGCATCATGCCGTACATCTCGGCTTCCATCGTGCTGCAATTGCTCACGATTGCCGTGCCGTACTTCCAGAAGCTCCAGAAAGAAGGTGAGTCGGGCCGCAAAAAAATCAACCAGTACACCCGCGTACTTACCATCCCGATTGTGATGGCGCAGTCTGTGGGTTTCCTGGCGACGATTAACGCGGAGGCTATTATCACCCCCGGCACATTCTTCACCATCTCGACCATGCTCATCATTACGGCCGGAACGCTGTTTTGCATGTGGCTGGGTGAGAAAATCACCGACAAAGGCATCGGCAATGGTATCTCCATGATTATCATGATTGGTATCGTGTCGCGCCTCCCCGGTGCTCTTATCGGCGAAGCTGCTGCTAAGGGTGTTAACAAGTCGCTGATTTTCTTGCTCGAACTGGTTGTGCTGTTCTTGGTAGTAATGGCCGTTATCGTGCTCACGCAAGCTGTTCGCCGCATTCCGGTGCAGTATGCTAAGCAGGTAGGTGGTGCTACGCAACTCGACGCCCAGCGTCAGTTCATCCCGCTTAAGGTTAACGCTGCTGGTGTTATGCCTATCATCTTCGCTCAATCGCTGATGTTCGTTCCGAGCATCGCCGCTTCGGCTTGGGATAAGAACAGTGACTTGGCCGCCAATATTGCCGCGTATTTCTCGCCTGAGCATTGGGTGTACAATACGGTGTTTGCGCTGCTGATTGTCATCTTCACTTACTTCTACACCGCCATCAGCGTTAACCCCAACCAGATTGCGGATGACCTGAAGCGGAGTGGTGGTTTCGTACCAGGCGTGAAGCCAGGCCGCGACACGTCGGAGTTCATTGATGAAATCCTGACTCGTGTAACGTTGCCGGGTGCCGTGGCACTGGCTTTGATTGCCATCTTCCCAACGTTGGCGCTGCTACTGGGGGTTACCCGTCCGCTGTCGTTGTTCTACGGGGGGACTTCACTTATCATCATGGTAGGTGTGGTGCTAGATACGCTCAACCAAGTAGAAAGCTACTTGCTGATGCGCCACTACGATGGCATGATGAAATCGGGCAAATTGCGCGGTCGGCCTTCGCAGCCGATAGCCATTGCCTCGTAAGGTAGCAAAATGGCAACTGGTGTTATTCTGCTTAAGACAGAAGAAGAGATAGAGTTAATGCGCGCCGCCGGGCAACTGTTGGCGCGTGCACACGGCGAGGTAGCTTCGCTGGTGCGCGAAGGAGCTACGACGCGGCAGCTAGACCACCGCGCCGAGGAGTTCATCCGCGACCACGGAGCTACCCCTTCGTTCAAAGGATTATATGGTTTTCCGCATAGCCTCTGCCTGAGCCCAAACTCGGTAGTGGTGCACGGATTCGCTACCGACGAGCCGCTGAAAAGTGGTGATATTCTAACGGTAGACGCTGGGGTGTTCCTTAACGGCTACCACGCAGACAGTGCTTACACTTATCCAATCGGGGAAGTGGCGCCGGAAGTACAGAAGTTGTTAGAGGAAACGAAAGCATCGCTGTACAAAGGCATCGAGCAGGCGGTGGCCGGCAACCGCGTTGGTGATATCAGTTACGCCATCCAAAACTACGTTTCGCCCAAGGGCTATGGCGTGGTGCGCGAGCTGGTCGGCCACGGGGTAGGGGCATCGCTCCATGAGAAACCCGAAGTCCCGAATTATGGCAAACGGGGCTCGGGGCCGCTGCTGCAAGTTGGCATGACCCTCGCCATCGAGCCGATGATTACCCTCGGCAAGAAGGACGTGGTGCAGGAGAAGGATGGCTGGACCATCCGAACCCGCGATAAAAAGCCGGCCGCGCACTTTGAGCACACCGTTGTTGTTAGAAAAGATAAGGCAGAAATTCTGACCTCCTTTGACTACATAGAAAAAGCACTGCAATAGCCCTTATGGCAAAACAAGCCTCCATCGAGCAGGACGGTACCATCCTCGAAGCCCTTTCTAACGCCATGTTTCGCGTGGAATTGGAAAATGGCCACCAGCTGATTGCCCACATCTCGGGCAAGATGCGGATGCACTACATTAAGATTCTGCCCGGCGACAAGGTAAAGCTCGAAATGTCGCCTTACGACTTGTCGAAGGGTCGCATTAAGTATCGTTACAAGTAAATTTTTTCGTTCTTTTCAAGGTCATGAAAGTAAAAACCTCGGTGAAGAAACGTAGCGTTGATTGCAAAATCATCCGTCGCAACGGCAAGCTCTACGTTATCAACAAGAAGAACCCCCGCTTCAAGCAGCGTCAGGGCTAAATCAATTTTCAGAAACCCGGAGCCTTGGGTACTGGCTGGTTTGAACTTTTGTTCGGCCGGTCGCCTTCCAAGCCGCTGCCGGGCTTTCTGTCCGCAAACATCTAACCAACCAATATGGCTCGTATCGCAGGGGTTGACATCCCGGACAACAAGCGCGGCGAAATCGCCCTGACTTACATTTTCGGCATTGGCCGGAGCAACTCGGTTAAAATCCTCACCAAAGCTGGCATCGATGTCAACAAAAAAGTGAAAGATTGGACCGAAGCAGAAGCTGGTGAGGTTCGCGCCATCATCGCCGCTGAGCACAAGACCGAAGGCGTTCTGCGCTCGGAAATCCAGCTCAACATCAAGCGTCTGATGGACATTGGCTGCTACCGTGGCCTCCGTCACCGTAAAGGTCTGCCAGTTCGTGGTCAGCGTACCAAGAACAACTCGCGTACCCGCAAGGGCAAGCGTAAGACCGTGGCCGGCAAGAAGAAAGCAACGAAATAACCCGTAGCGGCAATCGGCTCTGCCTGATGCTCTTCGTGAGTGTGAGGCGGAGCCAACACCTGCCGCGTTTATAGCGATAACCAAATGGCACAAAAAAGAAAAGACAAAGCCAAAAAGCGGCTTGTCGTGGTGGAGCAGGTGGGCCAAGTCCACATTCGCGCCTCCTTTAACAACATCATCATCTCGGTAACCAACTCGAACGGCCAGGTTATTTCCTGGGCTTCGGCGGGTAAAATGGGTTTCCGCGGTTCGAAGAAAAACACTCCCTACGCTGCCCAGATGGCAGCTACGGATTGCGGCAAAGTAGCCCACGACCTGGGTATGCGCAAAGCCGAAATCTTCGTGAAAGGTCCGGGTGCTGGTCGCGAGTCGGCCATCCGTGCTTTGGGCAACATTGGCATTGAAGTGACGACCATCCGCGACGTGACGCCGCTGCCGCACAACGGCTGCCGCCCGCCTAAGCGTCGCCGCGTTTGATTTTTCATTTCTGTTAGTAATACCACATGGCACGTTATACTGGCCCTACCGCCAAAATCGCCCGTCGCTTTTCGGAGCCGATTTTCGGTCCGAGCAAAGCGCTCAACAAAAAGAACTACCCCCCCGGCCAGCATGGCCGTGGCCGTCGCAAGAAACAGTCGGAATACGCTGTTCAGTTGATGGAAAAGCAGAAAGTAAAGTACCTGTACGGTGTACTGGAGAAATACTTTGAAAACCTCTTCCATAAGGCTGCTGTACTCCCCGGCATCACGGGTGAAAACCTGCTCGGCCTGTTGGAGTCGCGTCTCGACAACGTGGTTTACCGTCTTGGCATCGCCAGCACGCGCCGCGCTGCGCGTCAGCTGGTGTCGCACAAGCACGTTACGGTAAACGGTGAAGTAGTAAACATTCCTTCGTACAAACTGCGTCCCGGCGACCTCGTTGGCGTGCGTGAGAAGTCGAAGTCGCTCGAAGCTATCACGACTTCGCTGACTGTGCGCAACTCGCGTCAGTTCTCGTGGCTGGAGTGGGATGGCAAAGACATGGTGGGTAAATTCATCAACATGCCGTCGCGTGAGCTTATCCCTGAGAAAATCACGGAGCAGCTCATCGTCGAACTGTATTCGAAGTAATACTGGCACTTGGTGCGGCCCGGGCTTGGCTCGGGCCGCATTTGTGCTAAGCCGGTGCCGCTATGCTGCTGCTTTTTAGCGCGCTAGGGCACGAAAACAACCCGTTTGTGGTTTTGGTTGGCTACCCAAATTTGAGGCAAGCTTCGGCTTGCTTTTCCTGTATTACACTAATTAACTGCCCCACATATGTCAATCTTAGCTTTTCAAATGCCGGAGAAGGTGGTGATGGAGAAATCCGACGACTTCACCGGGACGTTTGAATTCAAGCCTCTGGAGAAGGGCTACGGCGTCACGATTGGGAATGCGCTGCGTCGCATTCTGTTGTCGTCGCTGGAGGGCTTCGCCATTACGTCGGTGCGCACGACTTCGGTGCTGCACGAATTCTCGACGATTGAGGGAGTGATTGAGGACATGTCCGAAATCATTCTGAACCTCAAGCAGGTGCGCTTCAAGAAAATCAGCGACGCCATCGAGGACAAGATTACGGTGCGTATCAGCGGGCAAGACAGCTTCACGGCTGGCGACATCGGCAAATTTGCCGTTGGCTTCCAGATTCTGAACCCGAAGATGATTATCTGCAACCTGGACCCAGCCAAAGAGCTGGAGTTTGAGTTGACGGTAGCTCGCGGCCGTGGCTACGTGCCCGCCGACGAGAACAAGCCCGCTGACCAGGTTTTCGGTCAGATTGCCATCGATGCTATTTACACGCCTATCAAGAACGTGAAATACAGCATCGAAAACACGCGCGTAGAGCAGAAAACTGACTACGAGCGTTTGCTGATTGAAATCTCGACCGACGGTTCGATTCACCCTGAGGAAGCGCTGAAAGGTGCGGCTAACATCCTCATTCAGCACTTCATGTTGTTCTCGGACAGCACGATGCAGTTGAGCGGCAACCGCCCCGCGGTAGCTGAGCCCATCGACGAGGAAACCCTTGCTATGCGTAAAGTCCTCAAGACTTCGCTCGGCGAGATGGACCTTTCGGTACGTGCTTACAACTGCCTGAAGGCGGCCGACATCAAGACGCTGGGCGAGTTGGTGCAGCTCGACATGGCCGACATGATGAAGTTCCGCAACTTCGGTAAGAAGAGCCTTACTGAGTTGGAAAACCTGGTGGAAGAGAAAGGTCTACACTTCGGTATGGACCTCGGCAAGTACCGCTTGGACGAAGACTAGAATAGCCTGAATTGCTGGCTGCTGATTGCCTCGAAGGAGGAGATTGGCGGCCAGCAATTTTTTATATCCATTTTTTTATTTACCCGCTGCGCCCTTGGGATTGGGGTTCTAATGAGGTTCTAGCGACCCGCCGTGGTCCTTTTCCGCAAGCGTAGCATTTAACCATTTTGTCCGATGAGACACGGTAAAAAAATCAACCACCTGGGCCGTACTACCGCCCACCGTCACGCGATGCTGTCGAACATGGCTACGTCGCTGATTATGCACAAGCGCGTAACTACTACGGTTGCTAAAGCCAAGGCTTTGCGCCAGTACGTAGAGCCCCTGCTGACCAAGGCGAAGGACGACACGACGCACTCGCGCCGTACCGTATTTGCTACCTTGCAAAACAAGGAAAGCATGAAAGAGCTGTTTGGCACGGTGGCTGAGAAAATCGCAACCCGCCCCGGCGGCTACACCCGCATCCTGAAGCTGAGCAATACCCGCCTGGGTGACAACGCTGAAATGTGCATCATCGAGCTGGTTGACTTCAACGAGACCCTGCTCGAAGCTAAAAACGCTAGCGAAGCTAAGTCGACCACTACCCGTCGTTCGCGCCGTCGTGGTGGCAAAGGCGATGCTACGGCTGAAACTGCTGGCAACGAGGCTGGCACTGAGGCCCGCGAGTTTGTGCCTGAGCTGGATGGCGAAAGCAATACCGGTCAGGAAGCTAACCGCACCGAGTCGGGTGCCGTTTCGGCTACCGAAGCTGAGGCTGATACGCTGGCCAAGCCGGCTGACGAAGACCAGACGCCGAAGGCTTAATTGCTAGCAGGTTAGGTTTGAAAAGGGATGCGCCGTGAGGCGCATCCCTTTTTTGTTTTGGACTGGCCCTATCTCTGATAGGACACAGTTGTGGATACTTGTCTCTTCTGCACCTTGGTGCCTGAATTGTACGGCTCAGCTTTTAATATTTTGGCATTATACTAGGTTTGAGTTGGCTATATTTTACTATTCAGAGCTAGTATATTTGGTTTATTAGGCTGTTTACCTCACCCTTGCCTGCTTGTTTCACCTACACAATGGCGGCGCTGCTCCCTGAGTTTGAATACGATATTTTTATCAGCTACCGGCACAATGACAACCTGTTTGATGGCTGGGTCACGGAGTTTGTGACGCGGCTGCAAGATGAGTTGGCGGCTACGGTAAAGGAGCGGCTGACCATCTACTTCGATAAGGACGTGCGCGATGGCTTGGGCGATAACCAGTTGGTGGGGCCTAGCCTGGAGCACCGGCTGCGCTCGTTTATTCTGATTCCGCTTATCTCGCAGACGTATTGCCAGACCGAGCGCTTCTCTTGGCAGCACGAGTTTATGCCTTTTCTGCAGGAGGCGCAGCGCAGCCGCCTGGGGCTGGATTTGCGCCTGCCTAGTGGCAACGTGGGCAGCCGTATTTTGCCGGTTCGTATTCATAACCTGGATTTGGTGGATGAGCGGCTGCTGGAAAAAACGATGGGCCGGCAGCTGCGCACCATTGATTTTGTGTATCAGGAACTGGGCGTGAATCGTCCGCTCCGACCCGAGGACGAAGAGCATTCCCACTCTCCCAACGGGCTGCTGTATCGCAACCAGATAAATAAAGTCGCCAATGCCATTAAGGAACTGGTAGCTGCGGTGCGGCCCGCCGCTGGGTTTGGCGCGACTGGTGGGCACGCCGCGCCGCTGGTAGTAGCACCCGCGCAGTTTTTGCCCTCTTTGCCCATTGCACCAGTACTTCCTTCTCCGCTAGCTACTGGCCCAACGGTATTCGTGGCCTGGACTTCTAAGGAGCTGGTAGCGCGCCGCGAAGAGCTGGCGCTGGTGTGCGCCAAAGCGGGGCTGCACGTGGTGCCCGCTACCGACTGTCCGCTGGACGAGGCCGAGTTTCGGGCGCGCACGCAGGAGGCGCTGACTTCGGCGACGTGCGCGGTGCACTTGCTGGGTAATGAGTTTGGGCGCCGCTTTGAGGACGATGAGGAATGCTCGTTTCCAATGTTTGCTTACCAGGAGGCGCACCGGGCCGCTGCGAGCAAGGCCGATTTTAGGCAGTTTATCTGGTACTGCCCCGATGAGGCGCTGCCGGTGCGGCCCGCGCAAAAGGCGTTTGTGAATGACATCCGTAACGAGCTGACTGAGCGGTCGACATTTACCAGCGCGCTTAATGCGATGCAACTGGTGGAAGACCTGCGCAAAACTCTTATTCAGGCAGTGCCGGAGCCGGTTAGTATTGATAAAGACACGGAAATCTTCTTTGTCTATAACCAGATGGACAGCGAGGAAGCCAACGCCATTACTGACCGGCTGAGTGAGGAGATACCGCTTGAGATGCTGACTATCGAGCCTGATAGCGAGGACGAATACAAGGCCATCACGGTGCGCAATATTCCGAAGAGTAAGCTGGCGGTGGTGTATTTCAAGCACAGTGCCGACTGGGCCTTGCCCTTTGTGAAGCAGGTGTGGCGGCTGGTGGGCGGGGCGGGCTCTACCACGCCCATCCTGTTTGTAGGTGAGGACGACCCGGCGCACAACCGGATGCGGGGCTTCAAGGCCCCGCGGGTTATTTCCTGCATTCAGCCGCACCTGGGGGTGAGCGAAGAGGTGCTGCGCGTATTTCAACAAATAAGCCGGCAGTAGATGGATGCGCGTGACTACGCCGAGCCCGCGCTGTTTGGGCTGGAAGAGCCGATTTGCCCTTACACGGGGCTGCGCACGTTTACGGAGGAGGAGGCGATTTACTTTCGCGGCCGCGAAGAGCACGTAGCCAAGTGCCTGGGGCTGCTGGCGGCCGAGCGCTTCGTGATGATTACGGGCGCCTCGGGCGATGGCAAGTCGTCGCTGGTGTTTGCGGGGCTGCTGCCCGAGGTGCGGGCGGGCTTTTTGCGGGGGCGCTATAGTAGTTGGGCGGTGGTTACTTTTCGGCCCGAGCGCAGTCCGCTGCGCAATATGGCCCGCGCTTTGGCCCCGGCGCTGCGCTTGGAAAACAGCGTGGGCGCTATTGAAACGGAGCTGGAGCAGGGTTTCTCGTCGCTGGTGCAGCTTTACCAGGCGTCGGCCTTGTGCCCGCCCGCCGAGTTACCGGCCGGCCTTACGGTAGCTGAGCAGCGCCAGTACCAGCGCCAGGCAGCCAACCTGCTGGTGGTAGTAGACCAGTTTGAGGAGTTCTTCACCAACCCCGAAAACTACGTCGGCGATGGCCCCAGTACGGCCGCCCAAACGGTGGTAAACCTGTTGCTCGAAACCACCCGGCTGGCTCAGGCCCAAAACCTGCCCATCTATATCGTGTGCACCATGCGCTCCGATTTTGTGGGGCAGTGCGCCGAGTTTCGAGGGCTGATTGAGCAGATTGGGACTAGCCAGTACTTTGTGCCCCGGCTGCTGCGCCACGAGTTTGTGGAGGTGATTAAGGAGCCGGCGCTGCTGAGCGGCAACCGCATCAGCGAGCGGCTGGTGCAGCGGTTGCTCTACGATATTCACCACGGCCAGGACCAGCTGCCGGTGTTGCAGCACGCGCTGCGCCGCATCTGGCTGGCGGCCGATGAGGGGCGCGAGGAGATGGACCTTCTGCACTACGCCATGGTGGGCGGGCTGGCCGATGAGCTGCCGGCCGCCGACCAGGCACGCTTTGCGCAGTGGCAGGCGGGCTTATCGGCCGCACAGCAGCAGTTTTTGCTGGCGCAGCCGTCGCTGCGCAACGTGCTCGACGCCCACGCCAATCAGCTTTATTACGAAGCTACTAGCTTATATAACAGCGCGTTTCAGCCGCCCTTGCCGCCGGGTACGGCCGAAAGCGTTATTGAGCGCACCTTCCGGGTGCTCACGCGCACCGATGGGCAGCGCGTGGTGCGCAACCGGCTGACGGGGGCCGAGATTACCGCTATTATAGGCGACGCGGCGCTGCCCTGGCCGGTGGTGTGCCGCATTCTGCGGCCGTTTCGGCAGGCGGGCACCACGTTTCTCTCGCCCTTTTTGCTGGAGGAAGGCAACGACCGCGAAGTGCTGCCGCCCGATGCGGTACTCGACATTACGCACGAAAGCCTGATTCGCAACTGGAAGCACTTGGCCGAGTGGGCCAGCAGCGAGGCCGAGGACGTGCGCATTGCCCAAGACCTGATGCAGCAGGCCAGCCGCTGGGAGGCTAACGCCGAAGACCGCGGCTTTTTGCTACCCATCGGGTCGTATAGCTACTTTTCGCAATGGAATAAGCGCAAGCAGGTGAATGCGAGCTGGCTGGCGCACTACGTGGCCGCTGATGGCGAACCAGAAGCTCTGCCCCAAGCTCAGGCGGCCACCCAGCACGGGGTACTGCGGCGGTTTTTGGAAACCAGTCGTAGCCGGCTGTTTATGCCGCTGCTGGTGGCCCGCTACGGGCTGGGGCGGCTGGCGGCGGCGGTGCTGCTGCCCGTGCTGCTGGTGGGAGTAGGGTGGTGGGCGTGGCAGCAGCGTACCCAGCAGGCCGACTACGTGGCGTACTCTATCATCGAGAAACAGACATCGATTTTAAATTCGTTTTTCGTGCCGCTGGATGCTAAGGCAAATTTTTTGCTTAATACTGACCGGCTTAAAGACTTCATATACAGTCCACTGCTAGGTGGCCATGATGCAGAAGAGTATACTTTTTCTCACCAATTAAACGCCTTGCATAACGACAGCTTGGCGCTGGGTATCGAGTTAAGTATGTTTTCGAGTGTTGATAATCTGGATTATGATTCAGTTAAGCGTACCAATCCTTACCTGCTTCCTCTGCTAGCTGACTTAGCGCACCGCCTCGACCGGGCAGAAAGTATCTCGCAGATTAGGCAGGGGCAGCCAAGCCTGAGTGCTAACCAGCGTGAGTTGAGCGTTTGCACGGCTCGTTTAATTATGGCCCTGACGTATTACTTAGCCAATGAGGGACAGCATAAAGTGGGGCAACCGCTGGCTTTGGCCGAGCGGCTGGTTGTGGCGCAACGCTTGCGCACGGTTAAAAAACAGCTACTAGCTCGCTTATATAAGTATGTGCAGTGTGAGGTGCAAACTACAACGGGCCCAGCATCTAGCCCCGTAGAATTTGGCTTCTGTCTAAGGGTACTGCTCGGGCAAGGTGACTATAGCACCGCTGAACTAGCCTTCTTAGACGGTATCAATCCATTTGGCCCAGCTGCTGGCACGCAGCAGTTTCGGCGTCTTTTTCGGCCCGAGCTAAGCATTTATGCCAATGAAGGGAGCATAACGCACAGTGGCGGCTACCTCACCAGTGCGATAATCTTTGCGGCTCAGAGGCAGCCTGCGCAAGTAGCTCGTTGTTTGGACTTGCTGCGCACGCAGGTAACTACTTCAAATGAGGCAGATGCCGGTGTGGCGATTTTGCCCTACCTGATAAAGTACGAGCTGTTCACGCCCACCAACGCGTTGGACCTGCTGCGGCGGTGCAGCCGGGCGGGCGGCACCAATGTATTTTCCTTCAATGAGTTATATGCAGCCACTGTTTACTTTTTGCTCAGTAAAAACCCCTCCTTCGAAGTATACGATGATACGCAAACGTACAGCGATAATTCAACTGCCGCCGATGCCGTGCGGCCAGGCTCCGTCAATGCCGGGTACCTTAATGCAGACCGCGTAAGCTTTTCCGTACCCATTGCCAGCCGTGATAAAACGTGGCAGGCACTTTTTGCCGCCACGCCCACCATTGCGGCGCAGGAGCCGCTATTCAAACGAACGGAGCAAGTAAAGTCTGGTCGGGAAAATAACTTCAACCATTACCAGCGGAATCAACTATTCCTGCGGGCTTTTTTGGCCAAGATGCACGGCACGTATGTAGCCGAGTTTAAGCAGCAGCCAGCGGCAGCGGAGCAGGATTTTGTGCAGTTCAGCACCTGCCTGCAAGCGCTAAAGCAGGTGTTAAAGTCGGGCGAGCAGATTAATTCTTTTCAATGGAATCTGGGTACTCCAAAAGCTCTCGGCATCACGGAGGCCAATAGCGTTGGGCAAGACCCCATTGCCTATTTGCAAGACCCCGTTCGCCCTAAGACCCAATTATTTGAAACGTACTATACCTGCTCATTTGATGCTTTTTTTGTGTATCAATTGCGGCAGGCAACTGCCCAAAAAGTGCCGGATAGCAAGCTAGTCTACCGCTTAGATAGCGTGGCATTCGTTGAGGCGGCTTTTCCCGACCGTTATTCAGCTACGCGCACATATTCGCTTTCGACGCATGCGTTTAGCCGCTCACCACAGTTTTTGCCCAATTTAGCGTGGATTAAGGCTATTGCCAGCTACTCATTGCCAGTGGATAGTGCGCGCCAGCGCCGAAACAGGCTTTTGCTGAGCGTAGCAGCTACCATGCAGGATTCTGCCAAGCTTAGCCGAATTAGCCTAACGCCAAGTCTGCTTCATTTTATTCGGCACCTGGGGCAGCAACCCTCATTCAGCCAATTGCCCTTTCAGGTTTCTTTCTCAGACTTAGCCGCTGGCCTGGCCCGCATAGGCCGGGTACGGGATGCATTTGCCATCGCGGAAGCACTAGACCGCACAACGGCAACCATTACCAATATTCGGATTGGGGAGCAGCTGATGCTGACAAATAACCAAGGGCATCAGGCTAGGCTGGATAGCTTTTTGGTGCGTTACCAAAAGCAAAATCCTAGTCGGCAGCTTGCTGGCGCTGCCAACAGTAGCGTTGCCGTATTGTGTTGGCGGGCATACACCGATAACTACCGGGCCGCCGATTTTTACAACTTTGCCCTATTGCTGGTGAGCGAAGGCAACAGCTTTGTTCAAAGCAATGGCGCGCTGGCGGTGTGCAAAGGCCAGACCATGGCCAATAAAAGCTACCAAGCGGTGCAAGGGTTACCGGCCGCCTATTATTCAAGCCGCCTCCGCCAACCGTATTATAACACCATCCTCGCCGGCATCGCACACCTTAATAAACCTGCTGCCAGCGATGGCTGGTACGAATACGATATGATGCAGCTGGTCTACAGCCCAGTTGACTACGATGGGCCAAATGACTGAGTTTGCCCTAGAAAGCGCCTTTACTTACTGGTGCTAGTGCTCACTTAGCGCAAATTCAGGGTCGGTTTACGGAGGGGTATAGCGATTCCGAGACCGCACGTAACACAGTTGCCGCTCCCCCAGCTACCAAGCAGTAGCTGGGGGAGCGGCAACTGTGTTACGTGCGCCTACTCTACTACCAGGCGGCGTACCGCTGTGGCATCACCTGCCCGGAGCCGCAGAACATACACCCCTGCAGCTAAGCTATTAACCGACAGTGACAAGCGAGTGCCCGTGGTGGGCAGCGCCGCCCGTTGCTGCTGCACCACCTGGCCCAGGGCATTGAGCAAGGTAGCCTCTACCTCAGTGGCTCCCAGCACGCCCGGAATCTGCACCGTGGCTTGGGTATGGGCCGGGTTAGGATAGACGGTTATGTCGCTGGCGGCGGCCCAGGTGCGCGTGGGCGTGGTGGTAGTAGCTGGGCCAAACCGCAGAAAAAACCGGTTGGTAATAGCCGTATTGGCCTGGGCAACTGTGAAAGAGTAGCTCGATTGGCTGCTTAGGTTGACGGAATTATTAAGTAGCCGGTCATCCAGAAAAGCGAATAGCCCACTGGGTAGGTTTTGGATGGTGAAGGCGTGCAGCTCATACAGCTGGCTGCCCGCCTGCGGCACCCGCACCGTGAGGGGTACTTCTTGCCCCGCCGCAAATGGCGGGAGGGCTTTGATGGCCAGCTCCTCGTCCTGAGTAGGGGCACTGATGCTGAGGTTCAGGCCCGTGGTTGCCGGAATGCGGTAGGCATCCAGGGCCGGGTTGAAGGTAGACGCAGTGCGGTGGTAAGGCGCGGCACTGTTGTCGGCGTACACAGAGGTAGGGGGCCGGCCGCCTTTTTTACCGCCGTTGTAGTCCAGCTCCAGCTCCACCATCTCGGGGTTGGCCAGCTGGGTGCGGGCGAAGGGAGCTTGCGTGGCGTAGCTGGTGAGGCGGTGGCGGTTGCGTAGGGTGAGGGAGCCGGTGCTGGCCCCCTGGCTGACGCGCACAAAAAATGCCTTGCCGGCCGCTACTACCGGGCTGCCGCCCACGCCATTTACATAGCTGAAGTAGATGCCCGCGTTGGGGCCGGTGCTTTCGTAGGTGTAGAGGGCGGCATCCAGGTTGGGGCGGTCGGCTACCTTCACCGAGTCCCAGTTGAGGGGTGCGGGGTAGGGGTTGCCCACCAGGTTCCAGCCGGTGGTGCTGGCTGCTGGGCCGGCGCTGCGGGTCAGGTTCGTTAGCACTTGGTCGCCAGTGGTGAGGGTGCCGGCAAACGTTACTTTTGCCGTGGCCGCAATGTTCACCGCGTACCCCTTGCCCACGGCCAACGGCTCGGTAAGGGCAGCCGGCGAAAGCAGCCCATTATCGAAGGCCGGCAAACCGGGGCGGAGCGTGCCCAGGCGCATTTGGTCGTAGCGAAACACCGTGGGGAAGGGCGTGACGGTGAGCGGCGTCGTCGACATATCGTAGGCCGGGTTCACGACGGGTACGAAGCTGGTGCCCACCGCCAGGGTGCTGACGGTAGACCCGTCTACCGGCGGGCTGTAGTAGCGGTAGCCCGTGCCCGCATTGAAGGTGGGGTCGATGTAGCGCTCCATGGTAGCCTGGCCCATTACCTTGCCCGCGTTGGGGCCATTGACCACCAGCGCCGTGCCGCTGGCGCTGGAGAGCAGCTTCAGGCCCTGGCCGTTCAGGTTGAAGTCGGTGGCGCTGGCCATAGTGAGCACCTGCGCCACGCTGGTGGGGGCCGTGAGCGTGAGCTGGCCGCCGCGCTGCGTAGAGTCGGTGAGGTTGCGCACGCGGGCGGGCAGGCCGGGGCCGGTTACTTGGCTGACGATACCGGTGTAGATGTAGTTGGCATCGTCGGAGTAAATGCGGTTCGCCATGTCAACCGCGCTGCCAGTAGGGCTGTTGAGCCCGCCCGGGTGGCCGAGGCTGAGCGTGCCACCGCTGGCCAGCAAGAAGACGCCCCCCCCCTGCAGCTGGTACTGCCCCAGCCGCAGCCTGCCCCCATTGCGCACCACTACTGAGTCGGTCACGGTCACGTTGCCACTGAGCGTGCCCGTGCCCGTCTTCGTAATGATGATTTTAGTGTAAGTACCCGGCTGGATACCCGTAGTAGTAACGACTGTCAGGGTGTTGACAACCGTAAAGTTGAAGTTGAAACTGGCCATGCCGCACGGGGTAGTCACCAGAACCTGAACCAGGCCGCTGGTAGTGCCCGGCGGAATGGTTGCGGTCAGGTAGGGTCCGCTGTACACCGGGGTGGTGGGCGACGCTATCCCGTTGAATCTTACGGCGGTGGTCCCTTGCAGGCCCGTGCCGTAAATCATCACCGGAGTGCCTATTGGCCCCGACACCGGGGGAACGCTGGTAATAGTCGGCGCCGGATTGACAATAACCGTCACCGTGCCGCTGGCCTGGCAGTTACCTGGGAAACTAGTCACCGTGAGGGTATACACCCGGAAGATGGGCGCGCCGGTGGTATTGACGACCGTCGCGGTAGGGTTGGCTACCGTGGCGTTGCTTAGCCCGGTAGCAGGGCTCCAACTATAATTCAGGCCCGTCATGGGGGTGCCGCCCAGCTGGGCCGGCTGCCCCGAGCAAACGGTAGTAGCACTCCCTGGCACGGCCACGGGCAGCGGACTAACGGTAACTACCACGCTGGTCGAGGCCGACGCGCCGGCCACCGTAGCCATGGCGGTGTAAGAAGTAGTCACGTTCGGGGTTACCGTGGTAATGGGCGTGGTAGCGCCGCTCGGCGTCCAGATGTAGGCGATAGACCCTGTGGCGGGCGCGTCGGTATTGTTTAGGCTGCCATCAGTGTTAAGGCGGGCAATGCGATTGCGCGTGGTGCCATTGTAGGTGGTGAAGTTGCCGCCCACCAGCATCTTGCTATCCGCCGGCTGCCGCGCAATAGTCCACACGGCATCATTTAAGCCCGTGCCAGTAGACCCGAAGCTCGTATCAAGGCTGCCATCTGCATTAAGCCGAGCTATATAATTGCGGGTCGTGCCGTTGTAATTGGTGAAAATGCCGCCGGCCAGTACTTTGCCATCCGGCTGCAGGGCCTGTGAGTAGACCTCCCCATTGAGGCCCGTGCCAGTGGGGGCGAAGCTGGTGTCGAGGCTACCGTCGGTGTTGAACCGAAGAATAGAACTGAGCGCTGTGCTGTTGGAACTGGTGAAGATGCCGCCTGCCAGCACCCTGCCATCGGGCTGCAACAGGAGGCTGCGTACACCACTATCCGAGACCGTGCTAGCTTGGGCGAAGTTGGTGTCGAGGCTACCGTCGGCGTTGAGCCGGGCAATGGCGTTGCGCGTGATGCCGTTGTAACTGGTGAAATTGCCGCCTACCAGCACCTTACCATCGGGCTGGATAGCTACTGCGTAGGCTAAGTCGTTGTTGAAGCCCGTGCCCGTGGTATTAAAGCTGGTATCAAGGGTACCATCGGCGTTGAGACGGGCCACGTACTTGCGGCTAACGCCGTTGTAGCTGTGCATGCTGCCGCACGCCAGCACTTTGCCGTCGGGCTGCACGGCGAGGCCTTGTACGTAGCCATCAAAGCCCGAGCCGACTGTAAAGCCGGTGTCGAGGCTGCCGTCGGCGTTAAGCCGAACAATGGCATTGCGCGCCGTGCCGTTGTAAGTAGTAAATCTGCCGCCCACCAGCACCTTGCCATCCGGCTGCAAAGCGAGGCTTAACACGCCGTAGGCTGCATTAGTATTCAAACCCGTGCCAGTAGGCGCGAAGCTGGCATCAAGGGTACCGTCCGTGTTGAGGCGGGCAATGCAGTTGCGCGTGATGCCATTGTAGTTGTTGAAGAGGCCGCCCACCAGCACCTTGCCATCGGGCTGCACGGCGGTAGCGTACACCACATCGTTGAAACCCGTGCCAGGATTGAACGCCGGGTACACCGCCATCGCCGTTAGCGTTTGGCTGGCACCCGCGCACACGGCCGGCGCAGTCGGTGTCACGCGCACGGCAATAGCCGTAATAAATGGCGCCCCCACCGTGATGCTGACGACATTGGAAGTAGCCGAAAATCCATTCAGCGTAGCCGTAGCCGAGTAGGTAGTGGTAGTGCTCGCGGCCGGGCTCACCGTGATGCTGGCCGTGGCCGCGCCGCCCGGCGTCCAGGTGTAGCTGGCCCCGCTGGTGGGCGTATCCGCAGCATCGGAGCCGCCCGCGTCCGTGAGCCGGGTGAGGTACTTGGCCGAGGTGCCATTGTAGGTGGTGAATTGCCCGCCCACCACGATTTTGCCGTTGGGCTGCGCGGCCAGGCTGCTCACGATGGTGCTGAAGCCCGTGCCCACGCTAAAGTTGGCGTCGAGGGTGCCCGTGGCCGTGAGGCCAACTACGTTGTTGCGCGAGATGCCACTGTAGGTGCTGAACTGGCCGCCCACCACGATTCTGGTGGCCGACTGCACCGCAATGGCATTGACACCTGTGCTAGTGCCAGCCGAAAAGCCCGCCGCCAGGAAGTTGCCCGTGTCAAGCTCGCCTGCGCTCGTCAGCAGCGCCAGGCAATTATAGTTGTAGGTAATGCCGTTGCTAACGTAGCCCAAAAAGTTGCCGCCCACCAGCAGCTTGCCCCCAAACTCGGCAATGGCCGCAATGCCCCCGCCCACTGGCCCAGCGCCGGTGCTGCTGGCAAAGCTCGCATCGAGCACCCCATTGACGCCCAGCCGCGCAATGCCCCGGCGGCCCCCCGTGAACGCCACCACAAACTCGCCGCCTACTACCAGGTTGTCGCCGCTTTGCACCACCAGCGCCAGCACCCGGCCATTAAAAAGATTGAGGCTGGTATGGGTGGTGAGGGCAAAGCCGGTATCGAGCACGCCCGTGCTGCTGAGGCGCACCAGGTACTGGGAAGCCGTATTGGTACCGTAGGCCGTAAACTCGCCGCCCACTACCACATTGCCAGTGCTTTGAATGCCAATGGCGCGTACCGTGCCATTAAAGCCCCCGTTCACGCTGCTGGTTACAAACGTGGGGTCGAGCGCGCCGGTGGGCAGCAGGCGGGCCAGGCGCAAACACGACGTAGTGCCGTAGGCCGTGAAGCTGCCTCCCACCAGGATGTTGCCAGTGCTGGTCTGCACCGCAATCGCCGACACGCCCCCATTGAGCCCGGTGCCGGTCGTGAAGCCAGTATCGAGGCTGCCATCGGGGTTGAGGCGGGCGATGCGGTTGCAGGTGGTGCCGTTGTAGCTGGTAAAATCGCCGCCGACCAAAATTTTGCCATCGGCCTGCACCGCCGTGGCATTCACATTGCCATTAAAGCCCGTGCCCGTTTGCACAAAAGCCGGGTACACGGCCTGCGCCGTGAGCACCACTTGCTGGCCAGCAGCCAGGCTGAGCGGCCCAGCCGGCGTAGCCCGCACCACAAACGGCGCGGTAGACTGCCCCAGCACGGCCGCCGGCTGGGCGAGTAGCAGCCCCAGCAGCCAAAGCAGCCAGGTAGTGGTGCGCCGGGCCGGTAGCCAGCCGCGAAGCGAGAAATTAAGTAGTTGTTTCACAAGAAAATAATGCCTACAGGCAGTAAGGAAAAGAATAGGTAGTTGAAGCCCGCCGCCCCACCGGGGCAGCCCGGCCCTAGCCCAGCTCGCGCTCGCGCAGCAGGGTGTAGGTGTAGCAGTTTTTGCAGTCCGCCCGGAAGTGCTCGCACAGGCGCAGCAGCTCGTCGTGGTCAGTTTTGCGCTGAAATACCTGGCAGCCAGCGCTCCAGTTGGCAATGCGGGGCGTAGCGCCCACCATGTTGGAGCGGTGGATATTGATGCCGAAAAAGCCCTCCTCAATCACCTTGGTTTCCTCGGCGTAGATGTCGCGGTCGTTGTCGCGGTAGGCGCGCACCTTGGCTCCCACCTGCACCAGGGCGGGGTGGGCGGGCTTGTTTTGGTGAAAGCCGAGTTGGTAGGCACCCTTGTACTGGCCGGGCATCAGCACCGCGCAGCCCGCCTTGCTCAGCGGCTGCTGGAGGTAAAAGTTACCGGGCGTAGTCGTGATTATCCAGGCCTTAAGGCGGTCGGTGCCGGCCGTGGCGGCCAGCTGCTGCAAGGCAAAGGTGGTATTGGGGCCGGGCACGCCATCGGGCTTAATGGCCTTGCCATCCTTGCCAGTGTAGAGCCAGCCCGCCAAAAACTCCTGCTGCTTGAGTAGAGAAAGGCCAGCGGGCATGGCCGGCTGGTGCCAGCAGCACACCAGCAAGTCGTTGAAAAGGTCGGGCACGGTGAGGGTCGTGCGAATACCAATCAGGTTGGGGCTGTCGTCGTGCCAGGCGTAGCCGAGTTTCTGCATGGCTTGCCGCAGCAGGGTAGGGGTGAGGGCTTTCATAGGAGAAAAAGAGGGAATAGGAGGAAATACATCAGTGATAGCAGTGGCCAAGCGCTAGGGCTGGCCGGGGGCGCGGGCGGCCAGCACTCCCACGCCCCCGGCGCGCACCGGGGCATGGGCTGGAGCCAGGGTTTCTTCGGTCAGCTCGCCGCCATCGTCGGGCAACTCGACCTCGGCGGTCAGGTCGCTGGTTGCGTCAGCTGCTTCAGTAGCTGCGCTTTCTGGTTCGTCAGGCAGCGTTTGGCTGGCGTCGTCAGGAGTTCCTGTCGCTTCGTCGCTAGTTCCTGGCAGTTCACGCGGGGCACTAGCCGACTGCTGCGGACTGGCCGCCAAAACCTGCGGGGTTTTTGTTTTTTTGTCAGAGGCTCCTTTGGTAGAAGAATCAACGGCTTTCTGTTCGTCGGCACTAGCTGCCCCGCTGCTCGCCGCCGGCTCGGCGGGCGGAAAGGCGGCGCTGCCGGCCGGAAAAGCTGGGGCCGCCGCGTCGGGGGCGGTGGCCGGAGCCACTGCCGCGCCGGCCACCGGGGCAGCGGGCGGGGCCTTGTGCAGTTCGGCCAGGGCGTTTTGCATGTGCTGCACCCAGCCGTCGAGGTTGCTTTGTAGCACCTGCTCGGTGTGGCTCACCAGCAGGTCGATGTTGACTTGCAAAAGCTGGTCGTCGGGGGCGAGGGCATTCCACCACGACCGCACATTGGCTAGGTCGGTGGCGCTCTGGTTGTACTTGGTCAGCGTGCTTTCCGTTTGCCGGTAGCCGAGGTACGAGCCCAGCGCCGCCACGCCCGCCGTAGTCAGCGCAATCCAGACCTGCTGGCCCACGGCTGCCAAATACGTGCCCACGCCGCCCACGATAAACGTGAGCCAGGACAGCAGCCGCAGCTGGGTTTCCAGCTTCACCGCTTTGCGGCGATAGTAGGTGAGTTGGTCGTCGAGGCGCACGGTTACGTAGCGGCTGGCGGGCAGCCAGCTCAGGCCATCGTCGCCGTCGGCACCCCCGGCGGTGGGCGGAAAGCCCCGGTTTTTGTCGTAAGGCACCAGCGAAGCGGTGTTGACTTCGGTGCGCATGGTGCGGCGGGTTATTTCCTCCACGCGGCGGGTCAGCAGGGTTTCGGCCTCGGCCTGGTAGTAGCTGGTGCGGGTGCGGTAGCGAAATATTTCGCGCTTGATGGCCTCAGCCCCGCCCCGCAGCAGCAGCCACTTGGTGCCCTGCTTAAAGCGGCTGGCCGCCGTGACCAGCACCGTGAGCGCAATCGGAATAAGCAGCAGCAAGTGGTGCAGCAGCCACCACTGCCGGGTGCCCGCGGCCCACAGCTCGGCCACGGGGCGCAGGTCGGCGGTGCCGGGCACCTTGGGCGCATACAGCTGCTGCACTATGGCCAGCCCCGCGCCCACCAGCCCCAGCCAGATGAGGGCCTGCTGCAAGCGGTCGAAGCGCCGCTGCTGTAAGTTGGCGTTGTGGTCGTATTCGGCAAAGGTTTCCCAGGCTTGCACCAGCCCGCTATCGGCCCCCAGCCGCCGCACGATGTGCTGCCCCAGCCCCTGCGCCGAGCCCGAAAGCGGATAAAAGCACAGCGTGCCCTCAGCGAGTATCTCGGCCAGCACCGCATCATCGGGCAAGGTCTCGCGGGTGGGCCAGGCGGCGGCCAGCACATCGGCCAGCCCGCCACTACCCGCCAGCACCAGAATGGCCAAATGCAGGCGCACGGCCCGCAGCACCTCCTGCGTAGTGGTGTCGCCGCCGCCCACCACCAGCACCAGCGCCGGAGCCGGGCCGGCCACCGCGCCCCGCAGCGCCTCGGCTAGCTGAAAAAGCATGGGCGTTTCGCTGCCCCAGCGGTCGCCCTCGGTGAGGACAAAATGCGAGTGGTGGGGCTCCAGGGCCGGGCCGCTGGCCGCTCGGCCGGGGTAAGCTACCAGCGCGGCCGGGGCCACGCCCACCAGCGCCGTGCCCTGCCCGCGGCTGGCCACGCCCTGGCCCATGAGGGCCATCACGCCGGCCTGGGTGCCGCCATCGAGCACCACCGCCCCGGTGTCGAGGGCCGCCCGCGCTACGCCCCGGCTAAAAAACTGCGTGAGGCGGGGTAGCAGCGCGGCGTCGAGGCTGTCGGCCGCGCCCAGCAGTAGCAGCACAGCTTGGTGCGGCGGCAAGGCCAGCGCCTTGAGCACCTCGGCGGCCCCGTCGGTAGCGCCCGCAAACACGGCCGTAGCCTTCACGCCAGCGCCCAGGTCAATAGTAGTTTGGTGCATAGCAAGGGCCGCGCCCAGCGGGGCGGCCGTAAGAGTGGGGGTGGGTTAGTAGAGCATGTGAGCAGTGGCCGAAGACACTGAGAGCCGGATGCAGAAGCGAAAACAGGCGTCATGCAGAGCGCAGCGAAGCATCTCGCGTGGTGCAGTAATTTCTAACGTTTTGAGGTTAGTGCAGCACGCGAGATGCTTCGCTACACTCTGCATGACAGTTGGTTAGCCAAGTGCTCAGGCCACGTAGGCGGCCTGGGTGCGGCTCATCCAGCTGGTCAAAAACTTCTTCATGCCGGTATCGGTGTTCAAATGCAGCTCGTCGTGGAAGAACTTGTGCCACGGGGCGAGCGTCGTGGCTTCGGCCGGGGTGTAAGTGCCGGCCCGGTACTGGTAAAACGCCCGCCGCATGGCCACAAAGCGCTGGTAAAACGCTTCCGCATTCACGGCATTGAGCGCCGCAATGGTGCGCGGCCCAATGTTGCCATCGACCGCCACCGCTGCCCCAAACTCGGTGCTGAGCAGGTATTGCAGCATCTTGGCCGGGCGGGTGGTGCCGGCGTTCACGCCGTGGTCGGCCAGCTGCTCGGCCAGGCACTGGCACGTCACCGCATCGAGGCTGAGGGGGTTCCAGTACGCGGCCTTGTAAAATTTATTGATGGAAGCCGCCAAGCCGGCATCGACGAAGAGCGCCTTGTTGAGCGCGCTCCAGTTGGAGCGGGGCACGGGGCTTTTCAGCCCCAGGTGAGTTTTCACCGCATCTACGGCGGGCCAGCCGCCCCATTGCGGGTTAGAGGCGCGGGCAATGCCCCGGTAGGTTTCGCCGCCGGGGTCTTGCAGGTCGTGACAGTAGCCGCCCTCATTAGCGAGTAAAATGGGAAAGTAGCGCGTGAAATCAGCCATGAGTGAAAGAGAAATAGCGTGAGTGGCCCGAGCAAAGTGGCGAGTGCCCGCGGCCCAAAACGGCTTAATTACTAAGGCCTTATGCCAAATGCACTCGCGACACTCTTGCCAAAGGCTTCAGCTTGGTTCAGGCCATCCTTGCCGGTCTCGACTAGGGTGTTGCCGGTCGCACTAAGCGCGCTGGCGATGTCTGTGGGCGAAAAGCCAGCCTTCGCCAGCATGGCGGCGGCCTCTGTTCCTGCTACCTTATAAGTGCTTTGGAGGACACCCTGCGCCAAGCTGGCTTTGAAGTTGGCGTTTTGGAGCACCTTAGCAGCTTCATCGGGCGCTACCACGCCAAACGTATTCTTCAGGGCCGCGCCCACCTGCTCGTCGTTGGCTCCTGCCTGCTGGTAGAGGGCCAGCACCCGGTTCTGGCCCAGCTTATAGACGTCAACGAGGACTTTGCTGGCCTCCGGTACCCCCTGCACGAGGCCCTGCCACACGTAGCTGAGCCACGCCTGGCTGTCGAGGAAGATGGTGTTGAGGGTAGTGGTCAGCGCCGCTACAATTTGCTGCTGCAGGCTGAGCGGCGAGGGCCCCGTAACCTGAAACAGAAGCGTGAAGCCTACTTGCTGGCCCAGCACCTGCGCCGTGCCCGCAAACCTGGCCGTAGAGATGGCCGAAGTGGAGAAAGCGGCCGCCTTCACCGCCAAATCCAGTTTGCCCTGCACGTTGGTGTCCAAGGTTACGCTGCCGAGCTGCCCCAGGCCGATGGTGGTTTTGTCGAGCCCCACGGTGAGGGTGCCCGTCGCCGTCAGGTTATTCACTCCCTTCACCGAGCCCCCCAGCTGGATGTACACGCCCCGCTGCGGCGTATCATCGATTAGGAAAGCCAGGCCATCCTGGTTGACTTCCACGTAAATACCCGTCCGCAGGCCCAGAATGGTCACCTTGCCATCCAACAGGAAATGGGGCGCTACCTCCTTTTGCACGGGCACGCTGGGCCGCGGCCCCAGCACGGGCGGCCGGGGGGCCTGCGCCTGGGGCCCGCCCCGGCCAGTGAGGCGCACCGCATTCAGGGCCTTCTGCCTGAGTGCCTCCATGTTAGCCAGGGTCAAGGCATTCTGGGCATCTTGCGAGGCCTGCTGCCAGGCTTGTAGCTCAGCTTGGGCGGCGGCTATTTCGGGCGGGCTGGGCGTGTAGGTGGTGCTGTACGTGGCCACCGACACGCGCGCGCCCTGGAGCGGGTCCGACTCGGCCGTGAGGCTGAAGAACTGCTCGTGGCCCACCACGATGGGCTTGTTGATAGCCCCCTCCACGAGCAGGCCTTTGTCGAGGCTCAGCTGGATGTTGACCAGGGCCTCGAAGGTGAGGATTTGCAGCTTGGCATTGATAAACAAACCCTGGCCAAACTGCAAGTGGCCGAGCTGCGTGTCTTGCGGGGCGAAGTACAGCTGCGGGTTCACACGTACGGTCAGCGTATTGCCTTGCTTGCTGAGGTCGTAATGCACCGGCGGCGAGCTGCTGACATCCGTCAAAAACCAGGTACCCGCGCCGCCCGCCACCAGCAGCGCCTGGGTTATGTCGCTGGTAATCTTCGTGCCCTGCGGGCGCAGGGCGTCGGCTAGCTTGCCCAGCTGGCGTGCGGCCAGGCTGGTGGCCAGCTCGTTGCTGCCATCGGGCAGCGCGATGCTGGTCGTGCCGGTTAGCGCCACCGATTTCAGCACGGGTACCAGGCCGTCCGGCATTGAGGCCTGGGGGGTGAAGATGGTCAGCACATCCAGCAGATTCAGGTTGCTCACCGAGCCGGCCAGCAGGCTGCGCGCCGGGTTAGTGCTGTCAAAAAACACGGCCACCGACGACTGAAAGCCCCGCATAGCCCCCGACGACAGCTTGGAAACATCCACGGCCAGCGAGCCGGCCAAACCCAGGCTGGGCACGCTGGCCTCGTTTAGCCCCACCACCACGGCCAGGTTGGAGAGCGACACGGGCAGCAAGCTAAACGGAATCGGGGCCGTGCCCAGCATCGAGCCGCTGATGAGGAGCCCCGTGGGCAAAAACTCAGCTTCTACGTCAAACTCCACCAGGCTATCTGGCTGGCCGGGCTGGCCCGGCAGCTTGGTTTGCATCGAGCCGCTGAGAAATAGCCCGGTGCTGCCCGCCTCCAGCTCGTAGCCCACTTCGCCCCTGAAGGTCAGTGGGTTGTCGTCGGTCTTGTTGTTGAAGGCAAAGCTGACGCCGGCCGCTAGGCTGCCGCCCGTGAGTTCACTGTTGAGGTGCAGCAGCACTGCCAGCTCCTGCGGCAGCAGCTTGCGCAGCAGTCTCAGCTTGTCGTCCGTGCCCGGCCTCCAGCTGGCGTAGGCAGTGAGGCCTTTTTTCAGACCGCCGCTCAGGGCCAGGGGCGCGCCGGCGGCGGGGCTGCCGGGCGCTACCAGGCTAGCCAGCGGCACCCCCGGTTTGTCGTAGGAAGTAAAAACCACCAGCATCGAGCTGAGGCGGCAGAGCTGGCGTATTTGCTCTAGCGCACTCAGTTTTATGGGTACTTTATCCACCAGACTCAACCCCAGCGCCAAGCCCCAGGCCCCCGCATTTTGCCGCGCCTGCACCACCAGGCCAATGCCATCGGCGGTGCCGGTAGCCGTGAGAAGCAGCCCATCCTTTTCGCGGCAGATGGCGACGCTGCCCCCCTCGAAGGACGTATCAAAAAGGCCCACGGCGGGCAACTCCTGCCTGGTTACGCTCTTCACCAACTGCCGCAGCGTGGTGCTCGGCAGCTTGGCCCCCAGGCTGAAGCTGCCCGTGGTGTCGCAGTCCATGGCCAGGGTCAGCGCCTCGCCCAGGGCCAGCTCGCCGCTGAGGCGGCTGGTAGTAACTCCGCTGGGGTTTTGCACGGTCAGCTTCACATTGGCGAGCTGCAGCTTGGCGGGTCCCAGGGCCAAGGGCCAGCCAGGCGCGGGGGCCATGGTGGCTTCGAGCCGAAAGCTGCCGGTTTTGTCGGCTTCCAGCATCAGGTCATTGAGGGCCAATTCCTTGGGTATCGTGTCTTTTTGCGGGTTGGGCAGGCGCAGGCGCTGCCAGAAGTCTTGCAGTAGCGGCGGCTTCTTCAGGCTTTGGAGCTGAATGACTGCCCGCAGCTGGAGCAGGGCGGGGCTTGGCACCACGGCCGCGCTCAGCGTCACGGGCAGGTCGAGCTGGCCGAGCACGTTCACGAGGCCGCTCACGCGCACGGTGTTGTTTTCCAGCGTGCGGGTCGCGTTGCGAATGGTGAAGGGCAGGTTCCCGGTCAGGTTGCTAAGCTGGGCAGCCAGCGCCGTATCGGGCACCGTTTCAGCCGTGAAAAGGAGCGTGCCGTTGGCCAGGGGCAGCAGGGTGGTTAAGTCAGTGGTTTCCATAGCAGAGTGAGGAAGAGGCGAGAGTGGAAAATTTTATCGGTCAATAAATTACATACATTTAATAAGGGATTTTTTTAAGAACAAATGTAGAAATACCTATTTGATTATTGCTCTTGTTCTGCTTAAAAAAATAGTATATATTATTTCAATAGTATAAGCTCAGCAGTAGTCCTTGGTTTCTTAGTGCAGGCAGGTCGGCCGCGCTGGTTCAGTAGGCACTTGGCCGTGTGCCTCAGCCAGTCTGTGCGGCGCGTGCAACCTGCCTGCCCGCGCCTTTGTCTATTAGCCAGTATTTCGGACAAGCGGCCGACCTTTGTGCCTTATCCTAGCCGAGTTTGCGTATGGAAGCAGTTGCGTATATCGACATCAATGCCCCGCTGGTCGAGCGGTGCCGCCTCAACGACCGCCAGGCCCAGGCCGAGCTGTACCGGCGCTACTCGAAGGCCATGTTCAACGTGGCCCTGCGCATCACCAGCGACTATGCCGAGGCCGAGGACGTGCTGCAAGAGTCGTTTTTGAGCGCCTTCCGCGAGCTGAGCGGCTACAAGGGCGACTCGTCGTTCGGGGCCTGGCTCAAGCGCATTGTGGTGAATAAGAGCATCAACTGCCTGCGGCAGCGGCGCTTGCAGCTGGTGCCGCTGGAGGATTTTCACCACGACGCGGCTCCGCCCGAGGCCGCCGTGCCGCACGCCAGCGATGAAGATGACGAAATGCAGTACCGGGCCGATGTGCTGCGGCGCTGCGTGCAGGAGCTGCCCGATGGCTACCGGGTGGTGCTGTCGCTGTATTTGCTGGAGGGCTACGACCACCTCGAAATCGCCGGCATTCTGGGCATTACCGAGTCCACTTCGAAGTCGCAATACAGCCGGGCGCGCACGCGGCTGCGCGAGCTGGCCCTGCAGCGCGGGCTGAGCTAACCGATAAATTAAACCTACTGACAACTACTTATTTCGCACGCTTCTTTACCCTTTCCCACCCCGCCCTTGTTGGCGTTTGCTGCCCGGCACCGTATTAGCCAGCGGGCAGCGACCAGTGCGCCAACCCATTTTTAGCGTCTTATCCACCATGGAATATACCAAGCAAAACCGGCTCGAAACCTATGTTGAGCGGCATCGGGCCGACTTCGACCTGCACGAGCCGCGCCCCGACCTGTGGGCTGCACTAGAGCAGCAGCTGCACGGCGAGGCCACGCCCGCCGCCGAGCCCTTAATGAGCATCGTGACCGAAGAGGAGCGTATAGAAACGGGGCGGCAGCTTGCCTTCGTTGCGCCAGTGGCAGCGCCCGCACCCACCAAGCGCCGGTTTTGGTCGGAGAATTATAGCATTGCGGCGGCACTGGTGGTGCTGCTGCTGGCCGCCGGGCTGGGCGAAATGTGGAAATCAGGCCGCGTGGCGGCCGAGCGCGGCACTGTGAGTGAAGTGGCCAGCAGCCCGGCCGCCGCCGATGCCGCGCTCTACCTGTCGCCCGCCGGCGAGCTCACGCCCACCGCCGTAAACCAGAACATGAACGCCCGCCTCGACACGGCCGTGCGCGGCATGGAAACCTACTACG
Organism: Janthinobacterium lividum; assembly: GCA_050954845.1. Taxonomy (GTDB): domain Bacteria; phylum Bacteroidota; class Bacteroidia; order Cytophagales; family Hymenobacteraceae; genus Hymenobacter. The sequence goes on from JBPBQK010000046.1 coordinate 28,267, forward strand.
TGAGTCAGCTAGCCGACCGCAAGGCCGAGCTAAACCAGTTGGCCCCCGAGGCCGCCGCCGAGTGGACCCGCGAGCTGGTGGACCTCGATTCGAGCTACCAGCGCCTCAAGCGCGAATTGCCCCGCCACCCGCGGCCCGAAATAGTGCTCACGGAAATGAATCGCAACCTGCAAAACCGGCTCAACATTCTGGACCAGCAGCTAGAGCTGCGCAACCCGTCGCAAACGGCTATGAACAGCCAGGCCCACAGCGAGTACGCGCTGGCCGATAGCCGGCAATTTTCGGAAGCTTCCCTGCGCCATGACCGGTAGCCGACTGGTAGCGAGCTTATTACTACTGCTGGGCTGGCTGGCTGCCGGGCCGCTGGCGGCCGCCCCGGCCGCTGGGGTAAAGCCCGGCCAGGATGGCCCCGCCCAAACCAACCCCGGCTCGCAAAACCCCACCGATGCCAGCGATGGCGACCAAACCGTGCCCCCCGCCGAGCAGCGCCGCCACCTCAGCCGGCGCTTTGCGGTGGGCAAGCTCAATCGCTCCTTCACGCTCGATACGCGCTACGGCCGGGTGCAGATTAATGCCTGGAACAGGAACGAGATTAAGGTAGAAACCGACCTGGTGGCCCGCGCCGAAACGCCCGAGGCGGCCGCGCAGCTGCTGAGCGCGCTGGGCGTGCAATACCTCGACTACGATGCCAGCACGGGCGGCATCAGCGTCAGCTCGCTGTTTGGGGCGGCGCTACGGGGCAAGTGCGGCGGCGGGCGGCGCTACGAGGTCAACTATACCATCTGGCTGCCGCGCACTACGCCGCTGCGGGTAGCTGCCGCCTTTGCCGACGTGACGCTGGTAGGGGAGTGGCGGGGCAATACCCAACTCGCGGTGGATTACGGCACACTGCGCACCGCCCGGCTGGCCGGGGCGCGCAACGTGGTGCACATCGCCAACGGCGACGCCACCATTCCGGGCGTGAAGCAGGCCAGCGTGGACGCCAGCTACGCCAAGCTGCGCCTCAGCGAGGGCGAGCAGGTAGAACTGCGCAGCAATTATTCGGACATCGACATCGGCACCGTGCACGACCTGACGGTGCACAGCAAGTACGGCGACGTGGCCCTGGGCCGGGTGCACAATCTGCGCGGCTCGTCGGGTTATTCACGCTTTAGTGTGGATAACTTGAGCGAGTTGCTGGATATGGCCGTGCGCTACTGTCCCGATTTTGAGATTCGCGACATGGGGGCCAATTTTCGCCAAATCAACCTCGATGGCGGCTTTAGCACCATCCGGCTGGGCTTTGCGGAAGAAACGCCGAGCTTTCAGTTTGATGTAAGCACCGAGCAGGGCCAGTTGCTGGTCGATAAAAAGCTGGTGCGCGTGCTGTCCTCGGGCGAGAGCCCGCAAGGCGTGGCCGACGTGCTGGGCGTGTACGGCGGCCGGGTGCCGGCGCGGGGCGCGGGCAGCGTCAACATCAAGGTGCGCTACGGTACGGTGCGGTTTAGTAAATAACTACTTATGAACGCGTTGGTGAGCGGCTGGTTGGTTGTATTGGCGGTGCTCACTGCCCCCCTGGCTATGGCGCAAACTTCTTCTCCCTCGGGGGGTAGCTCGCCTACGCGGGCGCACGCCCTGCGCCTGCAGCCCGGCGACGACCTGCGCGACGCCCTGCAAGCCTACGTAGCCCAGCAGCACATCAAGGCCGGGGCGGTGCTCACCTGCGTGGGCAGCCTCACGGTGGCCACGCTGCGGCTGGCCAACCAGGAAGGCCCCACCGAGTACCGCGGCCACTTCGAGATAGTGTCGCTGGTGGGCACGCTGTCGGCCACCGGCGGCTCGCATTTGCATTTGTCGATTGCCGATAGCACGGGGCGCACGTTGGGCGGGCACCTGCTGGCCGGCTGCCGGGTGTACACCACCGCCGAAATTGTGCTGGTGGCGTTGCCGGAGCTGGATTTTACCCGCGAGGTTGACCCAGTGTATGGGTACAAGGAGTTGGTAGTAAAGCCGAAGAAAAGCTTGAAAAACTAGTAGAAGCTGTCATGCTGAGCGCAGTGAAGCATCTCTGCCGCACCGTTCAACGAAGCGGCGGAGATGCTTCACTGCGCTCAGCATGACAGCTTTTAGAGGAATTGCTGCTTTCGCTCTCCTTATCTTCCTTCGTAAAGCCCGCACAGTATGCTCACCGACACGCCCGCCATGCAGGCTTTCCGCCGCCAAGTCTTGAATCCGTTCAAGCTGCGGCTATTTATGCTGCGCAAGCTGCCAATGGCTTGGCTGGCCGGGCTGCGGCTGGTGGCCCTCACGCCCGAGGCGGCCACGGTGACTATTCGCTACAAGTACCTTACCCAGAACCCTTTTCGCAGCATCTACTTCGCGGCACTAGCGATGGCGGCCGAACTGGCCTCGGGCATCCAGGCTATGCTGCACACGCAGGGCGGCGGGCCGGTGTCGATGCTGGTAGTGGGTCTTGAAGCTGAATTCACCAAAAAAGCAGTGGGCCTCATTGCCTTCACTTGCCCCGATGGGGCAGCCATTGCGCAAGCCGTGGCCGAAAGCCGCGCCACCGGCGAAGGGCGCACCGTAGTATGCACCAGCACCGGCCGCGACGAGGCCGGCGACGTGGTCGCGGTGTTTCGGGTGACGTGGTCGTTTCGGGCGAAAAGCAAGTAATTACGCCCGGCCTTCTTCCAGGCTGGCTTTGGTCATCACGTCCACCATGCCGTCTTCGCTCACCACCACTACCAGCGTAGGAAAATCGGAGCTTTCGACGTAGCGGATGGCCGAGTTGTAGCGCGCCCCGCGGGTGCCATTGCCGTGGCCGCTGCTGGCCTTGCCATCCAGAATAACCCCGATGGAGTAGCAGTAGCCCTGCGGGTCAAGCATCACGGCCCCGTCGATGGCCGTCACGAGCTGGGTGATGGTGGGCGTGAGCACCACCGGCTCGATGAGCGTGCATTGCAGCTTGAGGCGGTCGGCCTCAGCCAGCGCCTCGGTGCTGATAACCAGCAGCGTGCCCTTGGGCTGGCGGCTGGCCTCCAGCACCACCTGCCACAGGCGCTCGAGCTGCTCTACCTTGGGGATGCCGAAGGTGCGCTTGTACTCACGCTTGAAAGCCAGGCGGTTGAGGCGGGGGCGGGCCAGGCCGGGCAGGCCGTAGCGGCAGCGTAGCAGCGTGTGGCCGGCGTGGCTCAGCTCCCAGGTGTAGTAGGTGAGGAAGTGAAAGGCAAACAGGTCTTCGCGGGCGGCATCGTACTGGCCCACCTCGCGGCCCAGGGCGTACACCTTGTCGGCATCGGCTAGCAGATGAATGCCGGGCGTGGTCATTTCCAAGAGCTTGCGCACGGCCCGGTAGTCGGTGAGGTCCACCGGGCAGGTGAGGGCAAATACTTCCTCGATATTGGGGTGGCCGCGGCGGGCCAGCAGCAGGCAGCCGATGCCCTCGGCCCCCTCGTAGCGCAGGCTCGAAATGGTATTAATAATGTAAAATAGCCGCTCGGCTCCCGGCCCGGTGCTGCTGCCCCAGTCCAGGCGCTCGCCGCTGCTCCAGTCGGCCGAGCCTACGGCTAGGGCGGGGGCATCGAGTAGGCTGCGGCCGGCGGCGCGCAGCAGCTCCTCGGTGTCGCGGGGGCGGTAGAGCAGGCCCGCGCCGGGCTCGGGCTCGGTCAGGGTCTTTACCGTTTCCTCGTTGAAGCGGAACATGGCGGCGGCCAGCAGCGAATTAGGCAGCTGGCGGCCGTCGGTGTAGGCGCGGTCGGGGCGCAGGGCCGGGTAGGCGCGCAGTGGCTTGCGCTGCACGCGCAAGATAGTGCAGATGAAGTAGTTGTTGAGCACCACCGGCCAGGTGCAGAAATACTCGTAATCGGTGCCCTCGGCCAGGTCGTTCAGCACCGGCTGCAAGGCCAGGCGCACGGCCTTGCGCTCGAGGCGGTCGCGCACGTCGGCCGGGTCAAGCACGTCGTCGATGGGCGAAGTGGCCGTGGGTACCTGGCCCGTTAAGGTCAGCATGCGGCTGCGCTCCACTACATCGGCCAGCAGTTCGAGGGGCAGCTCGGTGCCGTCGGCGCCCACTTCCTGCACGATGGGCTGGCCGGTTTCTAGCGGCAAACACAGCACCTGCACCCGCGGCTCCAACTCATCGTCGAGGGCGTCGAATAGCGCCTGCGCGATGGCTTGCGCGGCATTGCGGTAGCGCCGCTCGTGCGACCAGATGCGAAACGTAACGGGAACAGTAGCAACTTCGAGGTAGGACATGGGGCAGGAAAAAGAGGGTCACAGGCAGGCAGACGGAGAGGCGGGGTCAGTACTTAAAATAGCTTTAAGAAAACTGCCATTGCGAGTGTAGCGAAGCAATCGCACCCGAACGGAACCCGGATGGCTCGCCCTGATGCGATTGCTTCGCTACGCTCGCAATGACAACCGTGCTCGGCTCGGCCTACAGCTGGAATAGAACAGGCAACGCCATCTTTTGCTTTATTGGTTTGCCCTGATAGAGCGCGGGCTCCCACTTGGGGGCTGCTTTTATCAGCCGTACCGCCTCTTCATCGAGGCCCGAGCCGTGCTTCTGCACCACGCGCACGTCGGTAAGGGTGCCATCGGGCTGCACCGTAAATTCCACGGGCACTTTACCTTGAATCTTACGCTTGCGGGCTAGGTCGGGGTACTTCTGGTTTTCGGCAATCCAGGTGAAAAAAGCGGCGTTGCCCCCCACCGGCTGCGCTGATTTTTCGGGCCGGATGATGGCCGCGCCGTTGGCCGTAGTGCCGATGACGGAGGAGGTGCCAGGGGCCGCGGCTACCGCACCGGGCGGCAGGGGCTGGCCGGGCTTGGTGCTGCCGGGGGCGGGCATTTCCACTACCTCGCCCGAGCCTTCGGCCAACACAAAGCTCACGGGCACCGTCACGCGCTGGCGCACTACTTTGCCTTTTTGGTGCGCGGGCGTCCACTTGGGGGCGCTTTTGATAACGCGGATGGCCTCGGCGTCGAGCAGCGGGGCAATGGGCTGCTTCACTTCTACCTCGCCGATGCCGCCGCTTTTCTCGACTACGAAGGTTACCATCACGGTGCCTTCCTGCTTGGCCTGCATGGCGGCGGTGGGGTATTTCTGGTGGCTGGCCAAGTAGTCGGCGTAGCCCTGCGGGCCGCCCTTGGGCACGGCGGGCTGCTCCACAGCGTCGTAGATGCGGCTGTTGTCTTCGGTGGGGTACTTGAGCTTGACGGGTTTTTGGGCCAAAGCCGGCGCGGTGGTGGCCAGAAATAGCGCCGAAAGTAGCAGGGCGGGCTTCATGAAGATAAAATGAAAATATATTCGTGGCGGCAATGTGTTGGTTACCGGTGTAAAGAACGAAATGCAGCGCCATACCCCTACGAAATGCCCGCTATAAAGCTATTATTTTGTGCACCCAACCACCGCAAATGCGTAGTGGCCGCACCGGCTGCTCGCTGAGCCCAGGCCGCTTAGTGGCTTTGGCTAACAGTTATTCTATCTTCCCTTTATGCACATTGAACAAAATCTTCGGCCGGCTTTTATCTGGCAGAAATACGGGTGGCGGCCCTTGCTGGCTTTTGCGACATACGATGCCCTGATTGGCCTCTTGTACGGGCCGCTCAACATTCACTGGCTCGATATACCGTGGCAGCCGGTGGCCACGCTGGGCACGGCGGTGGCGTTTTACATCGGCTTTAAGAGCAATGCCTCCTACGCCCGCTTTTGGGAGGCGCGGCAGCTGTGGGGCGCGGTCGTGAACTCGTCGCGCACCTGGACCGGGCGGGTGCTGGACTTTGTGCGCACGCCCGACGACAATTTTGCCTACGACAGCGCCGAGCTGGCGGCCCACCGCCGGCTCGTGTACCGCCACATAGCCTGGGCCAATGCCCTGCGCCTGCACCTGCGCCGCCAAACGGCCGAACTGTGGCAAGCCGAGGTGGTGCCCTTCTTGCTCGACCCCGCCGACCACGCCCTGGGTGAGGCCAACAACCCGCCCGCCCAGCTCGTCGCGCGCCAGGGCCACGACCTGCGCCAGCTCAGCTTCGACAACATGCTCACCGAGTTTCGGGAGGTGGCCATGGCCGAAACTCTGCGCGAGCTCAACAACCACCAGGGCGCGTGCGAGCGCATCAAAAACACGCCTTTTCCGCGCCAATACGCCTTTTTTAGCTACGTCTTCGTCGTGGTTTTTGCGTTGCTGCTGCCGCTGGGCCTGGTCGAGGAGTTTGATAGCCGGGTGGCGCTCGGCCCGTACCACGTCTGGCTGATGGTGCCCTTTGCTACGCTCGTGAGCTGGGTTTTTCACACCATTGAGAAAGTGGGCCACAACAGCGAAGACCCCTTCCAAAACCAGGAAAACGACGTGTCGATGTCGGCCATTTGCCGCACTATCGAAATCGACCTGCGCCAGATGCTGCACGAAACTGACTTGCCCAAGCCTATGCTGCCCGTGGGCGACGTGTTATACTAATCGCTAAAATATTGGCCGGGCTCGCTCGTCTGCAGAGGCAGACGGCTGCACAAGCCCGGCCGTATGGGCCGTACCTTTGCGGCGTAGTTATTAGTATAAATTAGATGTATCGTTATCCCCGGCCGGTTTCGGCTTTTGGTCGCTTCGTGTTGTTGATGAGTGAGATGGTGACCCGGCCCGAGCGCTTCGCCGTCATTTGGCGGCGCACTATGGAGGAGGCCGTGCTCATCGGCATCGATTCAGTTTTTATCGTGGGGCTAGTTTCGACATTTATTGGGGCCGTGACCTGCGTGCAGATTGCCTACAACCTGATTAATCCGCTGATTCCGCAGTCGATGGTGGGCTACATGGTGCGCGAAATGACGGTGCTCGAGCTCGCCCCCACCATTATTTCGGTGGTCTTAGCGGGCAAGGTGGGCTCGTCTATTGCGGGCTCTTTGGGCACCATGCGCATCACCGACCAGATTTCGGCCCTCGATGCCATGGGCATAAACTCGGCCTCATACCTGGTGCTGCCGCGGGTGCTGGCGGCCCTTTTCGTGTTTCCGCTGCTGGTTATTCTGGCCATGAACCTGAGTATTCTGGGCGGCTACATTGCCTCGCAGGCGGCGGGTATCATGCCGGGGGCCGATTATATCGAAGGCATTCGCTACGAGTTCAAGCCTTTTACCGTGCTGTTTGCCCTCATCAAATCGGTGGTATTCGCCTTTTTGGTCACAGCCACCTCGGCCTACAAAGGCTACTCGGTGCGCGGCGGTGCCCTCGAAGTAGGAGCTGCCAGCACGGCCGCCGTTACCAATTCCATCATCGCCATTCTGCTGGCCGATTATTCGCTGGCGGCGATATTGCTGTAGGGTAATTTAGGATAGGAGGGTATGGGGGTAGGAGGGTGTGAGGATGAAGTATTTTAACCTCCTCACACCCTCCTACCCTCACACCCTCTTACCCTACAGTAAACTCCACCGGGCGCAGGCCGTACTTTGCGGCTAGCCATGCACGCTCCGCTTCCGCACGTTTCCCGCCGCGATTTATCGTACTTCTTTTTCAGCCAGCACTTCTCCGATGGGCTGCGTACTACGCTGGCCATTTTGCTGCCGGCGCTGGTTGGGGCGCAGTGGGGCGATTTTGCGGCGGGCATCACCATTAGCACCGGCGCGGTGTGCGTGAGCGCCACCGACACGCCCGGCCCTGCCCAGCACAAGCGCAACGGTATGCTGGCCGGCCTGGCGCTGGTGTTCGTGGTATCTATTGTTACTGGATTGGTGGCCCCGTACCGCTGGCTGCTGGGGTGCCAAGTGGTTTTTCTGGCCTTCACGCTAACTATGCTGCTGGTCTGGGGCGCGCGGGCCGGCTCGGTGGGCTCGGCCACGCTGCTGGCCATGGTGCTGAGCTTGGCCCACCCGCCGGTGCTAGCCGAGGTGCTGCCCCACGCCTTGCTGCTGCTGCTGGGCGGGGCGTGGTACCTGGTGCTGGCCCTGCTGCAACAGCAATTGCAGCCCTACCGGGCCGCGCAGCAGGCGCTGGGCGAGTGCCTGCACGCCATGGCGGGCTTTCTGCATCTGAAAGCCACCTTTTACCAGGAATCGACTGACCTCGAAGACGACTACCGCCGCCTGGTAGCCCAGCAGGTTACCGTGAATGAAAAGCAGGAAGCCGTGCGCGAAGTCATTTTTCGCTCGCGCCAGCTCGTCAATGAAAGCACCAGCCACAGCCGCCGCCTGGTGCTCACCTTCGTGGAGGCGGTGGACCTGTACGAGCACATGACGGCGGTGTACCACGACTACGCGGCCCTGCGGCGCGACTTCGGGCACACCGGCTTGCTGGCCGATATCGCCGCCCTCATCACGCGCCTCGCCACCGACCTCGACTACTTGGGCAGCGCCATTCAGGCCAACCGCAACTACGGCAGCCCAGCCCCCGACCGCACCGCCGAGTGGGACCGCCTGCAAGTGCGCATTGCGGCCCTGCCCACCGATGCCGCCACCGCCACCCACCCCCGCGTGCTCCGCAAAATATTGGTGAACCTGCGCGACCTCATCCGCCGCACCACCAACCTGCGCCGCTACTTCGATGAAAGCCTGGTGGCCGAGCAGCCCGCCGAGCCCGGCCGGGCCGCCACGCACTTGCAGTTCGTGGCCCGCCAAGAGCTGAATTTCAGTGCCTTCACCGAAAACCTGACGCTCAGCTCGTCCGTCTTTCGCCACGCCATCCGCATGACGGTGGCTTGCGCCGTGGCCTTCTTGCTGGCCGAAATATTCTGGCACGGCCAGCACAACTACTGGGTTTTGATGACGGTGACCATCATGCTCAAGCCTGGTTTCAGCCTCACGCGGCAGCGCAATATCGAGCGTATTACCGGCACGCTGGTGGGCGGACTGCTGGGCGCACTCATCCTCAAAGGGGTGGATAGCAACAATGTGCGCTTCGGCTTCCTGGTTGTGTTTATGGTGGTGGCGTACAGCTTTCAGCGCACCAAGTACATCGTGACGGTGATATTCCTCACGGCCTACCTGCTCATCATGTTCACCTTTTTGGGGTCGGGCTACCTGGGCATTATCGAGGAGCGCGTGACCGATACGCTGCTGGGCTGCGCCATTGCCTTTAGCGCGGGCTACCTGCTGTTTCCAAGCTGGGAAAGCGACCAGCTGCGCGATTTGCTGGCGGCCACGCTGCGCGCCAACCTGGCTTATTTGCGCCAACTGGCCGACCGCCTGGCTGGCCGCGACGTGCCCGCTACCACCTACCGCCTGCGCCGCAAAGACGTGTACGTGGCCTCGGCCAACCTGGCCGCGGCTTTCCAGCGCATGCTATCCGAGCCCAAAAGCAAGCGCCGCCACCCCACCGAAATCCACCAGTTTGTGGTGCTCAATCACATTCTGTCGTCCAATATCGCGGCCCTCACCGCCACCTGGCAGGATGCCACTACTACCAACCCGCTGCCCTCGCCCGAAAGCCGCCGCCTGCTCACCAGCGCCCAGGCGGCTTTGGCGCGCAGCCTCACCCGCCTCGACCCCAGCGCCCTGCCCGACCAGGAGGCGGCCCCCGCGCCCGAGGTGCGCTCGGCCGTGCCCGCCGCCCCCGCCGACCGCCCGCTGCTGGAGCAGCTCGGCTTTCTGCAAAAAGTGAGCACCGACCTCAGCAAGGTAACGGAGGTGCTGGTAAGCTGAGGCTTGCGTGCTGCTGCCGTCAAAAACTAAGCCCGACTTTACCTGGCCGAAGCCGGGCGGTTACATTTGGCAGCTATCTCTGGCTTCATTTTCCCACCCGTTTTGCGTTCGCTAGTTCTTCGCGATAGTGCCCGGCTGCGCTATTTCACTTTCTGCTACCTGTATGTAATGCAGGGCATTCCCTCCGGCTTTGCGCTCACGGCGGTCTATAATTTTCTCATCGGGCAGGGGCTTTCGGCCAAAGCAGTGGGGTCGTTTGCCGCCATTGTGGGCTTGCCCTGGACGTTTCAATTCGTGTGGGGGCCGCTCATCGACAAGTACCAATATTCCATTATCGGGCACCGCAAGCAGTGGGTGGTGCTCACGCAGCTGGTAGCTGCGCTGGTGTCGCTGTCGCTGCTGCTGGTGCACGACCCCGTGCGGCAGCTGTCGCTGCTGGGGCTCTTGTTTTTTGTGCACAGTGTGTTTGCCTCCATTCAGGATGCCAGTGTCGATGCCATCGCCATTTCGGTGGTGCCGCTGGCCGAGCGCGGGCGGGTCAATGCTTTTATGCGGGCGGGGTCGCTGCTGGGCTGGGCCATGGGTGGGGCCGCACTCTCGTACCTGCTGCACCACGGCGGCTTTGGGCGGGCGGCGCTGGCGCAGTCGGTGGTGCTGCTGGGGCTCACCGTGCTCACGTTTTTTATCAAGCTAGAGCGCACCGACCGGCTGCTGCCCCGCCTGGGCCGGCAGCAACGGCCAGCAACCACCCAGGCGGTTGCCGAGGAAGAAAACCCTCCACTGGGCTGGCTTTTTCGGGAGCTATGGCGGGCTATGGTCGAAAAGCACAGCTTGCGGGCCTTTCTCATTATCGCACTGGGCTACCTGGCCGCTTCGCTATTTAATAGCGCCTACACGTTTCACCTCATCCACAGCCTGCACTGGCCCGATACCGATGTGTCCATTTTGCAAGGCACTTGGGGCAGCTTGCTCTCGCTGGTGGTGCTGCTGAGCGGGGGCGTGCTGGTCGACCGCCTGGGGCCGGGCCGCCTGCAATACTGGGTGCTGGTTGGCATGGCGGGCTTTCTGCTGCTGCTCAATGCCCTGGCCGCCTTTTGGGGGGTGAAAGCGCTCAGCTTCACGGGCCTGGTAGTGATAGGCCTTGCCGACCCCTTGCTGAGCGTGGCCGCCATGCCGTTGCTGATGGCATACTGCCGCCCCCGCATTGAGGGCTCGCAGTTTACGACCTACATGGCCTTGGTCAATCTGTGTACCATCGCAGCCAGCTATCTCAATGGCTGGCTGCTGGAGCTTACTACCGCACCGGTTATCGGCCTGGGCTGCGGCCTGCTGCTAACCGGGCTGGTAGTGGCGCTGCGCTATTATCGGCCCAACGAGCACTTTCAGGCCAGCGCGGGGGCACCGGCCTGAAAGTGCTCGTTGGGTTAGTCGTGTTTGCGGCCCGAGCCACCGGGCTTCTTGCCGCCGCCATCTTCCTTGTTAACGGTGGCCCAGGCGCGGGCTTCGGCTTCTTTTTCCGAAACGCCTTTCTGCTCGTAGCTTTCCTCGATGTGTTCGGCCTGGCGCTTTTGCTTGTCCGTGTACTTGGACTTATCTCCCTGGGGCATGGTCGTAAAAGAATAAGTTGCACAAAAACCACCCGGCCGGGTGGCCTGGTTTTAGTACGCAGGGCCCGCCACGAGTGTTAAAGTGCAGCTTACTGGCGCGCTGGCGCGGGTGGTTCTACCTTTGCCCGGTAGTTGCGGCGGCAATGGCTGAATGCCAGCGGCTGGCAACTTCTTAATTTGCTGATTACCATGCGCCACGTTGCCGATATTCCGTATCCGAAAGTCAAAATCACGCTGCTGGCCTGGAACGGCAAATACCTGCTCAAGCTAGAGCAAGGCCCCCTGGAGCAAACCTACAAAGTGGCCGAACTGGACTTGAGCGGCGTGGAGCCGGCCGATGTAGAAATCCGCCAGCTGCTCGACGACGAGTTTCTGACCGCTGCCGTGGCCCGCTTCGAAGCCATGCAGCTCGACCTGCGCGCCGCCTTTGCCCGGCACGACTTGCGCTAATATTCTGCGTACAACCTCTTTCTGCTCCTCATTCCTGCCTTATGTCAAAACTCTGCTTCTCTCTGATAACAAGCTTTTTATTGCTAACGGCTGCGCCTGGGTGGGCGCAGTTGTACCAAGTAACCGATGGCGTGGCCACCCGCGACCGCCGCGACCGCGATGCGGTGCTGGTGCAGGTTGATGGCTCGGTGGAAACTACCCGCGATTTCTGGCAGGACTACATGAAGGATACGTACAGCATCCGCTTTAAAAGCAAAGCATTGGCTGCTTTAGGTATAAAGGGCAAGAAAGACGAGCTTTCGGCCCAGCAGGCTACCGGGGCCGGCATTTCGAGCAAACCCGTGGATTTGTACGTCAACCTGAACGCCATCAACGACTCAACGACGGAGGTAGCCTTTTTTGGTGGCTTTGGTGACAAAACCTATTTTGAGCCCAAGGCTACGCCATCGGAGTTTAACAGCCTGCGCAAAATCATGGAGAAGTTCGCCGTGGCAGCTCGCGCCAACGCCTACCAAGTGCAGGTGAAGGAAGCCGAAGACGCAGTTTCGAGCCTGGAAAAAGAGCAGGATAAGCTGACCCGCAGCATCCAGTCGGCCCAGAGCAACACGTCCTCCAACCTCAAGCGCATCGACGAATTGACCAGCAAAAACCGGTCGAATGCGCTGCAAATGCACCAGGATAGCACCCAAATTGCTAGCAACGTGCAGTTGCAGGAGCTCAACCGCATCCGGCTGCAGCGCCGCCGCGAGCGCCTGGCCAACGCCGGCCGTAAATAAGTAGTTGTCTGGTTTTTAGTTTATTCGCACCCGCATGAATCCTTCCGACGCCAACTCGCCCCTTGCTACGCTGCGGCAACTCAAGGAAATGCTCGACGCCGGCACCCTCACGCCTCAGGAGTTTGAGGCCCTCAAGCAAAAGCTGGTGTTTGGCCAGGCTGCCGCGGCCGAAATCATCGAGCCCGCTTCCCCTTTGGCGGCGTTCATCCCGCCCGTGTCCGTATCGGACGCCCTGACCAGCGCCCCCGTGCTGCCCGTAGAAGAAAGCCTGCCCCCGCAGCCCACCGAAACGCCCGATTGGCTGGCGGCGGCCGCGCCCGCGCTACTCGACCATACCCCGCCCGCGCCGGCTTATGAAGAGTCATTTGAAGAAGAGAAGCGCAACCCACTCAACCTGGTTTTTGCCATCGGCGGCGCACTGATATTCCTGGCCGTAGTGCTCTACCTGACACTCGGCAACCGCGCCGCCGACGAGCACCTCACCAGCACCACCCAAACCGCCGCCGACTCGACCACCGTAGTGCCCGAAACCGGCCCACAGGCTCAGCAGCTCACCCTGCCGCCCGCCTCCCCCGAAACCATTCGCGTGGCACCGGCTACGCCGCTGCCCACTGCGCCCGCCGCCAGCAAGTTCAGCACCGACTCGTCGGCCGTGGCTACGCCGCCCGTGGCCGCCCCCGCCAAACCCGCTGCTAAGCCCGCGCCCACAACGACCGTAGCCACCGATTCTGCCATCTAAGAAGCTGTGCGCGAGCGGATTTTGCTTATTGGCCTCAGTGCGCTGCCACTGGTGGCTGGCCTCAGCAGCTGCCTGAGTAGCATTCGGCCCGTGCGGCACTTTTCGGTAGCCGCGGCCGGCCCCACGCCCGATTATGCGGCTGCTACCAGTTGGGCAGTGCTGCCCGGCCACCCTAGCACCGCGCAAAAAGCGCCGCCCGGCCTGCCCGCCCCCGCGCCCACCGATACGGTGGCCGATGTATTCTTCGTACACCCCACAACGTATTTCTGGCGCCTGGGCCGCTGGAATGCGCCCATGCGCCTGCACCGGCTGCACCACTACACGGACCGCACCACCATCCGCGACCAAGCTAGTATTTTTGCCGGGGTAGGGCGGCTGTATGCGCCCTACTACCGGCAGAGCACGCTCTACACGTTTTTCGATAAGGAAAATCCCGCCAGCAAGCCCGCCCTCGATTTGGCTTATGCCGATGTAAAAGCGGCCTTCCAGTACTACCTCGCGCACTACAACCACGGCCGGCCCTTCATCCTGGCCGGCCACAGCCAGGGCGCAGCCCACGCCATTCGGCTATTGCACGAGTTGGTTGATGATAACCCACAGCTGCGCAAGCAATTAGTAGCTGCTTACCTCGTCGGCTACCAAGCCAAGCCCGAGGAGTACCACCACCTGCCCGCCCTCACCGACTCGCTCCAAACCGGCGGCATCATCGCCTGGAACACCGCCCTGCGCGGCACCGATTACGCGCCCTACCACAGCCTGCTCGCCACCAACCCCCTCACCTGGACCCTCGACACTACCAACGCCCCCGCCACCCTCAATCGCGGCGGTGTACCGCTAAATTTCAAGCGCGTTGACCCGCACCTCACCGCCGCTCAAATTCATCACGGTCTATTGTGGGTCGATAAGCCGCAGCGCGTGGGTTATCCGCGCCTGCACGTTCCGGGGCTGAAAGCCCTCAGCGTTTCGTATCACATTGCTGATTATAACTTGTTCTACCTCAACGTGCGCGAGAATGCGCGGGCGCGAGTGCGAGCGTGGCAGCAGCAGTAGCAGTTGGACGGCTACCAAAGCCGTGATTAGCTAATCAAAGGCCACATTACCAGCGTGGCAAGTAGCGCCCCACTAAAACAACCAAAGATGACCTCACGTTCTTTAGAAGTTGCGTAAGCTAAAACAGCAAGATTTGCTACCCAATAAATTAATGGTCCACCTGCTGGTGAGGGGCCGTGGATATTGAAACCACTGTTAGCAAACAGGATGAAGGGAATCGCCATCGCCAATAGAAAATCCACGACAAAGGCAGCGGCCATACATAACAAGAACATACCGAAGCTAAACGGCTGAGTTGATGAAGGCACCTGTGGTTTAGGAGTAGCCCGCTGGTCGTTTTCCATACCCACAAATAAAAAGCCCGCTGGCGCATTGCCAGCGGGCTTTCTCATTAAAGCAATTTTAGCTTAGAAATTAAGCGCCGATTGCCACGCGCTTGAAGTCCGATACCGTCATGCCTTTCGACTGTTTGTCGAGCAATTGGGCGATGGTCAGCGAGTTGTCTTTTACAAACTCCTGGTTCAGCAAGGTGTTCTCCTTGTAGAATTTATTGAGCTTGCCCTGGGCGATTTTCTCCAGCATAGCCTCGGGCTTGCCTTCGGCACGCGCCTGCTCTTTGCCGATTTCGATTTCGCGCTCTACCGTGCCAGCGTCTACACCGTCTTTGTCAACGGCAACGGGCTTCATGGCTACGATTTGCATCGCTACGTCGCGGCCGATGGCAGCAACATCAGCGTCGCCCACATTCTTCAGGCCTACAAGTACACCCTTCTTGTTGTCCGAGTGGATGTACGAAGCCACTTTCTCAGCGGTGAGGGTGGTATAAATCAGGTCGAGCTTCTCGCCGATTTTGCCGGTTAGCTCGGTGATGTGCTCCTGCACGGTGCGGCCGTCGGCCTCGGTAGCAGCCAGGAGGTCTTCCTTGGTGCCTACGTTGGTTTTCACAGCCGTGTCCAGAATTTGCTGCACCAGCGTGCGGAAGTCAGCTACTTTAGCTACCGACTCCGTTTCGCAAGCCAGGCCCACCAGCTTGCCGCTGGTGCCGTCTTCGCTCACGTTCACCAGTACAAGGCCTTCCGACGTAGCATTGTCGGCGCGCTTGTCGGCGATTTTCTGACCTTGCTTACGCAGAATGTCGCGGGCGGCTTCAAAGTCGCCGTCAGCCTCGGTTAGGGCTTTTTTGCAATCCATCATGCCCGCGCCGGTCATGGTGCGGAGCTTGTTTACGTCTGCGGCGGTGATAGCGGCCATAGTTGTAGCGCGGACTCTGCGAGTCCGCGAATTGGTGGGTGAATTAAAATTTTGACTACACTATACGCGGACTCACAGAGCCCGCGCTACACAGAAAAAGGGAACCGCCAAGCACTTGCCTCGACCGTTCCCTTTTTC
The DNA here is from genome assembly GCA_050954845.1 of Janthinobacterium lividum. Classification (GTDB taxonomy): domain Bacteria; phylum Bacteroidota; class Bacteroidia; order Cytophagales; family Hymenobacteraceae; genus Hymenobacter. The sequence goes on from JBPBQK010000046.1 coordinate 43,885, forward strand.
CTCAAGCTTAGAAAAGCGGTTTAGCTTTCGGTGTCAGCCTCGGTTTTCTCCGCGATGGCAGCCTCATCGGCTTCCTTGCGGTCGGCATCTTCCTTGTCAACTTTACGCTCCGACAGGCCATCTTCGATAGCCTTGCCAATCACGTTCATGATGAGCTGGATAGACTTCGAAGCGTCATCGTTAGCCGGAATCGGGAACTGCACCAGCTCGGGGTTCGAGTTCGTATCAACGATAGCGAAAACGGGGATACCAAGCTTTTGGGCTTCTTTCACCGCGATGTGCTCGCGCTTTACGTCCACAACGAACAGGGCAGCGGGGAGGCGGCTCAGGTCGGCGATGCCGCCCATTACGCGCTCCAGCTTCTCGCGCTCACGGTTCATCATGAGTTTCTCGCGCTTAGCGAGGGCGGCGAAAGCCGTGTTCTCTTTCACCATCTTGTCGATGGTGCTCATTTTCTTCAGCGACTTGCGGATGGTGGCGAAGTTCGTCAGCATCCCGCCCAGCCAGCGGTCAGTTACATAGGGCATCTTGAGGCGAACGGCCTCCGTCTGCACAATTTCCTGCGCCTGCTTTTTGGTAGCTACGAACATGATTTTGCGGCCGCTTTTCGCAATATTGCGAATAGCCGAAGCAGCGTAATCCAGCGAAGCCAGCGTCTTGTTCAGGTCGATAATATGGATGCCGTTCTTCTCCATGAAGATGTACGGCGCCATTTTCGGGTCCCACTTGCGCGTAAGGTGACCAAAGTGGGCACCCGCGTCAAGCAGCTCTTTATAGGTGGTGGACTGAGCCATAATAGTCTGCTTCGGATTTTAGCGTTTAGAGAACTGGAACGAGCGACGAGCCTTGGCTTTGCCGAACTTCTTACGTTCAACCATGCGGGGGTCGCGGGTCATGAAGCCTTCCTTGCGGAGAGCCGATTTAACCTCAGCGTTGTCGCTTACCAAAGCTTTCGAGATGGCGAGGCGGATAGCCTCGGCCTGGCCGGCGATGCCGCCGCCCTTCACGTTCACCTTGATGTCGTACTGGCCCACCTGCTCGAGGGTAGCCAGCGGCTGATTCACGATGTTCTCCAACAGTTCGTTGGCGAAGTAGGACTTAATGTCCCGGTCATTGATAGTGATATTCCCTTGCCCGGCTTGCATGTAGATGCGAGCCACCGAGGTTTTTCTTCTACCAGAGGTGTTAGTAGCTGCCATTTCGTGGAAAATAATGCGGCCAAAATCGGCCGTAAAGCAATGATTTACAGGTTTTTCAGCTCGTATACCGTAGGCTGCTGAGCTTCGTGCGGATGCTCGCTGCCAGCGTATACGTACATGTTGCGGTACTGCGCAGCGCCGAGGCGGTTGCCTTGCAGCATGCCTTTTACGGCGTGCTCAATGGCTTTGCGCGAGTCGCGCTCCATTTGCTCGCGCAGGGTGCGCTGCTTCTGGCCGCCGGGGTAGCCCGAGTGGGAGATGTAGACTTTCTCTTCCATCTTTTTGCCGGTCACGCGCAGCTTGTCCGAGTTGATAACGATAACGTTATCGCCGCAGTCAGAGTTGGGGGTGAACGAAGGCTTGTGCTTGCCACGCAGTACGTTGGCAATTTGGCTGCACACGCGGCCCAGCGGGGCCACGCTGGCGTCGATGATGACCCAGGCTTTCTGGGCGTTGGCCTTGTTGACGTGGGTCGTCTTGAAGCTCAGGTGGTCCATGCGGATTGGTAAAAATTACCGGCTAAACAATTGACAATAACCCCCATGCCGGACAGGCTTGGGGAAAAACGGA
>JBPBQK010000047.1:0-39909 GCA_050954845.1 Janthinobacterium lividum
CCTCACGAGCCCCCTCTGGGGCCGGCCCCAGAGGGGGCTCGTGAGGTTCCCCGCGTTAGTACACGTCTTCTAAGTAGCGCCGCTGCTTGCGGAGGTTCTTCACATAAGCAGCTGCGTCCTCAGCCGAGAGGCCGGCTTCCTTCTGCACCACCTGCGTAAGCGCCGTTTGCACGGCGCTGCCGAGGCGGGTTTTGTCGCCGCACACGTAGAGCTGCGCGCCATTTTCGAGCCAGCCGAATACGTCGCGGCTGGCTTCGAGCAGGCGGTCCTGCACATACACTTTTTGGGATTGGTCGCGTGAAAAAGCTACATCGAGTCGATTCAGGCCGCCGCGTTTGAGGTGCTGCTGCCACTCGGCCTGATACAGAAAATCAGTAGTAAAGTGCGGATTACCAAATAATAACCAATTGCGCCCGGCCGCGCCTAGCTCCACGCGCTCCTCCACAAAGGCGCGGAAGGGCGCGATGCCCGTGCCCGCCCCAATCATAATGATATCGGTATCAGGCTGCGCTGGCAGGCGGAAATATTCGTTGTGCTGCACGTACACCCGCGCCGTATCCCTCAGCGCCACGCGGTCGGCCAAAAACGACGAGCACACGCCATGCTTCTGCCGCCCAAAAGCCTCGTAGCGCACCGCGCCCACCGTGAGGTGCACCTCCTCGGGGTGCGCCAGCAGGCTGCTCGCGATGGAATACGCCCGGCTGGGCAGCGGCCGCAGCACATCGGCCAGCGCCTGCGCCGTGAGCGCATCGGTCGGAAACTCGGTGAGCAAGTCGGCCACATCACGGCCGTAGAGGTAGGGTTGCAGGCGCGCCGGCTCGGCCAGCAACGCCTGCAATTCGGGGTGCGGGGCCAGGGCGGCGTATCGTTCCAGCACGTCGCGGGTCAGCACGGTTAGCTCGCGGTGGGTGGCCAGGGCGGCGGATAGCGACAGGGTTTCGCCGGTTTCGAGCTGCACGGCGACGGTGTCGCTGAGGCGGGCGGCGAGCAGCACTTCCTCTACCAGCGGCGCGTGGTTAGAGGGCACCACGGCCAGCGCATCGCCGGGCGCGTAGTGCAGGCCCGAGCCGGCGAGGTCCAACTCTAAGTGGTACGTCTCCTTGTCCGAGCCTCGGCCATTTAACTGAATACTTTCGAGCACCTTGGCCGGCCACGGGTTTTCAGCCGAAAACTCGGTTACGACTTCAGCTACCACGGTGGCTGAAGCGCCAACTGTAGTTGAAGTAGCTCCTACATCTGCCGTTGCGGCCCCTACTAGCGTGTTCAGTACTTCCTCAATCCACTGGGCCGACGGTGCTTTGAACGCCACATCCACGTCGCGGCGGTCGAGCAGGCGCGTGCCACCCAACTCGGCCAGCTTGTCGTCGAAGTCCTTGCCCGTCTGGCAGTAGTGCAGGTAGCTTTTATCGCCCAGCGCCAGCACTGCGTAGCGCAGCTTCGGCAGCTTCGGGGCGCGCGAGCCATTAATAAAGGCATGCAATTCCTCGGCCGATATGGGCGGCTCGCCCTCGCCGTGCGTGCTCACGATTACGAGCAGATTTTGCTCCTGCGCCAGCTGCCGGGTGGGGTAGTCGTTCATGTCGCGCACCTCGGCTTTGAGGCCTTTGGCGGCCGCGGCATCGGCGGCTTGCTGGGCTATTTTTTTGCCGTTGCCGGTGTGCGAGCCGTAGAGAATAGTCAGCTTCTCGACGGGCGCAGCAATGGCTAAAGGTGCTGCCGACGCGGCGGTTACCCCGCTGCCGGCACTCGTGGCCTGCCCATAGAGGTAGCCGCTCAGCCACACTAGCTGCTGCGGCGAGAGGCCCGCCGTGAGTTTCTGGAGCGCCGCTTCGTCGAGGCCGGGCGGTAGGGTAGGAAGCATAATTTATGGTAACTCCAAGCTCCGGCTTGGAGAATCGTTGAGTAATGAAAGAGGGTGCTGCCCGAGCGCAGCACCAAGCTGGAGCTTGGTGTTACTTAAATAGAAAACGCCGGCTCAACCGCCATTTCCTGCGTGAAATACTCCGCATCGGTCGCCGTTACCAGTCCGGCGGCCAGCGTGTTACCCGTCTGCTCATCTACCAGAATGAACGCGCCCGTCTGGCGATTCGAGCGGTACTCGTCGGCTACCAGCGGCACGGCCGTTTTCAGGCGCACCCGCACAATGTCGTTGAGCTTGGCCTCGTCGGTGCCCACGCTCTCGAAGGTTTCGATGTTGGTTTTCTGCAAAATGGCGGTCACCGAAGCCTTCACCACGGCCGAATGGTGCTGCACCAGCAGCTTGCGGCCGGCTTTGAGGGGCCGCTCATCCATCCAGCAAAGGGTGGCTTCAAACTCGCGCACCACGGCTGGGTGAGCACTCACGGGCACAATAGAATCGCCCCGGCTGATGTCGATATCGTCGCGCAAACGCAGGATTACGCCCTGCGGCGCTTCGGCGCTGGTCATCGCTTTCTGATTGACTTCGATTGCCTCAATAACCGTTTCCAACCCCGAAGGTTGAATGCGCACCTTGTCGCCGGCCCGGTATACGCCGCTCTGGATGCGGCCCGCATAGCCCCGATAATCAGGCAGTTCCTCAGTCTGAGGCCGGATAACGTACTGTACCTGAAAGCGCGGCTCGTGCGGGTTTGCATCGGCCACGGCGGGCACGCTTTCTAGGTGTTGCAGCAGGCTGGGGCCGCCGTACCACGGCAGGTTAGGCGAGTGCCGCACCACGTTGTCGCCATTGATGGCGCTCAGCGGAATGGCGATGACGTGGGGCAGTTTCAATTGCTGCGCGATGGCCTCGTAATCAGTCTTGATGCGCTGAAAAACGGCCTCGTCATTCCCCACCAAATCCATCTTGTTCACCGCCAGCACAAAGTACCGGATGCCCAGCAGCGACGCCAGCAGCGTGTGCCGCCGCGTCTGCTCAATCACGCCCTGCCGCGCATCGACCAGCACAATGGCCAAGTCGGCATTGCTCGCGCCAGTCACCATGTTGCGGGTGTACTGCACGTGGCCCGGCGCATCGGTGATGATAAACTTGCGGCGCGGCGTAGTGAAGTACTTGTGCGCTACATCAATCGTGATGCCCTGCTCGCGTTCGGCTTTCAGCCCGTCGGTGAGTAGCGCGAGGTCTACCGAGTCGCTGTTGGTGGCGTTGCGCTTCTTTTCCAGCGTCGCCAGCACGTCGAGCGATACCGAGTCGCTGTCGTAGAGCAGGCGGCCGATGAGCGTGCTCTTGCCGTCGTCAACGCTGCCGCAGGTGATAAATCGTAGGAGGTCCATTTTGATAACTTGTGCTTCTGCCATTGCGAGCGCAACGAAGTGGAGCGCGGCAACCTTTCCTTAGCGTTGGAAAGCTCAGAATAATTGTAAATGAGATAATTAAGGGCTGGTGCCAGCGAGAAGAGAAGATTGCTTCGTCGTTCCTCCTCACAATGACAGGCTAGAAATACCCGTTGCGCTTGCGGTCTTCCATGCCCGTTTCCGACAGGTTATCATCTAGGCGCGTCGCGCCGCGCTCGCTCACTTTGGCCACCAGAATATCCTGAATAATATCGTCAATCGTGGCAGCGTCGCTTTCCACGGCGGCGGTGCAGGTCGAGTCGCCCACGGTGCGGAAGCGCACTTGGCGAGTCACGATTTCATCGTCTTCATCGATGGTGATGTGCTCGCTCAAGCCTAAAAGCTGGCCGCTGGGCAGCACCACGCACTCCCGCTCGTGGGTGAAGTAGATATTGGGCAGTTCGATGTTTTCGCGTTGGATGTAGTTCCACACATCAAGCTCCGTCCAGTTCGAGATGGGGAATACGCGCACGTTTTCGCCCTTCTGAATGCGGCCGTTGTAGATGTTCCAAAGCTCGGGGCGCTGGCGCTTGGGGTCCCACTGGCCGAAGTCGTCGCGCACCGAAAAAATACGCTCCTTGGCGCGGGCCTTTTCCTCGTCGCGTCGCGCCCCGCCGATGCAGGCATCAAACTCGAATTCCTCAATCACATCGAGCAACGTGTAGGTTTGCAGTGGGTTGCGGCTCGGGTACTTGCCGCCCGGCTCTACCAAGCCGCGCTCCCGAATGGTGTCTTCCACCTTCCGCACAATCAGCTTTTCGCCTAGTTCAGCGGCTAGCCGGTCGCGAAATTCAAGGACTTCATCAAAATTGTGGCCCGTATCGACGTGCACCAGCGGAAAGGGAAACTTGCCTGGCCGAAAGGCCTTTTCGGCCAAGCGCGTCAGTACAATGGAGTCTTTGCCACCCGAAAACAGCAGCGCCGGCCGCTCAAACTGGCCCGCCACCTCGCGCATAATGTGGATGGCTTCAGCTTCTAATCTATCTAAATAATCCATGGTAGTAGCGCGAAGCTCTGCTTCGCGTATAGTTGCTTAGTTATTGAGGAAAAAGCGGTTCCATTCGCCCGTTCGCGAAGCAGAGCTTCGCGCTACTGCTCGTTTGGCACCGCTTCTACCACTGGGTCAAACCCTTGGTGCTCACCAGTAGTAGCGTGCAGGCCGCACTCCTTGGCGGCAGCTTCCTCCCACCACCAGCGGCCGGCGCGGAAGTCCTCGCCGGGCTTGATGGCGCGGGTGCAGGGCGCACAGCCGATACTCACGAAACCCTTGGCGTGCAGCGGGTTGATGGGCACGCCGTTGGCTTGGGCGAAGGCCAGGCACTGCTCCCAGGTCCAGTCGAAAAGGGGGTGCACTTTCACGAGGTTGTGGCCCTCATCCCACTCGGCGGGGTGCATGGTTTGGCGGTTTTGCGACTGCTCGGCGCGGATGCCCGTGAGCCAGGCTTGCTGGCCGGCGAGGGCGCGGCCCAGCGGCTCAATCTTGCGGATATAGCAGCATTCCTTGCGGTTATCAATGCTCTCGTAGAAGGAGTTAGGGCCTTTTTCGCGCATTAATTGCTCCACGCTGGCGGTTTGCGGGAAGACCACCTCGATGGGCTTGTCGTAGCGCAGCAAGGTCTTATTCCAGGTCGAATACGTTTCCTGAAAATTGCGGCCCGTGTCGAGCGTGAACACCCGGATGGGCAGGTCGTTCTCGAAAATAAAATGCGTAAGTATCTGGTCCTCCAGCCCGAAGGACGTTGAAAACGACACCTTGCCGGGGTAGCGCTCAGCCACGAGAGCCAGCGTTTCGGGCACGGAGTGCTGCGGTACGAAGCGGCGCAGGTCATCGACCAGCTCCTGGATAGGTAATTCCATGATAAGTAGAAGGAGAGGGGAGGGGCGGCCCGTGGCAATGCCAGGGGGCCGCAGCCAAGAGCGCGCAGCAAGCAGCCTGATATACGGCTGGTTGCCCGCCGCTAGCCGGTGGGACGGTTGCGGCTGGGTGAGCTGTGAAACCCGCTAAAAATGAAAAGGTTTACGCCCAACAACCAGCTTCGCCGCCCGCCATACAGACGGCCGCACCCGACATACAACAACACGCCAGCAGCGAAGCAGCGGCGGGGAGGTACGAAAGGCGGAGGTTAGAAAAGTGGCGCACGGCAACTTGTTTTTATATGGCCAGGAATTGGCACCGTTCCAATGACGTATTGGGGGTTGCCGGCGTTTCGTCGAGCCTGTCTCTCCGCGCCTCTGTATAAAAACAATCCTTCAATAAATGAGGAATTGATAAGGCAAAGGTACGGCACTGAATTTTAACCGGCCAAGCACGGGCTTGAGCAGTCCTACAACTCGGTGAGAGGCATTATGGTTGCTGTCGGCGCGCCATAAATCAACTGTGCCGCTTACCTTAGCTTGGTGCCTGAGGCGGGCTTATTTCCACCTTCCGCTCTCCTGATGGAACTGCTTGCTTATTTCAAAGCGCTTGGCTGGCAGGAAGCCCTGCCGCTTTTTCTGGTTGAAAACCTGCTGGTGTTGCTGCTGGCCGTGGGGTTTGGCTACTTGCTGCAAGCGGTTTTTGGGCGGCGGCAGGCGCTGGGGCCTCTTTACCAGCCGGTTAGTGGGCAGCAGCTGCGATATGCTACTTACACGCTGCTGCTCAATACCGGTATCACGTTTGCGGGTTGGTGGCTGTGGCAGCGCGGCTTTATCACCATTCGGGAAGGGGTTTCGTACCACATTCTGCTCGATTTCGGGGTGCTGTTTCTAGGTATGGATTTGCTGATGTACGTCTTTCACTACGCCATCCACCACTCGCCGCTCTACCGGTGGGTGCACGGGCTGCACCACAAGTACACCGAGCCGCAGCCGATAGATTTGTTTGTGCTGCACCCCGTCGAAACCTTCGGTTTTGGGGCCTTGTGGCTGCTGCTCATGGCCGTGTACCCGGCCAATTTTATCGCCATTTTTGCCTATCTCACGGCGAATGTTTTTTTCGGGGCGCTGGGCCATTCCGGCGTCGAGCCGTACCCCGCCGCCTGGGAGCGCCGCCCCGTGCTCAAGTACCTAGGCTCGTCGGGCTTTCACTTCCAGCATCACCAGGACGACCGCCATAATTTCGGCTTCTACACGTCGCTTTGGGACCGGCTTTTTGGGACATTTGCGGCTAGTCCGCCGACTAAAAGTCGTTAGCGGTCTAATGGTTATGGTTACAGTTACAGCCACGGTCGTCATGCTGAGCTTGTCGAAGCATCTCGCTCGCTTCGTTGCTTACGCAAAGAGTTACTGCAACACGCGAGATGCTTCGACAAGCTCAGCATGACGACCGTTTTTCAGCGTAACGACCGTATTTTATTATAACGACCGGTTTCAGCATGACGACCGTTTTATAAGACTAATCTTCTAAAAACTCCCCTCACTTCAGCCGCAAAATATTGCGTCTCTACAACCTAAAAGGCGGACTCTATCCCGCGCTAGTATCTTGGTCACCATGAAACCCCTGCTCCTTCTCAGCTTCGTGCTGCTGCCGGCCCTGAGCTTCGCGCAGCAAGCGCCAGCAGCTCCTGCGGCCCCTGCCACCAAAGCCCCCATTGTTATACCGCCCAAAAAGGCCAATGCCGCCATTATTGCGCGCCGCGACAGCGGCCTAGTGGCCCTCACCGCGCTCATGCAAGGCCTTGTAAATCGGGGCTATACCATTAAAGACGTTGACCGCACGGCGCTCACCGTGCGTACTGAGGCCCGCGCCGTGTCGGAGGTTGGGGCTGTGGTGCTCGATGGCGCGGTGCGCGGCCACCAGCTGGTGCTCACCGGCGCGTATGCCCCCGAAATGACCAGCAAGCACTCCAAACCCATCGAGTATGTGGGCGAGAAGCGCGAAGGCCGCGCCAGCATGGCCTGGGAAGAACTCGCCAAAACGGCCAACCTGCTAGGCCGCAACGTGAGCTACCGCGCCCAGTAGCCGGCCCACCCAGCGAGTGCGACGCCTCTGCCCAACGGCCGGAGGCGTCGTACTTTTACGTGAGTTTTACACGTATTTTCTGTGAAGAAAGCGCTTTATCTCATCGGCTCGCCCAACCAAACTACCCAGATGCATGGCATCGCGCAGTTGCTTGAGGATGAGTACGAACCGTATTTCAGCCAGCTCTACTATGATGGCTGGATGCGAGGCTTTTACAACTGGCTCATCCGCAACAAGCTGCTGACGCGCACCATCGTGCAGGGCCACATCAAGGAAAAAGCCGATAAATACCTGGCCGAGCACCACCTGCGAAACGACTTCGAGAACCGGGTTTTCGGCCACGACTACGACCTCATCGTGTGTTGCTCCGACATTGTGGTGCCCTGGCCTTTGCTGGCCAAAACCAAGTCCGTATTTGTGCAGGAAGGCATGACCGACCCCATGCACCTGCTGGCGCGGCTGGTAAAGCGCTTCACCAATTTCCCGATTCTGGCCATCGGCACCTCGCTCAATGGCATGAATAATATCTGCGATGTGTACTGCGTGGCCTCGCCGGGCTACGCCGCACACTTCGAAGAAATGGGCGTCGAGAAGGATAAGCTCATTGTGACGGGCATCCCCAACTTCGACAACATCGAGCAGTTGCGCAACAACAGCTTCCCTCACCGCGATTATGTGCTGGTAGCCACCACTGACATGCGCGAAACCTACCGGCCCGACAACCGCAAGAAGTTTATCCGCGAGGCCACGCGCATCGCCGCCGGCCGCCCCATGTTTTTCAAGTTTCACCCCAACGAAAATATGGCCCGCGCCACCGCCGAGGTCAAAAAGTGGGCGCCGCCCGGTACGCGCATCTTCACCAGCGGCAACACCGATGAGATGATTGCCAACTGTGTAGAGCTGATAACTCAATACAGCACAGTGGCTTATGTGGGCTTAGCGCTGGGCATTCCCGTGCATTCCTACTTCGATGTCGAAGACCTAAAGCGCAAGTTGCCCATCCAGAACGGCGGCACCAGCGCCCAGCGCATTGCTGACATTTGCCGGCAGTTTGGGCAGTTTGAAGGCAGCGGTTCAGCTTTCCTGGAGCAGTACAAACCAGCCGCTACGGCGCAATCCACCCTACGCAGCCAAATGGCGTAGGTGGGAACTCTTGGGCGCTTGGCGTTACACTTTGTACTGAAAATGTTACGTTTTATACTTTAGTCCATGCTCACGCTAATACAGGCCCGGCGTGGCTCGTCGCGCCTCCCCGACAAAGTCAGTCTAGATTTGGTGGGCCGGCCGCTGCTGGTGCGGCAAGTCGAGCGGGTGCAGCAGGCCACCAAGGCGGGCCGCGTGGCAGTCATCACCACCGACGAGCCCAGCGACGATGCGCTAGCCGAGCTTTGCCAGCAGCATGGCATCGACGTGTTTCGGGGCTCCGCGCTCGATTTGCTCGACCGCCACTACCAGGCCGCGCTGCACTTTGGTGAAACGGCGGCGGTGGTGAAAATCCCCAGCGATTGCCCGCTCATCGACCCGGCCATCATCGACAAGGTGCTGGGCTTTTTTGAGGAAACGGCCGGCCAGTACGATTTCGTGAGCAACCTGCACCCCGCCACCTACCCCGATGGCAACGACGTGGAGGTAATGACCTTCGCCGCCCTCGAAACAGCCTGGTGCGAGGCCCAGCGACCGCTGGAGCGCGAGCACACCACGCCCTTCTTCTGGGAAAACCCCAACCGCTTCCGGTTAGCCAATGTAACCTGGGAAACGGGACTTGACTACTCGATGTCGCACCGCTTCACTATCGACTACCCGGCTGACTATGAGTTTATAAAGGCTGTCTACGAAGCACTTTATCCAGAAAACCCCCGGTTTGCGCTGAGTGATATTCTGACTTTATTAAAACAAAGGCCGGACATTTACGCCTTAAATGCCGACCTGGCCGGCGTGAACTGGTACCGCAACCACCTTGACGAACTGAAAACCGTGGACGCGGCCAATACGAAGCAACTATAACGCAAGTAACCGTCATGCTGAGCGCAGCGGAGCGGAGTCGAAGCATCTCGCTCGCTTCGTTGTTAACGCTAAGAGGTAACGCTCCCCGCGAGATTCTTCGACTCCGCTGCGCTGCGCTCAGCATGACACTAGTATTATGACTTCCGAAAAAAACCAAGAACTCTCCGAATTGGCCCTGCGCGTGCGCGAGCACATCGTGCGCTTGAGCACCGACGGCGGCTGCTTCACCGGGGCCTCGCTGAGCTGCGCCGACCTGCTGGTGTACCTCTACGCCGACTTCCTCAACGTGCACCCCGGCAACCTCACCGACCCCGAGCGCGACTACCTTTTCCTGAGCAAAGGCCACGATGTGCCGGCCCTCTACGGGGTGTTTGCCGAGCTGGGCTTCATGCCTAAAGAGCGGCTAAACAACCACTTGAAGAGCAACGACAGCATCTACTGGCACCCTAATCGCAGCGTGCCGGGCGTAGAGTTTCACTCGGGCTCGCTGGGCCACCTGCCGAGCGTGGCCATGGGCGTGGCCCTCGATGCCCGCCTGCGCGGTCAAAACCAGCACGTTATCGTCATAACCGGCGACGGCGAGCTGAACGAAGGCACTTGCTGGGAAGCCGTGCTGGTAGCCAGCGCCCACAAGCTCCACAACCTGACTTTCGTAGTCGACCGCAACCATTTCCAGGCCAACATCGCCACCGAGGAGCTAATCCCGCTGGAGCCGCTGGCCCCCAAATTCGAGGCGTTCGGTGCCGCCGTGCGCCGCATCGACGGCCACGATTTCGCGGCTTTGGAAGAGGCGTTCACCGCCCTGCCATTCAGCCAGGATAAGCCTTCGGTCATCATCTGCGACACGGTGCGCGGCAAGGGCCTCCCCAGCATCGAGCGCCGCGCCGACCGCTGGTTCTGCAATTTCAGCAGCGACGAGGTAACTGAGCTGCTTAAAGAGCTGCATAGCCAGGAAGCCACTACGCTCACCAGCGAAACTTTAACTGTTAGATAACTAACTGTCATGCTGAGCGCAGCGGAGTCGAAGCATCTTGGCTGGTGTACTGACTCCTCACGTTAGCAACGAAGCGGCAGAGATGCTTCGACTCCGCTGCGCTACGCTCAGCATGACAACTTTACTGATATGAACTACGAACAGTTAATTCATCAAACCGCCCTCGCCGACGAGCGCCTCATCGTGATGACGGCCGAAAACCGCGCCCTCATCCGCAACCTGCCGGGGCCGCTGGGGCTGCGCTTCATCGACACCGGCATCACCGAGCAAACCATGATTGGCGCGGCGGCTGGGCTGGCGCTGCGTGGCCGCGTGCCGGTAGTGCACGCGCTGGCGACGTTCCTCACACTACGGGCGTTTGAGTTTATCCGCACCGATGTGGGCATTGCCAATTTGCCGGTGAAAATCAGCTCGTTCGTGCCCGGCTTTTTGTCGGATGGCAACGGGCCGACGCACCAGGCCATCGAGGATATTTCGCTGATGCGCGGCATCCCCGGCATGACGGTTTTTGCCGCCGCCGACGAGCAGGACATGCTGGCCATGCTGCCCGCCATCTGGGCTTCGCCCAGCCCCGCTTATGTGCGCGTGAACACCCGCCCCGCCACTTACCAGCACGCGCCGTTTGAAATAGGCAAGGCCGAAATCGTGAGCGAAGGCACCGATGTGACTATCCTCACCTACGGCATGCTGTTCGAACAGGCGCTCATTGCCAAAGACTTACTCACCGAAGCCGGCTACTCAGTAGGCCTCGTAAACCTGCGCAGCCTCAAGCCGCTCGATACCGAAGCCGTGCTGAATGTGGCTAAAACCGGCGGCCTCGTCGTGACACTGGAGGACCACTTCCAGACGGGCGGCCTCTACTCCATCCTGGCCGAGTTGCTATTGGAGAATGAGCTGACCGCCAAGGTGCTGCCGCTGGCGCTAAAAGAGCGTTGGTACAAGCCCGGTTTGCTGAGCGAAGTGCTCGAATACGAAGGCTTCACTGGCCAGCACATTGCCCGCCGCATCGGCGAGAAGCTAGGCGATAAAAAACACGCATTCAGTGAGAAGACTGAGGTGCGCGAGAATGAATTTGCTGAGTAGATGGCAGTAGCGCGAAGCGCTGCTTAGCGTTTCGTAAGGCTGTCCGTTGTTTCAAACCCTACCTAAACGCGAAGCAGAGCTTCGCGCTACTCCCCATGAACTTCCCAAAATCCGACGACCTCTACGCCCGGGCGCAGAAGATTATGCACCCCGTGACCCAGACCCTGGCCAAGGGGCCGGGCCAGTACACCAAGGGCGCGAGCCCCAAGTACGTGAAGCGCGGCCAAGGCGCACACGTGTGGGATGTGGATGGCAACGAATACATTGACTACCAGATGGGTATTGGTCCGCTGAGCCTCGGCTATGCGTACCCGAAAGTCGATGAAGCCATTAAGGCGCAGCTGGCCGACGGCATCACCTTCTCGATGATGCACGAGCTGGAAGTAGAGCTGGCCGAGCTGGTGCATGAGGTGATTCCGAACGCTGAAAGCATCCGCATCAGCAAGACGGGGGCCGATGTGACTTCGGCGGCCGTGCGCGTGGCGCGGGCTTTCACCGGGCGTGAGCAGGTGCTTTGCTGCGGCTACCACGGCTGGCACGATTGGTACATCGGCACCACCAGCCGTTCGGCCGGTATTCCGCAAGCTACCAAGGACTTGACGACGGCTTTCGAGTACAACAACCTCGAAGGCTTCAAGGCGCTGCTGAACGAAGACGTGGCTTGCGTTATCCTGGAGCCCTTCATCTACGACGAGCCCAAGGACAACTTCCTGCACGAAGTAGCCCGCCTCTGCAAAGAGAATGGCACACTGCTGATTTTTGATGAGATGTGGACTGGCTTCCGCATCGCCGTGGGCGGCGCGCAAGAGTATTTCGGCATCAAAGCCGACCTCGCGACCTTCTCCAAAGCCTGCGCCAACGGCATGCCCATTGCGCTGCTGACCGGTCGCGAGGATGTAATGCGCCTTTTCGAGCAGGACGTGTTTTTCTTCACCACCTTCGGCGGTGAGGCGCTGAGCATGGCCGCCGCCATGGCGACCATCCAGGAGCTACGCGATAAAAACGTGCCCGCCGTGCTGGCCGCCCAAGGCAAAAAGCTGAAAGACGGCTACAACCAAATCGCTGCCGAACTCGGCCTGAGCAGCTACACCAAGTGCTACGGCTACGACTGCCGCACGCTCGTGACCTTCGACCCCAGCGGCGGCAACCCACTGGAAATTAAGGCCTACGTGCAGCAGGAGCTGTTCAAGCGCGGCATCATGTGGAGCGCGTCGCACAACATGAGCTTCTCGCACACGGATGAGGACATTGCGAAGACGCTGGCTGCTTATGGCGAGGTGTTAGCGTTGTTGAAGGATGCTATCGAGAAGAAAGACGTGACTTCGCGCTTGGAAGGCGAGCCGGTGGAGGCAGTGTTCCGCAAGGTGACGAATGCGGCTCCGGTGCGAGTGGCGAAGTAGCGCGAAGCTCTGCTTCGCGTATCGCCGCAAAGCGGCGAAGGTGGGGCTGGGCACGTTTGCTCAGCCCCATTTTAATTAAATTATCCCTGACGGTACTTCGCCGCTTTGCGGCGATACGCGAAGCAGAGCTTCGCGCTACTCTCCATGAATTTCTTCGACCTAACCAATAAAACCGCCATCGTCACCGGCGCGTGTGGCCTCATCGGCCAGAAACACTGTGAGGCCCTGGCCCTGGCTGGTGCCAATGTCATCATCGCCGACCTCAACCTCGACAAAGCCCGCGAAGTAGCCGCCGGCTTGCCCGGCAGCATTCACCTGCCGCTGGCCGTGGACGTGACTTCGCCCGAGTCACTAGCTGCGGCGCGTGATGAAATTATCAAGCATTTCGGCCACATCGACGTGCTGGTTAACAATGCGGCCATCAACGACATGTTCGAGAATCCGGCGCTGGCGGCCGACCTCAGCAAATTTGAAAACTTCCCGCTGGCGACGTTTCGGCAGGTGCTGGAGGTGAACGTGACGGGGCTGTTTCTGGCGGCGCAGGTGTTCGGCACGCCGATGGCCGAGCAGGGCTCGGGCTCGATTATCAATGTGGCGAGCACGTATGGGCTGGTTGGGCCTGACCAAAGCATTTACCGCAACGAAGCCGGTGAGCAGACGTTCTATAAATCACCTTCTTACCCCACTACAAAAGGTGCAGTGGTGAATTTTACCCGTTACCTCGCTGCCTACTGGGGCGCGAAAGGGGTGCGCGTGAATACGCTCTCGCCGGGCGGGGTCGAGAATAGCCAGGATGCCTTTTTTGTAAAGCAATACAGCGCCAAAACGCCGCTGGGCCGCATGGCTACGCCTACCGATTATCAGGGCGCGGTGGTGTTTCTTGCTTCGGATGCCTCGGCGTATATGACGGGGGCCAACCTAGTGGTAGACGGCGGCTGGACGGCGATATAAGTGCTTGTAGCGCGGACTCGCAGAGTCCGCGCTACAGCCACTTTAGCAGCCCGGTAGTAATTTAGAATAATATTTCGACCAGAGTTTTTTATGAAGCACGCTGATTTAGCTGCTAAAGCCCGCCGCATCAAGCTGGTCCTGACCGACTGCGATGGCGTGCTCACCGATGGCGGCGTGTACTACGGCGAAAGCGGCGAAGTGCTCAAGCGCTTCAACATCCGCGACGGCATGGGCGTGGAGCGCCTGCGCGCTGTAGGCGTGGAAACCGGCATCGTGACGGGCGAACGCTCGCCCTCGGTGAGCAAACGCGCCGAGAAGCTGAAAATCACCGAATTGCACCTGGGTATCAAGGATAAAGCAACGCTGCTGGGCGAGATTTTAACCCGTACGGGCTTTCAGGCTGACGAGATTGCCTTTATCGGTGACGATACCAATGATGTCGAAATCCTCGGCTTGGTAGGGCTAGCAGCCTGCCCCGGCGATGCTACTGTATTTGCTCGTGACGTGGCCGATTATCGGTGCCGGGCGCGGGGCGGACACGGCGCATTTCGCGAGCTAGCTGAGCTGATTATCAGCTGCAAGGGCGGCAAAGCGCCCGACGACGAAGGCTCGGAATAAAATAAAATGCAGCGCTTGGCGTCATGTGGGCGGTTGGGCCGGGTAAACCAACTCGCCACCCCGCTGTTAGGCTGCTTTTCACACACTCGTCCTTTCACTTTTTTGCCCACCACGTATTCGTTATGTCGATAGTCCAAATCAAGAAAAACCGTGCGATTAGCCCTGGCCAGCCGTGCTATATCATTGCCGAAATCGGCATCAACCACAACGGCTCGCTCGACATTGCCAAGCAGCTCATCGACGCGGCCGTAACGGCCGGCTGCGATGCAGTAAAATTCCAGAAGCGCACCCCCGAACTGTGCGTACCCAAGGACCAGTGGGAAAAAATGCGTGACACCCCCTGGGGCCGCATGAGCTACATCGACTACAAGCGCAAAACTGAGTTTGGCCTCGAAGAATACACGGCCATCGACGACTATTGCAAAGCCCGCGGCATCGATTGGTTTGCCTCGTGCTGGGATGAGCCGTCGGTCGATTTTATGGAGCAATTTCAGCCCGTGCTCTACAAAATGGCCTCCGCGTCGCTCACTGACAAGCCCCTGCTCGACCGCGTGCGCGCCACCGGCCGTCCCCTCATGCTGAGCACCGGCATGAGCACGCAGAGCGAAATCACGGATGCCGTAGCCTACGTAGGCCTTGACAACCTGATGATTGCGCATAGCACGTCGGCCTACCCCTGCCCGCCGCAGGAGCTGAACCTGCGCATGATTCAGACCCTGATGGACCAGTTTCCCGGCACGCCCATCGGCTACTCGGGCCACGAAACCGGCCTAAGCACCACCGTAACGGCCGTAGCCCTCGGCGCGACGTTCGTAGAGCGCCACTTCACCCTCGACCGCGCCATGTGGGGCTCGGACCACGCGGCCAGTGTAGAGCCCGGCGGCATGGCCAAGCTCGTGCGCGACATTCGCGACACTGAGGCGGGCCTCGGCGATGGCGTGAAAGTGGTGTACGAGAGCGAGAAAGAGCCGCTGCGCCGCCTGCGCCGCGAGGTAACGGCTGCGTAAGTAGCTGCTTCTCGCAAGCACTGATTGTCATGCAGAGCGCAGCGAAGCATCTCGCGTGGCGCAGTAACTTCTAACGTTAGAGATTACTGCACCACGCGAGATGCTTCGCTGCGCTCTGCATGACAATCGTATTTTTAGCTACCCATAAAATCCTGCCCTTTCCCCGCTAAAGCGAACATTCGGCCGGCGCACGCAGTTAGGGGCAGAGCTATCAACCTATCGAATACGCTATGCTGGATACGATAAGCAAGTTTTACCAGAGCCTCGATGCGGTGGGCCGCACGACCATGATTACCACGCCCATCTTGCTGCTGGCGGTGGTGGTGCTGCTGGTGCTCGAGCGCAAGTTTCCGTACCGTAAGGGGCTGCCGTTTTTTCGGGAAGGGCTGTTTGTGGATTTATTCTGGTACACGCTGGTGCAGAGCTACTTCCTGCAAATTCTGATTTTCGGCATCATCATCGCGCCGCTGGCCAAGCACTTCGGCACGCAGTTTCACTTGGTGAGCAGCTGGCCGGTGGTGGCGCAGGTGGGCTTTTTCGTGATTACTCACGATTTTTATATTTACTGGTTTCACCGCTTCCAGCACAATAGCGCCTTCTTTTGGCGCACCCACGAGGCGCACCATTCGGGCAAGCAGGTAGACTGGCTGGCCGGCTCGCGCTCGCACGTGGTCGAAATTATTATCAACCAAACCATCGAGTTTGCGCCGATTATTCTGCTGGGGGCCAACCCGATAGTGGTGCCCATTAAGGCGTTGATTGATGCCGTGTGGGGCATGTACATTCACGCCAACATCGACGTGAAATCGGGTAAGCTGCAATACGTTATCAACGGCCCCGAAATGCACCTCTGGCACCACGCCGACCACGAAGAGGTGTACTACGCCAACTTTTCGACCAAATTCGCGGTCTGGGATTGGCTGTTTGGCACCGCTTTCCTGCCCGAAAACCGCAAGCCCGAGCGCTGGGGCTTACCCTACGCGTTTCCGAAAGACTACTTTTCGCAGCACGCCTTTTCGGTGTATCGCTTCGATGAAAAGGAGCTGGCCGAGAAGTCGGCCGTTTTCCGGGCCTACCACGGCGTGCGCTGGCGCGTGCTGGGCTGGGTGGGCGAGCGCCTGCCCGCCGCAAAGGTGCTGCAAGGCTGGGAAGTGCCCGAGCAAACGCACGAAACCGTGCCCGCCCCGCGCCCTGGTGGCAACCCCGAAGCTGCCGCGCCCGTTGTCCCTGTTGCCACTGCCGATTCTTCCCGCCCTGTTGCTACTCCCGTCGCTTGAGCCTGTCATTTAACCCCGCCTGGCTGTATTTGCTGCTGGCTTCCGTGATGGAAGTGTGCTGGAACTACAGCCTCAAGTACACCAAAATATCGGATATTAAGGCCATCGACTGGTCGCAGTTTTTTGCGGCCCCAGCGGGTATCATGGCCTTGCTGCCTGCTATCTGCTATGTGGCTTTTGGGGTGGGCAACGTGATATTTTTCTCGAAGGCACTCAACGTTATTCCCGCTTCCACAGCCTTTGCTATCTGGATGGGTTTGGCGCTGGTCGGCATCAAAATAGTGGATACGCTGGTGCTGAAAGAGGCCTTCCAGTGGGTGCATGTGGTGTATATCGGCTTTATTTTGGTGGGGATTATTGGCCTGAAGCTCAGCGCCAAACCCGATGCGGCTCCGCAGGCGGCAGCCCAAGCCGTTCATAACCACTAGGGACCACAGCTTTAGACGGCCCCTTGGTAGTTATCTGCTCTTTGTCGCTGAGTAGAGGGGTGCTGCCTTTAGTGGCGTTGCCTTGGGTCGGGCCAAATGCTTTGTGGTTGATTTTGCTGGTTACTTCGGAGCCAACCCTTGGGTTGCCGCTGGCTGGTTCAGGTGCCTGCGGCAATCATTTCTGGTGCCACAGTCGGGCGTAACTTGCCTACATGCCCCGCCCGCTTCTTATTCTGCCTTTTTTGCTGTTGGCCACGGCCAAAATCGCCGCCCAAAGCCTGCCTATCATCAGCCAAAACCCACCTAGCCTGCGTTGGCAGGAGGTACGCACGCCGCACTTTCGGGTGTTGTACCCGGCGGGGCTCGACACGGCGGCTCAGCGCACGGCCCAGCGCCTGGAGGCCGTGCACGGCCCCGACGGGGCCACGCTCGGCGTGAGCGCTAAGCCCATTGCGGTGGTGCTCCAAAACCAGACGACGGTCAGCAATGGCTTTGTGACGTTTTTGCCGCGCCACGCCGAGTTTTTCACCACGCCCGAGCAAGGGCAGGGGCTGGGCACTGTCGACTGGCTCGATGGGCTGGTGGTGCACGAGTTTCGGCACGTTAATCAGTTTGACAAGGCGCGGCAAGGTTTTGGGCGCGTCACGCATACGCTGCTCGGCGATGGGGGCTTGGGCGTGGCGGCGGTAGGCGTGCCGCAGTGGTTTTTTGAGGGCGACGCCGTGGGCACCGAAACGGCCCTCACGCGCAGCGGGCGCGGGCGCATCCCGTATTTCGGGCTGGGCTTGCGGGCCAATTTGCTCGATGGGCAACTGTATTCGTACCAAAAGGCGGTGAATGGCTCGCTGCGTGATAACGTGCCCGACTGGTACGTATTAGGCTATTTTTTAACTTCTTACGCCAAAGTTCACTACGGCCCCGACGTGTGGAGTCGCATTCTGGACCAGTACTACCGCTTCCCGTTCTACCCGTTCTCGTTCTCGAACAGCATCCGGCGCACCACCGGCCTGCGGGTCGAAGAACTGTACCAGCGCACCATGCGCGAGCTGGATTCGACCTGGCGCGCCGAGCAGATGGCCCGCCCCGCACCCACGCCGGTGCGCGAGCTGTCCGGGCAGGCCAATACGCGCGTTTTCACCCAATATCAATACCCGCAATACGTTAACGACAGCACGGTGCTGGCCCTAAAAACCGGCCTCAACAACATC
The DNA here is from genome assembly GCA_050954845.1 of Janthinobacterium lividum. GTDB lineage: Bacteria > Bacteroidota > Bacteroidia > Cytophagales > Hymenobacteraceae > Hymenobacter. The sequence continues at coordinate 18,223 of JBPBQK010000047.1, forward strand.
CCGCAGCTGGTGTTGCTGGGCCACCACGGCCGCGAAAAGCGGGTGTTCACGCTGGGTTCGATTAACATTCCGGAGATGCTGTCGGTGGGCGGTAATAAGGCCGTGTGGCCCGAGTTCCGGCAGAGCCCGCGCTGGGGACAGAAAATGTATTCGGAGTTAAAAATTCTGGATTTGAAAACCGGGAGCGTGCGCCGCCTGGCCACTGGCACACGCTACACGGCCGCCGCGCTCTCGCCCGATGGCACCCGGCTGGTGGCAGTGCGTACCGATGCCAGCTACCACCACGCGCTGGTGGTGCTGGATGCGAACACTGGCGTAGTTATCAAAACGCTGCCCAACCCGCACAATGACTTTTACCAGCAACCGCGCTGGACGCCCGACGGCCGCCGCGTGGTAACGGTAGCGCTAAGCGCGGCTGGGAAAACCTTGCAGCTGCTAGACCCGGCTACGGGCGAGACTAATAACCTACTGCCAGTAGCGAATGTCAATCTAGCCAATCCGCAGCCTTGGGGCGATTACGTGCTGTACAATTCGCCGCAGTCGGGAGTGGATAATATTTATGCGGTGAGTCTTAAAAACGAGGTAACTTATCGGGTTACTAATCGGCCCACCGGGGCTTATCACGCTGCTGTATCGCCCGATGGCCAGCACTTAGCTTTTCATGACTATCGGGCTGCCGGAGCGCGAGTGGTAGAAATAGAGCTAAATCAATTCTACTGGCGCTCGCCTGGGGGAGAAAGGACAGTAGCTGAACTGTCGCATGCGCTAGGAGGCGACGCAACTACCACTGCTTGGCAGGCGGCCTTCGCGCCCGCCCGCACCGATGCGCCCGCCGACCCCTACGCCGCCCGCCTAGCCGCTGGCGAGCCCGCCGCTAAGCAAATTTCTCAGCTGCTGGCCTCGCCCGACTCGGCGGGGCCGCGCTACGGGGTGCGGCGCTACCGGCCGCTGGCGCACGCGTTTCGCGTGTTCAGCTATGGGGTGGTGCAAAGCCCATCGGGGCAGGCGGTGAGCGTGGGCGTACGCTCGCAAGATTTTCTGAGTACGACCCAAGCCTTCGCCGGCCTCAGCTACAACCAAACCGAGCGCACGCTGGCCGTGACCGGGGCGCTCAGCTACCAGGGCCTCGGGCCGGTGCTCGATGTAGAGGGCAGCTACGGCGGCCGCGATGCTAGCCTCATCGACGGCAACGGCACGGTGTATCGCGACCAGTGGCAGGTGGCGCGGGTGCTGGCCGGGGCACGGCTGCCGCTGGTGCTCACCCGCTCAAAATACCTGCAAGCCCTCACGCTAAGTGCCTACTACCTCGGCGAGCGGGTGTATGGCTACGACCTGCCCGTGCGCGCCCACGATGCCACCGGCCCCACCACGCCGCTGCACGCCATCCAAACCAGCCTATCTTACGCCAGCCAGCTGCGGCAGAGCGCCCGCGATGTGGCCCCGCGTGGCGGGGCTACGCTGCTGGCCACGTACCGCACCACGCCCTTCGGTACCAATCTGCAAGTCAGCCAGGTAGGGGTGCAGGGTAGCGTGTATTTGCCGGGTTTGGCGCCGCACCACGCGCTGCGGCTGCGCGGCGGCTACCAGTATCAGCAGCAGGCGCAATACAATTTCAACGCGACCATTTCTTACCCTCGTGCCGAAACCAGCTACCTCAGCTTCGATAATCTGGCGGTGGGCAGTGCTGAGTATAACCTGCCGCTGGCTTTCACGCACTGGCAGGTGGGGCGGGTGCTTTATGTGCAGCGTTTGCGCGCCGTCGCCTTCACTGATATGGCCTGGGGCAATGTGCTGGTGAACTCGGGCACGCCGCCCGTCGCCACCCGTATGTACCGCAATTTTTACAATGCGGGGGCCGATTTCATGGCGCTGTTTAATGTGTTTCACTTGCGCACGCCCATTGAGGCGGGGGTGCGGGTGGCGTATAGCAGCCGCACGCAGCAGGTGCTGGTGCAGCCGCTGGCGTTTAGTGTGCGGCTTTAAATCAAGCCCAGCATGACCAACGCCTATAAGAACCCGGCTCACGCCGCCGTAGTCAAATACGCCGTTTCCTCCGCCACATCGGCCACGGCCAGGCGCGATTCCTTTATCAATAAAATACTGGCGTAGAGCAGCAATGAGGCTCCCAGCACGCTCAGGGCCGCCACTATCCAGGTGGCCGAGCTGTTAATCAGCTCAAACACCCCGATGCTGAAAATGCTGGCAATGAAGATGCCCAGCGTGAGGTGCCGCGTGGTCATTACATCTTGCAGCAGCCGGGCGCGGCGGGCCGCAAACGACAGCTGCATGGTGAGGTAGGTGTGCTCGGCGGGGTCGGGGTCGGGCTGATTGGGGGCAGCGGTTTGCTGCTGGTTGTGGCGCAGCTGCTTGGCCACTTCGCGCTGCCGGTCGATGCTGCGGCTCAGGCGCTGCGAGGTGGTGAGGATAAGCGAGCCACACGCCGACACCAGCACCGCTGGCGTGAACATGGCTGACAGAATAGTTAGCGTATCAGCTAAGGACGACATAGGGTGACAATTAACAATGAGCAATTAACAATGAGCAGAGCTGTTCATTGTTAATTGCTCATTGTTAATTGTCGTTTACGCAAATACCGGTGCCAGCTGCAAAAACTGCTCAATCTCGTGCAGCACCTCAACGGGGGCAGTGAGGTGGGCGCTGTGGCCGGGCGTGTCGATAACCACCAGCTGGCTGTCAGCCAGATTTTCGTGCAGATAGGTGCCCACCGCTACCGGCGCAATTACGTCGTGGGCGCATTGCAGTATCAGGGCCGGAGTGGTGAGGAAAGGCAGGTCGGCGCGGTGGTCGGAGTAAAACGTAACGCGGGCGAAGTGCTGGGCGATGGCCGGCTGCGTATGAAAGAAGCTGTTGGTCAGCTCCATTACGATTTCAGGGCTGTTAGCATCCGTCATGACCGGGGCCATGGCCTGCGACCAGCCGTAGTAGTTGGTCTCCATGGCGGCGAGCAGCTCCTGAATGTCTTTTTGCTCGAAGCCACCCACGTAGCCGGCCTCGTTTACGAAGCGGGGCGAAGGGGCCAGCAGTACCAGCCGCCCAAACCGCTTGGGCTCCTTGATGGCGGCAAGCACCCCAATCATGGCGCCCACCGAGTGGCCCACAAACACTACGTTCTGCAAATCGAGCTCGCGCAGCACGGCCAGCAGGTCGTCGGCGTGGGCATTGAGCGAGGCATACTTGGTGTACTCGTAGGCAGCGGTGTCCGACTTGCCTGCGCCCACCAGGTCGAGCAATACTACTTGGTAGTGGCTTTCGAAGGCCGGGGCCACCCGGTGCCAGCTAGTCTGGTCGGAGCCGAGGCCGTGCAGGAAAACGATAGCTGGGGCCGCGCTGCCGGCACCCGAAATAGTAACGTTGCTAAGATAAATAGCGGAGGTAGGAGTAGCATTCATAAAAGAGAGGCGTAAACTTTTTGCAGATAACCGACGTACGGCGTGCCCCTTAGCTGCGGATTTACCGAAAGTTCCATTTGCGCAGAAGAAAGAAAAAATTGCAGCTCATGGTTGAGCTTATTCAACAAATAAGTGATTGAATATCATTCTGTCACTGGCGAGCTTGCTAGCGTCAAATTCTGGCAAAAAAAAATGCCATCCGACCGTTTTGGTCAGATGGCAAGCTTTCTCAAGTAGGTAGTCGGCCGCCGCGCAGCCTAAATAATGGCCTTCTTATCGACCTCTTTTTCCTCCAAAGGAGCCTTCACCCGGCCGATAATGTAGCGCATGCCCTTGTCTTGGGTGATGTAGTTCCAGGCCCAGGTCACGAACACGGCAAAGCGGTTGCGGAAGCTCACCAAGGCCAGCACGTGCACAAAGCTCCAGGCCAGCCAGCCTATCCAGCCGCTGAGGTGGTATTGCTTGCCAAACAGCTGAATATCAGCCAGTGCCCGGTGGCGGCCCACGGTGGCCATTGTGCCTTTGTCATAATATTCGAAGGGCAGCATGGGCAGCCCCGACACGGCCCGCTTGATGTTTTCGCCCAGCAGGCGGCCCTGCTGAATGGCCGGCTGCGCCACTTGCGGGTGGCCGTCAGGGTATTTTTCGGTAGCCATTTGGGCAATGTCGCCGATGGCAAACACATTGTCGTAGCCCACCACGCGGCTGCTTTCATTGACTTTGTAGCGGTTCGATTTGAGCAGCGCGCCCTCCTCCAGGCCCGGAATGGGCGCGCCCGTAACGCCCGCCGCCCAAATAAGCGTGCGCGTAATAAGTTGGCGGCCATTATTTAAGGTCACGGTGTAGCCGTCATACGACTTCACCCGCGTATCGAGCAGCACCTCCACGCCCAGGTCTTGCAGGTATTCCTTGGCCTTTTGCGATACCTCGTCCGACATGCCCTTCAGCAGCACCGGGCCGCTCTGCACCACGTAGATATCCATCTGCTTGAGGTCGAGCTCGCGGTAGTCGCGCGGGAACACGTGGGCGCGCAGCTCGGCCAGCGCGCCGGCCATTTCTACGCCGGTAGGGCCGCCACCCACTATCACAAAGTCGAGCATGCTGTTGAGCTGCTCCTGGTCGCCCATTTGCAGCGCCTGCTCGAAGTGCGAGAGCAGCGTATTGCGCAGCTCAATGGCGTCGGGGATGTTTTTGAGGGAAATGGCATTCTTGGCCATCTGCTCGTCGCCGAAAAAATTGCTGGTGGTGCCGGTAGCCAGCACCAGGTAGTCGTAGCGAATCAGGCCAATGCTGGTTTCGACGACCTGCGCCGTGGCATCGATGCGCTCGACCTCGGCCAGCCGAAAGTAGAAGTTTTCCTGGTCGTTCAGAATCTTGCGAAACGGCGACACGATGCTATCCGGATTCAGCCCCGCCGTGCCCACCTGATACAGCAACGGCCAGAACCCGTGGTAGTTCTGCTTGTCGATGAGCACCACCTGCACCGGGGCATCGGCCAGAGTTTTGGCCAACTGGAGCCCGCCAAAGCCGCCGCCCACTATCACCACGCGGGGCTTGCCCAGGTCTTCGATTTTCGTCAGTCCTTCCATAGAAAACTAAAAATGCGTAGCAGCGGCGCGGCCCCCGGCCACCACCTACCCGCAGGGGCTTACGGCAACCCGAGAAAATCGGCTTAAGATGAAAACGGCGTGAACTATAGTAGCCTCCGCAGCAACCTGCCTCTTGCTAATGGAGTAAAGAGAGTACTACTTTTTCGTCTTTGTGTTATGAAAAACATTCTGTTAGCCGTGGGCCTGGCCTTTTTGGGCAGCCTCTCGGCCTGCGCGCCCAAAGTAAACGTGGAGCAGCGTGCCAACGTTGACTTTAGCCGCTACCGCACCTTCGACTTTGCCCAAACCGAAGTAAAAACCAATGGCGACCGCAACCCGCTGTTGCGCAGCTCTATTGCCCAAGACCGTATCAAGCAGGCCATCGCCAGCGAGCTCAGCAAGCGCGGCCTGCGCGAGGTAGAGCGCAACCCTGATTTCCTGATAACGACGCATACCTACGTCGAGCAGGCCGAGCGCACTGTGTACGACACGCAGCCGGCCGCGGGCTATGCCTACCCCTACGCGGTGTCGTATCGGGGTGGTTTCGTGCCCGTTAACTACGGTTATTGGTACGGCCCGTCGTATTATAGCACGCCGCGCACCCAGGTTTATAACGAAGGCACGCTGGTAATCGACTTCATCGACCGCCGCACCAACAACCTCGTGTGGCGCGGCTCCATCGCTGACCCCATTGATGATGCTGGCCGCCTGGGCAGCGAGTTCAGCAAAAACGCCAAGGATATCCTGGACAAGTTTCCGGTGGAAAAGCAGAAGAGCTAGTACCTGCCGTCTAGTTGATAAGTACAAAAAAGGGCTGCAACAGAAGTTGCAGCCCTTTTTTGTAGCCTAGGCACTGGGAGGCGTACTATTCCTGACATTTATAAAAACCGTGCGTTTTGGTGGCAGGGTAAATTGCCTCTGAGTTTGATTCCCAATGCAGGACTTTTTATCTTACTATGGGAGTGCATGCTGGTTATTTGCGGTTTTCTGCGAATAGCAAATATGACTTTATTTATAAATGAGACTTTGGCAATGAAATTGGTAAGCGGGCGGCACAACCAGTTTATCGCTTTCCTTGATGATTACTTTATTGTTACGCTCGCTACTATTAAGCTTTTTACTAATCGGGATGGCGGTTGGCCCAAGCAGGGCCCAAATCCAATTTGCCTCGGTGGTTGCCTCAACCAACGGCATCGTGACCGATGGCACTAAGGCCGCCGATGGCTTGCTGACTACCAATGCTACCATCAAGCCGACGCTGGCCCTGGGCTACACCAGCCTGCGGGTGCGGTTTCCGGCCACGCCGGCATTGGGCAAGCCCGCGGGCATGTACATCAGGCCCAATATTCTGATAAGCTTGGCTCTGCTGGGCGGGGCCACCATCAACACGTACATGGATTCGAACACTACCCCGGCCGAAAGCTATGTCTTGAGCAGCAACCTGCTGAGTTTGAATGTGCAGCTTTCAGGCATAACGCAGGTTGCGTTTTCGCCCACCAAGCCCTTCAACGAGATGGAGCTGGTGTTCTTTTCGCTGTTGGCCCTGGGCCAGGACATTGAAGTATACGAGGCTTACAGCACCACCGCGCCCCTGCCGGTAACGCTAACGGCCTTCCAGGGCAAGGCCACCCCGGCCGGCGTAGCCCTGGCCTGGGAAACGGCTTCGGAACGCAATTCTGCCTATTTTGAGGTAGAGCGCGCCGATAGCCTGGCCAGTAGCTTTCGGGCCCTGGGCCGGGTAGCAAGTGCGGGCACCACCACCCTGGCCCGGACCTACCAGTTTGTGGATGCCCGCCCGCTGGCGCTGGGCTACTACCGCCTGCGGCAAGTAGACCTCGACGGCACGGCCACCTTTAGCCCGGTGGTTGCCGTCAAAGCGCAACTGCCGTCTGCGGGCCTGGCTGCCTACCCCAGCCCTGCTGCCACCACGCTCACCGTCACGGGCGCGGTGGGCCCTGCGCTGGAAATACGCGACCAGCTGGGACTGCTCGTGCAGCGCGTCGCTACCACGGCGTCGCCGTGGCAGCAGCTCACGGTGAGCAGCCTGCCCAGCGGCACCTATTTTGTGCGCGATGCGGCGACGGGTAAAAGCCAGAAATTTCTGAAAGGCAGCACCGAGTAGCTGCCCGTTCACACGAGCTGCGGCAAAGGCCAGCGAGCAGGTGTATTTCTACGAAAAGGCGCGTGTTTAGTCAGGCGCTTTTTCATAGAAATACACCTGCTCGCCGGTTGCGCCGCGGGGTTGCGCCTCCTGCGCCCGCAGCTCCACCCGCCGGATTTTGCCGCTGATTGTTTTGGGCAGCTCCGTCACAAACTCCAGAATGCGCGGCATTTTGTAGGGTGCTAAGTGCGCGCGGCTGAAGGCGAATAGCTCCGTAGCCAGCGCGGCGGTGGCCGCCGTGCCCGGCCGCAGTATAACGAAAGCTTTGATTTCGTGGCCTTTGATGGCGTGCGGCGAGCCCACCACGGCCGCCTCCACCACGGCATGGTGCTCTACGAGCACGCTTTCCACCTCAAACGGCCCGATGCGGTAGTCGCTCGATTTTATTACATCGTCGTCGCGGCCCACAAACCAGAAGTAGCCGTCGGCGTCGCGGTAGGCTTTGTCGCCGGTGTAGTAGAGGCCGTGGCGAAAGACGCTGGCCGCCCGCTCGGGCTCGCCGAAGTAGCCGGTAAACAGACCGTTGGGCCGGCCAGTACCGGTGCGCACGGTGATGTGGCCTTCGGCCAAGTCGGGTAGCTCGCGCCCCTCGTCGTCGGCAATCACGATGTCGTACATAAACGAGGGCCGGCCCATGCTGCCCAGGCGCACCGCGTCGCCGGGCAGGTTGTAGACCATGGCCGTGCTTTCCGACTGCCCGTAGCCATCGCGGATGAGCTGGCCGGTGCCGCGCTGCCACGCCTCAATTACCTCGGGGTTAAGGGGTTCGCCCGCGCTTACGCACTCGCGAAAGTTGAATTTATACGCCCGCAAGTCTTCCAGCACCAGCAGCCGCAGCACCGTGGGCGGCGCGCAAAACGTGCTCACCTGCTCGCGGGCCAGCGCCGCCAGCAGCGGCCCGCCCGCAAAGCGCCCACTGCCCTGGTACACCACCAGCGTGCAGCCCACGCTGAGCGGCGCAAAAAAGCTGCTCCAGGCAAACTTGGCCCAGCCCGATTGCGAGATATTGCAGTGCCTGTCGCTGGGTTGTAGCCCTATCCAGGCGGCGGTGCTGAGGTGGCCCACCGGGTACGAAAAGTGCGTGTGCGTCACCACTTTGGGCAGGCCCGTGGTGCCCGAGGTAAAGAACAAGAACAGCGGGTCGTCGGCGCGGGTGGGGTGGGCTGCGGCCTGGGCCGGCAGTGCGGCCGTAGCGCTGAAATTGACCCAGCCCGGCCGCTGCGCCGTGGGGCCGCCCACCAGCATTTTGAGACGAATGGGCTTATCCAGCGCCTGCTCGGCCGCGTCGATTTTGGCGGCGTTTTCGAGGTCGGCGACGACTACGGCGGGCAGCAGGCGGCCGAAGCGGTATTCCAAGTCTTTCACTGACAGAATGCTGGCGGCCGGAATCAGCACTTGCCCGCCTTTGATGCCAGCCACGTAGGTATCCCAAAGCTCGGCGCAGATGGGCACCATCAGCAGCACGGCCTCCTGGGGGCGCACGCCGGCTCCGCGCCAGTAGTTGAGTAGGCGGTTGGCGCTGGCGGCCAGCTCGGCGTAAGTTATTTCTTGATTACCACTATCATCAGCTAAAACCAGCGCCGCTTTGTCGGGGTGGGCGGCTACGTGCAGGTTTTCCAGAATCTCGGTGGTCCAGTTGAAAAACTCGGGCTTGGGTACGGGCAGGGCGCTTAGCTCGTGGTAGGTGCCGGCCTCGGCAATCTGCTGGAAGCGGCGGAAATAGGCGTGCATAAAAGACACTACGGAGTGGGTGGGAACGGTTAGCAAGCAGAAGTATACGGCGGCTGGCCGGAACGAATTGCGGCTGGCAGGGAGTTACAAGTAACGCACCTGCTGTTTATCTTGTCGTTATGAACGCACTACCAATCGTTTCGCTGCTGCTGGGCAGCCTCGTGCTGGGAGCTTCGGTTCCCGCACCCCGTGCCACCGCGCCCACCACCGAAACCGTGACGATAGTGGTAGCGGCGCTAGCCTCGACGAGCTCCGTCGTGAAGCTGAATTTTTACAACGCTCCCGAAAAATTCCTCAAAGACGGGCAAATGGCCATCCGCATGGTGGTGCGGCCCGATGGCAAAAACACTATTTCGATACCCGTCGAACTCACGCCTGGCGAGTGGGCCGTGGCCCTCTCGCAAGACCTGAACAACAACGACAAGCTCGACAAAAATTTCCTGGGCATTCCGACCGAGCCCTTCGCCTTCTCCAACAACGTGAAGCCGCGCCTCTCGGCTCCCGATTTTAAGGAGTGCAAGTTCACGGTGTCTGGGCCGGGACAGGTAGTGACTATCAACGACTGGAACGACTTTTAACCTCGCCTACAGCGGCCGTTGTGGGCTGGTTTTGAGTTAAATGCTGCGGTAGCGGCGTTGGCGCGATTGCACTAAAGAAATAAAATTTAAAAAACTTGCTATTTTATTCGAAAAGCCGCCGGCAGTGCTGCCGAGCGGCTTTTTGCGGTTTTATGCAAAAAAATAACTGCAAAGCGCAATTGGGTGGGTAGGGCAATTGGACTATGGCGGTTTTTGGTGGTCGTTTGCCAAGTAAGCTCGTTTGTAATTTTACTTTTTCAATTGTTTATTAGATAATTACCAGAGTAAATTTGTCATGTCAATTAAACGCTCTCTCCTTCCGCTATGGCAACCTCTGCACGCTTTCGTTTTGCTTTCACCCGCCACCTCTTGGCGTGCGTGTTGCTGTGCGGGAGCGTGCTGATGGGCCCGGCCAGCTGGGCCAGCGCCAAGGCTACCACTCTGGCCGCGGCCGAGCACGCCACGCCCACGGCCGGCGAGCGGGTGCGCATTGCGGCCGGCACTACCTATCTGGGTACCATTACGATAACTAACGACAGCGTTACCATCGACAACTACGGCACGCTGGCCGGCACCATCGTGGTGAGCAGCGGTGTGAAGGGCACCATCATTAACAACCTCGGCGCGGTTACGTCGCAAACGATTTACCTCAACGCCCCCACCACCATCAACAATGGCAGCAACGGCACCACCGTGGTAGCCAGCGCCAACTGGACCGGCTACATCGGCGACACCTTCGGCACGGCCCCCACTATCAACAACTTTGCGCGCTTTGCCGGCGAAATCTACACGCTGCCGGGCGCGGTAATTCACAACCAGCGCGGCGCTATCTGGGATGCCTACATCCACGACAGCTCGGCGGCCCTCACCATTACCAACGAGGGCACCTGGCAGGCATCGCTCATGGCCTCGGGCAGCCTACGCGTGCAGAATACCGGCCTCTGGACCAGCCGCCTGGTAACTGCTGGCCCCGCCGTAGTTACCAACGTAAGCTCGTGGACCAAGCGGAAATAGACTTTAAGTAGCCTGTCATTGCGAGCGCAGCGAAGCAATCGCACCTGAACAGCCTCGTTTTGGTGCGATTGCTTCGCTACGCTCGCAATGACAAGAATTTCCTAACCACTCCGAAACGGGTGCCCGCCCCGCGCCAGTCGCTCGGCCAGTTCTACGGCATAGCGGGCGCGGGTTTCGGGGCGTTTGGCGTCGGCTACCTTGCGGGCCATAGCGCGGCGCATGGCCCCGGTGTGGGTGTGAAAGGCGGCTTCGGCCTCGGGCCAGGCGGCCAGGGCTTCAGCTAGCTCGTCGGGCAGGTCTACGTGGTCGGGGCTAGGGTCGGGTTGGAGGCTGACGGCTATTTCCTGGCCGATAGCCAAGCCCAGCTGCTGGCACAAGTCTTTGCGAAGCATGAGGTAGCGCCCGCCGCCTGCCAGCGGCAGCAAACCCAGGCGCTCGGGGTGGCCATTGAGCGTGGCAATGACGCGCTTGGTAGCCCGGCCACCCACGGCCTGCCACGCCCCATCGGGCACCACGATAACTTGGGTGGGCATAAAGCTCGGGCCACCCGCTTCGAGCACGGCGCGAAAAGTGGCGGCAAGCGCAGCGTCAGGAGCCATAAGCTGGAGCTGAAAATACGCAGGTACTTACTGAATTTTAGCTAGTTCGGCAGCTTCCTGCTGCAGCCACAGCGCATACTCCAGCGTAACCGGGATGTACGGAATACCCAGCTTGCTGGCGCTGGCGGCCACCGAGGTGGTAAAGCCCGCCCGGAAGCGCCGCTGCTCTACGCGCTGCGCGTCTTTGATGGGCCAGATAAACGCGATGGTGTGTTTCTTGCCGGTAGCGTGGTCGAGCACCGTGTAGCCGGCCCACTGCGTGCCGTATACCTGCTCCTGCCCATCGTCCATGAGCTGGCGGTCAAGCATTTGTGCGTAGAAGCGGTAGGGAATCTCGCCGGCCTCCGCCGCGCCTTTCACCCAAATCAAGTACTGCGGAATCTTGTCGGAATGCTGAATAACGCGCCAGGCGGCCTCGTTGGCCGGGCTGCCCACCAGGGTTTGGCCGGGGTAGCCATAGCGCCAGATAATATCCTCCACGCGGCGCAGGTTGCTGCTATCGGCGCGCTGCATGTGGGCCTGGGCGTAGGCAAATACCTGGTCTTTAGGCAGGTGCAAGGCTGCCGCCAGCGAGTCGGCCCGGCCCCGGTTTAGGCGCGCCAGTATCTGCCGGTAGCGCTGGTCTTGCACCCGAATGCTGTCTAGCTCGCGCTGCAAGCGCGGGTTGGTAGGGCGTTGGGCAAAGGCTGAGAAGGATAAAAAGCTCAAGCTCAGCCACAGCAGCAGTTTCATAAGCGTATAATAGGAAGATGCTTAGCTTTCTGAAAATGGGTTGTAAAGACAGACCGCCAAGCCAATTTAAGACTTGCCCCGGCGGCGCAGCCCACTCAAGCAAGCCGCAAGTTTGGCCAGCTTTGCCAAAGCGCCAGCAACGCAACGCCAAAACGGCCTTAAACGTCTCCTAACACCCTATTTAACCCTGGCGCACCTGCCCGGTGCCGCGCACCAGCCACTTGTAGCTGGTCAGCTCCTCCAGGCCCATCGGGCCACGGGCGTGCAGCTTTTGGGTGCTGATGCCGATTTCGGCCCCCAGCCCAAACTGCGCCCCGTCGGTGAAGGCCGTGGAGGCATTGGCATAGACCGCCGCCGCATCCACCACCCGCAAAAACGTGTCGAGGTGCGCCTGGTTTTCCGACACGATGGCCTCGCTGTGGCGCGAGCCGTGGCGGGCAATATGGTCGAGCGCCGCGTCGAGGTCGGGCACGGTTTTGATGGCCAGTTTATAATCTAAGAATTCGGTGCCAAAATGCTCCTCGGTGGCCGTAGCCAACAGTTCGGGCGGGTAGGTGCCAACCAAGGCCGCGTAGGCCGGGCCATCGGCAAAGAGCTGCACCTGCGCCTCGGCCAGCGGTGCGGCCAGTGCGGCCAAGTCGCTGAGGCGATGCTCGTTAATTAATAGGCAGTCCAGCGCATTGCACACGCTCACGCGGCGGGTTTTGGCATTGGCCACAATGGCGCGGCCCTTGGCCAGGTCGCCGGTTTCGTCGAAATACGTGTGCACCACGCCCGCCCCGGTTTCGATAACCGGCACCCGTGCATGTTGACGCACAAAGTCAATCAGCCCCTGGCTGCCCCGCGGAATAACGACATCGACGTAGCCCACCGCCGTGAGCAGCGCCTCGGTGGCCGCCCGCTCGGGGGGCAGCAAAGTCACGGCGGCGGCCGGCACGCCGTGGGCGGCCAGCACCGGCCCGGCCACCGCCAGCAGCGCCGCATTAGAGGCCGCCGCGTCGGAGCCGCCCTTGAGCAGGCAGGCATTACCGGTTTTCAAACACAGCGCCAGGCTGTCAAACGTCACGTTGGGCCGCGCCTCGTAGATGATGCCGATTACGCCGAGCGGCACGCGCACTTTGCTCAGCTGCAAGCCATTAGCCAGGGTTTTATCGCTGATGATGGTGCCCAGCGGCGAGGGCAGGCCGGCCACGTTGCGCAGGTCTTGGGCAATACTTTGCAGGCGCTCGGGCGTGAGGCGCAGGCGGTCGTAGCGCGGGTCGGTGGCGGGCATGCGCGCCAGGTCTTTCGCGTTTTCGGCCAGCAAAAAATCCGTCTGCGCCACGGTGGCATCGGCGAGGTCGCGTAGCAGGGCATCGGTGGTGGCGGGGGCCACGGCGGCCAGGGCCCGGCTGGCCCGCTGGGTGGCAACAAAAGCGGCGGTGTAGTCGGTCATAAAGTGTGCGGTAAGCTTTAGCTTGCCGTTGAGGTAGTGGTTTTTACGGCAAGCTAAAGCTTACCGCACATCCTCCGTCAAAAACAAGTAGTCGTAATGCACCAGCGGCCGCTGCCCGTGCTGCCCCAGCCGCTCGCGGGCCTTGTCCGAGTTGTACTCGGCCAGCCCCAGCCCGATGGCGTGCCCAGCCTCGTCAGTCAGGCGCACGAGGTCGCCCTTCTGAAACTCGCCTTCGATGCCGACCACGCCCACTGGCAGCAAACTGGTGGCCTGGCCAGCGGCCAGCAGCGCCGCCCGGGCCCCGGCATTCACGTGCACCGTGGCTTGGGCAGCTTGGGCGTGGGCCAGCCATTTCTTGGTGCCCGAGGCCTTTTTGCTGGGCTGAAACCAGGTGCTGATGGCCGTTTCGGCCAGGATATCTGGCAGGATGTTCGGCGTTTTGCCATTGGCAATGTGCACGCTGATGCCCAGCCCAGCCACCTTGTGCGCAATGGAGCACTTGGTGAGCATGCCGCCGCGCCCAAACTGCGAGCGCGTGGCCGTCACAAACTCGGCAAAGCCCGTATCGGCCGGCGCAATGTGGCGGATAACCTTGGCTTCCGGCCGCGCCGGGTCGCCGTCAAAAATGCCATCTACGTTGCTCAAAATGAGCAGCGCATCGGCGTTGAGCATACTCGCCACCAGGCCAGCCAGCTCGTCGTTGTCCGTGAACATAAGCTCCGTGACGGAAATTACATCGTTCTCATTCACAATGGGAATAACGTTTTGCTGAAGCAACTCCTGAAAGCAGTTCTGCATGTTCTGGTAGTGCTGGCGGTCGCGAAAATCCTCTTTGGTCACCAGCACTTGCGCGCCCAGCAGGTCGTGCTCGGCCAGCAGCGCCGCGTAGATGCTCAAGAGCTTTACCTGGCCCACAGCGGCCAGCAACTGGCGGCTGCGCACGGCATCGGCCTTGGGTGGCAGCGTGATGAGGCTGCGGCCCGCCGCTACCGCCCCCGACGACACCACGATTATTTCCAGCCCCTGGCGCTTGAGGGCTACTATCTGGGTCACCAGCTCAGCCATGCGGGCTTCGTCGGGCAGGCCGTTGGGCTGGGTCAGCACGTTGGAACCGATTTTGACAACGAGGCGGCGGTAGGGCAGGGGCATTGCGTGGAAAAGTAAAACGCTTGTCATTGCGAGGAGGAACGACGAAGCAACCTGTCCTTCACGCCTAGCGAACGTTCGCTGGTGTAAAGGAAGGGTTGCTTCGTCGTTCCTCCTCGCAATGACAGTCGCAGGCTCGGCTTTCGGCTGCTCTAGCCCAGCTGCAAACCAGCCAGCTGCTTGTTGATAAAATCAACTTCCTCAAAGCTCAGCTGCACGTCTATTGCCTTGGCATTTTGCACGGCTTGCTCGGGGTTGCGGGCGCCCACCAGCGCCACCGTGATGCCGGGTTGCGCCAGCGTCCAGCGCAGCACGAGCTGGCCGAGGGTGGCGTTTTTGGTTTCGGCCAAGGGGCGAATCTTGTTGAGGAACGCGTTGACGGCCGTCACGGCTTCGGGCTTAAACAGGCGGTTGGTGCTGCGCAGGTCGCTGGCGTCAAAGTGCTGGCCGGGCTTCATTTTGCCCGTCAGCAAGCCCAGCTGCAAGGGGCTGTACACCAAGATGCCTTGGTTGTGCTGCTGGGCATAGGGCACCACGTCTTTCTCAATATCGCGGCGCAACATGCTGTACGGCACCTGGTTGCTAGCCAGCTGGATGGTTTTAGCGGCTTCTTCCAATTGCGCCACCGAATAGTTGCTAACGCCCGCGGCCCGCACCTTGCCCTGCTCGATGAGGCGCTGCACGGCCTCCATCGTTTCGTCAATTGGCGTGGTTACGTCGGGCCAGTGCTGCTGGTAGAGGTCGATGTAGTCGGTGCCCAGGCGCTGGAGGCTGTCCTCGCACTCCTTGATAATGCTGTCGCGGCTGGCGTATTTGTACACGTCCACATCCTGGCCGTCGTTGTTCTTGGTTTTCATGGCGAAGTCGCCCTTGGCCAAGTCCCAGCGCATGCCAAACTTGGTGAGGACCTGCACTTTGTCGCGGGGCAGACTCTTGATGGCCTCACCTACAATCTGCTCGCTCAGGCCCATGCCGTAGATGGGCGCGGTGTCGATGCTGGTCACGCCCAGGTCGTAGGCGGCGTGAATGGCCCCCACGGCGTCGTTTTGCTCGGTGCCGCCCCACATCCAGCCGCCGGCCGCCCAACTGCCAAAGGTGATGCGCGAAACACTGACGTCGGACGAGCCTAATTTCTGATATTCCATGAGTTACGTAAATTCTTGAAAGCGAATTGCTAGGTTGGTTTACCGGCTGGCCGGGCTGAAGGTTGCACCCTCGCCCAGCCAAAAGCGCCTGTCATTGCGAGCGCAGCGAAGCAATCGCAGTCTGCCCTAACTAACCCAAGTTGTGGCGTACAGGCGCGTAGCGCCGCTATGTCTTTAGCAAAAAGTATCTAGTGCCCTGAGCCGCAGCGCGCCAGCACAACGGGCGAAAAATACTGCCACGCTGCGGCTCAGTTGTCGTTATTGGCTTGAGTCTATAGACATAGCGGCGCTACGCGCCTATACCCCGCTAACTTGGATTAGCTAACTCAAAAAGCAAACATTTCGCCGCCTCGGCAGCTTCGTGTTTCTGCGATTTTTCCCTTAGCCAATACTCTTATGAAAGTCGAAATCTGGTCCGATGTAGTGTGCCCGTTTTGCTACGTCGGCAAGCGCAAGTTTGAGAACGCCCTGGGTCAGTTTGCCCACCGCGACGATGTGCAGATTGAGTGGAAAAGCTTTCAGCTCACGCCCGACTTTGTGCCCACGCCCGGCGAGAGCATCCACGCCATGCTGGCCCAGAAAAAAGGCGTGTCGGAGGCCGAAGGCCGCCGCATGAACGACCAGATGACGCGCATTGCCAAAGAAGTAGGCCTTAACTACGACTTCGACAACACCATCCCGGCCAATACCTTCCTGGCGCACCAACTCATTCACTTTGCCGCGCACCAGGGCCAGCAGGGTGCCATGAAGGAGCGCCTGTTTGCCGCCTATTACCTCGAAGGCCGCAACCTAAACGAGCTGGACACCCTGGCCAACCTGGCCGCCGAAATGGGCCTCGATGCCGCGGCGGCCACCCAGGCGCTGGAAGCCGGCACCTACGCCAACGAGGTGCGCCGCGACGAGTACGAAGCCCAGCAAATAGGCGTGCGGGGCGTGCCATTCTTCGTGTTTGAGGATAAATACGCCGTGTCGGGCGCGCAGCCCAGCGAGGTATTTGCCGAGGTACTTGACAAGGTGTGGGATGAAAACCACCCCAAAACCCAGCCCGCGCTGCTGGCCGATGGCCCCGCCTGCGGCCCCGATGGCTGCGACTAGGCGCAGTAGCGCGAAGCTTCTACTTCGCGTTCGGTAGGGTAAGAAATAGCAGTCTGCTCCAGCGTAGCGCGAAGTAGAAACTTCGCGCTACGGCTTACCAAACAGCCTTCTACAAAACGGGCACCGCTACGCGGCACGCCGCAATTTGAGTTAATTTGGGTTAGCAAGCGGTTCTACTTCATAGCTTCGCCATTGGTTGAAGCATAAGCTTGCGCGTGGTCGCGCAGCAGTTCCCACCTGCTTCGCCATTTTGTGCTGGTTTATGAGACTTTTTGGTAAAGAAAAGATGCGCCTGCCGGGGCGCAGAAGCTTGCGTTGGGCCTTGCCGGCTGCCGCGCTGCTGGGGCTGATGGCTTTTCGCCAGCCCGCCGACGAAAACCCGGTGCGGGTGCTGGCCGAGCGCCTTGCCGCCTTCTACAACCGCGCCCGGCTGGAGAAGGTGTACCTGCACCTCGACCGCCCGGTGTACGGCACCGGCGAAACCATCTGGTTCAATGCTTACCTGGTCGATGGCCTGCGCCACCGGCCCGATTCGCTGAGCCGCATCGTGTACGTGGAGCTGCTCTCGCCCCAGCGCCGCCTCATAACGCGCCGCACCTTGCGCGTGGAAGACATCGGGCTGGCCCACGGCGACATCGAGCTGGGGGATACCCTGCAAGGCGGCACCTACGTGCTGCGCGCCTACACCAACTGGATGCGCAACGCGGGCCCCAACTACTTCTACCAGCGGCAGTTGCAGGTGTGGCCCGCCTCGCCCGAGCAGCCCGCCGACAAGCCGGCGCCCATTATCGCGGCCCGGCCCAGCGCACAAAAAACGGTGGCCGCCAAGGTCGATGTGCAGTTATTTCCTGAAGGTGGCACCCTGGTGGCGGGCCTGCCTAGCGTGGTGGCGTTTAAGGCGCAGGCCGTTACCGGGCGCGGCCTGGCCATCAGCGGGCAGGTGCTCGATGGGCAGAACAAGCCCGTGGGCGCGGCCTTCAAAAGCCAGCATTTGGGCATGGGTCATTTCAGCTTTACGCCCGTGGCCGGCCAGCAGTACCACGCCCGCGTGACCTTGCCCGGCGGTGGCACTGCTGACTACCCGCTGCCCGCTGCGCAGCCCAGCGGCTACGCTTTGCA
Organism: Janthinobacterium lividum; assembly: GCA_050954845.1. GTDB lineage: Bacteria > Bacteroidota > Bacteroidia > Cytophagales > Hymenobacteraceae > Hymenobacter. The sequence continues at coordinate 35,977 of JBPBQK010000047.1, forward strand.
CGTGGTAGACAGCGGCGAGAACTTTGATATAGAAGCCCGCTACCTGGGAGCCACCCCACCCGGCCCGGCGCTGCTGCTCAGCGAGGTGCGGGGCTACATTGTGGGGCTGCCACCGCGCCCACTCACTTCCGATGGCAAGCCCGCAACCTGGCGGGTAGCCAAAAGCAAGTACCCCAACGGCATTGTGCACTTTACGCTATTCGATGCCCAGAGCCGGCCGCAGGCCGAGCGCCTGGCCTTCGTGCAGAACGCCGCGCCAGTGCTGCGCATTGCCCTCACCGCCGACAAAGCTGCCTACGCCCCGCACGACCGCGTGCTGATGAAAGCCAAGGTGATGGACGCCAGCGGCCAGCCCGTGACCACGCGCTTTTCGGTGGCCGTGGCCGAGCAGGGGGCCGCCAACCTCGATGCCAACGCCGAAACCATTGCTTCGAACCTGCTGCTGACCTCCGACCTAACCGGCTACGTGGAAGAGCCGGGCTATTACTTTAAAAACCAAACCCCGGAGGTGACGCAGGCCCTCGACGACCTGCTGCTGACCCAGGGTTGGCGGCGCTTTGTGTGGAAAGACCTGCTGGCCGGCACGCTGCCGCTGCCCCAGTACCGGCCCGAGCAGGCCCTGGCTTTGAGCGGGGTGGTAACGGGCATGGGCCACAACCCTATTGCGAACAGCCAGCTGACGTATGTGCAAACCAAGCCCACCCGGCAGGTACTCACGGCTACTACCGATGGCCAGGGGCGCTTTAGCTTCGTGGGCTTCGATGGCAAAGACACGGCCGTGGTAACCCTGCAGGCGCGGCGCACCGGCGGCGGCAGCAACGTGACCGTGCGCCCCGACCTGGGCGCGCCCACCTTCGGCGGGCAGCCCCTGCCGGGGCTGCCATCTATAGCGGCGGCCCCGGCAGGGGTGGCCGACTACGTGCGCCGCAGCCGCCAGCAGCGCGTGACCGAGCGCATGAGCATGCCCGACGATGGCCTGCGCAACGTGCAGCTAGCCGACGTGGCCGTGACGGCCCAGCGCGAAAAGAACGTGATTCCGGCCAACGACCCGCGCCGCCTCATCCCCGGCGCGGTAGCTAATACAGTGCTCGATTTTACCAAAATGCCGGAAGCGCAGTCGGGCATTCCCATCTTCACGCTGCTGCAAGGCCGGGTGGCGGGCCTGGCCATTAGCGGCAACCCGCCCAATCAGACCATTCAGATTCGTAATTCGGGCACCCCCCAGATTGTATTGGATGGGGTGCGCGTCGATGCCGATGCTATTAATAACATAAACTCGGTTGATGTCGAAGCCGTGGAGGTGTTTAAGGGCAACGAGGCGGCCATCTTCGGGGCCAGCGGCGGGGTAATCGCCATTTATACCAAGCGTGGCAACCGCAACTACAAAGGCCCCCCCACCGGCCCCGGCAGCGAGCCCACGGGCCTCATCACGGTGAAGCTGCCGGGCTACTACGAGGCCCGCGAGTTTTACCGCCCGCGCTATGGCGCGCCCGTGCTCAATGCCTCCGAGTCGGACCCGCGCCGCCTCACCATCTACTGGAACCCTAGCCTGCAGACCGACTCCAAGGGCGAGGCCGAGTTCACCTTCTTCACCGCAGATGGCAGCGGCAACTACCAGGCCACGGCCGAGGGCCTCACCCTCACCGGCGAGCCGGGCCGCGGCACGGGCACCATCTACGTGGCCCCCAAGCGGTAATAAATTCGCAATCCATATGCGCCTCCTTACCAGCAGCTTGGCTTGCTGGTAAGGAGGCTTTTTTGTGCGCTGGCCGCTGGGGTGGCACGGCTGGGGTTATCGTATTTTAGTATTTTATATTAATTATTTTTAATATATTTGGCGACGCTTGGGCAGGTTCCCGAAAAGGCCCGGCGATGTTGCATCCAGAGTAGGGAGTCATTATTCACTAACAGAAAATTGACTATGAAGAAGTTACTATGGTTGAGTCTGGTACTCCCCGTGGGTTTGCTGGCCGCGTTTCAGCTACCAAAAAACAACATTCGGCAGATGAGCACCAACCTGTACACGGCCACCTCAGTGAGCCGCCTCACTACTACCGCCGACCAGGAAGTGGTGCGCAAAGCCATTATCGACTACTACAAGCTGAAGGATGTGCGGGCGGGCCAGATTAGCATCTCGCAAAACGACCCGCGCAACAAAGCCGGCTGGATTTTCAGCGACAATGCCTTCACCAGCTTCATTTCCACCCACTTCATCAGTTGGAAAGGCAAGGGCAGCCTGCCTCAGGAAGCCCTGCGCGTGCAAAAGGTGCTCAACAAATACGCGGTGCGGCAATAGCGGGCCGGGTGCCCGCAGTTGCCCGCTGCCCCTGCCATGAAAAAGCTGCTGTACCTGCTGCTGGCGCTGCACCTTACCTACGTGGGGGTGATAAACGCATATGCGAGCTATAACCTGTGGCGCACGGCCCGGCAGCCCACGGCCGAGGACGTGCCGCTGCCGCGCCTGCTCTACAGCCCGCCGGCCCGCTACTACGGCCGGCTCACGGGGGCCGAGCACGGCTACGGCTTTTTTGGCCTTAATGTGCGCAGCAACGGCGCGCTGCTGGCCGACTGCGGGGGCCAGAAGCTGGAGCCAACCGGCCGCTCGTTTGAAACGTCGCTGCGCCTGATTACGCTGGCCAACACCCTCACCGACGAGTGGCTGAAGCCCACCGGCGTAGCGCCGCCCAGCGCGGCGCTGCAAGCCGACTACCAGGCGCTGGTGCTGCGCAATGTGGCCCTGACGCTGCACCAGCAGGCCGGCCGCCCTGATACCGTGCTGGTGCTGCACTACAACCTGCTCTCGTTTCCTACCCTCGCCGAAGTGCGGCGGGGGGCGGCGGGCGTGTACACCCAGCGGCCCTTGCTCACGGCCCGCTACACCTTTCGGCACCATGCTCCCTAGTGTGCTGCGCCCGCCCCGCCCCGCACCCGCTGCCCCGGCGCGGGGGCCGCTGCGCCCGGCAAAGGCGCTGAACAAGGCGCTAAATCCGGCCTGGCTGGCCTTCTTGCGCCTCAATGTGGCCAGCATTGCGCTGCTGCATTTCTGGGCCATTCAGCCCGATTTCGATTTGCTGTTTTCCTACCACGGCTACGTGTACCCTGATATTCTGGACGCCTCGCACGACCGGATTTTCTGGACGCTAACCAGCTTGCAGCAGGCGCTGGCCGGCCTCGGCCTGCCGCTTTCTTACGAAGGCCTGCTGGCCGTGGCGCGGTGGGCCTACCCTGGCTGCCTGCTGCTGCTGGGGGCCGGCCTGCTCACGCGCGCCTCGGCGGTGGGGGCTTTGCTGCTGCAACTGCTTTTTGTGCAGTCTATCCACCTCTACCAGTACGGGGCCGATGCCTTCACCACCATTGCCCTGTTTTACTGCTGCCTGCTGCCCGTGGGCGGCAGCTACTCGCTCGATGTGGCGTGGCGGGGGCGGGGGGCGGCCCTCACGCACCAGCAGCTATTCTTGTTTTGGCTGCGCGCGCACTTGAGTATGGCCTACTTTTTCTCGGGCTTCGACAAAGCCGTTGGGGTAACCTGGCGCGATGGGGAGGCTATCTGGAAAGCCCTGCACAGCCACGCCTATTTCAGTTTGTTCAGCCTGGATTTTCTGGCCAATACGCCGTTTTTCTGGCTGGCGGGCTGGGCCACTATCACCCTGGAAATGGGCTACCCGCTGGGCATGAATTACGCTCGTATTCGGCCCTGGTGGCTGCTCGGCGTGCTGGGCATGCACGTGTTTATCGGCCTTTTTATGGGGCTGTTTTTCTTCTCAGCCTTGATGATTGTATTGAGCTTGGCGGCGTATTACGTGCCAGATTTGCCAGTAATTCAGCCATCGCGTCGCACCTGAAAGTCCGCCTGGGTGAGCTAGCAGATGCAAGCTCAGTACACGAAGTAGCGGCGCAATAAGTGGCGTCTTGCGTTAGGGTCGTTTGTAACGC
>JBPBQK010000048.1:0-36679 GCA_050954845.1 Janthinobacterium lividum
CGACCCAGGCCACTGGTGCGCACGTAAGGCTCAACTAGTTGCCATTCAGTATCGGTTAAATCGGTAGCGTAAGCGGCGCGGTACATAGAACAAACTTACATAGCCCTTTTATTTCCCTATTCCCTCTCAGAACTGAGCTTCGAAACGTACAGCAATCGAGCTGGTTGGTTATAATCGCTGGAGCAGCTGCCGGCGCGTTTGCCACGGTTTTGGACCAAATACAGGTAGAACGAACTACAGCCAAGTTGGCCGCCGTTTAACAATCTCGCCCTAGGAATAAGCCTATAAAAGCACCCGCACCGCGCCATTGCGGGCGTACCTTTACGGCCGGAAAAAGTAGCTTTTCTTCTTCGTCTATATCCTGCTAGTATGTCGTTCAGATTCAAGCCCGCCGATGTGTTTGAAACCCGCCACAACGCCCCCGACCAAGCCAGCCAGCAAGCTATGCTGCACGCCATCGGGGCCGAAAATATGGCCCAGCTCATCGCTGAAACGGTGCCCGCCGCCATTCGCCTGCCGCAGGCGCTGGCCTTGCCGCCGGCCCTCACCGAGCGCCAGTTTTTGCGCCGCTTCAAGCAGATTGCCGGGCAGAACAAGGTGTATAAGAGCTACATCGGCCTGGGCTATCACGATACCACGCTGCCCGGCGTTATCCAGCGCAACATCCTCGAAAACCCCGGCTGGTACACCGCCTACACGCCCTACCAGGCCGAAATCGCACAGGGTCGCCTGGAGGCGCTTATCAATTACCAGACGGTAATTATCGACCTCACTGGCCTGCCAATTGCCAATGCCAGCTTGCTCGACGAGGCCACGGCCGCAGCCGAGGCGCTGCACCTGCTGCACTCGCAAACCAAAAAGAAAAACGCTACCAAGTTCTTTGTCTCGGAGCAAGTGTTGCCCCAGACCATCGACGTGCTGCGCACTCGCGCCACGCCGCTGGGCATCGAGCTGGTAGTGGGCGACCACCGCACCGCCGACCTCACCGACGAGGCGCTGTTCGGGGCCATCGTGCAGTATCCCGGTGCCAATGGTACGGTGTTCGACTACAAAGAATTTATCGACAATGCCCACACCAATAACCTGTTTGTGGTGATGGCGGCCGATTTGCTGGCGCTCACGCTGCTGACCTCGCCCGGCGAGCTGGGCGCGGATATCTGCGTGGGCTCGTCGCAGCGCTTTGGCGTGCCGATGGGTTTTGGCGGGCCGCACGCGGGCTTTTTCTCGTGCAAGGACCAGTTTAAGCGCGTCATTCCCGGCCGCATTATCGGGCAGAGCGTGGATGCGGCCGGCAACAAGGCCTACCGCATGGCGCTGCAAACCCGCGAGCAGCACATTCGCCGCGAGAAGGCTACCTCGAACATCTGCACCGCGCAGGTGCTGCTGAGCGTGCTGGCCGGTATGTACGCCGTGTACCACGGCCCGGTGGGCATCCGGCAGTTTGCCGTGAACACGCATTTGTTCGCTCAAATTTTGGAAGCAGAATTGAAAGCGCTCGGCGTGGAGCAGCTGAACAGCAACTACTTCGATACGCTGAGCTTGCGCCTCGAAAGCCACGAGATGCAGCAGGCCTTGAAGACCGAAGCTGAACGCGTGGGCGTCAATTTTCGCTATTACGAGGATACGCTGGTCGGCATCAGCCTGCACCAGAATGTAGAAATCGACGACGTGCGCGACATCGTGGACATCTTCGCCAAGGTGCTGGGTAAGGAGGTAGCAACTACCGCTGCCCCCACCGCCGAGGCCGAGTTGACGCTGACCTGGCCCGAAAGCCTCCAACGCACCAGCGAGTACCTCACGCACCCGGTCTTCAACTCGCACCACGCCGAGCACGAGATGCTGCGCTACATGAAGCAGCTTGAAAACAAGGACTTGAGCCTCGCGCACAGCATGATTCCGCTGGGCTCGTGCACCATGAAGCTGAATGCCACGGCCGAGATGATACCCGTGACCTGGCCCGAAATCGGCCAGCTGCACCCCTTCGCCCCGGCCGACCAAACGCTGGGCTACCAGCAGATTTTCCGCGACCTGCAAGCCTGGCTTTGCGAGGTAACCGGCTTCGCCGCCGTCAGCCTCCAGCCCAACTCGGGCGCTAATGGCGAGTACGCTGGCCTGCTGGCCATTCGGGGCTACCACGCCGGGCGCGGCGACGCGCACCGCACGGTGGCGCTCATCCCGTCGTCGGCCCACGGCACCAACCCCGCTTCGGCCGTAATGGCGGGTATGCAGGTGGTGGTGGTGAAAAGCACCGAAGATGGCAACGTAGATATGGACGACCTGCGCGCCAAAATCGCCCAGCACGCCGACCGCCTCTCGTGCCTCATGGTGACGTATCCGAGCACGCACGGCGTGTACGAGGAAACGATTATCGAAATCTGCGAGCTCATTCACCAGGCCGGCGGCCGCGTCTACATGGACGGGGCCAACATGAACGCCCAGGTGGGCCTCACCTCACCCGCCAGCATCGGGGCCGACGTGTGCCACCTCAACCTGCACAAAACCTTCTGCATACCGCACGGCGGCGGCGGCCCCGGCGTAGGCCCCATCGGCGTGGTGGAAGACTTGATTCCGTACCTGCCCGGCCACGTTGTGGTGCCGGTAGAAGGCCGCACAAGCGGCGCAGTTTCGGCCGCGCCGTATGGCTCGGCGAGCATTCTGCCCATCAGCTACGCTTACATTTCGATGATGGGCGGCGATGGCATCACGCGGGCTACGGAAATAGCTATCCTGAATGCCAATTACATCAAGGCCCGCCTCGAAGCGCACTACCCGGTGCTCTACACCGGCAGCCACGGCCGTTGCGCCCACGAGATGATTCTCGATTGCCGCCACTTTAAAAAGGCGGGTATTGAGGTGGAAGATATTGCTAAGCGCTTGATGGACTACGGTTTTCACGCGCCCACGGTAAGCTTCCCGGTAGCTGGCACACTCATGATTGAGCCCACCGAAAGCGAAAGCAAGGAAGAACTGGACCGCTTTTGCGAGGCCATGATTGCCATTCGCAAGGAAATAACGGAAGTAGAAGAAGGCCGCGCCGATGCCAAGGAAAACGTGCTGAAGCACGCCCCGCACACCGCCGCCGTGGTCCTCACTGAGGAGTGGACGCGCCCCTACACCCGCGAGCAGGCTGTGTTTCCGCTGCCCTACGTGCGCTCGGCCAAGTTCTGGCCCAGCGTGTCGCGCATCGACTCTGCCTATGGCGACCGCAATCTCGTGTGCAGCTGCACGCCGATAGAAGAGTACGCCGACGAGCCCGAACACCTGGTTTCGACAGATAAAGGCCCGTCGTATTAAGGTGTACCGTGGACCCTGCGGGTCCGCGCGTAGGTAGCTTATCTAAGGAAACTACTCATGCGCGGACCCGCAGGGTCCACGGTACAATACGGCCGCCATTGCCGCGTTAAACCGGTGCTGGCGACCAGCATCAAAAACGCCAGACTGAGCTTGCATAAGCGCTCGGCCTGGCGTTTTGCGTATTGGTCGATTGGCTAACGAAAGTAGTCGGCTTGCCTACTTTTTTTGGAACATTGGCCGGGCCACTAGCGTTAAGCCAGTACCTCCGTCAAGAAGGATTATCTCCTTAATTTTTAGCCTTATGAACCGCATAACTCGTTTTCTGGCCCGCCCGGCTGCCTTGGCGGTCACGGGCCTGGCACTGGCCTTTGGCCTCAATGCCTGCACCACGGCCAACGTGGGCGTATCCAGCGATTTTGACCACGCCGTAAACTTCCGGGCCTACAAAACCTGGGCCTGGTATCCTAAGCAAGCCAACGATACCGAAGGTGGCCCCGCCCGTGGCTACGAGTCTTTCACCGACCAGCGCATCCGCGATGCCGTGACGAAAGACCTTGCTGCCAAAGGCCTGGGTGAAGTAGCCAGCAATGCTAACCCTGATGTGTACGTGGCCTACAGCGTGCGTGTCGAGAACAAGCAGCAAGTGGCCGGCGGTAGCCCCTTCGGCTATGGCTACCCCTACGGCGGCTACGGGTACGGCGGCTATGGTGGCTACGGCTACCCCTACGGCGGCTCGTACAACTACAAAGCCGGCACGGTTATCATTGATATCGTGGATGCTAAGCGCAAAGAGCTGGCATGGCGCGGCACGGGCCAGGCGCAGCTCGACAAAAACACGATTACGGAAGAAGAAACCTACCGCATTGTGAACAGCGTGCTCGGTAATTACCCGCCCACTGACAATCGCCAGCGTCAAGCTTACCGCTAATTGTCAGCACTTAAAGTACTAGAAAAGCCTCGCCAAACTGGCGAGGCTTTTCTATTTTCAGGCTACGGCTAACGGCTCGGCTGCTGACTGGCTAGGGGCGGGGCCGAAGCGGTTGGGGCCGGCTGTGCCCGACACGAATGTCAGCGCATTGCCCAAGCCTATGCTAACGATTGGTACGAACGCCAGCAGCATCCACCAGCCTTTTAGATTGAGGTCATGCAAGCGTTTAATAATCTGCACGACAAGCAGGTATAAGCAAAAGGTCATTCCGGCCATCGCTATATTCTCCCAATGCACGGCCGTATCGTGAAACTGGTATTCGGCCAACGCTGGCAAGCCATAGCAGGCAAAGCCCAGTAGATACAAAGCCATAACGCGCAGGAAATAAGGCCAGCGGCGCAGGCGACCGGTAGGGTAGAAGTGGTGCAGCATCGGCCCGAAGATAAGCGCCGAATTAACGCTGCTGTATCTGAGGCCTAACGGTCACGCTATCAATCTGACTTAAGCAATAGGTCAGTCGATAAGCACCGACCAACAGCTTATGCACTTGTAGCAACTCTTCTCGGCGGTAAAGCCGCCCCGAATTTGGCAAACTACTCAGCTGCTATGGCCGGCAAAGAATCAACTCTAAATCGGCACATTCACGTGGCGCTCGGCGTGGTACGACGAGCGCACCAATGGGCCGCTTTCTACGTACTTCAAGCCCCGGCGCAGGCCTTCTTCCTTGTAGCGGGCAAAGGTGTCGGGGTGAATGAACTCGGCTACTTCGAGGTGGCGCTTGGTGGGCTGTAGGTACTGGCCGAGGGTGAGAATATCGAGGCCGTTGGCCACGAGGTCGTCCATGGCTTGGTGCATCTCGTCGGCGGTTTCGCCGAGGCCCAGCATGATGCCCGACTTAGTGCGGTGGCCGGCTAGCTTGGTGCGGCGAATCTGCTCCAACGAACGGTCGTATTTGCCTTGCGGGCGCACTAGGCGGTAGAGGCTGCCCACGGTTTCCATGTTGTGCGAAATCACTTCCTGGCCGCCCGAAATCATCACGTCCAGCGCAGCCCAGTTGGCTTTCACGTCCGGGATGAGCGTTTCGATGGTCGTTTCGGGGCTCAGTTCTTTGGTGAAAACCACTGTGTCGCGCCACACGCTGGCCCCGCGGTCTTTGAGCTCGTCGCGGTTGACGCTGGTGATAACGGCGTGCTTCACTTTCATGAGGCTGATGGCCTCGGCCACGCGGCGGGGCTCGTCGAGGTCGAGCTCGGAGGGGCGGCCGGTGGCTACTGCGCAAAACGAGCACGAGCGCGTGCAGACGTTGCCCAAAATCATAAACGTGGCGGTGCCTGCGCCCCAGCACTCGCCCATATTGGGGCAATTACCTGATTCGCAGATGGTATGCAGCTTGTGCTCGTCCACCAGCTTGCGCACGGCCGCGTAGTCGGGGCCGATGGGCAGCTTCACGCGCAGCCAGTCGGGCTTGCGCGGGCGCGCCGGCGCGGGGGGCGCAATAGGTTCGGCCTGAATAATGGGAAGCGACAGCAGCATAGTATCCATAGTGTAAAGTTAAACAACAAAGCCCCGGCAAAGTGCCAGGGCTTTGCAAGGGCCAGGTAGCAAATAAGCGGGGGTGCTAGTTGCGGTGGCCCAGGTAAAGCGTGAGGTAAACCGACGGGTAGAACTGCTTGTTCAGCAGGTTCAGGTCGGATTGGGTGGTGGAGGGGGCGGGGTCGAACGTAAGCAGCCGCTTGGTGTAGGCCTCGACCAGAAAGCCGACCTCGGCCCCGGCCACGGCATCGCGGTAGCGGCCGTACTCGAAGCTGAGGCCCCCGCGCAAGTGCACGCCCGGCACAATCTTGGTGTGGCTGATGCCGCCAAAAAAGGGTGCCCGGTCGATGATATAGTTTGGGTCGTGAATGCTGGGGTCAAACTGCGCATCCACGATAACATCGGATTGCAGCGGCCCGCCCGAGCCGGCCCGCCGCGCCCAGCTCTCATCGTAGCTGATGTAGTAGGGCATCAGCAAACCCAGCGAAGGGCCGGCACTCAGCAAGCCATTGACCTGCACGCCCGACTCGGCCGCTTTGCGAAACAGGATGCGCTGAATACCGATGGAGGGCCGCAGCGCAAAGGCATAATTGGTTTTATACAGCGTAAACGAGCCGCCAGTGGCGTTGTTGGTAACCGTCTCTTCCTTAGGGTTTTTGAAGAAAACACCTTCCAGGCTCCAGAACCACAGTTGGCGGTCGTCGAGCACGCGCGACGAGCGCACGTTGACCCCGCCGATGAGCCCGCCCTGGGTGTTAAAATTGATACCAAAGACCGTTTCGCGCTGGTACGACTGCTCGTCGGACGGGGCGGGCTTTGGCACGGGTGCCCGCGGGGGCTGCGCGGCCGGCTGCGCCGTAGTGGCCGGGGCCTGCGCCCGCGCTGGCACCGCTGCCAAGCCGCCTAGCACTGCCACTAACCCAAGAGCTAGAGAGTTTTTCATAAGGGCATCAAAAATAACACAGTTCAAGCAAGTTAAATCCTAAAACCTGACCGCTGCTCCGGCCTAGTTAGCGGCGGGCAGCTAGCTTCGCGGCATGATGACCGCTCCCACCGCCACCGCCCGCTACGAAGGGCAACTCCGCACCCAGGCCACGCACGTAGCTTCGGGCACCAGCATCCAAACCGACGCCCCCGTCGATAACCACGGCCGGGGCGAAGCCTTTTCGCCCACCGACTTGGTAGGCACGGCCTTGGGCACCTGCATTCTCACCACGATGGCCATCGTGGCCGAGCGCCACCAGGTAGACTTGGTGAGCAGCACTGTCAACGTCAAAAAAATCATGAGCCAGGAGCCACCCCGGCGCATCGCCCAGTTCGACGTGGAGTTGTACCTGCCCGCCGCGCTCAGCGAAGCCGACCGCGCCCTGATGGAGCGCGTGGCGCACACCTGCCCCGTAGCCTTGAGTCTGAACCCCGAAATCCGCCAGGAGGTTCGCTTTATTTATCAATAAGTTAATGAGTGAGTTGGAGAAGGAGTGAATGACTCTTCACAGGTATTCATTCACTCCTTCCCCAACTCACTCGTTCACTATTTCGCCGCCGTGGTGGCCACATCGCTGAGGCGGATGCCCATGTGCGAGGCGTGGTAGGTGCACTTGCCATCCTGGATGAGCAGCAGCTGGGGCGACTCGTGCTGCACGCCAAACTCCTGGGCTATCTGGGCCGAGATGGGGCGGAAGCGCAGCAAATCAAGGTAATAGAGCGGGGTGTCGGCGGGCAGTGAGGCGTCGGGCCACTGGCGCTCGAGCTTGCCTTTGGCGGCCGCGCTAATGGAGCACGTCGTGCTGTGCTTGAAGATAAGAACCGGGTGCTCGTGCGATTCGCGCACAATATCGGTGAGTTGGTCGGGCTGCGTGAGCGGGAGCCAAGGGGTAGCCATAGCAAAAAAGCTTAGTGGGAAGAATCCGTTTTATGCTTGCGTAACCGCAAGCCGGGGTATTTGGGTTCGGTTACGTGCGGCGTGCCATCGCGGTCGAACTTGGGCTCGCCGGCCACGGCCGGCACCGGGGCCGCCTCGCCCCGCTTGAGCTGCTGGCGCGTCACGGCCAGGTGGCTGTCTTTGTAAGGCGTGTCGGTGCTGCGGGCGTCGCGCAGGGCGCGGCGGTTGGCGGCCCGCTGGTGGGCCGGGCTGTTGGGCTCGGTTTGGGCCTGGACCGAGGTGGCGGCCAGCAGCAGGGCCAGGGCAAGTACTACCGGGTGGGACATGGTAGATATTGGTAGAGAAGAAGTTAATTGCCGGAGGGGTTTACCGTGGGGTCGGGCTTGGGCACGGGGGCTTTCTTCGATTTCTTTTCCTTGGGCTCTTTTACCTTTTCGGGTTTAGGCTCTTTCACTTTCTCAGGCTTGGGCTCCTTCACCTTTTCAGGTTTAGATTCCTTCACTTTTGCGGGCTTGGGCTCGGCGGCCGCCGGGGCGGGGGTGTCGTCGGCGGGGGCGGTTTCGCGGGTTTTGGGGGCGGGTGGGCCATTGTCGCTATCCTTATCCTTGCTGCTGCCCGTGCCTTTGGGATGCTTGCGCAGGCGGCGGTTTTCGCGGTTCACGTCGTTGGGCGTGAGGGGGCGCGTGTCGTAGCGGTGGTAGCGGAGGCGCTTGAGGTTGGCTTTGCCTTTGAGCAAGCCGTTTTTATCATACACTGCCTTGGTGCCTTCGGGTAGCTCGTTATACGTGAGCTTGTTGTCTTTCTTGGCCTCGGTGCCGGCCGCCGCGCTGGGGTCGGTGGCGCTGGTGGGGGCTTCCTCACTTTTGAGCACCATGCCCTTGTGCCGGGCCTTTTCAGCGGCTTTAAACTTGGCTTTGGCCTGCGACGACATTTTGGGCGTGGGCAGGCGGTGCGGGTGCACGATGTTATCGTACACCGAGCAGCTGGCCAGCAAGCCCAGCAGCAGCGGCAAAAAGGAGCGTACTAATGCTTTCACCGAATAGATAGAATTAAAGAGATAAGGCTGTTAAGATACGCAAGGTGGCTTTTAGTGTAGCATAAGCTTTAGCTTGTGAGGCGCAGGCTCGGCTCACTTACACAAGCTAAAGCTTATGCTGCACTTTAATACTCACGCAGGGCCCGCAGCTGCTCGCGCAGCCGCTGCTGCGGCAGAAAATCAGCCTCCAGCTGCGGCGCAAAGGGCACGGCCGTATCCAGGGCGGCCACGCGGCGCACCGGCGCATCGAGGCTGCTAAAGCAGTGTTCAGCCAGCCAGGCCGCTATTTCGCCGCCCAGGCCACCCGTCAGAGTGTCTTCGTGCAGGATGAGCACGCGGCCGGTTTTGCGGGTGGTGCGGGCCACGGCTTCCGTGTCCCAGGGCAGCAGGGTGCGCAAGTCGAGGATGTCGGCCTTGATGCCCATTTCCTGGCAGGCCGCCAGCGCCCAGTGTACGCCCAGGCCGTAGGTAATGATACTGAGGTCGTTGCCCTCGGCCACTAGCGCGGCCTGCCCGATGGGCGTGGTGTAATACGCCTCCGGCACCGGCCCACTCAGCGAGCGGTACAGCAGCTTGTGCTCAAAGAACATGACCGGATTGGGGTCTTCAAAAGCGGCGCAAAGCAGGCCCTTGGCGTCGTGCGGGTTGCTGGGGTACACCACTTTCAAACCCGGCACGTGCGTAAACCACGCCTCGGTGCTTTGCGAGTGGAAGGGGCCGGCCGCGGTGCCCGCGCCGGTGGGCATGCGCACCACCACGTCGGCATTTTGGCCCCAGCGGTAGTGGCTCTTGGCCAGGTTGTTCACTATCTGGTTGAAGCCGCAGGTTACGAAGTCGGCAAACTGCATTTCGACCATGCTTTTCTTGCCCCGGATGCTCAAACCCAGCCCCGCGCCCACGATGGCCGACTCGCAGAGCGGCGTGTTGCGCACGCGGCCCTTGCCAAACTCCTGCACAAAGCCTTCGGTAATCTTGAACACGCCGCCGTACTCGGCAATGTCCTGGCCCATGAGCACCAGCTCGGGGTAGCGCACCATGCTCTGGCGCAGGCCCTCCTGAATGGCGTCAATGTAGCGTTTCTCAGGAGCCGGGCCGTCGGCCGGCGGGTCGGTAATGGGCTGCTCAAATGACTGATACATGTCGGCTAGCTCGGCCTGGGCATCGGCTACCGGCAAAGGCGCGGCCTCCGACTCCTGCCAGCCCGCTTCTATCTCGGCCTTAATGCTTTCGCGCAGTTGCATACGCGCCGTTTCGCTGATGATGCCTTCGGTCAGCAGCCACTTTTCGTAGTTTTCGACCGGGTCTTTAGCAGCCCACTCTTGCAGCAGCTCGGTGGGCACGTACTTGGTGCCGCTGGCCTCTTCGTGGCCGCGCATCCGAAACGTTAGGGCCTCTACCAGCACTGGGCGCGGGTTTTGGCGCAAGTCTTCGGCCAGCGTCTTGATGAGGTGGTAAACTTCCAGCACATTATTGCCATCGACTTGCACGGCCTCCATGCCGTAGGCGGGGCCTTTGTCAACAAACGACTTAAAGCGAAACTGCTCATTCGAGGGCGTGCTGAGGCCGTAACCGTTGTTTTCGACCAGAAAAATGACGGGCAGCTGCCACACCGCGGCCACGTTCAGCGCCTCGTGAAAGTCGCCCTCGCTGGCCCCGCCATCGCCCGAGTAAGTGAGTGTCACGCGGTGTGTCTCGTCCAGCAAGTCGGCCAGCGCAATGCCATCGGCCACGGCCAGTTGTGGGCCGAGGTGCGAAATCATGCCCACAATGTGGTGGGCATTGGTGCCGAAGTGAAAGCTGCGGTCGCGGCCCTTGGTAAAGCCCGTTTTTTTGCCCTGCCACTGCGCAAACAGCTGCCCCAGCGGCACCTGCCGGCTGGTAAATACGCCCAAGTTGCGGTGCAGGGGCAAAATGTACTCATCGGGCCGCAAAGCCAGCGTGCTACCTACCGAAATAGCTTCCTGCCCAATGCCCGAAAACCATTTGCTCACCTTGCCCTGGCGCAAGAGTATCAGCATTTTTTCCTCAATGAGGCGCGGGCGCAGCAACTCGCGGTAGAGGTGCTTGAGGAGGTCGTTGGAGTAGTCGCGGCGGTCGAATTGCATGAGCTAAGGCAGGCCAATTGGCAGGGGCAAAGGTAGCGCGGCGCTCTATGCCGCCCGCCGGTACCGGCCCGCCCGCCAGGCCCGGCAACATCTGGGCTCGCGGCACTGTTTAGCGGCTTAAGTACCTTGCGCTTGCTATTCGCTCTTCCTACCCTTCCGGCTAATGATACACTATCAGGAATTTACCCTTGCCAACGGCCTGCGCTGCTTGGTGCACGAAGACTTTACCACCCCGCTGGCCGTGCTCAACATCCTCTACGATGTGGGCTCGCGCGATGAAAACCCCGGTCGCACGGGCTTTGCCCATTTATTTGAGCACTTGATGTTTAGCGGTTCGGTTAATATTCCGAACTACGACGAGCCGCTGCAAAAAGTGGGCGGCGAAAACAACGCTTTCACCTCGCAGGACATCACCAACTACTACCTCTCGCTGCCCGCCGCCAACATCGAAACTGGCTTTTGGCTGGAAAGCGACCGCATGCTCGACCTAGCTTTCTCCGAAAATGGCCTCGACGTGCAGCGCAAAGTGGTAGTCGAAGAGTTTAAGCAGAACTACCTCAATCAGCCCTACGGCGACGTGTGGCTAAAGCTGAAGCCGCTGGTTTACACCAACCACCCCTACCAGTGGAACACCATTGGCAAGGAAATCAGCCACATCGAAGAAGCCGAAATGGCCGACGTGCGGGCCTTTTTTCGCAAGCACTACGCCCCCCAGAATGCTGTGCTGGTGGTGGCCGGCGCGGTAGCCTTCGATGAGGTGAAGCGCCTGGCTGAGAAGTGGTTTGGCCCCATCGAAGGTGGCCCGCGCTACGAGCGCCAGCTGCCGCAAGAGCCCGTGCAAACTCAGGCCCGCCACGCCGAAGTCACGGCCCCGGTGCCGCTGTCGGCTATTTACAAAGCCTACCACATGCCCGCCCGCCTCGACCCGCGCTACCACGCCGTAGACCTGCTGGCCGACTTGCTGGGCCGGGGCAAGTCCTCGCGCCTGCATCAAAAGCTGGTAAAAGAGTTGGAATTATTTAATAATATTTCGGCCTCCCTTACCGGCGCTCTCGACCCCGGCCTGCTCGTGGTGAGCGGCAAGCTCAACGCGGGCGTGGCCCTGGAGGCCGCCGACCGCGCCGTGGAAGCTGCCGTGGCCGAACTACTGCAAGACGATGTGCCCGCTGCTGAACTCGATAAAGTAAAAAACCAAGCCGAAACGGGCCTGGTTTTCGGCGAGATTGAGCTGCTAAACCGCGCCCTGGCCCTGGCCATCGGCAAGCTGCTAGGCAATGCTAACCTCGTAAACGAAGAGCCCGCCGTGCTGCAAGCCGTGACGCCCACTGACATTCGCCAAGCCGCCGAGCTGGTGCTGCGCCCCGAAAACTGCACCACTCTCTACTACCGCGCCGCTGAGGCAGCAGAGGTGCCAGAGGTTGAAAGTGAGGTAGTTGCCGCAGCATAGCAGGCGTTCAAAGTGCTACTAAAAAGCCTTTCCCCACCCAGCAGTTCAGGCCAGGTGAGGAAAGGCTTTTTTAGTAGCAATTAGCTGGCTACTTAGGCGTGCTAAGGGTGGTATTGCGCTTGGCTGGCGCGGCTGTACCGTCGTAAGAGGGGGTATTCTTGCCATTGTACCGAGGGTCGGCAATTGGCTCGCCGGGGGCCGCGTAACCCGACTGGCCCGAACCGTTGTCGTTGGTGCCGCGCAGCGGGTCGGCGCGGCGAGCGGCGGGCGTAGTATTGGGCACCTGGCGGAGCTCGTGGACTTTGGTTTTAGTAGTCGTGGTTTTGCGGGTGGCCGGAGTGGTTTGGGCCACGGCGGTTTCGGCGAGTAGGGCGAGGCCGAGCAGGGGCAAGCAAAGAGCGCGCAACATAAGCGGAAAGTCAAAAATGAGGTAAACCAGCCAGCGCCAAGGCAGTAGCTGGGTGCCGTGTGTACGCAAAACGGCCACGGAAGGCTAAGTCCGTGGCCGCAACAGGGTAGTGCAGAAAGAAGAGTGAGAAAAGCGCTTGGTAGTAGGCAGGCTAGCGCTGCGCGGGCAGCGTACTGCTGCTGGTGGCGTTGGGGCGGCGCAGCGGGTGGCCGTCGTAGTCGGTGGTCACGCCGTGGCCGATTTGGTTGACGGGCATGCCGGGGGCTACCGAAAGGTTGGTGCGGGGGTGGTACAGCACCTCATCCTGGGGCAGCTCTACGGGGTCGTTGCTCCAGCCGCTCCAGCCCGACTGGGCGGGGGTAGCCATGGCCAATACCGGGTTTCTAGCGGCGGCCTTGGCGGCAGCATCGGCCTGCTTGCGCTCGCGGGCCGTGAGCACGCGGGCAGCGCGGCGCGTTTGGCGAGCCGTTTTAGCAGCCGAAGCGGGCGACTTCGAGTTGGCGGTTTGGGCCGAAGCCGTTTCGGCGCTGAACAGTAGACCGAGGCCGAGCAAGGGGAGGAGCAGTTGGCGTACCATGGTGAAGAGGAAAATAAAAGTGGGGAGGATGGTTAGTTGAAAGGGTATTTGCAACGGGCGTGCCAACTTTTAGAATTTAGCTTGGCTTTGGGCAAAAGGCCAGCAAAAAGGCGATTCCGGCCCGGCCCCGGCTGCCGTACCTTTGTAGGTATCATGCAGGAATCTATTTCGGCCCTCGCCGCCGAGGTGGCCGCCGCCGACGTGAGCAGCGCCGCCGCCCTCGACCAGTTTCGCCTTCTCTACCTCGGCCGCAAAGGCCGCCTGGCCGACCTCTTCGACCAGCTCAAAACCGTGCCCAACGAGCAGAAGCGCTCCGTAGGCCAGCAGCTCAACGGCCTAAAGCAGCAGGCCCAGGCCCGCTTCGACGAAGCCCAGGCAGCTCTAGAAGAAGCCACCGCCAACCAGCCCGCCGACGCGGGCTTCGACTACACGCTGCCCCCCGTACCCAACGCCCTGGGCACGCGCCACCCACTCATGCTGGTGCGCGAGCAGATGCTGCGCATCTTCGCCCGCATTGGCTTCGCGGTGGCCGAAGGCCCGGAGATTGAGGATGATTGGCACAACTTCACGGCACTCAATTTCCCCGAAAACCACCCGGCCCGCGATATGCAGGACACCTTCTTTTTGGAAGGGCAAGAGGGCAATAAAGTAGGAGGGCAGGAGGAAAAAAGTGAAGGTCAGGAAGCAGAGACTCCTACCCCCACACCCTCAAACCCTCACGCCCTATTAAGAACCCACACCAGCACTGTGCAGGTGCGGGTGATGGAAAATGAGCCGCTGCCCATCCGCCGCGTCATGCCCGGCCGGGTGTACCGCAACGAGGCTATTTCGGCGCGGGCGCATATGATTTTTCATCAAATCGAGGGCTTGTATATTGATGAAAATGTGAGCTTTGCCGACCTTAAGCAGACGATTTATTACTTCGTGCGTGAGATGTTTGGCGAGGATATTAACATCCGGTTCCGCCCTAGCTACTTCCCCTTCACCGAGCCCAGCGCCGAGATTGATATCACCTGCCTCATTTGCAAAGGCGCGGGCTGCAACATCTGCAAAGGCACCGGCTGGGTCGAAATCGGCGGCAGCGGCATGGTGGACCCCAACGTGCTCGACAACTGCGGCATCGACTCTGAGAAATACACCGGCTACGCCTGGGGCATGGGCATCGAGCGCATCACCATGCTCAAGTACCAAGTGAAGGATTTGCGGCTGTTCACCGAGAATGACGTGCGGTTTTTGCGGCAGTTTGAGGCGCAATAAGCGCGGCGGTTGAAACTGGTTAGTAATCAGTCAGTGTTGCCTTATTTTAAGTGCATTGCTATGAATATCATTTTGCCCTTTTCGGACCAAGAGCTGGAGCCCGGCGTTCAGGTAAACGTGCTTGGCCGCCTTCAGAGCATGTCGGAAGATGAATTCTATGAATTCTGCCAGGCCAATTCCGAGCTGAAATTTGAGCGCCGGGCCGATGGCACCATTGAGTTTCAATCTATGACCGGAGGAAATACGGGCCGCCGCAACACGAAGCTTATTTCTCGCCTCGACCGCTGGGCCGAAGAAAGCGGCCTGGGCCAGGTTTTCGACTCGTCCACCGGCTTTCGGCTGGCCAACGGGGCCGTGCGCTCGCCCGATGCGGCGTGGGTGCGCGCCGATGCCTGGGCGGTGCTCACGCCCGCGCAGCAGGAGAAATTTCCACCCATCTGCCCCGATTTTGTAGTAGAGCTAGCCAGCCCTTCCGATTCGCTCATCGACCTCGCCAGCAAGCTCAACGAGTACATAGCCAATGGCTGCCGCCTGGCGTGGCTGCTCGACCCCAAAAATGAAACCGCCCGCATCTTCCGCGCCGATGGCTCGGTGAGCGTGGTCAAAAGCTTCGAAGAAACCCTAAGTGGCGAGGACGTGTTGCCCGGCTTCAGCTTCGCATTGAGTTTGTTACGCTGAGTTTAACAAAATATTCGGTCATGCTGAGCTTGTCGAAGCATCTCGCGTGGCGCAGTAATCCCTTACGTTTCAAAATTAGTTGTCCACGCGAGATGCTTCGACAAGCTCAGCATGACAGACGATACCCGGTATGCGAGTTAGAACCCTTAAACAAAACAAAGTCAACGTTATAACCCTGGGCTGCTCCAAGAATCTGGTCGATTCGGAGGTGCTCATGGGGCAGCTAAAAGCTAATGACTTTCTGGTAACGCACGAAGCGAAGAAGTCGGATGCTAATATCGTGATTATCAATACCTGTGGCTTTATCGACAACGCCAAGCAGGAAAGCATCGACACAATCTTGCGCTACGCGGATGAGAAAGAGGCTGGTAAGCTGGAGAAGCTGTACGTAACGGGCTGCCTCTCGCAGCGTTATAAAGACGAGCTGGAGCAGGAGATTCCGCAGGTTGATGCCTATTTCGGCACCCTGGAGCTGCCCCAGATGCTGAAAGTGCTGGAGGCCGACTACAAGAAAGAGCTGGTGGGCGAGCGCCTGCTGACTACGCCCAAGCACTACGCCTACTTCAAAATCGCCGAAGGCTGCAACCGGCCGTGCTCGTTTTGCGCCATCCCGCTGATGCGCGGCAAGCACGTAGACCGCCCGATGGAAGACCTCGTGACCGAAGCCAAGCGCCTCGTGAGCATGGGCACTAAGGAGTTGATTCTCATTGCCCAGGACCTAACCTACTACGGCCTACAAGCCTACGGCGAGCGCAAGCTGCCCGAGCTGCTGGAGCGCCTCAGCGACGTGCAGGGCGTGGAGTGGCTGCGGCTGCAATATGCCTACCCGTCGCAGTTTCCGCTGGCAGCGCTGGACGTGATGCGCGAGCGTGACAACATTTGCCGCTACCTCGATATGCCGTTGCAGCATATTTCGGATAACATGCTGAAAACCATGCGCCGGGGCATCACGGGCCGCCGCACTAAGGAACTGGTGCGCGAGATTCGCGACCGGGTGCCGGGCATTGCGCTGCGCACCACGCTCATCGCGGGCCACCCCGGTGAGACGGAAGCCGATTTTGAGGAACTGTGCGAGTTTGTGCAGGAATCGAAGTTCGAGCGCTTGGGCATTTTTACCTATTCGCACGAAGAAAACACCCACTCGCACACGCTAGTAGACGATGTGCCTGCCGAAGTGAAGCAGGAGCGCGCCGACCGCATCATGGAAATTCAGCAGCAGATATCGCTGGATTACAACGAGTCGCGGGTGGGGCAGACGTACAAAGTGCTTTTCGACCGGCTCGAAGGCGGCTACTACGTGGGCCGCACCGAGTTCGACTCGCCCGAGGTGGATAATGAGGTATTGGTGCTGGCTACGAATGATTTGCACATCCCGCAGGGCAGCTTTGCGAAGGTGCACATCACCGGTGCGTCGGACTTTGACTTGTACGGCGAGGTCGTGCGGTAGTCGTCGACAACATTTGTCATGCTGAGCGCAGCGCAGCGGAGTCGAAGCATCTCTACCGAGTCGTTGCTAGCGGAGAGGTTAGTTCACCGGTAGAGATGCTTCGACTTCGCTGCGCTGCGCTCAGCATGACAACTTTATCTCAGGGCATATTATGCAGGTTCGCATTAATCAGCAGGCCTTTACCTACGACGTGCAGGGCGAAGCTGGCCTTACCGACGGCCGGGTGCTACTCGCCACCGACGACGACCTGACGGCCGGCACCACTTGGGCTGCCGAAGGCTACACTGTAGCCGATTTTCTGCCCCTTGCCGAGCAAACTACCCTGCGTGAAGGCCTTGCCCAACTAGTGCGCCGTGCCCTGGCCGACGTGGGCCACCCGGTGCCCGCCGATTTCGACGTGGCGCACTACCACCGCGTGGTAGGCGACGACCGCGACTTGCACCTGGCCGTGGTAAACCGCACCAAAGAATACCAGCAAGCCGATTTCTTGCCCTTATCCGCCGCCTTACTTGAGCAGCGCGTGGGCGAACTCTGCGGCCGGCCCGTGCAAGCGCTCAACCCCTGGGATGGTGAGCGGTTTTTCCACCTGCGTATCATCCGGCCGGGCAAGGCTGATAACAACCCGATGCACCGTGATGTGTGGCTGCCCGACTACCATAACTGCCTGAATATCTACGTGCCCGTGGCGGGTAGCACGGCCCATTCGTCGTTGACGCTGGTGCCAGGCTCGCACCACTGGCCCGAAAACCGGACGCTGCGCACGGCGGGCGGCGCGGTGAGTAATGGCGTGACCTTCACGGTGCCGGGCGTGCTGGGCAGCGCCGAGCCATTGGATATTATTCGGCCTAACCCGGGGGTGGGGGAGGTGCTGCTGTTTTCGCCCTATCTGCTGCACGGCGGGGCGGTGAATTTGAATGCGAATGAAACACGCATTTCGCTGGAAATGCGGTTCTGGGCGGCCTGAGTTGTGGCGCAAGGCCGAAGAGTAAAAAGTAACTTTTCGGGCCGCGCCGGGTTTTGGGCTGAATTTCGCGCTCCTTTTCCCTTTCGCGCTCATGGCTGCTGCCGACTGTATTACCCTGCCCTACGCCGCTACCGGCGCGTTTTCGGGCCTGCTGACTGATTATATCGCCGGCTCGCCGGCCTTGGCTCCCTTCTACCATCGGCGCCCCGAGCTGGCCGCTTTTCAAATGCAGCTAGAAGAAAAACGGGCCGCCTACTCGCCCGAGGCCCGGCAGCGACTGGTAGCCGACCTGCGGGCCCAATACGCCGAGTTAGGCGGCGAGGTACCGACGGCCGTGGCTTCTAATCTAGACTTGCTGGCGCGAGACACGACTTTTACCATCACCACGGGGCATCAGCTTAATCTGTTTACGGGCCCGCTGTACTTTGTTTATAAGATAGTTACGGCCATTAAGCTCAGCCAGCAGCTCAAGGCCGAGTATCCGCAGTACGACTTCGTGCCAGTGTACTGGCTGGCCACGGAAGACCACGATTTCGCCGAAATCAACCACTTTCAGCTGTTTGGCAAAACGTTTAGCTGGGCCGGGCCGGGCGAGGGCAGCCTAGGCGGGCCGGTGGGCCGGCTGCCGCTCACGGGCTTGGCTGAGGAAATCCTGAACCAACTGCCGCCTGAAGTGCCGGCTGCGTTTCGCGTTGCCTACGCGGGCGGCACCTTGAGCGAAGCCACGCGCCGCCTGGCCACCAGCCTGTTTGCTGATTATGGCCTGGTGTGCCTCGATGCCGACCGGCCGGCCCTCAAGCAGGCGCTAAAGCCGCTGCTGAAGCAGGAAATTCAAGGCCAGCTTTCCAACCAGGCGGTGCAGGCTACCAACGCCCAGCTCGCCGCCGCGGGCTACAAGCCGCAGGTGTATTCACGCCCGCTCAACCTGTTTTTCCTCACCGACGAAGGCAAGCGCGAGCGCCTGGAGCCCGACGCCACCGGGGCCGACTGCACGCAGGTAACGGTGCGTGGCACCAGCCGCTGCCACTCGCAGGCCGAGCTGCTGGCTTTGGCCGAAAGCGCGCCCGAGCGCTTCAGCCCCAATGTGGTGCTGCGGCCGGTATATCAGGAAATGCTGATGCCCAACCTCGCCTACATCGGCGGCGGGGCCGAGGTGGCGTATTGGTTTCAGCTGAAAGGCGTGTTCGACCAGCTGGGCGTGCCGTATCCCATCGTGCTGCCGCGCAACTCGGCCATGTACGTGAGCCGCGCCAATGCCGGCAAGCTGCGCAAGCTGGGGTTGAATACCCTCGATATTTTCAAGCCAGTGGCGGAGTTGAAAAAGCAAGTGGGCGCGCAGCTTGGTCAGGAAGAAGTGAGCCTTGCCGCGCAGCAGGAAGCCCTGGCCGCTGCCTACCAGCAGGTGCAGGACCTGGCCCAGCGCCTCGACCCCACACTGGTAAAAGCTGTGGCCGCCGAAGCTCAGAAAGCCGCTGGTGCCCTCACCGGCCTCGAAAAGCGCCTTGCTAAAGCTTCGGAGGCTAAGCACGAAACGGCTTATTCGCAGCTAACAGCCTTGAAGGACAAGCTATTCCCCGAAGGTGGCTTGCAGGAACGGACGGATAACGTGCTGAGCGTCTTGATTAACAACCCTGGCTTTATCGACCAGCTGATGCAGTGCTTTGAGCCGCTGGCGTTGGTGTTTGCGGTGGTGGAGGAGGCGTAAAACGCTCGGTATTTGACATAAAAAACGCTTGTCATGCTGAGTGAAGTGAAGCATCTTGGCTGGTCACGCTAGAATAGTATCCCTAGCGTAACCGACCAAGATGCTTCACTTCGCTCAGCATGACAAGCGTTTTTCGGTATTACAGCCGATGTTAAAGGCTGTTGCTAGGCTGTCAACCTACTTCCGCACGCCGAAACGGTACTCTGTAACGGAGTGGAACGTCTCGCCCGGCTTTAGCACGGTGCTGGGGAACTTGGGCTGGTTGGGCGAGTCGGGGAAATGCTGGGTTTCGAGGCAGAAGCCGGCGTGCTGGCCGTAGACCGTGCCGCCCTTGCCGGTGAGGGTGCCATCGAGAAAATTGCCGGTATAGAACTGCACGCCGGGCTGGTCGGTGTACACCTCCATGGTGCGGCCCGAGGTGGGCTCGTACACGGTGGCGGCCAGCTCGGGCGACGTCCGCATCTTGTCAGCTAATACCCAGTTGTGGTCGTAGCCACCGGGGGCCGCGCCGGGCACCTGCTTGATGCGCTCGCCGATGGTGTGCGGCTGCTGGAAGTCGAAGGGCGTGCCGGTTACCGACTTCAACTCACCGGTCGGAATCAGGGTGTTATCGACCGGCGTGAAGCGGTCGGCTTTCAGCGTTACCTCGTGGCCGAGGATGTCTTTGGCCTGGCCGGCGCTGAGGTTAAAGTAGCTGTGGTTGGTGAGGTTGAGCACCGTAGGCTTGTCGGTGGTGGCGGTGTAGTCGAGGCGCAGGGCATCGGTGCTGGTGAGGGTGTAGACCACCGTCACGGTGAGGTTGCCGGGGTAGCCTTCCTCGCCGTCTTTGCTGGCGTAGGTGAGCGTGAGGGTGGGGCCATCGGCCGACGTGCCGGGCTTAGCGGTCCAGAGGTGGCGGTTGAAGCCGATGGTGCCGCCGTGCAGCGAGTTGGGCACATTGTTGGTGGGCAGCTGGTAGGCCTTGCCATCCAGGGTGAATTTGCCTTTGGCAATGCGGTTGCCGTAGCGCCCAATGAGGGCCCCGAAATAGGGGTTAGACTTCAGAAAAGCGTCGCTGATATAGCCATCCAAGTTGTCGAAACCTAGCACCACGTCGCCGAGCTTGCCAGCTTTGTCGGGCACCAGCAGGCTGGTCACGGTGCCGCCGTAGGTGCTGATGGTGGCCTTCACGCCGTGGGCATTTTGCAGAGTGTAGAGCTCGGTGGCGAGGCCATCTTTGGTTTTGCCGAAGGGCGCGGCGGTGGGCGTAGTAGCGGTGGCGGTTTGGGTGGAGTCGGTGGGCATAGTAGTCTGGTTGGCGGCCGAGGTGCTTTCGGTGGCGGTTTTGGGCTGGCAGGCGGTGGCCAGCAGCAAGCCAGCGGCGGCACTAGCCAGCAGGCTAAGGGAAATGGGGTGGGGCATTAGTACGGAAAGAAGAAATTGATGGGGAAAAGGTGGCTAATCGGGCGGAAAGGTAGACTACCTTCGCACCCTAAGCAAGGGCTTCATGCGCGAGAGTTCATCTTACCCCACCTCCGAAAGCGGCAATAGTACCAAAGCTAACCTGCTGCGTAAGGTATGGACTGAGCCGCAAGCAACGTTGCGGTATAGCCTAGCCAAGTGCCCCGATGAGTATGTGACGCGCTTGTTTGTGCTGGGGGGCATTACCAGGGCAGTAGGGCGGGCAATCGCTCACTACCCCGGCCACCAGATGAGCGCCGCCGCCAGTCTAATATTCGCAATAATAGGCGGCAGCATATCGGGCGTGATAACCTACACGGCCTATGCCTGGGGCATGAGCTTGGCGGGCAGCTGGCTGGGTGGCGAGGCCAGTAGCGACCAGTTCAAGACGGTAATCGGGTGGGCCCTGGTGCCCACCATTGCGTCTTTGCTGCTGCTGCCCACTCTGGCCGTGCTGGGGGGCGAAGGTCCTAGCCTGCCGCTGCTACCCAATGCGCTGCTGCTGGGGTGTGGCCTGGTGCAAATAGTGCTGGGCGGGTGGTCTACCATTATTTTGCTTAAAGGCGTAGCCCTTGTGCAAGGCTTTCGCCTGGGTAGGTCGTTGGTAAATGTGCTGTTGCCAGGGGCTTTGCTGTTGATTGTTATTCTAGGAGTGGCAAGTTTGGTAGACGGGCTGGCGTATTTCTCGCAGTAAACCGCCTTGGTATTGCCATCGGCCTTGCCTAACGCCCGTGGCTTGCGTAAGTAAGTTTGGGCGATTAATTCACGCACTTTCTCCTCCCCACCATGTTTGATTTCACCGAGCAACCCCACCGCCGCTTCAATCCGCTCCTCGATGAGTGGGTGCTGGTATCGCCGCACCGCGCCAAGCGCCCCTGGCAGGGCCAGCAGGAAAAACCGCAGCCCGACGAGCGCCCCGCCTACGACCCCACCTGCTACCTCTGCCCCGGCAACACCCGCACCAGCGGCATCACCAACCCGCAGTATGAGCACCAATACGTGTTCGACAACGACTTTGCGGCGCTGCTGCCCGAGGGCGAAACCGGCAGCTACGAAGAAGGTGGTCTGCTGCGCGCCGAAGCCGAAACCGGCCACTGCCGCGTCATCTGCTTTTCGCCCAAGCACAACCTGACGCTGCCCGAAATGGAGGTGTCCGAAATCCGCCGCGTGGTCGATGTCTGGACCGACGAGTACCGCACCCTCGGGGCCGACCCGAACATCAACTACGTGCAGATTTTCGAGAACAAAGGCTTCGTGATGGGCTGCTCGAACCCGCACCCGCACGGCCAAATCTGGAGTGAGCGCACCGTGCCCGACCTGCCCGCCAAAGAAGCCCGCGCCCAAAAAGCCTACTTCGAGAAAAACGGCCGCACCCTGCTCAGCGACTACCTCGCCATTGAGGAGAAAACCAAAACCCGCTTCGTGGTCGAAAACGACACCTGGGTGGTGCTGGTGCCCTTCTGGGCGGTGTGGCCCTTCGAAACGCTGGTGCTGCCGCGCCGCGCCGTGCAAGACCTCACCCAACTAAACGACGCCGAGCGCGACGGCCTGGCCGACATTCTGAGCCAGCTCACCATCAAGTACGACAACCTGTTTGAAATCAGCTTCCCGTACTCGGCCGGCTTTCACCAGCGTCCCACCGATGGGCAAGACTACCCCGAGTGGCACCTGCACATGCACTTTTTGCCGCCGCTGCTGCGCTCGGCCACGGTGAAGAAATTTATGGTGGGCTACGAGCTGCTGGCCAATGCCCAGCGCGACATCACCGCCGAGCAGGCCGCCGAGCGCCTGCGGGCGCTGCCCGCCGTGCATTACAAGAGAGCGGAAACTAAGCCGGCATAGAGCGCGAGGCTTGCCCCCATAAGTAAAACGCCCCGGTCGCTTAGCGGCCGGGGCGTTGTCGTTGTTGGTAGCAGTGGGCAAACGAGAGGGCTAAGCCCGCAGGCGGCGCTGGCGCAGGCGGCGCAGCCCATACGCCACGCCCGAGGCCAGCAGCAGCGAGGCCCCACCATCGAGGGGCACGGCGGTGGGAGTTTGGGGCGTGGGACCGGGCGAGCTGGGTGCCTGGGCCTGGGCAGCAGTAGCCAGTAGTAGGCCCGATACTAGGGCGATGGCAATTGGTAGGGTAGGTTTCATATAGAAAGTCGGAGATAAGCCACGCGGCCAGCCCACGAGCAAGCCAGCCGCGTGCGTTACAGATTATTGAATTACCACGCGCTTGGCCAGGGTGGTCGTGCCGGCCTGCAGGCGCAGCACGTACACGCCGGCCGCCAAGTCGGCGGTGGGCATGGTGAGCGCGGTGCCGGCCGTGGGCAGCGCGACCGACTGGCGGCGCACTACCTGGCCCAGCGCGTTGAACAGCTCGGCCTGCACGGTGCTGGCCCCGGCCACGCCTGGCAGCGCCACCACGAAGCTAGCGTGGGCGGGGTTTGGGTACACCGTGACATCGGAAGCGGCCAGGGCGGCCACCGTAGCCAGCGGCGACTGCGCGCGGAACACTAGCGCAAACCGGCCCGTGAGCAATGTCGCAGCCTGGGCCACCGTCACGCTAAAGCTGTAGCTGGTGCCAGCGGCCAAGAGCAACTGCTGGCCGGTCTGGCTGTCGCGCAGGTAGGCCACAAGGCCGGCCGGCAGGTTGTTGATAGCTGAGGCCGAAAGGGTGTAGGTGCCCGCCGCGGGCACGCCCACGGCCAGCGGCAGTACGGTGCTGGTCGTGAAGGCCGGCTGGCCATCGATAGCCAGGTTGTCGGTGCCCAGGCTGCTGCTCAAGTTCAGGCCCGTCGAGTTGGGCAGCTTGCCGGCATCGAACTGGCTGTCGAAGGCCGGCGTGGCCCCGGTTTCCACATACGTCACCCAGCCATCAGCTAGGCCCGCGCCAGCTAGCTCCAGGCGCACTTGCGGGCGCGGGTCGGTGGTGGTGCGCTGGAACGCCGCCTGGGTGGCGTAGGTCGTTACGCGTTGGTTGTTGCGGAAGGTAAACGAGCCGGTGGTTTGGCCGGCGCTCACGCGGGCAAAGAAGCCCTGGCCCAGGGCCAGCAGCGGGTTGTTGGTGGCACTGGTGCTCACACCGTTTACATAAGCGCGGTAGCCGCCGGCGTATTGCCCCGTGCTTTGCACCACGTAGGTGGCGGCATCCAGGTTCTGGCGGTCAGTGGGCTGCACCAGCGAGAGGTCGAGCGGGGCAGGGTAAGGGTTGCCAATTAAGGCCCAGCCCCCATCGGCGGCCGTGGCCCCGGTCGTGCGGCTCATCCCCACCGTCAGGGTCGTGTTGTAGAGCGTGCCCACCAAATCGACGACCTGCCCGGCACTGAGGTTGAGGCAGTAGCCCAGCCCGGGCGTGGCGCCATCGGTGAGGCTGCTGGGCGAGAGCCACCCCTTATCGAAGGCCGACAGGTTGTTGGTGCGCGTAAGGGCACTCTGATTGTAGAGGTACAGAGTGGGGAAGGGCGTGACGGTGGCTGGGGTGGGCGAGGAGTTAAAGGCCGGGTTGAGCACGGGCGTGAAGCTGCTGGTGGCAAAGTCGGCCAGGGTGGAGCCGGTGACGGGCACGCTGAAGTGGCGGTAGCCAGGGCCGCTGTTGAGCGAGCCGTCAATGTAACGCTGCACCACGGCGGAACTGCCGCTCACGACACCCGCGCTGCTGTTGACGACCAGGGCCGTGCCGGCGGCGCTGCTGAGCAGGGTCAGGGCGTTGCCATTGAGAGCGAGGTTGCCCGCGCCGCCTACGGTCAGCACCTGCGCTACGCTGGTGGGGGCGGTTAGGGTCACAGCGTTGGCGTTGGTGGTGCTCAGGTTGCGCACTTGGGCGGGCAGGCCGTTGCCAGTGCTTTGAGCGGCGGTGCCGTTGTAGACGTAGCTGGCATCGGTGGAGAAGGTACGCGTGCCCGTGACTTGCACCGCGCCGGCAGCGCCGCTGCTCGTGATGCCGGCCGCGTTGCAGATGCCCAGCGTGCCGCCCGCTGCCAGCGTAAAGCTGCCCGCGCCGCTAATAGTAGCGCAGCCATCGTTGAGCATGCCGCCGCTAGTCACGGTGGTACTCGTCGTCACCGTCACGTTGCCGGCCAGCGTGCCTACGCCGGGGCTGTTTACGGTGATGCTACTGTAGATGCCCGCCACGATGGTCGTGGTCGTGGTTACCACCAGGTCGGTGATGATAGTGAAGGCTACTCCATTGCTGGTGCCGCCCGCCGTGGTCACGGTTACCGGGCCGCTGGTGGCCCCGGCCGGCACGGTAGCCGTCACAGTGGTGGCGTTTACCACGGCAAAGGTGGTAGCGGCCGTGCCGTTAAAGCTCACGCCTATGGCCCCTGTCAGGTTGGTGCCGGTGAGCGTGACACTGCTGCCCACTGGCCCGCTGGTGGGGCTGAGGCTGGTAAGAGTAGGCAAGGAAGCCACCGGCGTAATCGTCAGCGCCCCGCTGCTGGCCGCTGCCGCCACGCTGTAGCTGATGTTGCTGGCACCCGTGGGCAGCACGTAGGACGAGCCGCCCCCGCCCGCCGCATCGCCACTAGTGCCGGCTAGGTAGCCGCCGCCGCCGCCGTAGTAGCCACCGCCGCCACCGCCGCCGCCCACCGCGCCCCCACCACCACCCCGGCTGGCACCATCTCCGCCGGTGCCGTTGCTGCCAGCGTTGCCGCCGGTGGCGCTCGTGCCAGGGGCCGTGGTGGTGGCGCCGCCGCCGCCCGTGTTGCCGACTGAGTCGCCGCCGTTGCCCCCGTTAGGGGTGCCGCCCGCGCCGCCCCCAGTGAATTGGCCCGTGCCACCCGCACCGCCCGCCACCAGCAAGGCGTTGCGGCTGCTGAAGTAGTCGCCGGTGCTCATGCCCGTGCGCCGCAAGTCGGTGGCACCGCCCGCGCCGCCGCCCAGATGGCCCGTGCTGCCGCCGCCATTGTAGCCGCCGAGTACGACACCGCCCCCGCTACCGCTAACGTAGTCGCCCCCCATGCCGCCCACCACCACGGTAAGCACTTCGCCCGGCACCACCGTAACGGTGGCCTGCACCACAGCCCCAGGGGTGCTACTGCGGCCAAACGACGGGCTGGCACCGCTGGCACCGCCCGCCGCTACTACGTTGAGCTTGGTGACGCCCGCCGGCACGGTGTAGGTCTTATTGTTATTGCTATTACCATTATAACCGAAGGTGATGGTTTGGGCCTGGGCCGCGCTGGCTGTGGCTAGCAGCCCGGCTAGTGGCAAGGCCAGTAGCAGTAGCCAGCGGCTTGGTGGTGAATAAAAATCTGCTTTCATAAAGAACGGTAATACTAGGATGCCGCGCACCTGCCCGGTACTACAAAGAAAGGTATCTACGCTATACAGCGATATAGCATAAACATGCTAGTAATATACAAGGAGTTATTGAACTATTCAAGGTTAATTTTGTCGAATTTTCATAGCTGACCTGTTTAGCTAGCCAAGCATTTGGACTGCGTAAGTCCGTTGTACCATAGCTCGCTTCTTATAGGGTAGCGGTGCTTATCGAAGGTGGTCGCTTGGCAGCGACGTTCGTCCATCTGGCACTACCAGATACGAAAAATTCCCGGCCGATAAAGTCGGGGCATCTCGCAGAAAGAGCGATAGCAACGGGCAAGAGTTTACTTGAAACCAGTGCTAAGAGCGCTTGCGCCGCCGGTGGCGCATACCCAGCGCCACGCCCGAGGCCAGCAGCAAAGGGCCTCTTGCATTGAGGGGCACGGCAGCGGCCGAGGCGGCGGGCAGCCCCATCGCCGGCCACTGCGCCTTATTGCCAAAGCCACTTCCCACTATGCTACATCAGGCCAAGCCCACCAAGACAAGCAGGGGAAGTGCGGCAATCAGCCACACTTCCCCTGCTTGTCTTGGTGGGTAGCACCCTCGCGTTACTACTAGCCCCGGTAGAGGCTGGCAAAGGCAACCTCCCGCGAGAGCTCGCCGGTTTCGTAGCGCCGCAGCTGGGCCAGGGTGGCGGCGCTGGGCCGGCGCCCACACAAGGCCTGCGTCAGCAGGGCATTTTCGACTTCGCGCCGCCGGGCGGCCAAGGACACATCGGCATTGGTAGCGCCGGGCTGGTTGGGTAGGTTCATTGTCATAGCTAGAAGGTTGGGGAAAGTAGTGTAGTGTATAGCGTGGACTAAAATAAAAGCAGCTCAGTAGCGGCTCCAGCCTGGCTCAGGGCCACGGCCGCGGCTGTGCTGCCACTCTAAAACGCAGCACCACCCCGGCACCGGGTGCGAGTCCGCTATACCTGGGTTGCGCCCGGCACATGGGGCACCGTGCCTCCGCCGTAGCCGCCTGGATTTCGATGATGCCGAGCGTGTTCATAGCGGCAAAGGTCGGCCCCACTCTAACACGGCGGTATAGCATAAAGATGCTAGTACACAATGGTACTTAGGCCTGCCCGTCGCCAACCAAAGCCGGCAGAAATACTCGGCTGCCAGCGCCCCAAAAAGCTGCCGCCCACGCTAGCTGCCGTTTGGGGCAGGCTGGCCGCCGCGCCAGGCTAGCTACCCGCCCCAAACGGCAGCGCTGGCCGAAAACCGATAATGGCCTTGGCAATAGTGGCGCCCTCCAGCTCGAAGTAGCTCACCTCGGGCGGGCTGCCGTAGAGCAGGGCCAGCACCGCGCCGCTGGCCTCCACGTGGTCGGGCTGGCCAAAGCTGAGCACCAAATGCTGCAGCTGCATGCCCGGCCCAATGTCCTGAATGGCCACCCGCCGCCCCAGCGTTTCGCCAAACATGAGCTTGAGCGTGAGCACCCACAAGCTGGGGTCGCGGCTTTCGAGCAGGCGCGCGCGCTCGGCGGCCAGGTTGTGCAGGTAGGTGGCCAGCTCGGTTTCGCGCTGCTGGCGCTTAGCCACCAGGTCGGCCTCTAGTTGGGCTAGCTGCTCGGGGCCCAGAGTGTTGAGGTCGATGAACTGGCCCTCGACCTCCAGCCAATTGGGGGCGGGGGCGGGCGGCGCGGGCGGGGCCGCCGGCGCAGCAGCCGGGCGGGCAAACAGTTTCTGGAAGAAGTTCATGCCGGGGTGCTAGGCCAGAGGTAGCCCCAAGCTACGGCACATTCAGGCACTTATCGCGTTTTTAACGCGGTGCAGGCATATTAAATTTTGGTGTGCCCTACTGCACGCTCAGCCGCTGGGTGGGCAGGCTGCCGATGGGCTGGCCCTGCGCATCGTGGGCCAGGAGGCGCAGCACGTAGAAACCGGGCGCCAGCCCGGCCGTGGGTACCTCGGCGCGGGCAGCGCCCTGGGCGGCGGCCAGCTGCTGCTGGCCCACGGCGCGGCCGGTGGCATCAAAAAGCGTGGCCTGCACCTGGGCCACGGTGGCGGGCAGGCCGGCCAGGGTGAGGGCGGTGCGGGCAGTGGTGGGGTTGGGGTGCAGCGTGGCGCTGGTGCCGGGCAGGGTGGCGCGGGTGGCGAGGATGGTGCTGGTGTTCGTCAGGATGCCGACCGAGGCGCTGCCGTAGTTTGCCGTCACGATGTCGGGGCGGGCATCGCCGTTTAAATCGGCCGCGGCAATGCCGTACGGCGCGCTGCCTGCGCCCACCAAGTACGTAGTGGCCACCTGAAACGTGCCGTTGCCATTGCCCAGCAGCACCCCCGCCGAGTTGCTGCTGTAATTGGCCACCACCAGGTCGGGCCGGTTGTCGCGGTTCAGGTCGGCTATCGCAATGCTACTCGTGTCGAAGCCCCCGGTGGCGTACAGCACGCTGGCCTGAAAGGTGCCGTTGCCATTGCCCAGTAGCACGGCTGCCACGCCGGCCTGGTTGTAGACCGTCACCACGTCGGGCTTGTTGTCGCCGTTCACGTCGGCCACCGCAAGACTACGGGTTTGGCCCCCGGCCGGGGAGCTGATTACGGGCTGAAACGTGCCATTGCCATTGCCTAATAGCACACCTACGGCGTAGTCGTTGCTATTGGCGGTCAGCACGTCCAGCTTGCCATCGCCATTCACATCGGCCATCGCAATATCGATAGGGTTGCTGTAGATAGTGCCGGTCGGGTAGCTGGCTACCGGCTGAAACGTGCCATTGCCAGTGCCCAGCAGCACGCCCACCGTCCCAAGGTTGAAGTTGGCGGTTAGCGCATCGGGCTTGCCATCGCCGTTGACATCGGCCACGACAATAGCGGTGGGCTTGCTGCCCACGCCGCACGAAAACGAACTGGTTATCTGGAATACCCCGCTGCCATTGCCCAGCAATAGCCCTACGGCATCCAGCGAATTATCAGCCGTGAGGACATCCAGCTTGCCGTCGCTGTTGACATCGGCCACCGCGACATCTACGGGCACGCTACTCTGGCCAGCCGAAAGGCTGGACGTCTGAAACCCACCGATGGGCCGGGCTATCAGTACTTCTAGCGTGCTGGTACCAGAGCCAGCCACGAGCATATCGGGCCTCGCGTCGCCGGTCACGTCGGTGATGACCACGTTGGTAGGGCGGCTGCTATTATAAGAGCCGACCACCAGGGTGGATACCGGCGCAAACGTAACCGCCTGGGCCTGGGCGGCACCCGCCAGCGCCAGCCAGCCACCCAGGGTGAGCAAGGTAACGTGTTTTAACATAAAACGAAAGTTTGAGCAATGAGCCAGCAAGTTAGCCGCTCATCATTCATCTTCCGCTACTTCCAACGCGCAAAAAACGCGTCCACCGCCTCGCGGTAGCCGTCGCTGACGGGCAGCGTTTCAGCGCGCACCTGCAAGGTGCCGCGGCCCACGGCCGCCACGTGGTCGAGCCCCACAATGTAGGAGCGGTGGATGCGCATAAACTTGCCGGCGGGCAGCTTTTCCTCCATGCTGCGCAAACTGGTGAGCGAAAGCAGCGGCCGGGTGGCGCTAGCCAGGTGCACCTTCACGTAGTCTTTGAGGCCCTCCACGTACAGAATATCGCTCAGCATCACGCGCACCAGCTGGTACTCAACCTTGAGGTAAATGTGGTCGTCGGGCGGGGCAGCGGGCGTGGGCGCTACGGTCGCCGGGCTTTTCAACTCAAAGAAGGTGCGGGCCTTGAGCGCCGCCCGCAGAAACTCCTCGTAGTTGAAAGGTTTGAGCAGGTAGTCGAGCGCATCGACGCGGAAGCCTTCGAGCGCATATTGGTTGAAGGCGGTGGTGAACACCACGCGCTGCCCACCGCCTTGCAGCACCCGCGCCAGCTCCAGCCCGCTGAGGTCGGGCATTTTAATATCCAAAAACAAAAGCTGCACGCTGGGTTGCTCGTGCAGGGCCTTGAGGGCAGCCACGGCGCTGGAATAGCGCCCCACGAGCTTCAAAAACGGCGTTTGCTCGATGAAGGAGCAGACAAGGCCCAGGGCCAGCGGCTCATCATCGACGGCGATGCAGGGAATGGCGGCTGCTACGGCTGCAAGTTCAGGCTGAGACATACTTCGTATTCGTTGAGGGCGGTGGGGGCGGTGGTGCGCAGCTCGTGGCGGCCGGGATAGAGGAGGTCGAGCCGGCGCTGGGTATTGGCCAGGCCAATGCCGCCGGGCTCGTCGTTATCGGTCTGGCGGTTGGCAAACAGGGTGTTGCGCACGCACATGGTCACTTGCTGCGCATCGGCCTGGCGCAAGGAAATGGTGATGCAGCTGGGCGCGGTAGCGCTCACGCCGTGCTTAAACGCATTCTCGACGTACGGCTGAAACAGCATGGGCGCGATGAACGGGTCGGCCGCGGCCGGGTCAGTGGGCGTTTCAAACACCACCTGCACCTGGTCGGTGAGGCGCAGGTGCATCAGCTCGATGTAGTCGCGCAGGAAGCTGATTTCCTGGCTTAGACGGGTGTGGCCGGCGGGCGTTTCGTAGAGCACGTAGCGCATCATGCGCGAGAGGCGGTGCAGGGCGGCCCGCGCCTGCTCGCCATCTATCAGCGTGAGGGCGTAGATGTTGTTGAGGGTATTGAAAAAGAAATGCGGGTTAATCTGAGCTTTCAACAAGGATAACTCAGTGGCCACCTGGCGGCGCTCCAGCTCCAAGTGGCGCTCGGCATCGCGCTGGGCGCGCTGGGTGGCGGCCAGGCTGGTGGCCAGGCCTAATACCATGAGCGTGAGCAGCAACACGCTGGGATTGAGCAGCCCGCCGCCTTCTTCCTCGGGCGTGAGCAGCAGGTGCGGGCGCGGCGACGACCACGGGTTGGGCGGGTTCATAATGGCCTCGCGGGCGCGGGCCACCAGCTCGGGCACGTGCAGGCGGGTTTCGACCTGCTGATGCGCCCACAGCACCAGCAGCACGGCCACCGCATTCACGGCCACGTAGGCCGGCAGCCGCCGCCGGTGCAGCAGGCGCGGGGCCGCCCAGCCCACATTGAGGTAAAACAAACCCACCAGCAAGCCAAATACCGTGGCTTGCGTCAGCCAAAACTCGGGGGGCTTGGGGCCGGGATACTCGGGCTGCTGGGCAATGAGCAGCACGGCCACCAGCCCCCACACCAGCGCGTGGAGCAAGAGCGTGGAGGCCGACCGAAGGAGCGATTGAAACACGGAAAAGGCTGGTTCTGAAAAGCTCTGCAAGCTACAAAATCAAGGGTAGGCAGGCGCGGGCCAATCGGCGAGTGCCGCAGGTTTACCGCCCGGCTGGCCGGGCGGGCGCTGGTCGGGCGCGGGGCGCGGGCGGGCGACGCGGGCGGGCGGGCCGGCGATTGCCACCGGGAGTTGGGGCAGCGGGTTGCAAATTTGCTCGTAGCATAAGCTTTAGCTTGTGCACGCCTCGCTCGCGTAGGCTCGGCGGCCTTGCGCGCCGCCCGCCGCGCCAGCTAAAGCTTACGGTACATTCCCATGAAGCTCAAGAAAAACATTGCCACCAGCGAGGCTGGCTTCGTGTTCAACCCCGCCACCGGCGATTCCTTCGCGGCCAACCCGCTGGCGGCCGAGATTATCGGCCAGCTCAAAGCCGGGCACGAGGCGACCGCCATTCAGGCCGATTTGCTGGACCGCTACGAGGTGTCGGTCAGCCAGTTGCAGCGCGATTTTGACGACCTGCTAACCCAGCTCGTCCAATACCAGCTACTGGAGGAGCCCGCCGCCTAATGCCCGCTGCTGCCCAAGTTCGCCGCCCGCTCACCGTGGCCCTCACCGGCCTCAACGCCACCGATAGCCCCGGTGCGGGCGTGGCTGTGGCCCGCGCCCTGCGCGAAAGTGCCGACTTTGAGGTGCGCCTCATCGGCCTGAGCTACGAGGCGCTGGAACCCGGCATTTACCTGCGCGACTTGTTTGCCAAAACCTACCAGCTGCCCTACCCGGCCGCCGGCTCGGCAGCGCTGTTCGAGCGGCTGGAGTACATTCAAACCCAGGAAAAAGTAGATATTATTATCCCCAATTTCGACGCCGAGCTGCCGCTCTTTAGTCGGCTGGAGCCGCGGCTGCGGGCGCTGGGCATCCGGCTGCTGGTGCCCACGCTAACCCAGCTAGAGGCGCGGGATAAAGTGAATTTAACGGCTTTCGGCACGGCCCACGGCCTGCCCGTGCCGGCTACGCAGGTGCTCCAACATATTGGCCACCTGCCAGCTGCTGCCGAAGCCCTGGGCTACCCACTGGTGCTGAAAGGTCGCTGGTACGAGGCCCAAATCGTGCATAATTTCACCCAGGCCCAAACCGCTTTTCAGCACTTGCAGGCGCGCTGGGGCTTGCCGCTGCTGGCCCAGCGCTTCGTGGCCGGCCAGGAGCTAAACGTGGCCGGCCTGGCCGACGGCCGCGGCCACTGCCTCAGCGCCGTGGCCATGCGCAAGCTCACCATCACCGACAAGGGCAAGGCCTGGGCTGGCATCACTATCGAAGACGAAACCTTGACTGAATTGGCCCACCGCTTCGCTCAGGTTAGCCAGTGGCGCGGGGCCTTCGAACTGGAATTGCTGCGCACCGCGGCCGGTGAGCTGTTTATTCTGGAAATCAACCCCCGCTTCCCAGCCTGGATTTACCTCACCGCCGCCGCCGGCCACAACCAGCCGGCCGCCTTGCTGCGGCTGGCGCTGGGCGAGGTAGTCGAGCCCTTTGGCGAGGTGGCGGTGGGGAAAATGTTTATCCGGTGCGCCTGGGATTTGGTGGCTGATTATGGTGATTTTCAGCAAATAGCGGGCTTAGGAGAATTATGAAATACTGTCTAAAAACACCCGTCATGCTGAGCGCAGCGCAGCGGAGTCGAAGCATCTTGGCTGGTGAACTAACCTCTAGCGCTAGCAATGAAGCGGCCAAGATGCTTCGACTCCGCTGCGCTGCGCTCAGCATGACAAACGTTTTTGCTTAATTATCCAAATGAAACTCCCCTACGAGCGCCCCATTTTGCGCAAGCTCACGGCCGGCCCGCTGTCGAAATACGGCCCCCGCGCCGGGGCGCTGCCCGTAGCCGAGCTAGAGGGCGTGCCCGTGCCCGAGCTGCTGGCGCGCTTCGGCTCGCCGCTGTTTGTGCTTAGCGAGCGGCAGCTGCGGCGCAGCTACCAGGCGGTGGCGCGGGCCTTTAGCACGCGCTACCCGCGGGTGCAGCTGGCGTGGTCGTACAAGACCAACTACCTCAATGCTGTGTGCCGCGTTTTCCACCAGGAGGGCGCGTGGGCCGAGGTGGTGAGCGGTATGGAGCTGGAAAAAGCTCTGCTAAATGGCGTGCCCGGTCCGCAAATCCTCTTCAACGGCCCCGGCAAAACCCGCGCCGACCTGCTGCGCGCCGCCGAGGTCGATGCCATCATCCACCTCGATAATTTTGATGAGCTGCACCTGCTGCTGGCCGTGGCCGCCGGCCGGTCGCAACGCCCCCGCGTGGCTATCCGCGTGAACCTCGACGCGGGTCTCTTCCCGCAGTGGGACCGGTTCGGCTTCAACCTCGAAAACGGGCAGGCGTGGCAGGCGCTAGGCCAGGTGGCCGCGGCAGCCGATACCCTGGATTTTGTGGGCCTGCACTGCCACTTAGGCACCTTCATTTTGAAGCCCGCTGCTTATGGCGTAGCCGCTACCAAGCTGGCGGCGCTGGCCCTGCGCGCCCAGCAAGAGTTAAAGCTGACAACGTGCTACCTCGACCTAGGCGGCGGCTTTCCGTCGGCCAATACCTTGAAAGGTAGTTTCCTGCCCGGCCCCGATGCGGTGCCGGACATCGACGAGTACGCTGAGGTTATCAGCGAAACCTTGTTGAGCGCGGGCTTCCGGCCCGAAGCTTTGCCGCTGCTGGTGCTGGAAGCCGGCCGGGCGCTGGTCGATGAGGCGGGCTACCTGCTGGGCACCGTGCTGGCCACCAAGCGCCTGGCCGATGGCCGCCGCGCCACGGTGCTCGACTTTGGGGTGAACCTGCTGTTCACGGCCTATTGGTACGACCATCATATCAGCCCTGTGGGTGCTTTTTCGGAGCAAACTGAGCCCACCGTGCTCTACGGGCCGCTGTGCATGAACATCGACGTAGTGCGCGAAAGCATCGTGCTGCCCCTGCTCTCGGCCGGCGACCAGGTGGTGGTGCACCGCGTGGGGGCATATAATATGAGCCAGTGGCAGCAGTTTATCACGCTGCGGCCCAATGTGGTACTGCTTGATTTGCAAGGCGAAGCACACGTGATTCGCGCAGCGGAAACGCTGGAGTATATGCAGCAATTGGAGCAAGTGCCGGGGCATTTGCTATGATAGCAGGAAAAGAGTGTCATACTGAGCGCAGCGCAGCGGAGTCGAAGCATCTTGGCCGCTTCGTTGCTGGCGTCAAGAGTTAGTGCTCCAGCCAAGATGCTTCGACTCCGCTGCGCTGCGCTCAGCATGACTGAAAAGAGATTGCCTTTACCTTATAAAATGCCCACCTTCCTCCGCGCCATCCTCCACAGTTACAGCATGCTGTTCTTCTCCCAGCACCGGGGGCTGGCGGCGCTGTTGCTGGTGGCCAGTTTTGGGCATCCGTGGGCGGGCGCGGCG
Source organism: Janthinobacterium lividum (assembly GCA_050954845.1). GTDB lineage: Bacteria > Bacteroidota > Bacteroidia > Cytophagales > Hymenobacteraceae > Hymenobacter. The sequence continues at coordinate 34,539 of JBPBQK010000048.1, forward strand.
GGGCTGGGGGCGGCGGCGGTAGCGGTGGCCGGGGCGCGGCTCGGCGGCTTCCGGCGCGATTATACCGACCTCGGGGCGTACAGCTTTAACGCGCTGCTGGTGGGGCTGGCGCTGCCGTTATTTTTTGCACCGGGCTGGGCGCTGGCGGGGCTGGTGCTGCTGGGGGCGGGGCTGGCCCTGCTGCTGAGCGTGGCACTGGGCGGCTGGCTGGGCGGGCGCGGGCTGCCGTTTTTGTCGCTGCCGTTTGTGCTGGTACTGTGGCTGTTGGTGCTGGGCGCGCCGGGCTGGCCGGCGCTAACCCCAGCCGAGCCGGGCGTGTACTGGCTCAATGATATGTACGCCGTGGGCGGCCCGCGCCTGGTGGCCGTGGCCAGCTGGGCGCACGACTACCCCTGGCCGCCGCTGCTTGCCACCTACCTGCGCGCCCTGAGCGCGGTGGTGCTGCAAGACAGCGCCTGGGCCGGGCTGCTGGTGGCGGCGGGGCTGCTCTGGCACTCGCGCATCGCATTTTCGCTGGCGGGGCTGGCGTTTTTGGGGACCTGGGTTATGCATCATTTTGCCGGCGCGGCGGGCGGCAATCCTGAGGCATACAACTTGGGGGCCAATTACATAGTGGCGGCGGTGGCGGTGGGCGGCGTGTTCGTAGTTCCTTCGGTGGCCAGCTACGGCTGGGCGCTACTGAGTTTGCCCGTGACGGCTGTGCTGCTGGGCGCGCTGGGGCCGCTGCTGGCCAAGGCCGGGCTGCCGGGGCTATCGCTGCCGTTTTGCCTTACCTCGCTGCTGTTCTTGTACGTGCTGCTGCTGCGCGAAAAAGTGGGCCGCTGGCTGGTGCTGGTGCCCGTGCAGCGCTATTCGCCGGAGGCTAACCTCTACGCTTACCTCACCCAAAACGACCAGCCCGCCCACGCCGGGAGCGTGCCGCTGGCGCTACCCTTTTTGGGGGCGTGGCGCTGCACGCAGGGCTACTTTGGCGATGGCCCCACGCACCAGGGCGCCTGGGGCCAGGCGCTCGATTTTGCCATTGCCGATGCCGAAGGCCGCACCTACCGCGGCCCCGGCCAGGCCCTCAGCGATTATTACTGCTACAACAAACCCGTGCTGGCCCCCGCCGATGGCGTGGTGGAAGAAGTGGTGCAAAACGTGCCCGACAACCCTATCGGCGAAGTAAACCTGCGCCACAACTGGGGCAATACCGTGGTGTTGCGCCACGCGCCCGGCTTGTATTCGCAGCTCTCGCACCTGCGGGCGCACTCGGTGCGCGTGCGCCCCGGCGACGAGGTGCGACGCGGCGAGGTGCTAGCCGCCTGCGGCAGCTCGGGCCGCTCGCCCGAGCCGCACCTGCACTTTCAGGTGCAGGCCACGCCAGCCATTGGCTCGCCCACGCTGGCGTATCCGCTGGCGCATTTTCTGACTACGGCAGCCGCGCCTTGCGCTTGCCAAAATGCGGCGGAGGAATTGGCAATAAACACGGTGCCGCAGCTCGATGCCACCGTGCGCCCGCCCGCGCCGCAGCCGCAGCTGAGCGGGGCGCTGCACCTGCCGCCCGGCTACCAAGTGGCCGTGCGCCTCGCCGATGCGCCCGCTGCCGAGGCCCAGCGCTGGGAGGTTTTTACGGATGCCTACAACACGCGCTACCTGCGCTGCCACCACACCGGGGCGGTGGCGTATTTTGAGCAGGACGAGGTGCTGCTGCGCTTCACGGCTTTTTACGGGTCGCGGCAGTCGTGGCTCTATGCGTTTTACCTGGCGGCCTACCGGGTGCCGCTGGTGTATTTGCCGCAGCCGGCGGCGGTGCCGCTGCCGCTCACGGTGGTGCGCAGTGCCTGGCTGGGCTGGGTGCAGGATGCGGTAGCCCCATTTTTTCGGTTCGTAAAGCCGCGCTTTGAACTAAGCTGGCCGGGCGGCGTGCCGGGGCTGGCCGAGCGCGGCGCGTGCCTGCGCAGCCGGGTGGCAGTGGCCTACGCCGGCCGCGAGCAGGTGGTGCAAGAAGCGGAGCTGACCATCTGGGAGGGGGCGCTGGCGGCGTTGGCCGTGCGCCGGGGGCAGCAGGAAGTGCGGCTTGTTTTTACAGTGGAAGCGGTATGAGAAGGGGGGTAAAGCTCTTTTGTGCCTCCAGCCGGGGCACCTCACCCCCCGGCCCC
>JBPBQK010000049.1:0-33313 GCA_050954845.1 Janthinobacterium lividum
TTTTTTTTTTTTTTATAAACAACCACACCCGCGCCGCCGGCGCACCCCCCCCCCGCTTTTCTGTTTCTGGGGATTCGATTGCTCAATTTTTGCTTGCAAAGTTCTCAGTGGAGATACAGCCACGTACAAAATAGTGACTGGGAGAATTAAACTAAAAATGATTTGAGCATAATTTAAAGGCGCGAAAGTTTCACTTGGCTCAGCTTTGGCGACTCTTGTGCCAGCTATTAAATCGCCCAGCCGTCTGGTAGGATTAAAGAATGTGATAAGTATTTCAACGGGCCAAATAATACAGAAAATATTCCGTATTAAGCAGCGCAATGGGCTGGCAATCTCTCCTGTATTATTGTTGACAACCTTTAAACTAAAAAGTCGCTTTGCAATGCTACGGCCACTTACGCAATCCTTGCAGAAATAAAGTGCAAATCCGAGTATAGTAATAAAGCTTGGTGCAATACTAGGTAATATATGCGTGTGGCTGTTTATAGATTGAATTAGATTATAAACAAGCCCTGGTGCTGCGAAGACCATTACTATCAGTGTCATTGCCAAATGGTCAACGAACATAGAAGCTATTCTCTGCCCGACATTAAGTTGCATAGATTATAAAATGCAAATAGTATTAGTGAAAATAATATCGTTGTAGGCGCGGTTCATAGCAGCAAGGTATGGAGGCTTCTAAAAGGCGGCAACTGAACCCTCAGTTGCCGCTGCTCTGTCCTCACAGCCACGCCACATTTTCTTTAAACTCCATCGGGTACATATTCAGGTACTGCACGATGCGGGGGTAGCTGGCCCGGTTGGGGCTGCTGCCGTGGGGCAGAAAGTGGTGCCAGATAACCATATCGCCGGCCTCGGCGGCAATGGGCCGGGTCAGGGCCGTGAGGTCAATTTGGCGCGGGTCGGTGCCGATGGGCAGGGCGGCCAGCCAGCTTTCGAGCTGGCGGTGGAAGCCGGGCACGCATTGAAAGGCTCCTTGGTCGGCCGCCGTGTCGCAGAGGTAGATTAGGCCTTGGGTGCCGAAGTGGAAAGGCGGGTGTAAACTCATGTCCCAGTGCAGCGGCGTGCCCTGGTGGCGGTAGGTAGCCGTTTCGGGCGGGTTGAGGCTGGTGCGGTCGGTGGTGGCCCACAAGTCGGGCGTGCCCCAAAGCTGGGCAAAAGCCTTGCGAATACGGAGCGACCGGCGGTTGGCGCACAGCGTCGGGTGGTGGTAGAAGTCCATCATCATGCCCTGGCCAATGGGTTTTTCATACCACGAGGCAGGGTTACCGGGCTGCATAGCCAGCGCCTCCCACACGGCGGCTTCGGTGGCCTGCGCCTGCTCGCGCGAGATGGCCCCGCGCACAATAACATACCCATTTTCAGCCCAAAAGCGCAGGTCTTCGGCACTCAGCACATCGGCGCTATCCGCTATTTCGCGCAACTGCGCCCGGATAGCATCGTCGTAGGGCTGGCCCGCCAAGATGCTGTTGAGGCGCGCCAGTTGCAGCGGGGCAAATGTGCCGCCGTTTTTGGCCAGCACCCACTGCTCAAACTCCTCGAAAGCGGGGCCAGTCTGCATCAGATAGCGCAGCGTTTCCTGAAGCGGCAGCCCCAGGCCATTCAGCAGCACATTATCGAAGCGCCAATCCTGCTTGTTGGCTTCCGCGAATCGGCCACTGCGCTTAGCCATTGTTTGCGCCCAAAAGCGCTTTAGGTGCTGAATACCAAGCTGGCCAGTTTCGGTGGAACTGGTTTCGAGTAATTCTTCGGGCATAAGGACCAGTTAGTTTTCTAAGCGGAAAATAGTTGAAGCAACAAGTTATTGCAAAAGAAAAGCAAGCCGGCTGTAGGAGCCTAACCGGCCCGCCGATATGCCCACTCCCCATCAACCAGCGTGCCCAAAATAGCCGATGGGTCGGCCGTGTACACGATGGCCGGCAGCAAATGCGCCGGCCCCGCCTGCGCCAGCAGCGGCTGGGCGAGGTCGTAGACCACTGCATCGAAGGGCTGCCCGAGGGCAAAGTAATTATCGGCCGAGCGGCCCGCGGCCGCCAGCCCGGCAAAGAACGTAGTATCAACCAACGTACCCGCGCCATCGGCAAAGGTGTTGCGGCGGTGGCGGGTGAGGCGCTGACCGTAATCGAGCCAGCGCAGGTCTTCGAGCGGGTTGAGGCTGATGTGGCTGTCGGTGCCGATAGACCAACGGCCGCCCGCCTCGGCAAACTCCACCAGCGGGAAAATGCCGTCGCCGAGGTTGCCTTCGGTACCGGGGCAGAGCACCACGTGCGCGCCCGATTGGGCTAGGCGCGTGGTTTCGCTTGGGGTCATGTGGGTGCAGTGCACTATGTGAAACTGGTTGTTGAGAGGCAGATTATCCAGCAGCCACTCTACCGGGGGGGCTCCCAGGTGGGCGAGGCTGCGCTCGACTTCCCGTGTCTGCTCGGCGGCGTGGAGGTGAAAGGGTAAGTCCGTTGGTCCTTGCGCGTAGGTGGCGAGCACGTCGGCTGCCTCCACGGCCCGCAGCGAATGCACGCCAAAGCCCAGATTGGCCCGTTTGTAGTGCGCTACGGCTTGGCGGCTGGCGGCCAGTAAATTAAAATATTCATCCCGCGTAGCTGAAATAAACCGCCGCTGCCGGGGCTGCGGCTCTTGGCCAAAATCGCCTTTCTGGTAAAACACCGGCACCAGCGTAAGCTTGATGCCAGCCGTGCGGGCAGCGGCCACCAAGCGCTCGCCCATTTCGGCGAGGTTGGCGTAGGGGCGGCCGGTGGGGTCGTGGTGCAGGTAGTGAAACTCTACCACTGAGGTATAGCCATTGCGCAGCAAGTGCCGGTACAATGTGGTGGCTACCTGCTCGTTTTGCTCGGGCGAAAACGTTTCAGCACAAGCGTACATCGCCTCGCGCCAGCTCCAAAAATCGTCGCGGGCACCGGGCGTGTGCTGCTCGGCCATGCCGGCCATACCGTACTGAAAAGCGTGCGAATGCGCGTTTTGGAAACCCGGTAACACAGCTCCGTTGATGAGTTGAATACTTGTATCAACCTCATTTGGTGACGTTTCCGATAGGTATTCAATAACGCCTTCTTGATTAACGCCGACGTAGGCCGGGCTGAGCCAGCCAGTTTTTAGCAGTAGCGAGCCGAAGGCGTAGTACTTCATAGAGAAAGTAACACCAAGCACTAGCTTGGCGTGGCGTAAGGTTGATAGAAGGCGGCACCCAGCGCGGGCACCAAGCTGGAGTTCGGTATTACAGCAGCAAGTTGCCCAGCGCCTGAAGCGTCTGACTGAGCACGGCCCGAATACGCGCTGCCCGTTGCGAGTCGTAGGCTTGCTCTTGGTCATCCATGTACACTTGCTTGGCCATTTCCAGCTGAAGGGCGTGTTGCTGCGCAGCCGGTCGGCCGGAATGCCTAGTAATGAAGCCGCCCTTAAACGGGTGATTATGATTCAGCGAATAGCCACCGCTGCCCAGCACCCGTAGCGCCTGCCCAATAAGCTCGGGCGCGGCGGAAGTTTCATCGGCGCTGCCCAGGATTAAATCGGGGAACGGCTCAGGGTTGATGGCCGGTACGAAGCGCCGGATAGAATGGCAGTCCCAAAGTAAAACGCGGCCAAATTGCGCCTGTGTTTCATCCAGCAACTGTTGCAACGCTTGGTGGTACGGCTCGAAATAGAGCGTCTTGCGGCGGGCAATTTCCTCGTTGGCCACCTTGGGGCGCTCGTCTTGGTAAATTGGTTCGCCCAGGAAATTAGTGGCCGGGCAAAGACCCGTTAGCACGCGGCCATCGTGGTAGAGTGGCGTGCTGTCGGGGTTGCGGTTTAGGTCGATAACCCAGCGGCTGTACTGGGCGCAGAGCATCGGAATGCCTAGCTCGATAGCGAAGTCATAGAGCTGATTTACAAGCCAATCCGTGTCATCAGGCGGCAACACACTCGGCTTCAACTCGGCTCGAATATCATCGGGAAACTCGGTGCCCGCGTGAGGTACGCTGATGACGATAGGCAGTTGCGCCAAGGTGGGTTTGATAAGGTCAAAAAGCGGCATGGCGAAAGCTAAGGCAGGGTAGAAGAGGCAGGTGCTAACGCATCCAAGACAGCATCATCAACCAGATTAGGCAGCGTCACTTGCAGTTGCGGGCTGCGAGCCAACTCCCGCTCGATGGCAAAACGAGCTTCAGGATTACGCGCCCAGCTGCGGCGCGCAATGCCATTATTTACATCAAAAAACAGCATATTTTGGAGCTTACGCTCGGCCTCCAAGCTTCCATCGAGCACCAGTCCGAAGCCGCCGTTGATGACCTCGCCCCAACCCACGCCGCCCCCGTTGTGAATCGACACCCAAGTAGCACCCCGGAAGCTGTCGCCAATGACATTATGCACCGCCATATCGGCCGTGAAGCGGCTGCCGTCGTAGATGTTGCTGGTTTCGCGGAAGGGCGAATCGGTGCCGCTCACGTCGTGGTGGTCGCGGCCGAGCACCACGGGCGCGTGCAGGTGCCCATTGCGCACGGCCTCGTTGAAGGCCAGCGCGATACGAATGCGGCCCTCCGCATCGGCGTACAGAATGCGCGCCTGCGAACCCACCACTAACTTGTTTTTGGCGGCCTCGCTTATCCAGCGAATATTATCGTCGAGTTGCTGCTGAATCTCAACTGGGGCGTCGGTTCGCAGCGCCACGAGCACATCGTGAGCTAGTTGGTCGGTTTGGGCCAGGTCGTCGGCCACGCCCGAGGTGCAGACCCAGCGGAACGGCCCAAAGCCATAATCGAAGCACATTGGCCCCAGAATATCTTGTACGTAAGACGGATAGCGGAAATCAAGGCCATTCGCCGCTAGTACGTCGGCCCCGGCGCGGCTGCATTCGAGCAGGAAAGCGTTGCCGTAATCGAAGAAATACGTGCCGCGCGCAGCGTGTCGGTTCACGGCCGCTGCGTGCAGCCGTAGCGAGGCTTGCACCTGCGCCCGAAAAGCTTCTGGCTGACTGGCTAGCAGTTGGTTAGCTTCTTCGTAGGAAAGCCCCACCGGATAATAGCCGCCCGACCAGGGATTATGCAGCGAGGTTTGGTCGGAGCCGATTTCCACAAAAATATCTTCTTCGTAAAAACGCTCCCATACCTCTACCACGTTGCCGAGATAGGCCAGCGACACCACTTCCTGCTGTGCTTTCGCCTGCTTCACGCGCTCCACCAGCCCGTCGAGGGTTTCGTGTAGCTCATCGACCCAGCCCTGCTGGTGTCGCTTGCGGGCGGCGGCCGGGTTTACTTCGGCGGCCACCGTAATGCAACCCGCAATAGTGCCCGCCTTGGGCTGCGCGCCGCTCATGCCGCCCAAGCCTGCCGTGAGGAAAAGCTTGCCAGCCGACGACTGGCCCGGCCCCAGCGTTTTGCGAAAGGCATTCATCACCGTAATCGTGGTGCCGTGCACGATGCCTTGCGGCCCGATGTACATAAACGAGCCCGCCGTCATTTGGCCGTATTGCGTCAATCCCAGCGCACTATAGCGCTCCCAATCATCCGGCTTTGAATAGTTTGGAATCATCATACCGTTGGTCACCACCACCCGCGGCGCGCTGGGCGACGACGGGAACAAGCCCATCGGGTGCCCGCTATAGAGGTGCAGCGTCTGCTCGTCGGTCATGGCGGCCAGGTAGCGCATCGTCAGCAGGTACTGCGCCCAATTTTGAAAAACCGCCCCATTGCCGCCGTAGGTTATCAACTCGTGCGGGTGCTGCGCCACAGCCGGGTCGAGGTTATTCTGCACCATCAGCATAATGCAGGCTGCGTGCGGCGAGTGCGCCGGGTAGTCTGTCACCGGCCGGGCATGCATGGCATACGTAGGCCGAAACCGGTACATATAAATCCGGCCGTAGGCCGCCAATTCCTCCCAAAATTCCGGGGCCAGCTCGGTGTGCCACTCGGCCGGAAAGTAGCGCAAGGCATTGCGAATGGCCAGCTTTTTTTCCTCGGTCGTCAGAATATCCTTGCGCCGGGGCGCGTGGCTCACGCCCGCATCAAGCGGGCGTTTGGGCGGCAATTGCGCCGGAATACCTTGCTGGATTTCCTCCTGAAAAGTCATGGTTTCTGAGCAGATGAGTGTACGCATTGGCCGCGCTTCCAAACTTGGGCGGGCTTCAATTGGCCTTGCTGGTAAAGAATTTCTCTATAATCAGCAACTGGAAATAGCAGGAAATCGGCTAATAGCCCAGCCACTAGCTGCCCACGGTCGGTAAGGCCCAATGCTAGCGCCGCCCGGCAGGTGAGGCCCGCAAATACTTCGGCCGTCGTGAGTTTTTCGAAGGTGCCCAAAATGGCGGCCTGCGTTAGCAAATCGCCCATCGGGGCCGAGCCGGGGTTCCAGTCGCTGGCAATGGCGAGGCTGGTCCCGGCATTGAGCAGCCGGCGAGCGGGCGTGAAGGCGCAGCCCAATCCCAGCGATGCACCCGGTAACGCCACCGGCACCACCTGGCTTTGCGACAGTAGCTGGATTTCAACTTCGCCACTGGCTTCCAAATGGTCGGCGCTGATGGCGTCAACCGCCACCGCCACCCGGCTACCGAAGGCATGAAACTGGTCAGCATGCACGGTTAGTTGGAAGCCCAGCCGCCGCGCCTCGGCAAAGTAAGGCGCAATCTGCTCGGCCGAAAAAGCGCCTTTCTCGATGAAGGCATCGACGCGGTTGGTTAGTTTTTCCTGCTTCAGTTGCGGCAAGAGTTGCTGCGCCATTTCGGCCAGGTAAGCCTCGTGCGTGCCGATGTAGTCGCGGGGCAAGGTATGGGCGGCCAGGCAGGTGCTAATGAGGTCGGCTGGCGTTTGCTCGTCGGCCGCTTTTATGGCGCGTAGCTGCTTTAGCTCCTCAGCTACCGAGAGGCCGTAGCCGCTTTTTACTTCTATCGTCGTTACCCCATTTTGCAAATGGCGATTGGCCCGCTGAGCGGTCAGTTGGGTTAATTCAGCTTGGCTAGCCCGGCGCGTTTGCTGCACCGAGTCCCAGATGCCGCCACCTGCTTGGGCAATTTCCAGATACGTTTTGCCCGCGTTACGAAGCGCATAGTCGCGCGCCCGCGAGCCCGCAAAGCAGATGTGCGTGTGTGCGTCAATCCAGCCGGGCAGGGCTACGTAGTCCTCGGCTAACGTAATAATGGTAGCTCGCAAAACGTGGGCTTCCTCCAGTAGCTCGCTAAATTCCCCCACCCGATATACCTGCTCACCTTTTAACAGCAAACCACCTTCCGTAATCGGACGCAGCTCCTCATCGGCCACGGGGCCACGGTCGGGGAGGTGCGCCAGTGGCAGCAGCTGCCGGAAGGGACCGATGAGCAGGAACGGGTTTTCGGTTGGCATGCAGAGGCAGTGAAGCGAATGCAGAATAGACTCAGGCTATTCTCATCAAGGAGAGCAGCAAAGTTATTGGCCGCGCTTGACGGAGCTTGGTTCAAATAAAAAAAGGCATCCTGTTTGGGATGCCTTTTTGATAGTCGATTAAAAACGAGCTAGTTAAAAATTTCGCTCACCCGTTTCGCGCTTACCCAGCATAACCGAGCCCACCATTGCGGCCAGTAGCAGAATAGAAGCCAACTCAAACGGTAGCGAATATTCTTTGAATAGTACCATGCCCAGCTTATTAACCATGCCCACCTGCGAGTCGAAGTTGGCGGCGTTATAGCCGGTTGGCTCCACGTTGCGCAGGGCGGCTACCATCACCAGCAGCAATAGTCCGCCTGAAACAGTGGCAGCTACTTTGGCCAGCATCGGCTTATGCGGCTCCGTATCCTCGTTGAGGTTCAAGAACATAATCACGAATAGGAACAGCACCATGATGGCCCCGGCGTACACAATGATGTTCACGGCCGCCAGAAACTGCGCATTGAGCAGTAGGTAATGGGCCGACAGTGTGAAAAACGTGAGAATGAGGAACAGCACGCTATGCACCGGGTTTTTGGCCAGCACCACGCCCAGCGCACTCAGCAAGGCCACGAACGACAGGAAAAGAAAGAGGGACATAAAATGTGCGGTAAGCTTTAGCTTGCCGACCGTTAAAATTTCGAAATGAACACGGCAAGCTAAAGCTTACCGCACAGCTTTACGCCAACTGGCCGCGCAGTTTATCGGCCTGCTCGGGCGTGAGCTGAATACCACGCGCCGAACGATTATCTGGCGAAACCGGCTCCACGAGCCGGTCTTTGCCATAAATAAACTCATCGCGCTCGTAGCGTGGCGGGGCCATTTTGTCGGCTTGCAGGTAAATGGCTGCCTTCGGGCAGGCCTCTTCGCAGAGGCCGCAGAAGATGCAACGCAGCATGTTGATTTCGTAGCTGACGGCGTATTTCTCCTCACGGTAGAGGTTTTGCTCGCCCTTTTTGCGCTCGCCGGCTACCATCGTGATGGCTTCGGCGGGGCAAGCCACGGCACACAGGCCACAGGCCGTGCAGCGCTCGCGGCCCTGCTCATCGCGCTTTAGCACGTGCAGGCCCCGGAAAACGGGGGAGAAGGGGCGCGTTTCTTCGGGGTAGCGAATGGTGACCTGCTTCTTGGTAGCGGCCCGGTAAAAGTGCCGCATCGTAATAGTCAAGCCCTGAAAAATCGCTGGCAGATAAGCCCGCTCGGCGAGCGTAAAGGGCTTCTTTTCCAGTTTCTTGGCGCGGTTGCTTAGCGATTGCATAGAGTCTGGTCAGATTAGCGTACGGCAGCCGTCAGGTCGGGAATAATGCCCGCCGTAATGAGGCCGCCCGTGAGCAGGATATTAAAGATAGCCAGTGGGATAAGGATAGTCCAGCCCAGGCGCATCAGTTGGTCGTAACGGAAGCGTGGCAGCGTCCAGCGAATCCACATGAAGAAGAAAATGCCGATAAAGATTTTCGTGAACATAGCTACCACGCCCATGAGCACAAACACATTGTGCGCCCAGTCGGCAGAAAGGCCTGCTTTTGTTTGGAGGAAATCGAGAAACTCATACTGAAACGGGTAGTTGAAGCCACCGAAATAGAGCACCGACATGATAGCGGTAGCTACGAACACGTTCACGTACTCAGCAAACAAGTACAAGCCCATTTTCATGGAGCTGTACTCCGTATGGTAGCCACCTACCAACTCAGTTTCGCACTCGGGCAAATCGAAGGGCGTGCGGTTGGTTTCGGCAAAAGCGCAAACGATGAAAATAATGAAGCCAAGGGGCTGCTTAAACACGTTCCAGGCAAAGATGTCGCCCCAGTGCCAGCCAGTAGCGCTGGTTTGCTGCAAGGTGATGTCGCGCAGCGACAGCGACCCCGTCATCATCAGTACCGCAATCAGGGCCAGGCCCATAGCCAGCTCATAGCTAATGTTCTGAGAAGCTGCCCGAATGGCACCCAACAGCGAGAACTTATTATTGGAAGCCCAGCCGCCAATCATAATACCGTACACACCTAGCGACACGATACCGAATACGTAGAGCATGCCCACGTTGATTTCGATGCCCTGCAAATGCACCACCGTAGTGCCGAATTTCAAAGCGTTGCCGAAGGGAATAACCGCCGACGACATCAGCGCCGTGACCATCGCTAGGCAGGGCCCGAAAATGAACAGCGCCTTATTGGCCCCAGCGGGAAAAAACTCTTCCTTGGTGAAAAGCTTCACGGCATCGGCCAGCGGCTGCGCGAGGCCAAAGGGCCCAGCCCGGTCGGGGCCTACGCGGTCTTGCAAAAACGCGGCAATAACGCGTTCAGCATAAGTGCAATAGGTAGCAATCAGCAGCGAAACGCCGAACACTACCAGAACAACGAGGCCTTGCCAGCCCAGCGAAAATTCTGGCCAGCCGATAGATTCAAGATTCATAAATAAAAAGTGTCAGGCTATATCTGGCGTCTGTCTGCGAAGCAGCTTATCCTGTTCGCAACGCTCATGCGGTAACTAAGGCTGAGGCAGGCTGCCGATGATAATCGGCTTTCTGCATCAGCATGACAACTAAAAACTAGAGCCGCTCGGGCCACCGAGTTTCAGCGGCGGGTTTTGCTCTAGTTCGCGCACCGTGCTTTCGGGCAAATCAGCAATTACCTGCGGGTTGATAACCGGCAATTCGTAGTGGTTGGCCGAGATAACCGACGAACGGTCGATGTGCGCCGGGCCTTCAATCACCCAATCCGAAGTTTCCTTCTTTTCGAAGCGGCACTCGTTGCAAATCCACTCTTTCACTTCGCCATATTCGTCCTTGCGGGCGGTTACGCGCAGCACGTCCTTGCCTTTGTACCAAAGGGTTACGTGGCCGCTGCATTTTTCGTGGCCGCAGTCGCGGTGGGCATTTACCGGCTTGGTAAACCACACACGCTGCTTGAAGCGGAAGGTTTTATCCGTCAGAGCTCCTACCGGGCACACGTCAATAACGTTGCCACTGAAGTCTTTATCAATCGAGTTTTCGATATAAGTGCCGATTTCGGCGGCATCGCCCCGGCCTAGCACCCCGTGCACGCGGCCTTCGGTGAGTTGGTCGGCGGTGTACACGCAACGGTAGCACAGGATGCAGCGCGTCATGTGCAACTGCACATAGGGGCCGATGTCGATTTTTTCGAACGTACGGCGCTCTTCCTCGTAGCGCGTGGTGCTCACGCCGTGCTCGAAGGCGAAGTTTTGCAGGTCGCATTCGCCGGCCTGGTCGCACACCGGGCAGTCGAGCGGGTGGTTGATGAGCAGCATCTCCACAATGCCTTTACGCACATCAAGTACTTGCTGGCTGGTCGTGTTTTCGACTACCATGCCATCCTGCACAGGCGTAATGCACGAAGCCACCAGCTTCGGCATGGGGCGCGGGTCTTTGGCCGAGCCGGCCGCCACGCGCACCAGGCAGGCGCGGCACTTGCCACCGCTGCCTTTGAGGGGCGTGTAGTAGCACATGGCGGGCGGCACCACGCCGCCCCCGATTTTGCGGGCTGCGTTGAGGATGGTAGTACCGTCGGGCACTTCTACCTCAATTCCGTCGAAGGTTATTTTAGCCATTATCCTATTCGATACAAATACTAATCGTCATACTTCACTGCGCTTAGCATGACGTTCTGTTTCACTTCAAAACTAAGCTAGCACCAAGTTGCCCCGGTACGCCGCGCCCGGCGCTGTAGCCTCCTTCGGGTGCGTGACGTGCCACTCAAACTCATCGCGGAAGTGGCGCACGGCAGCGGCTACTGGCCAAGCGGCAGCTTCGCCAAGCGGGCAAATAGTATTGCCCTCAATCTGCTTCGCCACGCTCACAATCAGGTCGATGTCGTGCATCGAGCCATGGCCGTGCTCTAGGCGGTGCAGTACTTTTTCGAGCCAGCCGGTGCCTTCGCGGCAGGGCGAGCACTGCCCGCAGCTTTCGTGATGATAGAAGCGCGAGAAGTTCCAGGTATTCTTTACGATGCACGTTGTTTCGTCCATCGCAATGAAGCCGCCCGAGCCGAGCATGGTACCCGTCACGAAACCGCCATCACTGAGGGACTCGTACGTCATGAGGCGGTTTTCACCGGCGGCCGTTTTGAGAATTAATTCCTTAGGTAGAATCGGTACTGAAGAGCCACCAGCCACGACGGCTTTCAACTCCCGGCCTTTCCAAATACCGCCGCAGTACTCATCGGAGTAGATAAACTCTTCCACTGGCACACCCAATTCCAGCTCGTAAATACCGGGCTTATTGAGGTGACCGCAAGCGGAAAATAGCTTGGTACCTGTGCTCCGGCCCACGCCAATTTTGGCATATTCGTCGCCGCCCATGTTCAGAATGGGCACGACGGTAGCAATACTTTCTACATTGTTTACCACTGTAGGGCGGGCGTATAAGCCCTGCACAGCCGGAAATGGCGGCTTGTTACGCGGGTTGCCACGCTTGCCTTCCAGCGATTCCAGCAGAGCAGTCTCTTCACCACAGATGTACGCGCCACCACCCGGATGCACGTGCAAATCAAGCGAATATCCTGAGCCCTGAATATTCTCGCCGAGGAAGCCAGCCGCGTAAGCCTCCGCAATAGCTTTCTCCAGAATCCGCAGCACGTACAACAACTCGCCGCGAATGTAGATGTAGCTGGTGCGCGCGCCCAGTGCGTAGCTGCCTGCAATCATGCCCTCGATGAGCAAGTGCGGTAGTTTCGACATCAGGTAACGGTCCTTGAACGTGCCCGGCTCCGACTCGTCGGCGTTGCAGACTAGGTAGCGCGGCACGCCTTCGGGCTTAGCCAGAAAGCTCCACTTCATGCCAGTGGGGAAGCCAGCGCCGCCGCGCCCGCGTAGGCCCGACTTCTTCACTTCTTCCACCACTTCGTCGGGCGTCATTTTCAGCGCCTTTTCTACGGCGCGGTAGCCGCCGTGCTTGCGGTACACGGCAAAGGTTTCGATGCCTTCAACGTTGACGTGTTCGGTTAATAGCTTGCGTCCCATATCGTTAAACTATTCGCTATTAGTTGTTTTGCAATGAAGTTGGCAGGCCATTTTCTTCCCACGGCAGAATGGGCCGATGCACCAAGCCTTTCAACTCGCTCAGCATAGCATTCACATTTTCCTCCGTGTCAAGCGACTCGTAATATTTCTCGCGCACCTGAACTACCGGGGCAAAGCCGCAAGCTGCCAGGCATTCTACTTCTTTCAAAGTAAACAGCCCATCGGGCGAGTTGCCGCCAACCTTAGCGCCTGTAATGCGTTCCAAATGCGCTGTCAACTCGTCGGAGCCGCGCAGCATGCAGGGACCGGTGCGGCAGATTTCCAGTACGTGCTTGCCGACTGGCTTGAGGTTGAACATGGTGTAGAACGTGCTCACCTCATACACCTCAATCGGCCGTAGGCCCAGCGTTTCAGCTACTAAGTCTTGCACCTCGGCGCTAACCCAGCCGCCAAATTCGGCTTGCGCGATGTGCAGCACCGGCAACAGCGTCGACTTCTTGCGGTCGTCGGGGTAGTGCGTGAGCAGGCGCTTGATTTCCGCCTGGGCAGCGGGCGAAAACTGGGGTTTAGCAGCAGCGGTAGTCGGCTCCATATCAGATACTTTCAACTAAAAACTAGGCGTCGAGCTCGCCGGCAATTACGTTCATCGAGCTTAGCGTCACGATGGCGTCGGAGAGCGACTGGCCCACGACCATTTCGGTATAAGCCTGGTAATAAATAAAGCACGGACGGCGGAAATGCAGCCGGTAAGGCGTGCGGCCACCGTCTGAAATCAGGTAAAAACCGAGTTCGCCGTTGCCACCTTCTACCGAGTGGTACACTTCTCCCACGGGCGCGTCGATTTCGCCCATGATGATTTTGAAGTGGTAAATCAGCGCCTCCATATTCTTGTACACGGCCTGCTTGGGGGGCAGGTAGTAATGCGGCGCATCGGCGTGGAAGGGTCCTTCGGGCAGGTTGTCAAGCGCCTGATTGATAATGCGCAGGCTCTGCCAGATTTCCTCGTTGCGCACCAAGAAGCGGTCGTAAGTATCGCCTTTGGTGCCCACCGGCACGTCAAACTCGAAGTCCTCGTACGAGGAGTAGGGGTTCATCACCCGCACGTCGTAATCGACGCCGGCAGCCCGCAGGTTAGGGCCGGTGAAGCCATAGTTGAGCGCCCGTTCGGCCGAGATGCCGCCCACGTTTTCCACGCGGTCCACGAAAATGCGGTTGCGGGTAAACATCGATTCAAACTCGCGCATTACGGCCGGAAACTCTTTCAGCCACTTACGTAATTTTTCGAGCGCTACGGGCGAAAAGTCGCGCTCCATGCCGCCAATGCGGCCCATGTTGGTGGTGAGGCGCGCGCCACAGACTTCTTCGTATATCTCGTACACCTTCTCGCGCTCCTCCATCAGGTAGAGGAAGCCGGTGAAGGCACCCGTATCCACGCCCAAAATGCCGTTGCAGATAAGATGGTCCGTGATGCGGGCCAACTCCATCATAATCACGCGCATGTATTGCGCACGCTTGGGCACTGTGATGCCGAGTAGCTTCTCTACCGTCATGTGCCAGCCCATGTTGTTGATGGGCGACGAACAGTAGTTCATCCGGTCGGTGAGCGTCGTGATTTGGTAGAACGGCTTGCGCTCGGCCAGCTTCTCAAACGCCCGGTGGATGTAGCCGATAGTCGGCACGCCCGAAATGATACGCTCGCCATCCATTTGCAGGATGTTCTGAAAAATACCGTGCGTGGCGGGGTGCGTCGGCCCCAGGTTGAGGGTCGTCAGCTCCTGCGAGAAGTCGTTGAGCGTGGGCACAAAATTGCCTTGCTGCTCGTGGGCTTCCTGAATAATCTTGTGGGTGCCTGCCAGGGCGTCGTTTACTGCCATAACCTCACCCCCCGGCCCCCTCTCCTTGGGGAGAGGGGGAGCCTGACGACTTGGGAGGATTTATGTGTCAGATTAACTGATTTTTATAACTACTATTATCGACCAAAAAATAGGTCGGTTTTGTCTTCGCGGGTGCCGTCTTCCACGGGGTACTGCCGACGCATGGGGTGGTAGTCCATGTCTTCCACATTCAAGATGCGGATTAGATTGGGGTGGCCGGGGAAAATGATGCCGTAAAAATCATAGGCCTCGCGCTCCATCCAGTTGGCGGCGGCGTAGAGGTCGGTGAGGGTCGGCACCACCGGGTCGGCAATGGGGAAGAAGATTTTGATGCGCAGCCGGACGTTATGTATCAGGCTGTGCAGGTGGTAAATCATCCCCAATTCCTGATTTAGGTTTTCGGGATAATTGATGCCGCACATCGTAGTCAAGAAGTGGAATTTCAATTCCTCATCCTTTTGCAGACCCGCAATGATATTGTGGATATGCTCGCGCTTGGTCGTGACGGTGAGCAGGCCGTAGGGCTCCTCCACGTTGGTAAAAGTCGACTCGCCAAACAGGCGGTGCAGCAAGGCCAGGGCCTGCGCATTCTGCTGAGCAGCGGGGTCTTGGGCGGCAGTTTCCTGCGCGGCGGGCGATTCTTCTTTGGTGGGGTCAGCCATTGGGGGTTTCTGATTTCTGGTTACTGGTTTCCGGTTTGTTTTTTAGTTTTTGTGAACTAGAAACCAGCGACCAGCAACCAGAAACTTTCAGCAGCACTACTTAATATTGTAGGAAGCTAGCAAGGCCTGATACTCGGGCGAATTGCGGCGGCGCATGCTCTCGTTTTTAGCGAGGTCTTGAATGCGCATCAGGCCATCAAGCACTTGCTCGGGGCGGGGCGGGCAACCAGGAATGTATACATCGACCGGGATGATGCGGTCGATGCCTTGTAGCACCGAGTAGCTGTCGAAAATGCCGCCCGAGCAGGCGCAGGCACCCATGGCCAGCACCCAGCGGGGCTCAGCCATTTGCTCGTACACCTGCTTCACGATGGGGGCCATCTTCTTGGCGATGGTACCCATCACCATGAGGAGGTCGGCCTGGCGGGGCGAGAAGCTGGGGCGCTCCGAGCCGAAGCGCGAGATATCGTAGTGCGAGCCCATGGTAGCCATGAACTCGATGCCGCAGCACGAGGTGGCAAATGGTAGGGGCCACAGCGAGTTAGCGCGGGCGATGCCCACTACTTTCTCAATAGAAGTTGCAAAGAAACCGGCGCCTTCGATGCCCTCAGGGGCGGCTACGGTTTTGATTTCAGGAACGCGGGTATCCATGAGCAATAGTCAGTTTAAGCAGCCTGCCCAATCTCGGCGGGACGATTTTCCAACACCGGTTTTGCCGTATAAGTTTGGCTGGTGGGGGTCTCATTCCAGCGTAGAATGCCCTTTTTGATGACATAGCCGAAACCAGCCATCAGCAGGGTCATGAAGATAATCATCTCCACGAAGCCAGCCGTGCCAAGCTGGCGAAAATTCACGGCCCAAGGGTACATGAAAATTACTTCCACATCGAACAGCACAAACAGGATAGCCGTGAGGAAATACTTTACTGAGATAGGCGTGCGGGCATTGCCCACGCTTTCGATGCCGCACTCGAAGGAAGAATCCTTCACGTTGCTGTGGCGCTTGGGGCCGACGAGGTGCGACACGACCATGGCGAAAGCCACGAAGGCCACGGCCAGCCCAAACTGAATGACGATGGGCAGGTAATCGCTGGGCTGATAAGAAGTCATATTGGCAAGCAGCGTAAGAGTCAATTGGTTAACAACCGGGCACGGGGGCGCGGACAGGCAAAGGTACACCCAAGCTGGTTTGAGCGAAAATAAGCCGGCAAAAGTGGCGATTTAGCGTGGGGTTTCGGTGGGCTGTGGGGCCTCGGGCGCGGTGCTGGGCTCGTTGTTCATGGCCCCGTCGAGGTTGCCACCGTTGAAGTAATTTTCAGTGAAAATGCGGTAGCGGTCGAAGATGGAGCGCACCGAGCGCACCAGCACGTATTCGCCCCGCACCCCCTCAGGCACTACTACCCCGGAGGCGTAGCCGTTCCAGATGGCATTGTCGGTGTGGGTGTCGATGAGCGTAACCATGAGGGTGCCGTCGAGCAGCAGCATACGCTTGGGTAGATAGGTATGGCGCTGGTCTTCGGGCGTTTCATCGTCTTCGGCATCGTTGCGTTTCACCCAATAGGTAATGTCTTCTTGCTGAAAGCCGGGAAACCGCATATCACCCTCGAAGAGCTTGAAGCTGACCATGAGGTCGGGGTTTTTGCGCGAATATTTATAGCCCTGGATGCGCATGCGCTGGCGCACGGCGTCGCGTAGGGTTTCGCTGAGGCGGGTGCTGTCGGCGGTGAGGCCGGTGCCATTGAGGAAGCCGTAGGTGCGGTAGTGCCGGAAGCGGCCCCGGTAGCTATAGCTGGATTCGATGCGCGCATCGCGCGAGGTGAGGCAGCTGGAGAGCAGCCCAAGGCTTAGCAAACCGCCAAAAGCGAGGGTAGCGATAGGTTTCATAAACGGGCAGTGTGGAAAAGGAGGATGAGGTCCCCTAAGTTACGCAGCCCGGTTCATAAGTGGTTTAGTGCTCAGGTTATAAGGTGCTGGGTGTAGCCGCCAGTGGTGGCACTGCGATGGCTTCAGCCGTTATATTTGGGCATTATTGGGACACGCCAAAGTACAGGAGCGCCATTACACGGCCGAAGAATATTTTGGCCTGGAAATGAAAAGTGAGGCGCGCCACGACTTTTATGAGGACCGGATAATCGAACGCCCCGGCGACACGACTACGCACAATACAATCGTGCTGAACTGCCTGATGGCCTTTCGGCAGGCATTGCGGCATAGCAAGAGCCGTGTGCATACGCTAGGCATACTGCTGGCAGTGTGCGAAAACGAGCACTACACTTATCCTAACCTGATGGTGTGCGGTGCGGACGAAGGAGCCGGCGAAATTGCTCTGGTTCGGCAGCCGCAACTACTGCTAGAGGTATCGTACACCGAAATCGAGGCCTGTGACCGGGGCCTGAAATTCAGCTAATATAAGAAGCTGCCGAGCCTACGGCACTACCTGTTGGTATCGCAAAAGACTTGGCTGGTAGAGTGGTACCAACTGCACAAGCACGGCGTGTGGGGCCACACCGCACTGGCCGAAGCGGTTGATGCCGCATTCATTCCCAAACTGGATTTGACGCTGACGCTGGCTGAGATTTACGACGAGGTGAGCGTGGTACCGATGAAAGTCGGCTCGGCGACTGAGGAGAAATAGCAGTCGGTTCGTTGTAGGCTGAATTTAGGCGGGGCAGATGACCGACGGTAGGATATGTTGTTGGCCTTTGACCAGAGTAGGATATTTGGCTTTGCCTTTGCGACCCCCGCCGCTAAAGCTGATGGTCCAGATGCTGTCAAAATCGGTATCCGGCCACGCCAGAGGCTCTTTGATGCCAAGTTTTTCGGCGATTTTAACAATGCTATTGTGCTCCCATACCAGCAGCACTGTGCCTCGGCGTTGCCGGATGGACTTAGTGATGCCCACGATATTATCGTCGGCGTAGTCGCTGTTGAGCGTGAGGTTGTGCTGCACCGCGTAGGGCGTCACGGTCTGAAACATGCGGACGCTGGTCGTTTTCTTGCCATCGGTGCCGATGAGCGGCACGTAGGTATAGTCGGGCGGCGTGGGCATTAGCTGGCCGAGCACGGCGGGCAGGGCCAAGGCCCGGTTGAGGCCGGCACACGTGAGGTTGTCGCCATCGACGGGCTTTTCGCCGTGCCGGATGATTATTATGCGCAGCATTGGGTCCTTGGGTGGGGTGGGTACGGCCGGCGCAAAGGGGCTGAGTAGGTAGAGTAAGTAGAAACGTGCTTGGTCGGCAGCGGTAAATTCGGGCATGCTGGTTGAAGAGGGGGAGAGTAGCTAGCGAGGCGGCTGATGCAATTGCGATTCCAGAATCAACTATGACGCTGCCCAAGATTTACGAGTTAATAAACGTGATGCTGGTAAGAGTCGCGCAATGAGAAGGCTATTTGTGCCTTTTATCCATCGTTATTCTAAAAATAAAAGTGCTGTCTATAAGGCTGCCTTGGTTATTGATTTGCACTAATAGCAGGTCATCTAGCTCGTTGTTATTTGGGTTCTTACGGGTGAATAAAAGCCGTTTCGATTTTAGGGCACCATCTAGGCTTATGCCGCTCAGCTGGATTAAGCTGTCTTTGATTTGGTAGTGTCCTTCATGTGGTACATCGCCTATACCTGCAATCCATTCGCAGGTACTATCTTGTCTGAATGCGAGAATAGCAGCCCCTGGGCCAGAGTTATAAGAGGCAACTAAAACTACTGGGCTGCTACTTTGCTTGACTGAGCAGCCAGATAATAAAACAATGATAGGAAATACTAAAAGCCTCCTAGAACACATTTTAATAGAGCGTATTAGTCGTAAATAGAATTTTCTTATCGATACCCCGCCGCCTGCAACTGAAACAGTTCCGCATAGCGGCCATTATTCGCCAAAAGCTCCTCGTGCGAGCCGATTTCCTGCACGCGGCCGTTTTCGACCACCAATATCCGGTCGGCCATGCGGACGGTGCTGAAGCGGTGGGAGATGAGCACGGCGGTTTTGCCCTGGGTCAACTCCTTGAAGCGTTCGAAAACCTCGAACTCGGCGCGGGCGTCGAGGGCGGCGGTAGGCTCGTCTAGTATTAATAGCTGGGCCTCGCGCATGTAGGCGCGGCCGAGGGCGATTTTTTGCCACTCGCCGCCGCTCAGGTCTACGCCGCCGTTGAAGCGGCGGCCAATCATCTGGTCGTAGCCCTGGGGCAGCTTGGCGATTACGGTGTCGGCCAGGCTTTGGTGAGCGGCCTGCTCGATGCGGGGCTGGTTTTCACGCTCCGATATGCGGCCTACGGCCAGGTTTTGGCCGGCGGGGAGCTGGAAGCGCACAAAATCCTGGAAGATGACGCCGATTTCCTGGCGCAATTCGGCGGGGTCGTACTCGCGCAGGTCGTGGCCATCGAGCAGAATGCGGCCTTCGCTGGGGTCGTAGAGGCGAGCCAGCAGCTTGACGAGCGTGGTTTTGCCCGCGCCGTTTTCGCCCACCAAAGCCAGTTTTTCGCCGGCGTGCAGTTCGAAACTGAGGTGGCGCAAAGCCCATTTTTCGGCATTCTTGTACTTGAAGCCAACATCCTCAAACGTGAAGCCCTGCCGGATGGGGCGCGGAAACGGCCGCACCTGCTGCCCGGTGGTAGGCCGCACGATGCGCGGCTCAATCTGGAAGAAATCGAAGAAATCCTGCAAGTACAGCGCCCCATCGGCCACTTGGCTAAAGCGGCTCAAAATACCTTCGAGCAGGCCGCGCAGCCGCGCAAACGAGCCGGCTAAAAACGTGAGCTGGCCAATGGAAATAACGCCACCCACAGCCTGCTTAATAATGTAGAGATAAGCGCCATAGTAGCCCGCCGCGCCCACGGCAGCGAACACCGTGCCCCAGCCGGCGCGGCGTAGGGCCAGCCCTTTATTCTGGCGATAAAACTGGTCGGAAAGCGTTTCAAAGCGGTTTATCAGGAAATCTGACAAGCCAAAGATTTTCACTTCCTTAGCTGTTTCGTCGCTGGCCCCGGTCTGGCGCAGGTAGTCGAGCTCGCGGCGCTCGGGCGTCCAGGAGTGCGAGAGCGAGTAGCTGCGCTCGTTGAAATGGCTTTCGCCCAGGAAGGCGGGCACCACGGCCAGCAGCAGCAAGCCCAGCAGCCACGGCTGAAAGGCCACCAGCCCGGCCGCCAGCAGCACCAATGTGAGCACATCCTGGCCCTGGGCCAGCACCTGGCTCATGAGCACCGAGCGCGACAGGGTTTGGCGGCGGGCACGCTCCAGCTTGTCATAAAACGTGCTGTCCTCGAACTGGTCGAGGTCGAGCTCGGCGGCGTGGCGCATGAGGCGCACCGAGCTGGCATTGGCAAACAGGTCGCCGAGCAGCGAGTCGAGCAGGGCCACGGCGCGGCCCAGAGCATCGGCTAGCAGCACGAGGCCAAACTCCAGGGCCACGAGGCCGAATACCGGATTCAGCATCCGCGCCGCAACTGGCAACTTGCTGAGCTGCACGATGTCATCGAGAATGAGGCGGCCGACGTAGAGCATGGCTAGCGGCAAGGCAGCCCGCACCAGCCGCAACAAGATGTTGCCCAGCGTGAGGGCCGGCGACGTTTGCCAGATGAGCTTGAGGAAGGCCGGCAGGTGCCGCAGGGCCGACACCCGCTCGCGCACGCTCACGGTGGGCTGCTCGGGGCCGCGCTTGCGGGCGGGATTTTTGGCGGAAATGCTATTCAGTAAAGAGGATAACCAATTCATATACCAGCGATACGGCACATTTGGGGCCGGGGTAGGGGAGCGGCCGTTTTGGCAGGAGCCGTGAAGTAGCGAGTGGAATTGTCATTGCGAGCGCCGCGAAGCAATCGCATCAAAACGAGCAGATGGGTAAGTACTTATCAGGTGCGATTGCTTCGCTACGCTCGCAATGACAATTCCATTCACCATTTCACCTACCCACTTCCTCCCGACCTTTGCAGTACTTATGCTTGGTTCGTATTCGCGGGGCTTCTGGCTGATGTGCCTGTCGTCGTTTCTGTTTTTTGCTTCTTTCAACCTGTTATTGCCCGAGCTGCCGGGCCACCTCACGCAACTGGGCGGGGGCGAGTACAAGGGGTTTATTATTGCGCTGTTTACCCTCACGGCGGCTATTTCGCGGCCGTTTTCGGGCAAGCTGGCCGATACTGTGGGGCGCATTCCGGTGATGGTGGTGGGCTCGCTAGTGTGCGTGCTGTGCGGGCTAGCGTACCCGTGGGCGCTCACGGTAGGTAGCTTCTTGCTGCTGCGGCTGTTGCACGGCTTCAGCACGGGCTTTAAGCCTACGGGCACGGCAGCCTTCATCGCCGATATTGTGCCCGCCGACCGCCGGGGCGAGGCCATGGGTTTGCTCGGCATGACGGGCAGCCTGGGCATGGCCGCCGGGCCGTGGCTGGGCGCGAAGGTGGTCGAGTATTCGTCGCTCAATGTGCTGTTTTATTTGTCGGCGGGATTTGCGCTACTGTCGGTATTGGTGCAAGGCACCCTCACCGAAACGCTGCCGCGGGCGCAGCGCCAGCCCTTCAGCCTAAGCTTATTAAAGCTAGACTGGCGCAATGAAGTGCTCGAGCCCCGCGTGCTGGCACCGGCCCTGGCCACGCTGCTTTGCTTGTTTCCCTACGGCGCCATCGTGACGGTGGTGCCCGACCAAAGCGAGGCGCTGGGCTTGTCGAAAGGCATTTTTTTTAGCTGCTACACCGGGGCCTCGCTCACCATGCGGCTGCTGCTGGGCAAGGCCTCCGATACCTACGGGCGGGTGCCGGTGCTGCGGTGGTCGGCGGTGGTAATGGCCCTGGGACTGGGGCTGCTGGCGTGGTCGCCGGGGGCGGCGTGGTTTTTGGCGGGGGCGGTGGTGTTTGGGCTGGGCGTAGGGCTAAACTCGCCCACGCTCTACGCCTGGACGGTGGACCTCTGCGACCCCGCGCGCCGCGGCCGCGGGGTCGCCACCATGTACATCGCCTTGGAGGTCGGCATTATGCTGGGGGCCCTGGCGGCGGGCTGGATTTTCAACAACCAGCCGGCGCGCCTGCCCTGGGTGCACGGCACCAGTCTGGCCTGCATGGTGGCGGCGCTGGCCTACCTGTGGCTGGGCGTGCGCCACCAGCCGCCCACCCGCCCCGAGGGTGCCGCTGTGGCCGCCGAAGCCATGGCCGTGGCCGGCCCCGAAGAAATAGTGTAGCTAGCGTGAGGAAGCATTGGTAATTGACTAGCCATCATCTACATTTACTGCGCTGGGCCAGCCCTATATATTTTTATAGCTGGCCAACCTCCTCTCTTTCCCTGTATGGCTAGAAAACTACTACTGACGGCGTCGGGCATCGGCCTGATGCTAAGCTTGCTGGCGACCAGCGGCTACGCGCAAACGGCCCCGGCCAAGACGCCCGAAATAAAATTTGGCAAGCCCGACCCAGCCGATTTTGAAGCCAAAAACTTCGTGGCCGACAGCGCCGCCAAAGCCGTGGTGCTCTTCGACTACGGCACCACGCGCTTTCACCTCAATGGGCTCAGCTTTCAGATGGAAACAGAGCGCACCACGCGCATCAAGATTCTGAAAAAATCGGGCTATGAGTATGCTACCGTCGAAATACCGCTGTATCACCGCGATACGGGCGAGGAAAGAATAAGCGGCCTCAAAGGCTTTACTTACAATGAGGTAGGCGGCAAGATAGAGAAGGCAAAGCTCGACGGCACCAACATGTTTTCGGAAGACCGCACCAAAAGCGTGCGGGTGCGCAAGTTCACGCTGCCCAACGTGCACGAGGGCACGGTTATCGAGTATTCGTACTCGGTGGCGTCGGATTTTCTGTTTAATCTCCAGCCTTGGACGTTTCAGCGGGACATTCCGACCCGCTGGAGCGAGTTTCGGGCCGAGATTCCGGAGTACTTCGACTATAAGATGCTGATGCAGGGCTACGAGCCCCTGGCCCTGTCGGAAACCAAGCAAACCAGCGCGCAGTACCTGGCCACCGAGCGGGTGCAGAAGGCCGATGGTGCATCGATGGGCGGCGCGGTAACCAGCCACGAAGCTTCGTCTTCAGAAACCATTCAGGCGCGCGCCACCAGCTACCACTGGGCCATGAAGGACGTGCCGGCCCTGCGCGAAGAGCCTTACATGACCACCCCCGACGACTACGTGGCCCGCATCGACTTTGAGCTGGCGGGCACCCAAATGCCCGGCTCAGCTTACCACAACGTAGCCGGCAATTGGAGTAAAATAAATGAGGAATTACTTAACAGTGAAGAGTTTGGTTTGCTGCTGGATAGGGCTGGCTTCTTGAAAGAGCTGATGCAGCCCCTGGCTGCGCAGCACCCCGACCCGCGGGCGCGGGCCGCCGCCGTGCGCGAGCTTATCCTGAAGAATGTGAAGCACGACGGCACCAGCCGCTGCATGGCCAGCGGCTCGCTCAAGCGCACCTGGGAGCAGCACCGCGGCACCTCGGCCGATATCAACTTGCTGTTTATCGCGGCCCTGCGGCAGGCCGGGCTGCCGGCTCAGCCGGTGGTGTTGAGCACCCGCGCCCACGGTCGCATCAACCAGAGCTTCCCGCTGCTAGAGCAGTACAACTACGTGGTGGGCGTGCTGCCGCTGGAGGGCGGCAAAGACCTGCTGCTCGATGCCACCGAGCCGCTGCTGCCCTGCGGCATGCTGCCCGCCCGGTGCCTCAACCAGACGGGCCGCCTCATTTCGGGCAAGGAAGCCGAGGGCCGCTGGGTAGCCCTGCTGCCCGCCGAGCGCCATAGCCACTTTCAGGACATCAAGCTGACCGTGGATGCCCAGGGCAACCTCAGTGGCCAGGTGCGCGAAGAGCACGGCGGCTACGCCGGGGCCAGTGCCCGCAAGAAATTGCAAGAGCTGGGCGAGAAAAAATACCTGGCCGACCTAGTGAGCCAGCACTCCAACTGGGAGGTGCCAACTTATAAATTCAGCGCCGTGAGCGAGGTGGGCCAGTCGCTGAGCTTGAGCTACGAGCTGCGCCAGGCGGCCAGCACCCCTGGCACGGCAGCAGAGCTGTATATCAAGCCGTTGGAAGTGTTTGGGGATACCGAAAACCCTTTCCGCCACGAGAAGCGCACCTACCCCGTCGATTTTGGCGCGCTCACCCAGGATGTGGTAATAATCACCTTGAGCCTGCCCGCGGGCTACGTGGCCGAGTTGCCCAAGGCTACCAACCTGAGCCTGCCCAACCAGGGCGGGCGCTACCTGTTTGCGGCCACCAGCCCCACGCCGGGCACGGTGCAGCTCGTGAGCCGCCTCACTCTCGACAAGCCCATTTACGGGGCCGAAGAATATGGCTCGCTGCGCGAATTCTACCGCCTAGCGCTGGCCAAGCAAGCCGAAGCGTTGGTACTGAGAAAGCAGTAGTTGAATTAAGAATTAAAAATGATAAATTAAAAGTCTGACAATCAAATTTTTAATTTATCATTTTTAATTCCTGTCGAAAGAGTGCATTTTTTGAAACTGCTCATTGCCTATTTCTATGTTCTGGTTACTACGCTGGCCCGTGCGGGCCTGCGCCCTGCTGGCGCTGGCCCTGCCGCTGGCCGCCACCGCCCAAACCATGGTGCCCAACAAGCCGGCCCCGCTGCCATTGAAATTTGGCCAGCCCAATCCGGCCGATTTTGAGGCCAAAAACTTCGTGGCCGATAGTGGCGCGGCGGCCGTGGTGCTCTGCGATTTTGGGGTGTCGCAGTTTGGCAGCGCCGGCGAGCACATGGTGATTACCACCGAGCACACCACGCGCATCAAGATTCTGAAAAAAGCTGGCTACGACTACGCCACCGTAGAAGTGCCCCTCTACCACCGCGACGAAAACAGCGAGAAGCTGAGCCGCCTGCGCGGCTTCACCTACGTGCGCGGGGCCGATGGCAAGATTACCCAAACCAAGCTGGATGCCGAGGGTGTTTTCGAAGAAAAGCGCACCAATAACCTGAAAGTGCACAAGTTCACGCTGCCCAACGTGCAGGAAGGGGCCGTGTTGGAATACAGTTACTTGGTTACGAGTACATTTTTCAACAACTACCAGGACTGGACCTTTCAGCGCTCGATACCGACGCGCTGGAGCGAGTACCGCACCAGCATTCCGCAGGTATACCACTACAAAACATTGTACCAGGGCTACTCGCCGCTGACCACCAACGAGGCCAGCGTGGGCTCGGTGACCATGACGCTGGCCCGCCGCGTGGGCGAAGGGGGTGGGGCCCTGGCCAACATGCAAGTCGGCAACATGGGCGTGACCATGACCACCGAGCAGCGCCGCTGGGTGATGCGCGACGTGCCGGCGTTTCGGGAAGAGCCTTACATGACGACTCCCAATGACTACTTGCCGCGCATCACCTTTGAGCTGGCTGGCATTCAGATGCCCGAGGAGAAATACCAGGACCTGGCCGACAGCTGGCCCAAAAAGAACAAGCTGCTGCTGGAAAATGCAGATTTTGGCCAAGCTCTCACGCACAGTGGTTTCCTGAAGGAAACAGTAGTGCCCCTGGTAACTAAATACCCCGAGCCGGCCGCTCGCGCCGCGGCCGTGCGCGAGCTGCTGATGCAGCAAGTGAAGTACGACGGCACCAACCGCTACTGGGCCAGCGGCGCGCTCAAGCGCACCTGGGAGCAGCACCGCGGCACCTCGGCCGATGTCAATTTGCTGCTCATCGCGGCCCTGCGCGAGGCGGGCCTCGCGGCCGAGCCCGTGCTGCTGAGCACCCGCACCCACGGCCGCGTGAGCGAGGAATACCCCCTGCTAGAGCAATTTAACTACGTAGTTGCTTTAGTGAGCCTGCCCGGCCAAAAGGAGCTGCTACTCGATGCCACCGAGCCGCTGCTGCCCGCCGGTGTGCTGCCCACGCGCTGCCTCAACCGCATTGGCCACACGGTGCCTGCCACCGGCGAAGGCCGCTGGGTGAGCCTAGTGCCCACCGAGCGATATAGCCACTACCAGGAAGTAGCCCTCACGCTGGATGCCCAGGGCGGCCTGAGCGGCCAGGTGCGCGAAGAGCACGGCGGCTACGCGGGCCTCGAAGTGCGCGAAAAGCTGCAACAAGGCGAGAAAAAATACGCCACCGAGCTGGCCGCCACGCACCCCAGCTGGGAGGTTTCGGACTACGTGTTTGGCAAGCAGCGCGAGGTAGCGCAGTCGCTGAACCTGAGCTACCAGCTGCACCAGTCGGCTACTCCTGGTGCAGCTGCCGAGCTATACATCAACCCCTTGGCGCACTTTGGTGAGCAGCGCAACCCGTTTCAGCACGAGTACCGCAGCTACCCCGTGGACATGGGCATGATGCAGCAGGAGGTGATTCGGCTGGTCCTTACCTTGCCGGCCGGCTACACCGCCGAGCTGCCCAAGCCCGCCAGCCTGGCGCTGCCCAATAATGGCGGGCGCTACCTGTACTCGGCCACCAGCCCCGCCCCCGGTACAGTGCAGATAATGAGCCGGCTCACGCTCGATAAGCCCGTGTACACCGCCCAGGAATACGGCGCGCTGCGCGAGCTATACCGCCAAATGCTGGCCAAGCAGGCCGAGGCGCTGGTCGTTAAAAAAACGGGTAGCTAATGGCTGCTTGAGAAGCTGCTTTTAAGTAATAGAGCTTATGCAAAAAAAACGGTTGTCATTGCGAGCGTAGCGAAGCAATCGCATCACAACGAGCTATTCAGGTGCGATTGCTACGCTCGCAATGACAACCGTTTTTATGTAAGTAACAAGTAAACAGATACTACTCCTAATTATCATGCTAGTAGCTTTCCTCGGCACCTTATTGCTGGCTGGCGCGCCCGTGCCCAAGTATCCGGCTGATGCCATTGCCCCGGCGCTGCGCGAAAATGCCCACGCTGTAGTACGTACCTACGATGAGGTCGTGACGGTGAAATCGACCAGCCAACTTATCCGGCACGTGCATGAGGTGGTAACCATCCTCGACCCAGCTGGCAGCAGGGGCAACGGCGAGCTGGTGGTGTATTACGATGACCTGAACCGCATCAACTACCTGCGTGGGGCCGTGTACGATGCCCAGGGCCACCTGCTGCACCAGTTGAAAGCATCCGAAGTGGGCGACCAAGGCTTAGGTAGCTCGGGCGGCAGCTTCATGACCGATACCCGCATTCGCTACGCCGACCTACGCCAGCCCACCACGCCTTACACGGTAGAGTTTGAGTACGAAGTAGCTTCCTCAAATACTCTTTTCTACCCCAACTGGCATCCTCAGGAAGAGGAAAATGTATCGCTCGAAAACGCTACCCTGCAAGTAACCACGCCGTTGCCCCTGCGCTTTGAGGAGCAGCTGCTGCCAGCCGGAGCCGCGAGTGCGCCCGTAGTGGCGGGCAACCAAACTACCTACCGCTGGCAGCTGGCCAACCGCCCAGCCGTGGAAGTCGAGCCGCTGTCGCCACCACTCGCCGAGCAGCTGCCAGCCGTGCACCTGGCCCCGGCTACCTTCGAAGTGCAAGGCTATGCCGGCTCGCTGGCCTCGTGGCAAAGCCTGGGTTTGTGGACCTACCAGCTTGGCAAAGGCCGCGACCAGCTGCCGCCCGCCCTCGCCGCCAAGATGGCCCAACTGCTGATAAGCGACCCCGACCCTCGGGCGCGGGCCCGCAAAGTGTATGAGTACCTGCAAAGCTCGACGCGCTACGTATCGGTGCAGCTAGGCCTGGGCGGCTGGCAAACGGCCCCCGCTACGGCCGTGGCCACCGGCGGCTATGGCGATTGCAAAGCCCTCAGCAACTACACCTGCGCCCTACTAAAAGCCGCCGGCCTGCCCGCCTACGTGGCCCTGGTAGGAGCGGGCTCTACCCACGCCGATGTGCGGGCCAGCTTCCCGAGTAGCCAGTTCAATCACGCTATTCTGTGCATGCCGCTGGCCGCCCACGGCACCACCCCCGCCGACACCGTGTGGCTGGAATGCACCAGCCAGACCGATGCCTTTGGCTACATGGGCTCCTTCACCGGCAACCGCCACGCCCTGCTGCTGACCCCCGACGGCGGCCACCTGGTAGCCACTCCGCGCTACGGCGCGCAGGCTAATCGCCAGCAGCGCCGCACCGACCTCTGGCTCGATGCCACCGGTAGCGCCAAGGCCAGCGTGCGCACCCAGCGCGTGGGTTTAGCCCAGGACCGCTACGCCCAGCTATTGCACGATGCTGACCCCGAAGAGCAGAAGAAATATATCACTAACCACCTGCCCGTAAGCCACGTCACCATTACCAGCCTGCGCCTGGCGGCAACGCTGGCCCCTGGCTCGCCAGCCTTGCCCGGCGTGGTAGAGCGGCTGGGCCTCGACCTGCCTGGCGTGGCTACCGTGGCGGGCCGCCGCCTGCTGCTAGAGCCTAATTTGCTGGGTCGCCTGGCGGCGCTGCCGGCCCAGGTGGGGCCGCGCCAGTCCCCGTTGGCGTTGCCACCGGCCAGCCTCGTGCAGGATACCGTGCGGCTGCATTTGCCTGCTGGCTTCAAGGTCGATAACATACCCGAGCCGGTGCAGCTGACCTCGGCCTACGGCACCTATACCAGCACCTGTACCACCCTGCCCGATGGCACGCTGCAATACGTGCGCCAGCTCGAAACCCGCCGCCCCGCCGGCACCACGCTGCCCGCCGCTAAGTACTCGGAGTATCAGGATTTCCGGCGTAAAATCAACCAAGCCGACCACGCGCAGTTGGTGCTGATAAAAACGGAGGTGTAAAGCGCTATTTGAGGTACGCAGAAACCGATTGTCATTGCGAGGAGGCACGACGAAGCAATCGCACCAAGACGGGCCGTTCGGGTTCCGTTTAGGTTCGATTACTTCGTCGTGCCTCCTCGCAATGACAATCGGTTTTACATGCGGTAGCGTAGCTGCGCTTTTATCTCCGAGCGGGCCGCGCCCTGAATTTCTTCCAGCCCTGTGCCCACCGTGGCTTGGTGGCGATAATTGGTGTTAGCGTAGCGCAGCCAGAGGGTGAAGTGCTTGTTGAAATTCATTTGGGCGATGGCGTAGGCCCGCGTGCCTTGCCCGTAGAGCGCTGGTATCGACACGGCATAAAGCACGTCCTGCTCGAACACATACTGCCGGGTGTCGTAGTCGTCGGCATCAAAAATGGCGTAGCGGCCCGATAGCTGCACCCGCCGGCCGACCTGCACGCTCACATCCTGGCTGAGCACGTAGCCGCTGCGCCAAGCCAAGCCGTCATCGTCGCGCAGGTGGGTGCCTTGCAGGCGGGTGCGCAGGCCGAGCAGCTTAGTGGGCTGGGTATCATAGTAAAGCAGCAGCGAATGGCGCAGCTGCTGCCCCGGCAGCGGCACCGGCCGCCCCAGGCTGGTGCTGAGGTCGCGGGGCTTGAGGCGCACCCGGTACTGGGCGTAGAGCAGGCTGGTTTTGTTGGGGGTGTAGGCGATGCGCAGCAGGGCATCGTCGCCGCGGGTGGGCGCGCCCACCCGGTAGCGCAGCCACGGAAACCGAAACTGGTCGAAGTAAGCCGACACTTCCCAGCGCGCCGCCGGCCGAATTTTCAAGCCCAGATACAGCCCGCTTTCGTTGATGTTGCGGGTGTTTTCGCTGAGCGCATTGCCGTAAAAGGTGTGAAAGTCGGCGTCGTAATGCCGCACCAGCACCGAGGCATCGACCCGCGAGCCAAGGCTGGCGAGAATGCCATTCACGGTGCCCAGGCCGCCGCCGGTGGTGCGGGCCGTTTCGCCAAAGAGCAGCAAATTGCGCCACACGTAGGTGTAGTGCAGGCCCAGCGCCAGGTTGTCTTGGCCGCTAAATTCGTAGCGGTTGTAGGGCTCGGGGCGTCGGAGCAGCGGCGTGCCGTAGTGGGTGGCCACGCCGGTGAAACCCAGCGCCAGGTTGCCATTGGCGCTGGTGTAGCCCAGGTTGCCGCCGCCCACGTTTTCTTGCAGGTTGTGGCGGTCGGCCAGCTCGGAGGCGGTGCGGTGAAAGCCGGTGTACAGCAAGCTGCTGCCAAACTCATCGAACTGGGCCAGCGAGTCAGTGTTTTGCTGCAAGTTGGCATCCACGTATTTACGCGAAGCGAAAGCCGTGGCCTCCAGGCGCGGCGTGAGCTGGTAGGTGGCCGCCGCGCCCCGAAAAAACGTGTTTTCGAGCAGCGCCGAATACGGCCGCACACCCACCGACGAGCGCCGCAGCGTGGTTATCGTCTCCGCGCCCTTGCCCACGGCTAGGCCCGACGACAGTAGCAGACCCTGCCCAAACTGCAATTGGTAATCGCCCAGCGCTAGGGCTTTCAGCCGGCCGCGCTCCTGCAAAAAGAAGTGCGCCGACAAAAAATCGGGCCCGAACTGGCCGTTTTTGGGCTGCCAGGTCAGTGGCTCGCCGGCGTCTTTTTCGGCCGAAAAGCCCAGGCTAAAGTCGCGGGAGTGGCTCACGCGGTAGCGCACTACCATTTTGTCGGGCGTGCCGAGGTAGCGCTGCGTGGGCCGGCCCTGAAACGTATCGGCCACCGAATAGCCCTTGCGCTGCTCCAGCACCCGCTCGTAGCGTAGGAACAGGGCGTTATTTTCTTCGTTTTTAATGCGCTGCCAGAGTGGCCCGCGGGTGCGGTTAGCGTCGTCGGTTTGCACCGTCACGAAGGGCAGCACCCGGTAGATGGTGCGCAAATCCCAGCCCGGCACGGCCTGCAATTCGTAGAGGCTCAGCAGCGGGCCGGTAGCTTCGCGGTGTTTTAATAGGTTGGTAATCTGCGTTTCCGACAGCAGCAGCAGGGCGCGCAGGTCTTCACGGCTGGCTCCGTTGAGGTTCACGGGCGTCTGGTAGTATTGCAGCAGCGTTTCGTACAAATCCTCATACGGCACTTGGTCCGATTGAATTTCGGCAAACAGCTCCTGGGTGAGGCGGTCGAGGTCGGGGGCGCGGCGCGGCAGCTCCTGGGCCTGCGCGGCGTGCGCCAGCAGCAGGCTTACGCAAAAAGCGGGCAAAACCAGCTTTAACTGCTGGGGCAGCCCCGCAAAGCGCGCCGGCCACCGTTGAGCTAGCGGGTTCATTGTTTGCGTTCCCATTGCCAGTTCACGTTCAGAAATTGGCTCAAGCCCAGCACGCTATGCCAGCCGGCGGCGTAGTCAAACTGAAAGTTGCCCGCCTTTACGCCCACGCCGCCGGTGGTTTGCTGGCTCAGGCTGGTGTAGCCGGCCCGGATGGCCACGGCCGGGATGGGCAGGTATTCGAGGCCCGCTTTTACGCCGGCGTTGCGCTCAATATCCTTCTCGGTTTCAGCCAGGATGGTTACCTGCTTGCTGGGCTTGTAGGCCAGCCCGGCGCGCAGCACGGTGGGCACGCGCTCGTCCTGGTACTCGGCCATTTTGGCCTGGTTGAGGTTGTATAAATACACGCCGAAGGTGAGGCGCTCGGGCACCACGTCGGCCTGCCCACCCAGCGAGCCCACCACGGCGCGGCGGCTGCCTAGGTCCTGGAAGCTCACTTGCAGCACATCGAGCCGCCCGCCGATGCTGACCACGCCCAGGCGGTAGCCATAGGCCGCCCCCAGCCGGATTTCATTATACAAAGCTCCGCCAAAGCGGTGTGCCTCAAACCCTACTACGCCGTGGCTGGCGCGGGCGGGCTGCCCCGCGCTGGCGGGCTCTATCACGCCCAGGGGCATGGCCAGCACGGCCGCCGTGGCGTTGAGGCTGGTGATGAGGTAGCGGTTTTCGAGGTACGCGCCCACCGTGGGGCGAGTGAGGGTGCCCAGCCCGGCCGCGTTATTAGCCACGGCCCATACATCGCCGCCCAGCGTGGCCGAGGCATTGCCGAGCGCCACGGCGCGCGCGCCCTGCCCCACGGGGCCATTGCCCTGGGCCAGCAGGCGGGTGGTAGAAAGCAACCCTAAAAAAAGGAAAACGAATAAAGCTAGCCGCATAGGCAGGTTTATAAAAAGAAGTCGAAATATACTACTTGTGCCTCCTTAAAAGTATTTATTAGCCAAGGAAAAGAGGCCTGTCTGTTCGTCTTTTGTTGCCAGCAAGGGGGCGCTTGCTTGGTTGGAGCGCTTTTCCTGATGGGTTAGGCATTTGCCAGACAGTTGGCAAATGGTTGGGCTAGCTATTGGCTTGGTGAATAAATAGGTGCGGGCCAAAGCAAGCCAGTTGGTTTTGGGCTCTGCCCAGCAGTCGTCAGCAACTGAGGTGAAGCCCGCGGGCTCCGCAATCTGCTGCCGAACTTTACCGCATCGCCCCGCCTTGTTGCCTTATGTTTAGCCGCCTGCTGCTGCTGCTTATTCGTTTTTACCAGCTAGCTATTTCGCCGCTCACGCCGCCGAGCTGTCGCTTCACGCCCACCTGCTCGGCCTACTCGGCCGAGGCCATTGCGCGGTATGGGCCGTGGCGCGGGGGGCGGCTGGCGCTGCGGCGTATAGGGCGCTGCCACCCCTGGGGCGGCCACGGATACGACCCCGTGCCCTAGCATTGGCCTGACCCCGGCACAGGGTTTTGCCGTAAGAGCAAACCCTATGCTGTATTTCCCCCTCATCTTGCGCCCCTTGCTGGGCGTCATGCTATTTACCTCCGCCTGCTCGCCGCCCGAAAGCGAGCAAGCCAGCGCCGACCAGCCGCAAGCCGTGGCCCAAAACCACAAGGGTAAAAAAGGCAAGAAAAACTCGTCTAAAAAGCAAAAAGACGACCTGCCTGCTGGCCTGCGCCGCGTGGGCCACCTCGCCGATGGCATCTTCGAAAGCTCGGGCCTATGCGCGGCGCCCGAAGCCGGCACCTACTACACCTTCGGCGACGATGGCCAGCAGCCTATCGTATTCCGCGTCGATGCTACCGGCCAGCAAGTGGGCCAGTTTACGCTCGGCGCGCCCAACAACGACTGGGAAAGCCTGAGCCGCGACAACAGCGGCAACTACTTTATGGGCGACTGCGGCAACAACAACAACGACCGCCGCAACCTGGCCATCCTGCGTTTTCGCCCCGAGCAGCCCGATAAAGTGGGCAAAATCAGCTTCAAATACCCCGACCAAACTGCCTTCCCGCCCGCCAAAAGCGAGCGCAATTTCGACTGCGAAGCCAGCCTCTGGCACGCCGGCCAGGTATACCTTTTTTCGAAAGACCGCGCCCAGGAAACCACTTGCAAAGTGTACACTGTGCCCGAAACGCCCGGCACGTACACTGCCAAGCTCATCACCAAGCTCGCCATTCCCGGCCAGGTCACCGATGCCACGCTCTCGCCCAATGGCCGCCGCCTGGTGCTGCTGGCCCGGCAGGAGCTGTTTATTTTGGAAGGAAATTCCTGGGATGCTATTCTGAAAGCAACGCCCCGCCACATCGACCTGAAAGGCGCTGGGCAGACGGAGGGCGCGGCTTTTAAGGATGCCAATACGCTGCTGTTGACCACTGAGCAAGGTGCGGTGTATGAGTTAGCATTGTAAAAAAGAGGCCCTTTTTGCTAAGCAAAAAGGGCCTCTTTTTTTGTAGTACTCACCAGTAGGGTGCGGGGCTTGTCCCCGCCCGGCGTTGTTCAGTTCAAGCAT
>JBPBQK010000050.1:0-30151 GCA_050954845.1 Janthinobacterium lividum
GCGGCTGGCGACCTGGTCAATGGTGAACTGGCCCGTTGCGTAAGCGGCAGCCACCCGTTCGCGCAAATCATTTGAATAAGCTTGCATAGCGCAATCTAAACTAAAAACCCGTACACTTACTCCGAAAACGCTCTAAGAAGCGGGTAGTGCAGAAAAGCTGTAATTCGATAGGTAACCGCAGCGTTTGACTTTAGGGTAAGCGGCAACGCCGGAAAATGCGGGCACTAGTGCAGGATAACCACTTGCTTGCTAAGGAGTTGCTCGCCCACTTGCACCCGTAGCGTATACACGCCGTTGCGCAGGCCTTCGACATTGAGCGAAAGTGTAGTGCCGGCCGCCGTGGTGGGTAGTTGCTGGCTCAGCACCTGCTGGCCCAGGCTGGTAAACAAGGCTACCTGGGCCGATGCGCTCCCGCTAGTGGCGGGCAGCCGCACCAGCAATTGCGCAGCCGCCGGCACCGGAAAAACCTCCGCGGCCAGCCCCGAAGCGGCCGGGCGGGCCGCCAGCGCCGTGGCCACCGGGGCAAAAGCTACCCCGCGAAACGCCGTATTGGCGGGCGGCGTCACGAGCGGCGCGGGCAGGGCGGTGGTGCTGGGCGCGGCGTTGTAGCCGGCATTGTCCAGCACAGTGTAGAGGCCGCCGCCCCCGCTGGCCACTAACTGCACCGCCGTGCCGGTGCGACTGCCCGTGAGGCCGCGCAGCAGGGCCGTGGTCGAGCCGCCGATGGTGCCATTCAGCGCCCAGGTGCCCCCGGCCAGGCTCCATTTCTGAATGCCCCCGGTGGGGTTATCGTCGGCCACGTACACCACATCCACGCCGGGTACGGCGGGGCTAAGGTCAGCGAAATAAATGCCGTAGGAGCTGGGCCCGCTGGCCGCGGGAAAGCCTGGCAGCAACGTCACGGCTGCGCCGGCCGCCGTGGGCAGCCCCGTGCCAATCTGGTTGACGCCGTAGTTGGGGCTGGCCGCCGAGGACACGTAGAGATTACCTCCGAAAATGTTGATGGCCCGGAAGTTAACCAGCGCACCCGCGCTCAGCGCCGTGGTTGGACCGGTGTTGCCAAAGGGCAGGTAGCGGATGCCGCTGTTGCCCCCGGCCGCGTAAAACGTCGAGCCATCGGCACTGGCCGCCGAGCGGAAATTGGTTGCGCTAAAGGCATCGTCGATGCGCGTGCTGGTGTCGAGGCTGCCATCGGCCGCCACCCGGCCGATAATGCGGTTGGTGGCCGCGGTGGTGGTACCGGTAATGGAAGCCGTGCCGGGTGTGGCATTGTAGCCCGTCAGCACCAGGTAGCGGCCGTCGGCCGAGCGGGTCATGTTGTTGTCGGAAGTCGCCGTGCCGCTATTGGTAAAAGCGCGGTTGCTGCCCGCGTCGGCGGTGGGCAGCGGAATGGTTTGCACCAGGGTGCCGGTGGGGGTGTATTCGGCCAGGAAAACCGGAGTGGCGGCGCTGGTCAGGGCCGCCGAGCCATCGCCCGCGCGCACCGCCACAAAGTTGCCAGGCGTGAAGGCGGCGGCCGTAGGGATAGCGGGCGGCGTTACCACCACATTTACTTGCTGGTAAGCTAGTTGCTGCAAGGCTACCGCCGCCGCTGGGGTAATGCCCAGCGCCACGGCGGCCTGCTCGCTGGCCCCCAGCGTGCGCGGGTCCACACCCGTGATGCGGTAAAACAACACACAGGCATTCAGGTAGCTGCCCCATTTGCTGGGGTGGTAATAATCGACGGCCCAAAGGTTTAGCTTAGTGGCGTCGGGGGTGTAGGGGTTGCGCGTGGCCACGCCGGTGGTGATGGCGCTCAGCCAGGCATCGCCGGCCGGGGCCACGCCCGCGAGGCGGCTGTTGTTGAAGTAGGCGCGGTAGTAGCCGTTGTGCAGGTCGGCCGTCATCGTGTCGATGGGCAGGCCCGAGTAGGGCTGGCCTGCCGGGTACGTAAGGTCGGCCCGCGCCCAAGTTTCGTAGAGGTACACCTGCGCCTGCGGGTTGGCCGTGTGAATGGCCTGCTCGAGGCTGGTGGCGGCGGTATAAAAGGCGCTGCGGTTGCCGCCCCGGCTGGTGGGTATTGGGCGGTCGCTCACCTCTTGCAGCACCACTTTGTTCCAGCTGGCCTGCGCGATTACCGACAGCGCATTGGCGTAGTGGTATTGTAGCGAATTGCCACTAATGGCCTCAATATGTACCTCATAGTTGAGGCCCGCCTCGTCGGTAAATTTCTTGAAAATTCCCGGAATGCCGCCCCACGGCCCCGGCTCGCTGGCCACGCTCTCGTAGCGCGGGTCGGTGCTGGGCAGGCCATAGTTTTCGTCGGTCACGGCGGCCGAGTTGTAGTTGAGCACCGGCGCGTACTTGCCGTGGGTGAAGCTGTTGCCCACGAACAGGATGCGCGTTGGGGTTTGCGCTAGCGCTACACTGCTCAGACTCAGCAAGGCCAAGGCGATACCACCCAGCCGCCCAGCGGCCGGAAAAAAACGAAGGGAAACCATAAGGGGAGGGGTGGGATGGGTGAAGAAGCAGGCTGCAACCGGGCTGGCTTTACCTGGTAGAACTTAGGGTATGAATCTGTTTTTGAATCGGTTAAATCAAAAAAGGTCGTCATGCTGAACGCAGTGAAGCATCTCTGCCGCACCATTCGGACAGTAAGCAATGAAGCGGTAGAGATGCTTCACTGCGTTCAGCATGACGACCTTTTTTAGCAATTCACGAACACGTTCTTAGCTTTTCGCAGACTTAATCTTAGTTTTTACCTTCTGTGCTTTGCTCTCAGCACCAGCCTTGGCAAACGCCCCCGGCCGGGCGGCCAGCACCTGCTCGGCCGCTACGCGCTGCAAGCTGACAGCCTCGGTCGGGGCGATGCCCAGCGCCGCTGCTGCCTGCTCGGCCCCACCGAGGCTACGCGGGTCGCGGCCCGTTATTTCGCCAAATAGCACGCAGGCATTTAAGTAGCTACCCCACTTACTGGGGTGATAATAATCGACAGCCCAGAGGTTTAGCTTGCCCGCCTCGGGCGTGTAGGGGTCGCGCGTAGCGGTGCCCGACTGAATGGCCCGCAGCCAGGCATCGCCGGCCGGGGCCACGCCCGCTAGCTTGGGGTCTTGGCGCAGCATGTCATAGTAGGCGGCGTGCAGGTCGGCCGCCATCGAGTCGACGGGCAGGCCCGAGTAGGCCTTACCGGCTGGGTACGTGAGGTCGGCGCGGGGCCAGGTGGCGTAGAGGTACACCTGCGCCTGCGGGTTGGCCGTGTGGATGGCCTGCTCCAGCTTGGCGGCGTATTCGCGGAATACTTCGGGGTGGCCAGTGCGGCGCGTGGGCAGCGGCCAAGCGCTGTTGTCGTGCATCACCACAGCATTCCACTTGGGCTGCTGAATGACGGATAAGGCATTGTCGTAGTGATATTTCAGCGTTTTGCCACTAATGGCTTCGAAGTGCACTTCGTAATTTAGCCCGGCCTCGTCGGTCAGCTTCTTAAAAATGCCGGGAATGCCGCTCCACGGCCCCGGCTCCTCGGGGTGGTTTTCAAAACGCGGGTCTTCCTTGGGCAAGCCAAAGTTTTCGTCCTTCACGTTTTCGGTGTTGTAGTTGAGCACCGGCGGGTACTTACCGTGCAAAAAGCTATTGCCCACGAACAGGATAACAGTTGGTTTGGTGGGTGCTTGGGCGCAGGCGGGGCGGGGTAGCACAAGTAGCGCGCTGGCGGCCAGCAGTAGGGTGGGAGAAAGGAAGAATTTCATGTTAAGATAATTGTTTATCTTACAGATGATTATGAGTATAATGCTTGTCATTGCGAGCGCAGCGAAGCAATCGCACCTGTTCAGCCGTGATTCGGGTGCGATTGCTTCGCTGCGCTCGCAATGACAAGGGCTTATTAAATCCGAACCCTTGTTAGTGCACCCATTTTTCAGGCACCGCCGCTAAGGGCGCGGGCTCCACAATGGGCAGCGCGGGCGCGGGCCGCTCGACCTCAGGCACTTCCAGGCCCAGGAGGGCGCGCTGATGCCGGGCCTCGTCAAACTCACCCTCGCTTTTAGCGATAACCAGCGTGGCCACGCCATTGCCGATAACGTTGGTGATGGCGCGGGCCTCGCTCATGAATCTATCCACTCCCAGCAGCAGCGCCACGCCCTCAACCGGGATGACTTTGGTGGCCGCCAGCGTGGACGCCAGCACGATAAAGCCCGAGCCCGTGACGCCCGCCGCGCCCTTGCTGGTTATCATCAAAATGCCAATCAGCGACAACTGCTGCGTGAGCGATAAGTCGATGTTAAACGCCTGGGCCAGAAATATTACCGCGATAGACAGGTAGATAGACGTGCCATCAAGGTTGAAGGAATAGCCGGTTGGAATGACCAGCCCGGCCACCGAGCGCGAGCAGCCGAAGCGCTCCAGCTTGTCAATCATGCGCGGCAGGGCCGACTCGGACGAGGAGGTGCCCAGCACCAGCAAAATTTCTTCCTTGATAAAGCTGAGGTACGCGCCCAGGCGCAACCCGTAGAAGCGCAGCACCAAGTTGAGCACGCCGAAAATGAACAAAAACATGGTGAGATACACCACCAGCATGAGCTTGCCCAGCGGCAGCAGCGTGGCCAGCCCGTACTTGCCGATGGTGAAGGCCATGCCCCCAAACGCCCCGATGGGTGCCAGCTTCATCACCAGCGCCAGCACCCCAAACATGGCGTGCGACAGCCGGTCAAACGTCTTCATCAGCGGCTGCCCATACTCAGCCGGAATGCGGCTGACGGCCAGCCCAAACAGCACCGCGAACAGCAGCACTTGCAGCACGTCGCCGTCGGCAAATGCGCCCACCACGCTGTGGGGCACGATATGGGTGAAAAAATCGACCCAATTCATGCCGCCGCTGGTGGCCGCGGCGCTGGTGTATTTGGCGGCTTCGGCGGCCTGGGCGGCGCTTTGGGTGGCCACCGAGGCGCGGGCGTCGATGCCGTGGCCGGGGTGCGTGAGGTTGGCGGCGGTGATGCCGATGGCCAGCGCCAGCGTGGTCACGATTTCGAAGTAGAGCAGGGCTTTGCCGCCCACGCGGCCCACCTTTTTCATGTCGCCCATGCTGCCGATACCCAGCACCACCGTCAGGAAGATGATGGGCGTGATAAGCATCTTAATGAGCGCGATAAACGTGTCGCCCACCGGCTTGAGCGCCGCCCCGAACGTGGGGAACAGCGCCCCCACCAGCACGCCCAGCGCAATGGCCGTGAGCACCTGCACGGTGAGGTTGGAAGTAATTTTCTTCATAAGAAGCGCTTTTTTAAGTTAAGAGTCAAGTGTACGGCTGTCATTGCGAGCACAGCGAAGCAATCGCACCAGCGCGGCTTGTTCGGATGCGATTGCTTCGTTGCGCTCGCAATGACAGCTGTACCTGACGGGAGAAATAACTCCTAACTCTTACCTATTAACCGGCGTAGGCGCAAAAATGCCCGGAATCGGATTAGGTACCGACGAATTACGGTCAACCTCCGACTGCGGGTACAGGAAGCGCCCCGGCAGCTGCGTGCCCACATTGGGCGGCAGCGGCACCCGCACATCAGTTTCCTTCACGGTGCGGCGCACGTCGTTGAAGCCCTCAATCTGGCCCATGAAGGTGACGTAGCGCTCCTCCAGAATTTCGCGCAGCAGCGCCGATGCTGGCGCAATAGCCGTGGCCGTCGGGTTTTCGAGGCCGCCCGCGTTGAAATCGGCCGCCACGTAGGCGTCGTATTTCAGGTTGGCGGCCACGATGTAGTTGGTAGTCAGGTAGCCGCCGGTGGCCAGGTAGGCGCGGTAGGTATTGAGGCGGGCGAGGCCGGCGGTGAGGCCGTTGAGGCGGGCGTCGGCTTCGGCCAGAATCAGCAGATTTTCCTGGTACGTTACCATCGGGTAGGCGGTGGTTTTGTAGAAGGCCCCGCCCACCGAGCCCGTGTTAAGGGCTGTGGCGCTGGTGTAGAGGTAGCTGTAGCGGGCGCGCTCGTTGGTTTTGCTGTTGGCGCGGGTGCGGGTGCCGGTGGGGTTTATCAGGCTGTTGGCAAACTGCCCCACGCCCATGTAACCGCTCTTGTCCTCGACCTGAAACTGGTAAAACAGGTTCGAGCCGTTGGTATTGTCGAGGTGCGGGAAGTAGAGGCTATTGGCGTTGGTGCTGAGGCCGTTTTGGGCGGCAGTCAGGGCCGCCGCGTAGTTTTTGGCGTGCAAATAATTGCGTGCCTTCAGTGTGTAGGCCGCCTGCCGCCACCGCACCGCATTGCCCTGGGCAATGATGTCATTGGCCGAAAAGTCGATAAACGCGGTAGAGTTCAGGTTGACAATGGCGCTGTCGAGCAGCGTTTGCACCGAGGCATACACCTGCGCCTGCGGGTCGAACTGCGGGTTGGAGTACGCCTCGTCCACCGCTTGGCTAAATGGTACATCGCCCCAGAGGTCGGCGGCGGTGCCGGCCGCGTTGGCTTCGAGTACTTGGGCCACGCCGGCCAGGCGGCGGTTGTTTACATCCAGCGCCTTTTGCCGCATCAGGCGGGCATTTTTGATGGTGGTGGAGTACACAAAGCTCCACGGCGTGTTGAAGTCGCTGGCAATCACGATGTACTGCTGGTGGCTCTGGTACTGAAACAGCAGCCCCTCGAAGTAGCCGCTCCACATGCCGGCGCGGCGGGCGGCCTCGCCCTCCTGCACCACGGCATCGGAGAGCTGCACGCCGGTCAGCATCACGTTGGCGGGCGCGTCGAGCGGGTTGTTGGGGCTCACGTTCAGGTCATCGACCAGGTTTTTGCACGCGCCCAGGCTGGCGAGCAGCAGTGAGTAGAGGATATATTTTTTCATGATAAGGCAAGGAGTGGGTGGGATGTGGTGGCCCAGGTAGCAGTTCGAACGCGGGCGCCTCACCCCCCGGCCCCCTCTCCGAAAAGGAGAGGGGGGAGCCGACCGTATGCTGACGTCAGCAATGGTCGGTGAGTCGTCAGGCTCCCCCTCTCCTTTTCGGAGAGGGAGCTGGGGGGGAGGCGCCCGCGCTAGGACAACCTAGAAATCAAGCCGCAGCGTAGCCAAATAAGAGCGCGTGCTAGGATTATTAAAATACACGATACCCCGTGCCGAGCCCGAGCCAGCCAGGTTGGAGTCAGGGTCGAAGTTTTTGACTGGGCTCACCAGCCAGAGGTTGCGGCCGCTTACCTCAAAGGTGGCCGAGTGCAGCCCCAGGCGGGCCACCGGCAGGCGGTAGGTGTAGCCGAGCGTCAATTCGCGCAGGCGCGTCCAGGAGGCGTCTTGTACGAAGGGCTCCAGCACGTTGCCGAAGTAGCCGCCCAGGCCCGTGTACCAGCTTTCGGTGAGGGCCACGTCGCCGGCCCCGAAGTTTTGGATATTGCCCCGGAAAGGCGTGCCGGCCGCGATAACCGCGCCGGTCGAGGTTTTCAAGGCTTGGGTCGAAGTGCGCTCCGTGGCGGTGGCGGCGCTGGTGCCGTAGTCCACGAGCACAGCCTCGGTGCCATCCACAATCTGGCCGCCCTGCGAGCGTTCAAACAGCGCGTGCAGGCTAAAGCCTTTGTAACGAGCCGTGAAGCCGGCTCCGCCGCGCCAGTCGGGGTTGGGGTCGCCGAGTACTTGCTGGGTGGTGTTGCTGGTTGGGAAGCCGTTGGCATCCAGTATTAAGGTGCCGTGGTCGTCGCGCACGTAGCCGGTGCCCCACAGCACGCCCAGTGCCTGGCCCACCACAGCCCGCGACGATACGCCCGTGAGCCCGCCCAAATCGATGGAGGCCGCGCCGTTCAAACTCAATACTTGGTTGCGGTTGCGCGTCCAGTTGGCGTCTACTTCCAGCGACCAGTCCTTGCCCTGAATCGCGGTGTAGCTCAAATCCACCTCCATGCCGCGGTTGCGAATCGAGCCCGCATTGGCGTAGAGCGAGGTAAAGCCGGTGCTCGTGGCCTGCGGAATATTCAGCAGCGCGTCGGTGGTTTTGTTGTAGTAGAACGTGAAGCCGGCCCGCACTTTGTTGTCAAAAAAGCGCAAATCGGTGCCCACTTCAAACTCCTGCTTTTTCTCGGGTCGCAGGTAGGGGTTGCCCTTGCTCTGGCTCTGTGTGTAGGTGCCCGCCCCGAAGATGCTGCCATCTAGGTTAGGGTTGCTATCGTCCACGTAGTTAGGCGAAATGAAGTACGTGTTCGTGTTGTAGGGCGCGGGCTGAATGCCCACGATGCCGAACGAGGACCGCAGCTTGCCAAACGAAAAAATCTTGTTGTTCTTGAACATCGGCAGCGCCGAGAAGTCCCAGGCAATGTCGGCGGCCGGGTAAAAAAACTGGTTCGACGACAAGCTGCCGAAGGTAGAAGCGGCTTCCAATCGGCCCGTCAGGTTTAGGTAGAGCTGGTTGGCAAACTCGGCGCCTACCGTGGCGTAGCCCGCATTGGTTATGTTGCGAATAAAGCTGTCGTCAATGGTCGTGTTGGCCACCGCCGAGTTGTTGAGGTCGGCCGGCGCGTCGGGCAAAATGAAGTTTACGCCCGTGCCCGTGAGGTCGGTAAAGCGGCGGTTGTTGTAGTTGAAGCCCACCAAGCCGTTGATGGCCAGCTTGTCGCTAAACCGATGCTCGGCCCGCCCGATTACGTCGAGGTTCATTTGTAGCTCGCTGTACTCGTCGCGGGTGTACGAGCCGGTGGGCACGTTTTTGGAGTTGACCGGGAAGTAGCCAATCTGTTCGTCGCTGAAATAATCGACCCCGGCCCGCGTGGTAAAGTGCAGCCAGCTCGTGGGGTTGATGTTGACTTCGGCGCTGTTGATGAAGCGGTTAACCTTGCTGGTATTAATCTCCTGGTGCGTCGTCCAGAGCGGGTTATTAAAGCCGGGGTCGTTGGTGTTGCCGGTGCTGTTGCGGTAGGCGCGCTGCCGGCCCGTTATCAGCGCCCCCGTGGGCGACGAGGCGTAGGAGCCCCGGTAATCGGTGTTGTCGAAGTCGGCCGGGGTGCGCAGCAAGCCCAGCGCCACGCTGCCGTTGTTTACGCCGCGCCGCACGCGGTTCGAATTGGTGAGCGTGTAGGCCGTGCTGCCCGTAATGCTCAACCACTTGCTCAACTCGCGGGTGGCGTTGAGGCGGGCCGTAGTGCGCCGGTAATCGCTATTGCCCTTGATAACGCCCGTTTGATTTAGGTCGCTCAGGCTTAGGAAGAAGTTAGACGTTTTACTGCCGCCGCTCAAGCTCAGCGAGTTGTCGAAGTAATGCCCCAGGCCGAATACCGCGTCGTAATTTTTGTCGTTG
Source organism: Janthinobacterium lividum (assembly GCA_050954845.1). Taxonomy (GTDB): domain Bacteria; phylum Bacteroidota; class Bacteroidia; order Cytophagales; family Hymenobacteraceae; genus Hymenobacter. The sequence continues at coordinate 9,227 of JBPBQK010000050.1, forward strand.
TAAGTCTCCTGCGAGTTCTTGGTCGTGATGGGGTAATACACGTTGCCATTATCGGCCCGGAAGTACTCGCCGGTGGTGTTCAGCACGTCGGCCGCGCCGCTACGGTTGGCAATTTTGTCGCCCCAGCTGCGGGCGTTGTTGCGCCGCCACACGCCGCCCGTGCCTTGCCCGTAGGCATCTTGCAAGGCGTATTTGCGATTTACCTGGTCGACCGAAAACGTGCCTTTGTACGAAATCGCCAGCCGGTCGCTATTGCCCTTTTTGGTGGTAATAACCAGCACGCCATTGGCGGCGCGGGTGCCCCAAAGCGCGGCGGCCGAGGCGCCTTTCAGCACTTCTACCGAGGCAATATCATCAGGGTTGATGTCGCCGAGGCGGTTTTGCTGGGTTACGCCGCTGCTGGCTTCGTTGCGCGCGCCGCTGTTGATGGGCACGCCGTCGAGCACAATCAGCGGGTCGGTGCCGCGCGTGATGGTGCTCTGGCCCCGAATCAAAATCTGCGACGACGCGCCGGGGTCCGAGCCCGACGAGCGCGAAATCCGCACCCCCGACGCCTTGCCGCCCAGCCCGTCGATGGCGCTCACCTCGCCCGAGCGGGCTATTTGGTTGCCTTCGACCTTCGAGGAGGCGTAGCCCAGCTTATCCTTGGCCACCACAAAGCCCAGCGCGTTCACCGATACTTCTTGCAGCTCGGTCGAGGTGGGCTCCAGTTGAAGATTAATGGTGGTGCGGCCATTTACCTTTTCTTCTACCGTCTGGTAGCCGATGTAGGTGAACACCAGCACGTCGGTAGCCGGGTTATCGACCTCAATGGAGAACTTACCCGCCGCGTTGGTGGCGGTGCTTTTCTGAGTTTGCTTGTTCACCACGGTCACCACTTCCAGCGGCGCGCCGGTGAGCTTATCGGTGATGGTGCCCGTAATCACGGCCTGCGGGCGGCGGGTAGTAGCCAGGGAGGGAGCGGCCGGGCCGGCCGCCAGCAGCGGCCCCGCTTGCAGGCAAAACCCGAGGAGTAGCCAGTTTTTCATATAGAAATGGGTGGGAAATGAAGCCGGCCGCGGGCCGGTAGAAGTAGCAGAGAAAGAGCGGCGTAGCGTCGGCGCTAGCTCGCGTCGTCGTTGAGTCGGGAGGTCCGGCCGAGGTCGCCCATCAGCAGGAAAACCAGTAGCGACACAGCTATGCAGCCCGTGATGTACCAGTAAAACAGGGGCTCGTGCCCGGCTCGCTTGGCCCACAAGGCCAGGTATTCAGCGGTGCCGCCAAACACGGCCACCGTTAGCGCGTGCGGCAGCCCGATGCCCAGCGCTCGGATTTCAACCGGAAAAAGCTCGGCCTTCACCACGGCATTGATGCTGCTGTAGCCGCTCACCATGATGGCCGCCAGTACCAGCAGCCCAAACGCCGCCGCCGGCGAGGCCACGTGGCTGAGCGCCGTGAGCAGCGGTACCGTACCCAGCGTGCCCAGCACCCCGAACCCGATGAGCAGCGGCCGCCGCCCGATGCGGTCCGACAAGCTGCCAAAAACCGGTTGCAAACCCGCAAACACCAGCAGCGATAGAAAGCAAGTATAAGTAGCTGCCGAGTTGGCCATGTGCGCCGTATTCACCAGAAACTTAAGCATGTAGGTGGTGAAGGTGTAGAACGCCAGCGTGCCGCCCATGGTGAGGCCCACCACTAGCAGTACCGCCCGCGGGTGCTGCCGCAGCAGGCGCAGGCTGCCGCGCTGCTCATCGGGCCGGTGCTGCTGTGCCACGAAGGCGTCGGTTTCATCCAAGCTATTGCGCAGGTACAGCGCCACCACCGAGAGCAGCGCCCCAATCACAAATGGGACGCGCCAGCCCCAGTCATAAAGCTCAGCCTCGGTGAGCAGCACCTTTTGCAGCACCAGCTGGATGCCGAGCGCCAGCAGCTGCGCCCCAATCAGGGTCATGTACAGAAAGCTGGAGTAAAAGCCGCGGCGGGTGCGGGTCGCCATTTCGGCCAGGTACGTGGCCGACACGCCGTACTCGCCGCCCACGCTCAGGCCTTGCAGCAGGCGGGCCGTGAGCAGCAGCACCGGCGCTACCAGGCCCACGGTTTGGTAAGTGGGCGTGAGGGCGATGAGCAGCGAGCCCAGCGACATGAGCAGCACCGACAGCGTCATGGCCTGCTTGCGGCCCACTTTATCGGCCACCCGCCCAAACATCCAGCCGCCAATGGGCCGCATTAAAAAGCCCAGCGCGAAGATGCCCGCCGTTTGCAGAAGCTGCGCCGTGGCATCGCCCGACGGGAAAAACGAGCCCGAGAAGTAGAGTGAAAACGACGAGAATACGTACCAGTCGTACCACTCGACCAGGTTGCCGACCGACCCACTCAGAATAGCCCGGAGCCGCCGCTGCGAGATTTTCTCGGGAGCCGCCTGCAAGGCCGGCGCAGAAGGCACAAAAGCAGGAGCACTCAGGGTAGGCACGGGTGGGAGAGGTGAGCGTTAAGCAAGCAAGAGTAAGTCATTACTTACTCGTTGCTGCTTGGCAAAGCAACTACCCAATTTTGAGGAAATTTTATAGAAAGTTTATACTTAGCTTGAAATTTTCCCACCCATTTTCAGGCATTGCTAAGCGGGTAAGCGCGAACCTGCAACGCATGCTCGCGTTGGCTTAGTAGTCGAAAAACCATTTCGCCAGGCAGATGCAAGTGGTAGGAGAAAAGGAGTGTAGGCAAGGGCCGGCACCTAAATGGCGTAACAGCCCACTGCGCTAGTGGGCTGCTGAACAAAGCATATTTGGCCTTTTAAACAAAGTGCTGCGGGGCAGGACCAGCTAATTTTGCATGGTCAATAAGCGCTTCACACCAAAGCAAGCTACCAGGTAGCCAAGTGCCGCATTACTTTATGAACGTCAAGCAGATAAATCGTTACGCGGACCTATTAGCTGTCTGTAGCGGCGACCAGCGTTATGGAGGCGAAAAAACCTACCAGGATAACCTCCTGGTTAGTGTGCTTGCTGGCGAGTTGAAAGTGGTACAGGCCAACCGCACGCAATGCTGCCAAGTGGGTGATACAGTGCTGCTGCCCCGAAACCAGCCGGCGACCTTGCTCAAGTATCCGAAAGACGGAGTTGCTTATCAGGCCATCATCCTGGCGCTGCCCACAGCCCTCGTGCGGGCATACTACACGCAGCATTCGCCGGTGCCCGCGCAGCCCCATGCCCCCGCCCTGCTGCTATTCCCCAAAAGCCCGCTGTTGCAGAGTCTCTTCGCCTCTCTGCTGCCCTACCTGGAACTCGAACACCACTTACCAGAGAAGCTTCTTGCCGTGAAAATAACGGAGGTAATTGAGATACTGCGCAGCCTCGACCCGCAGAGCGATGGGGTGCTGGCCGACTTCTCCGAGCCCGGCAAACTGAATCTGGTCGAGTTTATGGAGGCGAACTATATGTTCAACCTCTCCCTGTCAAAATTTAGCTACCTGACCGGCCGTAGCCTCACCACCTTTAAGAGAGACTTTAAAAAAGCCTTTCAGCTGAGCCCGCAGCGCTGGCTTACGCAGAAACGATTGGCGCTGGCCCATTACCAGCTAGCCGAAAAAAGGAGAAGGCCCGTGGAACTGTACCTGGAAGTTGGCTTTGAAAACCTAGCCCATTTCTCGTATGCGTTCAAAAAGCAATTTGGTTATTCTCCGACCGCGCTGGTTGGGTAAGGACTTGGCCAACAGTCGGCAGCGAGCTGATGTGGCGGGCCGCACAGAATAGAAAGCTCCCAGCATCCTACTGGTAGCAAATAGCGAAGGCGCTGGCCCGACGCTCCGACAACCAACTCTCCGCTGGCAGAAGCGCTACGCACGGCTAAGCAAAGTAACACCGGCAAAATCGGGCGTTCAGGGCTAGACGTGCCCTTGGCAGATGCTTTATAAAGCGCATTAATCAACTAATTAATAAGGGAATACGCTCAAATCTAACCACCCGTTTGGAATAGCTCCACCGGCTTTTTTCTTAATCAAACTCACCTAATTCCGCACATGAAGTCAGCCTTAGTAACCGGCGCCAACAAGGGTATCGGCCTGGAAGTCGCCAAATTACTTGCCCAGCAGGGGTTTTTTGTCTACATCGGCAGCCGCAATCTGGCAAGCGGCGAAGCCGCTGTTCAACAGCTTAAAGCCACTGGGCTCGCCACCCTCGAAGCCGTGCAGCTAGACGTTACCAATCCCGATTCCATTCGAGCGGCCCGGGCAGCTATTGGCGAAAAAACGCCGGTTTTGGATGTGCTGGTCAATAATGCCGGCATTTCCGGTGGCATGTCGCAGTCGGCCCGGCAGGCCACGCTCGAGCAGTTTCGGGCCGTGTTTGAAACCAACTTGTTTGGGGTGGTCGGGGTTACGCAGGCCTTCCTCGACCTGCTGCAACAGTCGTCGCAGCCGCGCCTCGTCAACGTGAGCACCGCCATGGCATCGCTAACGCTGTATGCCGACCTCGATAACGAGAATTTTGCCTACCGGTTTCCGGTGTACCAGGCGTCGAAAGCGGCCCTCAATATGTACACTATCAACTTGGCGTACGAGCTGCGCGACACGCCCTTCAAAGTCAACGCCGTTTGCCCGGGCTACACCAAAACCGACTTCACGGGCTACCAAGGCACCAGCACGGTGGAGGAGGCTGGGCAGCGCATCGTGAAGTATGCGCTCCTTGGCGCAGATGGGCCTACTGGCAAATACTTTAGTGAAGAATATTTCCCGGCCCCGGCCACGTGCCCGTGGTGAGCCTAGCAGCCCCTGCCCTGTCTCTGGATAAGCTTATTTAGCCAGAGATAGGGCAGGGGCTTTACCTTATTTAACAACACCTATTTCCCCGGTCATTTGGCTAAGAGTTGGGCTGCCGGCGGCCCCAAAGTTCAGGTGCACTGTGTGCCAGCCGGCCGCATAGTCGTAGCTGATGCGGTGCCCATACAACTCGCTGATGCGCTTGACGATAGCCAGCCCGATGCCGATGGAGTCGAGCGCCGAATTACCCTTTTTGAAGCGGCCAAAAAGCTCTTCTACGGGCGCATTGGGCGCGTGCCCGGTATTTTGTAGCAGTAGCGCGCTTTCAGTGAGTTGGATGCGGATTTCGCCGCCCGCCTGGTTGTGCCGGATAGCGTTGCTAAACAGGTTGTTGAGCAGCACCTGCGCCAGCGACTCGTCAAATAGTACCTGCACTCCTGGCTGTATCTGCTCGCTGACTGTCAGGCCCTTCATCTCAGCCAAATCCGCAAACGTGGTTTCGGTAGTGCGAACCAGTTCACTGAAATTCAGTGGTGTATCGGGCCGCGACTCGTAATGCTCCAGTCGGGCCAGCAGTGTCAGGGCGTGGTTGATTTTGGTGAGCCGCTCCAGCTCATCGTGAATGGTGGTAAGCCAGGTTAGCTGCTTTTCCGACAGCTCCGAATCCATCAGCAGCTCTATTTTGGCCTTCATGCTGGCAATGGGCGTTTGCAGCTCGTGCGAGGCATTCTCGGAGAACTCCTTGAGGCCCTGGTAGTCGCGCTGCGCCTTGGTGGTCATTTTCACCAAAAACTCGTTGAGCACGTTGAATTCCTGGGTGCGGCTGGGGTGCAGCGCAATATTGTTTTTCTGGCTCAGCTGAAAGAGCTGAATGCCCCGCAGCGTTTCGTTGAACGGCTTGAGAATATGCCAGGAAATAACCTCGCTCAGAATAACCACCAGCGCCAGCAAAAACACAAACGTCCAGGCAAATACCAGCACCAGCCCCGTAAAATAAATGTCGTTGGGCTCGATTACCGAGGCCTTGCTGGTAACGCGGTAAGCTTGCTGCCGCACCACGGGGTACGTAGTGAGCCGCACCATCAGCACCTCGGCTTGCAGGGCGGCGTCCCACTCGGGGCGCACCTGCACCGTGCGGGCAGGGTGCAGCATTTTTGAAGGTAATAGGCTGATTTGCACGTTGGCACGCGAGGGATGCCCCGCGTAGTCCTGCCCGCTTTGCAGCTGCGCGGCCACCACCTGGTTGAGGTGCGCCAGCCGGCCAATAGTTGCCTGCGTGACGCTGCGCGATAAAGCGGCATACACAATGGCAAAGCCAATGCTCAGCACGAAAAACGTGATGACCGCGTAGGCCAGCGTGTAGCGGTAGTTGAGCTTCACTAGCTAGCCGAGTCAAGTTTGTAGCCCAGGCCATACACCGTGCTGATGTAGTCCTGCCCGCCCGCGTCCGCAATTTTTTTGCGCAGGTTTTTCACGTGCTGATACACAAAATCGACGCTGTCCAGATTGTCGGTATAATCGCCCCAGAGGTGGGCCGCAATGGCGTGGCGGGTCAGCATCCGGTCCTTGTTATTGATGAAATACAGGAGCAAGTTGGTTTCCTTACGCGTGAGGCTCAGCGTCTTGTCATTGATGCGACACTCCATCGACTGCAGGTTGACGGTGATGTCCTTGAAGGAAAGCAGGTCGACTTGGTTGGGGCTGCGGCGGCGCATAATGGCCTTGATGCGGGCATGCAGCTCGGGCAGCGGAAACGGCTTGGTGATGTAGTCGTCAGCCCCTTCGCTTAGGCCAGTCAGCTTGAAATCCAACGCATTATGGGCTGAGATGATAATAACGCTGCTGTCAATTTTATTTTTGCGCAGCAGCTTCAGCAAGTCCAGGCCATTGCCATCGGGCAGCATAATGTCCAGCAGCACCACATCGTAGCGAAACGACTCTAGTTTCTCCCGCGCCTTATCGAAACTAGCCGCTACCTCGCAGATATAGTGCTCTTGCGAGAAATAGCTCACAATGCTCTTGGCTAGCTCGGCGTGGTCTTCGACTAATAGTATTTTCATGGCGTGCGGCGGAGCCCAGCTGGCAATAGTTCCTTGAAATCGGCTTTCCCCGCCCGAAGATATTTGCGTGGTGCGGTAGGCCCGCACGAACGGATAGTAAACCAGGATAGGCTGGCTCGAAAGTCACGTTCGAATTGGGGCGGTGCGCGGTAGCCGAGTGCCGTTTGTATGCGACCCACTTAATAGCACAAGGGGTAAGCAAGTAACAAGCGTTACTCGCTGCTTATAGGCCCGCGTAAAAAGTAGATAAAAGCCACCCAAATGGCTATTTGAGTTGCCTGCGGCCCCAAAGGTGACCGCAAAATCAGCGTGGTTTAGCTCCTCAGGAGCCAGCCACAAACCCAGAAGCTAACGCAGCTCAAGCAAAGTTTTACCGCACGTAAATCGTCTTGGCAGGGTCCGTTTTAATGGCCGTCTTCACCTGGGATGGCATCCCCGGAATTTCGGCATTATGCTGGTGCTGCCAAAAGCTCCACAGCAGGCCTATGCCGGCCAGTAGTATCATCAGCGTGTACACCACGCGGTCTTGGCGGATAATTAGTTCGTTGGCTTTCACGGAGAATAGGAATAATTGGTAAAATTTTATTCCTGAAACGCGGGCGGCCCGCCACTAGTTGCGCCCGGTTAGGCGCGGCCAGTCAGAAACTGTTTGTACCAGCGCCCCGAGTCTTTTAGCGTGCGCTGTTGGGTTTCATAGTCGATGTGTATCAACCCAAAACGCGGCCCGTAGCCGGCGGCCCACTCAAAGTTATCGGTCAGCGACCAAGCCAAAAAACCGGTCACATCGACGCCCTCGCGCTTGGCCCGCAGCACCTGCCCGATGGCAGCCTCCAGGTAGGCGCGGCGGGCGTGGTCGGGCACGCGGCCAGCCTGGCAGGTGTCGGGGAAAGCTGCCCCGCTTTCGGTAATCACCAGCGGCGGCGCGCCTTTGTAGGCCGAAAATTGCTTGAGCATGTGGTAGATGGACTCGGGGTAAACTTCCCAGTCCATATCGGTGCAGGGCACGCCGCGCTGGCGGGCGGGCACTAGGCTGGCCCACTGCGGCGGTAGCCAAGGCGAAAACCGCACCACCTCGCGGGTGTAATTCTGCACGCCCCAAAAGTCGAAGTCAAATTTCAGGCGCGCCTCATCGCCGGGCTGCTGGTAGCGGGCCAGCAGCCAGCGCAGGGCCGGCATCTCCTCGGTGGGGTAGCCCAGGCCGAGGGTGGGCTCCACAAAAAAGCGGTTGAGCACGGCATCGGCGCGGCGGGTGGCGGCCACGTCGCGGGCCGAGTCGGGCCGGTGCGGCGTGAGGTAGGAGCACGAAAAGGTGGTGCCAATCTGGGCCGTAGCGGGCAGGGCGGCCCGCAGCGCCCGGCCGCCCTCGGCCTGCGCCAGCGTGGCATGGTGCGCCGCCGCGCCAAAGGCCCCCAAGTGCCGCCGCCCCGGCGCGTGCACGCCCAGCAGGTGCCCAGCCCCTACAAATACCATGGGCTCGTTGAGCACCATCCAGTGCGCCACCCGGTCGCCGAAGTGGCGGGCCATGGTGGTAGCATAGTCTGAAAGCCAGCTCACTACGTCGCGGTTGGTCCAGCCGCCGCGGGCTTGCAGGGCGCTGGGCAAGTCCCAGTGGTAGAGCGTGAGCCAGGGGCGCAGGCCTCGCGCCAGGCAGGCATCGACCAGCCGGTCGTAAAAATCGAGGCCCCGCCGATTGGCCGCGCCCGTGCCTTGGGGCAGCACCCGCGCCCACGCGCTGGAAAAGCGAAAATCGGTGAGCCCCATGGCCTGCGCCAGGTCGAGGTCCTGCTCGTAGCGATGAAAAAAATCGGTAGCCACCCGCCCGTGCTCCCCGCGCTGAATGGCACCCTTGCGCTGCGTAAAATCATCCCAAATGCTAGGCTCCTTGCCGTGGTGCTGCCAGGCCCCCTCGGTCTGGTACGCGGCCGTAGACGCGCCCCAGTGAAAATCAGGTCCAAAATCGGCGCGGGAAAAAGGCGTGGGGGCAGAGGCCGGAAAAAACGCCGCCGGCAGCGAAGCAGTGGCCGCAGCCGCAGAAGAATCAATCATGGAAGAGCAAGCTACGCGTTCGCAGCCTGGGAAGAAACAACGGCCGGCCGCTGCTCGCGCAGCAGCTGGTCGATAATGGCGGCCGTCTGGTCGGGGTAGTGTACGGACACGGGGCGGCCCTGGTGCAGCCATTCATCGAGCACAGCCAGGTGTTTATCCTTGAGGCTCTTGATGATGGGCACGCCCATTTTGGCTAGCGCGGCAGCGTTGCACTGCTGCTCATACTGCTGCTTCATGGGCACGGCCAGCAGCTTTTTGCCCAAGAAAAGCGCCTCGGCCGGCGTCTCGAAGCCTGCGCCGCAGAGCACGCCTTCGGCCCGCGCCAAGCTGTCGAGGAAGGCGGGGCCGCTCACGGGCCAGACCCGCACGTTGCCGTGCACGGCGGGAACGTGGCTGTGCTTGCTGAAGACTTCCCAGCGCGTGCGGCGGCTCAGGTAGCGCAATCTGGCTACTAGGGTTTCTTCTTCAAAAGCGGGCAGGTACACGGTGTAGTGGCCGTCGTTGGTGGGGGCCAGCGCCCGCACCTGCTGCCGGATAACCGGCGTGGCAATGCCCGGCGCATAGGCCTGAAAATGAAAGCCATACTGTACGGTGCTCGGCGCGTAGTGGCGCAGCACGGCCCGGCCGGCCGGGTCCTCGGCCTTGGGGCGCGGGGCGGCCGGGTGCAGCACGGCGCTCTGGTGGCTCAGGGCCACGCAAGGCACCCCGCGCAGCCGGCAAGCCCAGCTCGACACGGGCTCAAAATCGCTAATGACCAAGTCGTAGTCGCGCACCGGCAGCTCGCGTATCTCGCGCACAAAGCGCTTGGAGTTGAACTGCTGAAAGGTCTTAATGAAGTTGATACCGCCCTTTTTGCCGAATAAAAACCCCATGCCTTGGGCTTGGAAATGTATTTCGAAGGGCAGAGGTAAGTCGGCGGGCGGGCCGCTGACTAGGATATCGAGCTGCTCGCAGCTTTGCTGGAGGAGGGGCACAATGTCGAGGGCGCGGGTGAGGTGGCCATTGCCGGTGCCCTGGATGGCGTAAAGGATTCGCAAGGTTTTGGTAGTGAATAGCTCGTGTCATGCTGAGCGCAGCGCAGCGGAGTCGAAGCATCTTGGCTGGGGTACTAACTTCTAGCGTTAGCAACGAAGTGGCCAAGATGCTTCGACTCCGCTGCGCTCAGCATGACAGACGTTTTTGCAGTTGCCTATTAATTGAATTGACAGGGCGATTTTATTTAATTTTAAACTCCGCCAGCAGCCCTTCCAGCAGCGTGGCAACGTCGGCGTCGGCGGCCTGGTCGGTGAGGTCGGGCGCGGTTTCGAGGGGCTGGCTCATGCGCGGGTCCTGGTGGTAGTGGTAGAGCTGCCAGCCGGCCTCGGTAGTGTATTCGAGTGCCGTTAGGTTTTCGACCCAGTCGCCGGAATTGAGGTAAGTGACAGGGCCTTTGGTGGTGATAATGTCTTTGATTTCGGGCTGGTGAATATGGCCGCAGGCTACGTAGCGGTAGCCCTCATCGGCGGCGATGTCAGCGGCGGTTTGCTCGAAATTATTGATGGCTGCCACCGCCGTTTTCACGCGCTCCTTCACTAGCTTCGACAAGGCTACGCGGGGCCGGCCGACCTTTTCTAGTAAAAAATTGACGAAGCGATTTAGCAGAATAAGCAGGTCGTAGCCCTGGCCGCCGAGCTTGGCCAGCCAGCGCGAGTGCCGCATGGTTACGTCAAACACGTCGCCGTGAAACAGCCAGGTGCGGCCGTGCGGCAGGTCGAGCACCAGCTTGTTGTCGAGGTGAAAATTGCCCAGCTTCAAACCTGCGAACTTGCGCAGCAGCTCGTCGTGGTTGCCGGTGAGGTAGTGGATTTTGGTGCCCTTGGCGGCGCGGGCGGCCAGGTGGCGCACCACCCGCATGTGGGCCGGCGGCCAGTAGTTTTTCGAAAACTGCCAGATATCGACAATGTCGCCATTGAGCACCAGCACCTGCGGCCGAATGCTTTTGAGGTAGCGCAGTAGCTCGGGCGCGTGGCAGCCATAGGTACCCAGGTGCACATCGGAAATAACGGCTACCTGCACCCGGCGGCGCTTGGGGCGCGGCGCGGTAGCGTCGGGGGCGCTACTCATGCGGGACGGGTTAAGAGGGAAAACCGCGCCCGGTGGGGCCGGATGGCCTTCGTGCCCATGCACCGGGCGCTGCCCCGAAAGGCCGCGCGCATGCTGCCCAGCACCGGGCCACCCTCGGCCAGCCACCAGACTAGTTGCAGAACGGCGACCACCGCATCGCGCTCGCGGCGCTGGGCCCATTGTTGCCAAGCTGAGAGGAGAGGCATAGCTGCCAGCGCCACCGCGGAAAGGACGCGCAGCAGCACTGCCCCAAAGGTCTACTGTGCTTGTGATATGAGGGTTAGGAGAAGGTTATGTTTATAAGTAGCTTGGGCGCTGCAAGCTGCGCTCGCGCTCGGACTCGCAGAGCCCAAGCTACTTATAAAAAAACGCCACCGCAGCCCATAAGGGCCACGGTGGCGTTAACCTATTTAACTACAAAAGCTACGCGGCCGGCTCAGCCTTCGCCAGTGCCTCTTTCAGCGCGGCTACCACGGTGGGCAAGCTCTGCTCGGCGTTGCCGCCGAGGTCGATGTGCAGCGTGCGGCGCTTATACTGCTGCAAGGTTTCCAAGTCGCCTTGGGCCTGGGCATTTTCAAAAGTGCCAAACGAGTAGGAGCGGCCGGGCAGCGGCAGCTCTACCGGGCTGTGGTGCGTGAACTGCACAAACAAGCCCGTGTTAGGCCCGCCCTTATGGTACTGCCCAGTCGAGTGCAGGAAGCGCGGGCCGTAGCCCGACGTGGTAGCCAGGTGCAACTGCTCCTGTACCAGCTGGCGGAACTCCTGGAGCTCGGCCGTAACGGCGGCCGACTCGGTGAGGTAAGCTTGCAGGCACACGAAATCGCCGGCTTTGGCCTGGGCGAAGAAGGCGCTCAGCGTGCCCACCGCACCATCGCCTTTGGCATCGGTGAAGTACGATACGCCATCGGCCTCGGCAGCGGCGGCGGGGCTGGCGGGCAGGTGGCCCTGCTCCTGCACCACTTTCATCACGCGGTCGGTAGCGGTTTTGCTTTCCTGCACGTTGGGCTGGTCGAAGGGGTTAATGCGCAGCACCGCGCCCGCGGTGGCGGTGGCCACTTCCCAGCGGAAAAACTCGGCGCCCAGGTCGAGCGGCTCGCGCAGCAGAATGGTCACGACCGGGTGGCCGGCTTTCTCCAGCTCAGCCAGCTTGCTGCGGTTTTCGGTGTCGGGCGTGTCCTGGTAGCCCACGTACACAAACAGGCGGTCGTGGCCGTAGACCTCGGGCGTGCCTAGGGGCTCGCCGGCTACGGGCAGCACGCCTTTGCCTTCTTTACCAGTGCTTTCGGCCAGCAACTGCTCTAGCCACAAACCCAGGTCGTGCAGCTTGTCGGGCACTACCAGGGTCAGCTTGTCGCGGCCGGCTTTCGAAAGCACGCCCATGGTGGCGCCCAGCATCAGGCCGGGGTTGTCTTGCACCGCGCCATCGCTGCCGCAGGCGCGCATCATCGCTACCGAGCGGTTGAGCAGCTCGGCAATATCGATGCCGTAGAGCGCAGCCGGCACCAAGCCGAAATACGTGAGGGCCGAAAAACGCCCGCCTACCTCGGCAAAGTTGAGGAAGATGCGGCGGTAGCCCTCGTTGGTGGCATTAGTCACAAACTTGGAGCCGGGGTCGGTGATGGCCACGAAGTTTTCGCCGGCCTTGTCACCTTTGATTTCCTTAAGCTTGGCGTAGAAATAATCGCCGAAAGCCAGCGGCTCGGCCGTGGTGCCCGATTTGCTGGCCACGATAAACAGCGTAGTAGCCAGCGGCACCGACTGCTCAATCTGCTGCACGGTGCCGGGGTCGGTGGTGTCGAGCACCGAGATAGGCAGGCCCTGGCCAGCCGGAAACGACTTTTCGAACACAATCGGGGCCATGGTGCTGCCGCCCATGCCCATTACCACCACGTGCTGGAAGCCGGCGTCTTTCACCTCGCGCACGAATTCTTCGATTTCGGGCACGGCCTTTTGCATGGTTTCGGCCACGCGCAGCCAGCCCATAAAGCTGCGAATACTTTCCTGGCCCTCGGCGCTATCGGTCCACAGAGGAGCTTCTTTTTGCCAGAAGCCAGCAATAAAATTCTTGGCGTTCAGGTCGTTGATTTCGGCCGTGATGGCGTCCTGATACTGGCCCAGGTGGTAAGTAGCCGGGGAGATGGTTGGGGGCAACATGAGTTGAAAAGGGTGTTTTGGATGTTAAAACAAGTTTAGGATAAACAAAGAAAACGTCCGTCATGCTGAGCGTAGCGCAGCGGAGTCGAAGCATCTTGGTCGTTTCATTGCGAACGTCTGAGGTTAGTTCACCGAGCAAGATGCGTCGACTCCGCTGCGCTGCGCTCAGCATGACGGACGTTTTTTTCATATTCTTTCCTAAGAATAGGTGATACGAAAACCAGCGCCTAGCGGCCAAAATCGTCCTGCACGCGCACAATATCGTCCTCATCCGAGGGCTGCGACTCGTGAGTGTGCTGCCAGATTTCGGCAATCACGCCCCAGCCGTCGAGGCCCACCAGACGGTGGCGCTCGCCTTGCTTGAGCACGATAAGCGCGCCCGGCTCGTAGGATTTTACCTCGCCTTCCTCATCGGTGGGGCTGGTGGCTACGCCCACCGGGCCTTGCACCACCTTCCAGATTTCGGCGCGCCGAAAGTGGTACTGCCAGCTCAGGCGCTGCTGCGGGGCCACGAGCAGCATTTTGGGGCTGAGCTTGCCCGAAATGCGCAGCTCATCCACCGAGCGACCGTCGAAATACTGGTCGGCAAACTGCTGAGCCTGGCTTTCATCAATCACGAAAAAGCCGCCCCAGGGGCGCGTGTGGTCGTGGTGCGCCACCGTGAAGCCCTGCGCGGCCAGCGTAGCAGCGACTTCGGCGAAATGGGCTTGTTTTTGAGCGTCCTGGTCAGCCATGAGAAGTGGTTATTTAAGAATGGTAATCGTGCCGGTTTGCCGGGTCAGCTGGTTGTCCTCGCCCACCAGGTCGAAGCGCCACACGTAGGCCGCGTTCACCGGGGCGTGGCCCTGAATGGTGCCATCCCAGGTTTGGGCGCGGTCGGTGCTGCGGAAAACTTCCTGGCCGTTGCGGTCCACGACGATGAAGGTAAAGTTTTGCAAATATCTGCCCTTAAGCTCCAGCACATCGTTTAGTCCGTCGCCGTTGGGGGTGAAGGCGGTAGGCATCACCAAGCGCGGCCGGCGCGTGATAGTGCTCACGTTGGAGTAGCTGTTGGTGCCCACAGGCAGCCCGCCGCCGCGGGCTTCTATGCGGTAGCGCAGTATCTGGCGGTCGGTGGGCGGGGCGGGGTCGAAGTAGGTGAGGCCAGTGAATAATCCGGTGGCGGCTATTACTGAGCCATCGGCCGCCAGGGTAATCACTCGATATTGCACCGGCGCGGCCGGGCTGCCCGGCCCCTGAAATGCTGACCAGCTAAGCTGGGCCGTGAGGCCCTCGGGGTCGGCCGCCACTGCTTGCAGCAGCACCGGGCAGCTGGTAGGGCCGGTAGCCGAGGTGTTGCCGCAGGTATCGCGCACCACGGCCGAGTAGCACGGGGCCACCGTGGGCAGCGAGGTCAGCAGCGAGTCGCGCAAGCTGCGGCGGGGCAGGCCTGCCGTGCCCGTGCGCAGCGGGGCAAAGTTGTAAGCCCCACCGCCGCCCTGCCGGCTGATAAGCACCCGCCCGCCCGGCCCAAACGCCGCGCCCGTGCCTGGCGTCACGGTCACCACCACGCGGTTTTGCAGGTCAAACGACGGCACCGTGATTGGCGCGGGTGGCGGAGTAGTCGATAGCGTGGTGAGGGCAAGGGTATTGGATACCGATTGCCCGCCGCCTACTACGCTGGCCGTGAGGCGATAGGTATATACCGTGCCGCACTGCACCTGGGTATCGTCGTAGCCGGTGGCCGAGCCCGGCAGCGCCACGCTGAGGTTGCCCGGGCTGCGGGTGAGGGTGTAGCCCGTGACGTCGGCCGCCACAAAAGGCAGGAAACTGAGCGTATTGCGGCCGTTGGCCGCCGTGCCATCCAGCCCCAGGGTTATGACCGGGTTAAAGCCTGTCCGGTTGCCGCAGGCGTCGAAGCGCAGCATCCGGTAGCGGCCCTGCGCCGCGGGCACACTCACGGTAGTGGTGGTGCTGGTGCCCGCGGTGGCGGTGGCATTGCTCACGACGGTGTAAGAGCCCGACAGGGCGGGGTCTTCCACTTCCAGCAAATAATTGTACTCGGGCTGCTCCTGCGTAAACTCCAGAATGGCTGGGCCGCCGCTGGGCGCGGTGCCCGTGCGCGTGACACTGGCCAGCACGGCCGGCAGGGGCACGGGCACGGTAAACGTGCGGCTGGCGCTTTGGGGGCACGAGCTGCCCGGGTTGCCCGTGACCACAAAGGTGGATGCCACGCCCGGCGTCACAGTCACTTGGATAGACTGCGTGAAGGGCTGCGGCGGTCCCCCGTTTACCTGCACCGTGTAGCTGGTATAAGCCGGGTTGCTAACCGTAATAGACGCCGTGCTATTGATGCAGGCCGCCACCGTGAAAACCGGCGGCGTAGGGTTGATAACTGTGTAGTTACGGATGTAGGCCACGCCCCCCGCCGTGGAGGGCGGGGGCGGGTTCGAGAGCTCAAACACGGTCACCGGTCCGACGTCGGCCAGGGTGGGGGTGTAGGTAATCACACCCGCCGTGGTGGTGGGCAGGCAGTTAACCGGGATGGAATTGGTACCCTTCACCACCTGGTAATACAGCAAAGCGGGCAGCGTGACTCGGCCACAATTTTGCTCGAAGCGCACCGGGCAGCCCACTTGCAGCACGGTCACCTCCTGGCCCGTGCCCGCATCGACCACCCGGAAGGGCAGTGGGCAATTGGCCGGCGGGGGCGTGGGGCATGCATTCTGCGCCTGGGCGCCGAGCCCGCCGAGCAGCAGTAGCAGCAGGCCTAGAAAAGAAAGAGTGGCTTTCATAGACGGCAGGGCGCGGTTGGAGAGGCGAAAGTAAGTAGGCAAGCGGTAGGATTTTGCGGACATAAAATGCTAACGTGCCGCCCCCGCGCTTTATTCCCAGGCATACTCGCGCACAAACTTGGCGGCGCGGTGCAGGTCGGGGTACAGCACCCGGTCGCGCGGCACGAAGGTAACCACCTCGCGGAAGGCGGCTACCACGGCTTCCAGCGCCGGGCTGCTGCGGTAGGGGCGGCGCAGGTCGAGGGCCTGCGCGGCCGTCATCAGCTCGATGCCTAGGATTTGCTCCACGTTTTCGACTACGCGGCGGGCTTTGGTGGCGGCGTTGGCACCCATGCTCACGTGGTCTTCCTGGCCGTTGCTGCTCGTAATGCTGTCGGCGCTGGCGGGCGTGCAGAGTTGTTTGTTTTGGCTCACGATGCCCGCCGCGGTGTATTGCGGTATCATAAAGCCCGAGTTCAGCCCCGGCTCGGCCACCAAAAAAGCCGGCAGCCCGCGCTGCCCCGAAATAAGCTGAAACGTGCGCCGCTCCGAGATGCTGCCCAGCTCGGCCACGGCCAGCGCCAGGTGGTCGAGGGCCAGCGCCAGCGGCTGCCCATGAAAATTGCCCCCGCTTAGAATAAGGTCTTCCTCGGGGAAAATATTAGGATTATCAGTGACCGAGTTACACTCAATTTCCACCGTCTGCGCTACGTAGGCCACCGCGTCGCGGCTGGCCCCGTGCACCTGCGGCTGGCACCGAAAGGAGTACGGGTCTTGCACGGCGTAGCGGGGCTGGGCTTGCAGCTCAGAGCCCAGCAGCAGCCCGCGCAGGCGCTCGGCCACCCGCCCTTGCCCGGCGTGCGGCCGAATGCGGTGCAAGTGCGCATTGAACGGGTCAGCGCAGCCCCCAAAAGCTTCGGTCGAAAGCGCGCCAATCACGTCGGCCGCATCGAGCAGGCGCTGGGTGCGCTCCAGCGCCTCGGTGGCGTAGGCCAGCATGAATTGGGTGCCATTTAATAAAGCTAACCCTTCCTTGGCTTGCAATTTCAGCGGCTCCCAGCCGAATAGGCTATTTACATCGCTGGCGGCCAGGCGGTAGCCTTGGTAATTGACCTCGCCCAGCCCCAGCAGCGGTAAACACAGGTGGGCCAGCGGGGCCAGGTCGCCGCTCGCGCCCAAGCTGCCTTGCTCGTACACCACCGGCCACACGTCGCGGTTGAAGAAGTCAAGCAGGCGCTTGGCAGTGGCTACTTGCACGCCGCTGTGGCCGTAGCTCAGGCTCTGCACTTTCAGCAGCAGCATGCGGCGCACCAGCTCGGTAGGCACCTCGGGGCCAGTGCCGCAGGCGTGCGACATCACCAGGTTGACCTGCAATTGCGCCCGCGCCTCGGCCGGAATGCTGACATTATACAGCGCCCCAAAGCCAGTATTGATGCCATAAATGGGCTGGTCGGGGGCAGTGTCGAGGCGCTGGTGCAAGTAGTCGTAGCAGGCTTGGATGCGGGCTTCGGCCTCGGCGGGCAGGCGGAAGGTATCGCGGCTGTGCAGGGCCGCGGCCAGCTCGGGCAAGCTAAGCGGCTGAGTAGGGGAGAGCAAAGGCATGGCCCGCAAAAGTAAGGGCGGCATTTGCCCATTCGACCCGCCACCGCTATTGCCCGGTCTCGGCTACCGGCCGCACGGGCGTGGGCCGCCGGTGCTCATCCACGGCCACGAACGTAAACGAGCCTGTGACGGCCAGCAGGCGCTCGTCCGAATACATCTGCTCGACATAAAGCTCCACCTGTACTTGCAAGCTGGTGGTGCCCACGCGCACCACGTTGCCGATGAGCTCGACCAGCGTGCCGCCCGGGATGGGGTGCGTAAAATCGACCCGGTCGGACGAAACCGTCACCATCTTGAGGCGCGAAAATCGGGTGGCCGTGATGAAGGCCACCTCATCCATCAGCATGAGGGTGGCCCCGCCAAACAGCGTGTCGTAGTGGTTGGTGGTGTTGGGGAAAACGGCTTTGAAAATGCGCGTTTCGGCGCGGGCAATGCGTTCGGCGAGGTCAGGCATGAGGGGTGATTAGAAAGAAAAAAGAAGCCGGCCGGCTGCGCCAACCAAGCCGACCCTGTGCAACGGGCAGCTACACTACCCGCACTGCTGGCAGCATCAGGCCGGTCGAATGGTGGTTGGGGTGGGGCGTATGCACATGCGCCCGCTGGCTCGGGACAGCAATCTGCTCCGCCAGGGTTACCACAGCCACAATTCAACTAGCCAGACTACTGCCCCAGCTCGCGAGGGCATCCGTCTCAGGTCGTAGGGAGGCAAGTCTCCTGGCTTGTGCCCGTATAGCCGGCCTTCTCACCCGCAGGCAATGGCTTGGTAATTGGCTATAACTGGTTGCGGCACTTACAGTTGCGCGACAGCCCGTGATTTGCACACGGTTCCTTCTTATTTCCGGCATTACCCGAAAACCTCTCTACGGCAATCGAAAATTGCAAAAGAATAGGTCAAAGGTAGCCCTTGGCTTGGTGGTTACCACATGCCCCGCGCTCGCAGCATGCGGGCCAGTGGGGTGCCAGGGCGCACCAGCGGCCGCAGCTCGCGGTAAGAAATAAGGGCGTAGGTGCCGCCGCCGTGATACAAAATTTCCAGGCCCTGCGCGGTCAGCGCGCAGGTTTGGGTGCTCCAATCGTCCTCCTTATCGCTCGTGGTTTCCGGGGGTAGCGGGGCCAGCGGCCGGCGGCGGCCGTGGTCGGCTACCCACTCCCAGCCGATGAGCGGGTCAATGGTGTAGGCCGAGGCATCGGGCGCATCTAGCAGGTGTATGGTTAGTAGCCAGCGCAGCCGCCGCTCGACACCGGGGCGCAGCTGGCGGTAGATGGAAAGCGGCCGGCCGGTGGTCAGGTCAAGCAGCCCCCTGGTTTTTAGAAAAGTGCTGCTGCCTTCAAAGGGCCAGTCGTAGTAGCTCAGCTCGTAGCTGAGCAAGTTAAAATCGTTGAAAAGCACCGCTAAGTCGCGGCCCGAGTGGCTGTCGTTGCGGTGGGCAGCGCGCACCAGCTGGCGGCGCGTGGCCAGCGCGGGAAACTGCACCCGGCCCTGAAGCGGCCGGATTTTCGGCCCCAGCAGGTGCAAAAAATCGCGGCTGCAAGCCGGCACATCGCACGGGTTGTGCGAGATGGATTGGCCCCCGGTCAGCGTCAGCGTTCGGGTTTCGTAGCGCACGCCGCCCTGGTAGTTTTCGCGCAGCATAAAGGGCCGCCCTCGCCGCCCTGTCGAGTCTGCCCAGTAGCCCTGCAACAGTGGCCCCAGGGGCCGGGTTAGGTGCCAGCGGCCCCCAGCGCGGCTGGTATAGTACTCCGGCCGCAGCGTCAGCACGCGGGTACTCGGGTAGGAAGCCAAGGAGTATACCGCGCCACTACGCCAGAAATAAAAGCGCCCCACCACCGAATCGGGGCGCGTCCAGCTAAGCTCGGCAGTAGCCAGCTCGCCGCCCACCGTGCCCACGTACCGGCGCGGGGCCGGCAAGCCAGCGCGGCGCATTTCCCGGTAGCGAAGCGGCTCCGGCGGGCATTCCCGCAGGCGGGCGTGGTACTCGCGGGCCAGGCTCTCATCCGTCCTTTTGCTGGCCGCCTGCTCTTTCGCTTGGGTTTGGCTATCCGCCGTGGCTGAGGCAGCAGGGCTGGCCAGAGCCAGAAGCGGCGCTGCTTCCTGCGCCGCCGAATCCTCGACTACTTCAGCGGCCGGGGCTGGCAGGTTTGCCTGGTGGGTCGTTTTCGACCCGAGCAAAGCGAGCGACCCGCGCACCGCCGCCTCGTAGGCGCTGGCCAGCACTGCCAGCAGCACAGCCGCCGCCAGCAGGGGCCGAAAGTAGGAGGGGGCATTCATGTTTAGCAAGCCAATAAGGCCAGCAAGGTATTACATCCCGCGCGCCTTCAGCAGCCGAACTAAGGGAGCCCCAGGGCGCATTAGCGGGCGCAACTCGCGGTAGGGCACCAGCACGGTGGTTGGCCCCTCATGCACCGATTTATTCTCGGCCAAATTGCAGGGCGAGTAAGTCAGCTCCAGGCCTTCGCTGGTGAGCACGTAGGCTTCGGGCCGGGGCACTATTTCGCGGCGCAGCCACAAGGTATTGTACATAATCGAGTCGTCGGCCGATGACGACGCCGGCTTCTGAGCCCACGACCACTCATAGTCCCGGAATTTGTAGTCGCGCAGTAAGTGCCGGGCTACCAAGCGGGCTAAAGCGGGCTGGTAGCCCGCCTGCAACAGGCGCCCGAGCGGCCACACCTGCCCGGTCGTCAGGTCGAAAAGCGGCGAGCCCTTCAAGGCGTAATCGGAGGTGCCATAACCGGGAAAAAGCGCCGTGGTATAAGTCGTCTTGTAACTCAGCAAGTTCCAGTCATTGAGCTGAATACTCAGCTTGGCTTCCACCTGGCCCTCGCTGCTGCGCGCCGCCCGCGTAGTGCGGCGGCGGGCGGCCAGCGGCGGCGACAGCAGCGGCCGCAGGGCTGGGGGCACCGCGAGCGGCCCCGGCAGGCGCAAAAAATCGTGGCAGACGGTGGGCATATTGTAGCACTTGGCATAGCCCGTCTCGTAGCCCGCCGCCCACCCACCGCGCAGGCAGGTTGTTTCGATGCTCAAGAGCACGGCATCGGTGTAGCTTTCGTGCAGCACCACGGCCTGGGAGCGGCCCTGCGGCCCGCCGCGCCAGGTGCCCACCAACTGGCTGCCCGGCCGGTTAGGTAAGCGCCACTCGCCCACATAGCCTTCGGCCGGATTTTCCTGAAACACATCCAGCACCGAGTAGGCTGGGCGGTGGCGGCCACTGGTCAGGGTATAAGCTGGCCCGCGCCGGTGCAGGTAAAAATTACCCTGCACTGAGTCAGGATTTTGCCACGCCAGCAGCGCGGTGGCGGGCTGCCCGCCCACCGTGCCCACGTAGCGGTGCACCAGCAGCGGCCGCCGCAAGGCTGGGCTGCCCCGCACAAACCGCAGAGGGCCGGCCAGGCAACCCGTAACCGTATCGGCGGGGGTGAAGGGGCGGGCGGGGGGGGGCCAAGACCCCCCAAGAGGGGGGGGGGGTGGGCCCCC
>JBPBQK010000051.1:0-29775 GCA_050954845.1 Janthinobacterium lividum
CTGCTCGTACCCGTGAGGCCCTGAAGACCGCTTTGGATGCAGCACTGGCTTGGATAACGGCCGAGGATGCGCAAAACTGGTTTGACCATTGTGGCTACCACGTACACTGACTCCGAAACCGCTATAGTGGTCAAACCGCGTGGCCCACTCGAAGGCGCTGGCAACGAGTTTCCAACTAGAGCGGTTTCGGAGTTGATAGAGGGAGTTAAAAATCAAAAGTGTACACTATCCTGAAAACGGCTCTGGTTTCAACGCTCAAGACGGGAAGGTTTTCAGTGCATTTCTCGAAGCCACTTTTGCGCCGCTGCCAGGCCGCTGGCCGCTACTTCGTGCCCGCCCTCGAAGGCCTCGTAGTGTAAGGCCAGCCCCGGCCGGCGCTGGCTGCAACTTATGCGTGGGCCGCCTCGGCGCGCAGCAGCAGGTTGATGCCCCACGGGTCGGTGATTAGCGGGCCGTCGGGCGTGGCGGCCACGGGGTAGCCGGCGGCTTGCAGGCGAGCGGCGGCCGCGTCGCGGGTGGTGGCATTGGGCAGCCACAGCTCCCAGCGCAGCAGGCGGGCATCGGCGGCGGTGGCGGCGGGCGAGCCGGCGGCCCACACGTTTAAACCCAGGTGGTGGTGTTAGCCGCCCGCCCCCACGAATATTGCCCCCGGCAAACTCCAGGTTTCGATGTCGAAGCCCAGCGCCTGGTGGTAAAAAGCCGCCGCCTGGGCCAGATTACCGGTATAAAAGTGCAGGTGGCCGATGGTGGTACTGGCCGGCAGCCCCTGCCAGGGCGTGGTGCCGGCCGCTTGCCGCAGGCCCGCCTCGTCGAGCGGGTCGAGGGCCGATTGCACTTCGCCCTCGGCCGATACCAGCCACTCAGTGCGGGGCCGGTCGCGGTATATTTCTACCGTGAAGCCATCGGGGTCAGTTACATACGTGGCTTCGCTATAGAGGTGGTCGGAAGCCCCGACGTGGACCCCAAGAGCCCGGGCGTGCTGCAAAAAGCGGCCCAGGTCGGCGCGGGTCGGCAGCAGCACGGCCAGGTGGTAGAGGCCCAGCCGGCCCCGCTTGGGCACCGGCCGGGCATCAGGCTGCTCATGTAAACTCACCAGTACCTGCGGGCTGCCCGCCACGCCCAGCTCGGCCACGGCGGCGTGGCCAGCGGTGGCGGGCAATTGGCGCAGCAGTGCAAACCCCAGCACGCGCTGGTAAAAAGCGAGCGAGCGGGTGAGGCTAGCTACCGCCAACTGCACGGTGCCCAGGCGAATGCTGGCAGGCAGCTCAGTAGGCGCGTGAATGCCGATGCGCTCGGCCGGTAGCGCGGGGTAGGGAAGCAGAGCCGGCTTGGTTTTAGGTTCAAAGGGGGGCATGGCGGGTAGGAAAGTGTCTCATTCTTTCGGGGTGAAAGACGAAGACAAAGGTCTCCTGGCCGGATGCCGCGGCGCATTATCCTAATGTAAGAAATCAGTACCTGCGCCACTATTGTCACGGCTGCAACTGCCGCCGCACGCGGCTCAGCGATTCGGGCGTGATGCCCAGATACGAGGCGATAAAGTGCTGGGGCACGCGCTGGGCAATGCCCGGATATTTGCGCCGAAAATGCTGATATTTCTCACTCGCCGACTGGCTCAGCGAGGCATTCACGCGCTCCTGCAAGGCCACGTAGCGGCTTTGCATCAAAAGCCGGAAATACCGCTCGAAGACCGGAAAACGAACGTAAATGGTTTCCATATCGGCCTGCGCCACTAGCAGCAATTGCGAGTCTTCCAGCGCGTCGATGCCCAAGGAGCTGGGCTGCTGGGTCAGTAGGCTATAAATGTCTGAAATCCACCAATCTTCCGGCGCAAATTGCAGCGTGTGCTCGTGGCCCTGCGCATGAAGTGAGTAGCTGCGTAGGCAGCCCTGGGTCACGAAGGCCAGGTGCGTGCAGGGCTCGCCGGCTTGCAGCAGGTGCTGCCGCTTGCGCAGCGTTTGGGGGCGCAGATAGGTTTGGAAGGCAGCAAAATCGTCGTCGGTGAGTTGCACGCGCGCTTGCAGGTGAGCACGCAGGAACTGGTACGCAGCAGAAAAATCCATGCGTTGAAGGTAGTAGCGGCGGTAGGTTTGCTGCGGCCCGCAAGCGCCGCTATCGCATAGCTTCTTTAATCCCGCCAATTTGTGCCAACCTTCCGCCGTCGTTTTCGGATAACGCTGAAATACTGGCTGCTTTTTCTAGCAACTTGGCTGCTAGTGCACACGCTATTTAGTACGCTCGACGGCCTGCACGATAACCACCAGCGCGCCGATATCGGGGTTATTCTTGGCAATAAGGTAAATGAAGACGGCACCCTGTCTGAGCGGCTCAGGCAGCGCCTGGCGTGTGGGCTGGCGCTGTACCGCAAGGGCCGTATTCGGCGCATACTCGTGAGCGGTGGCTTGGGTAAGGAGGGGTTTTATGAAGGCGATAAAATGCGGGAATACCTGCTTGCCAATGGGGTGCCCGACTCCGTCGTTACCGTTGATAACCACGGCGATAATACCCAGAAAACTGTGCGTAACACCCTGGCGCTCCGGTCGCAGCTGCATTTTCGGAGCATCCTGGTGGTGTCGCAGTTCTATCACATCAGCCGCACCAAAATGCTGTTTCGGCAGGCGGGCTTTCCAGCAGTAAGCGGGGCTAGCCCACGGTATTTCGAGTGGCGCGATGCGTACTCTTTGCTGCGCGAATTTGGGGCATATTATAAAGAGCTTTTATGCAAAGAATAAGGTGCCGCCAGGTGCGCCATTTTCTTCATCGTTCGGCAAAGTTTCTCCTCTTGGCGACTGCACGCGTTGCTAACTCGCGCGCAGGCTGAGTTTTGAAAATGGCGCGTCCGTTTACCTGGGCTGCGGGTGTGGCGAACAGGTGCAATTCATTTTAATATAATATATTGCATTTGAAATTAATATAAGCTGCTGCTTGTGTCCCAAGCTCTTTGGCGGCGGTGCTTTTTCCATCTGCTACACTCACTTTTTCGCTCGCTCACCATGCCGCCCACCGCTTCCATTTACCTGCGCCTCACCGATTACAACGGTAAAGTATTGACTGCCGATGGCACTACCATTGATGGTAAAAATCTGGATAGCAATACTTTTGATGTAAATAATCCGCAGTTTACGCAAGTGCTGACCTACAGCGCTAGCGTAGAGCAAACCCTGAATATCGGGTCGCAGTCCACTGGCGCTGGGGCGGGCAAAATCACATTCAACCCCTTCGCCATAACCAGGTATCTCGACGCGATGTCGCCGCTATTGCTTCAGGCGTCCGCCTCCGGCACACCTTACAAGACTGCCGAAATTTTCTTCGTTTCAACCCAAAATACCATCCTCAGCAAGCAAACCTACAAGCTGGTCGCCGTAAAAACGGCCGCGTGGGCCGCCGATGGCGGCTCGGCGGTGGTAGAAACAATCACTTTCGAATACGGCGGCATGGTGATGACAATCAACAAGCAAAACCCCGACGGCAAACCCAATGGGGTTTCTCAAACCGGTTGGAACAGAATTAAAAATGTACTTGATAATTCGTTGGATACGCTTATTAAGTAGGCTCGTCTATACTTTCCATTCCTGCGGTGCAAAGTGAGGCTGAATAAATAAGTGCTCGGCAAATTTCAATGCTTAGTCAGTGTGCCTCGCCCCTGCTAATCAGCTGGTATACACTGAACCGCCGAGTTTGCCGAAGCATCTCGCTCGCCTCGTTGCGAGGCATAATTGATTACCGCGCCACGCAGGATGCTTCGACAAGCTCAGCATGACAGCCAAGGTCAAATTTTCTAAGCAGCGCTACTAAAAGAGAAACCCCGAAAGCAACAGCTTTCGGGGCTTCTCTTTTAAATAAATCCCAACTAGTTAAACCGCGTTTCAACCAGTTTTCTTTGGAAGAAACTACGCTAAACTCGTCTTAGCCACCAAAATAATTGGCCTCCATATCGGCCACTAAGCCGGGGTGCGTGGGGTGCCAGTCCAGTCGCTGTTGCGTGAGCTGGTTCGATGCCGCCATATCCAGCCCCGCAAAGCGAGCCATCCAGCCAAAGTGCGCGGGCGCTTCCTCAGCCGTGACGGATACCACCGGCACATTGAGGTGGCGGCCAATTACTTCGGCCAACTCGCGAAACGTAATACCCGAGTCGCCCACGCCGTGGTAGCGAGCACCGGCCTCGCCCTTTTCCAGCGCCAGCCGAAACAGCCGGGCCGCGTCGAGGCGGTGCACGCCGGGCCAGCGGTTTTGCCCGTCGCCAATGTAGGCCGCCTTGCCCTTTTCGCGGGCCACCTGAATGAGGTAGGGCACAAAGCCGTGGTCGCCAGCATCATGCACCGAAGCGGCCAGCCGGGCCACCATCGCCCGCACGCCCTGCGGCACCAGCGCGGCCGGTTCCGAAGTGCGCAGCCCATTGGCGGGGGCATCGTCTTCGGCAGCTGGCCGGCCCATTGCAAACCCCGCGAAGCCAGAGGTAACTACTAGCGGGCGGCCCGAGCCGGCCAGCACACTGCCGATGGCCTCAATGGCTTGCTGGTCAGCGGCCGCCGCTGCCTGAAACTGCGAAAAATCGTGGATAAATGCCAGGTGAATCACACCATCGGCGGCGGCGGCACCGCGCTTCAGGCTGTCGAGGTCGTCGAGCGAGCCGCGCAGCACCTCAGCCCCGGCGGCTTCGAGCTTTTGGGCCGACTCGTCGGAGCGAGCCAATCCAAGTACCTGATGGCCTGCGCTCAATAATTCCTGCACTACGGCCGTGCCGATAAAACCCGACGCGCCAGTTACGAAAACTTTCATGAGTAGTCTGTTGGAAATGATGAATACTAACGCCACAAAGGTCCGGCAGCCGGTCAGGCGCAGCATTGCGCGGGACAAACCGTTTACTGTATAAATCAAATAGTACGTCCGTCATGCAGTACGTCCGTCATGCTGAGCCTGTCGAAGCATCTCGCGTGGCGCAGTAATCAACTACGCCGAACAACGATGCGAGCGAGATGCTTCGACAGGCTCAGCATGACGGACGTTCTGTCTTCTAATTCAAGAACAACCTTACTCCCGAAAATCGCCCGGCACCCGCCCCGTTTGCCGCTTGAAGAAGTGACAGAAGTGCGCCGCATCGGTAAATCCCAGGCCATCGGCGATTTCCGAAACCGTCCAGGTGGTATGGCGCAGTAGCTGCCGGGCTTCCTGCCCCAGCCGGGCCGCAATGAGCGCCGTGGTAGTATGCCCGGTCGTTTCCTTCAGCACCCGGTTGAGGTGGTTGACATGCACAGCCAGCACCTCGGCAAAGTCGCGGGCCGTGCGCAGGCCCGCCTGCTGCCCCGGTGCCGCCAGCGGAAACTGCCGCTCCAGCAACTCGGTAAACTTGGTGGCCAGCCGCGCCGCTGCCGGCGGGGCTGGCACGGCGGCCGACGCCGGCAGCAGCTTCTGCGCCAGGTATATCAGCTCCAGCAAGTAAGCCCGCAGTAACTCATACTTATAGGCATAGTCAGAAGCCATTTCCCGCGCCATTTTCTCAAAAATAATGGCGACTGCTGCGTACTCCTCCTCGCTCAATGCCAGCACTGGGCAGGCCGCCGGCTGAAAAACAGGTAGCTCATCAAGCACCAGCCCGCCCTTCACAGGCAGCAAAAACTCATCAGTAAAAACGCAGAAATATCCCGCCTGCTCAGCATCGTGCGGGTGCCAGCGGTAGGGTACTCGCGAAGTCACGAGCCACAGCGCCGGCCCACCCACTTCCACCTCGCGGTCGGCCACCTCTACCCGGCTCAGTCCCCGTATGAGGCTGATTTTATAAAACGGCCGCCGCCCAAAGCTCATCGGTGGCCGGCTGCTGCGGCTGGCCATCAGGTCGGCCACGTTAAACACGTTGAACTGACCGGTTTCGGTCGGGCGCACCGCGGGTAGTAGGGTGGCAGCAGTTTCGGTCAGAAACTCATCGTAGGTGGCGGTAGACATACGGGCGGGTTGTAGAAATCAAAGGTAGAATATAGGTGACGATAGCGACTACAACTCCGCCGCGCATCTACTCGAATGATTAAACCTTCTACCGCGGTATTTAGCGCATCAATGCCTACTACGGCCAGGTTACGTTCGGGAGCATCTGCCTCGTACCCAATTTCTTGATTCAAGACTAAGTTTAGGCCAGCTTGCCCTCGCAGCCCAGGAAATATGGGAACGGACGACCGCGCGGCCCGCGTCGAGTAGACTGGTGCCCCTAGTGAAGTCGTTGTAAGAGAGGAGGGGCACTTAGCGGCTACTCAGTAGCTTCGCCACACTAACTTTTTGCTCCCGAATGGAAGACCGAAACCTCCAACTCGACCGCTTAGTCTTCTTTTCCGATGCGGTAGTAGCCATCGCCATCACGCTGCTAGCCCTCGATTTGCGGCTGCCGCGCCCCGCGCCCGCCCACCTACACCTGGCCGATGTGGTGGCGCAATGGCGCACGTTCGCCGCCTTTTTGCTTTCTTTCCTCAACATCGCGCAGTTTTGGAAAACGCACCACAACTTCTACGCCCATATTCGGCGCATCGACGAGCGGTTGCTGTGGCTCAATATCGGCTGGCTGCTTTTTATCATCCTGCTGCCGTTTACTACCACGCTGGTCAGCGCCTACTTCTTCGATAGCCCCGCCATCGCTATCTACTGCGCCAATACGCTGCTTATCGCCGTCTGCCAAAATTTTATTTGGGACTACGTGGCCGACCGCCCCGACTTCCTCAAGCCCAACAGCCTCCACCGCCTCGGCAACTTTCGCTTCCGCATCTACTGCAACCTGGAGATGCTCAACGCCGCCGTCGCCATCTTCGTAGCGCTGTTCAGCCCTGCTGTCGCCTTCGTCCTGCTCTTCGCCAAAATCCCGATGATGGTCAGCGTTTGGCTTTTTTTCTTTAAGCGCCGGGCGCGGGGTAAGTCGGTGCGGTCAGCAAAGCAGTAACTACTTCAGTTGCGATGTGACGAGCTGGTAATAGTGGTCTAATTCTTGTATAACTGTTTGAAGAGGAGTGCCATGATAATCAGAAAAGCCGTTTAGGAAGCTAGCAGACGTCCCTGCTAGCTTCCTAAACGGCTTAGCCAACTTAAAGACTGAGTTTGAAGAGTTGAAAATGTCTTCTTAAAAACCTGAATTCATCGCAGGCCGCTTACCCAAACATCCCCACCGCATTCTTACTCGGCAGGTTTGTCTTGCCCATCAAGTACATATCGACCTGCCGCGCCGCCTCCCGGCCTTCCGAGATAGCCCACACGACCAGCGACTGGCCGCGGCGCACGTCGCCGGCCGCGAACACGCCGGGCACGCTGGTGTGGTAGGTGGTTTCGGGGGCGTGCACGTTGCCGCGCTGGTCAAGACCCACGGCGAGCTGCCCGAGCAGGCCCGCGTTGGCCGGGCCGGTGAAGCCCAGGGCCAACAGCACCAGCTGGCACGGGATTTCGCGGTCGGAGCCGGGCACTTCCTCGAAGCGGATGCGGCGGCCCAGGTCGTCGGTTTCCCAGGTCACGTCGCTCACGAGCAAGGCGCGCACGTCGCCGTTTTCGTCGCCTAGGAAGGCCTTGGTGTTCACGCCCCAGTAGCGCTGGCAGCCCTCTTCGTGCGAGCTGCTGGTGCGGAATACGGTGGGGTAGAGCGGCCAGGGCGTGTGCGCGGGGCGCTCCTCGCCGGGCTGGTGCATCATGGCAAACTGCGCTACTGACTTGGCTTGCTGGCGGTTAGCGGTGCCCACGCAGTCGGAGCCCGTGTCGCCGCTGCCAATCACCACCACGTCGAGGCCATCGGCCAGAATGTGCTCGCTATCGACGGGCGTGTCGCTCACGCGGCGGTTTTGCTGCGTCAGGTACTCCATGGCGTAGTGGATGCCCTTGAGGTCGCGGCCGGGCAGGGGCAGCTCGCGCGGGGCCGAGGCCCCGGCCGCCAGTACCACCGCGTCGAAGGTGCGGCGCAGCTCGTCGGCGCTCACGTCGCGGCCGATTTCGACGTGGCAGCGGAAGGTCACGCCGGCGTCTTCGAGCAGCTTGATGCGGCGCTCAATCACCCATTTTTCGAGCTTGAAATCGGGCACGCCGTAGCGCAGCAGTCCGCCGGGGTGCGGGTCGCGCTCAAACACCGTGACGGTGTGGCCGGCCTCGGTGAGCTGCGCCGCCACGGCTAGCCCCGCCGGACCCGAGCCCACGACGGCCACCGTTTTGCCGGTTTTGAGCACCGGTGCGGTGGGCTGCACGTAGCCTTTCTCGAAGGCGATTTCGATGATGTGCTTCTCGATTTCCTCAATGGCCACCGGCGCGCTGTGGATGCTCAGCACGCACGCTGACTCGCAGGGCGCGGGGCAGATGCGGCCCGTAAACTCGGGGAAATTGTTGGTGGCCGAAAGGATATCGTAGGCTTCGCGCCAGTCTTGCCGATACACCGCCTCGTTGAACTCGGGGATGATATTGCCCAGCGGACAGCCTGAGTGACAGAACGGTACGCCGCAGTTCATGCAGCGCGCCGCCTGGTGGTGCAGCTCCTTTTCTGGGTAGAGGCCGATGAATTCCTGGTAGTGGGAGACGCGCTCGGTCGGGGCCGCTTTGGGCGGCGCGGTGCGCGGGTATTCTTTGAAGCCGGTGATGTTGCCCATTATAGTCGTTTTTGTATTGTTCTAGCAGGGTAAGGCGCTCACGTTAGGCAGCCTTCACCACCCTCTCCAGCACCCGCTTGTACTCCAGCGGGAACACCTTCACAAACCGCCCTGCTTCCTCCTCCCAGTTGCCCAGTAGGAAGTTAGCCAAGTGGCTACCCGTCAACTCATGGTGCTGCTGAAGCAGCACTTGAATCTCCGCCTCATCCGTTTCGGTGAGGCCTTCGAGGGCTACCATATCGGGGTTGCAGTTCACGGGGAACTGGCCGGTGGGGTCGTAGACCCAGGCCAGGCCGCCGCTCATGCCGGCGGCGAAATTGCGGCCCGTGCCGCCCAGCACCAGCACCCGGCCGCCAGTCATGTACTCGCAGCCGTGGTCGCCCACGCCCTCGACTACCGCCGTTGCGCCCGAGTTGCGCACCGCGAAGCGCTCGCCCGCTTTGCCGCGCACGTAGAGCTCGCCCGAGGTTGCGCCGTAGAGCGCCACGTTGCCGATGAGGATGTTGTTTTCGGGGATAAACGTGCTGGCGGCGGGCGGGAAAATGGCGAGTCGTGCCCCACTCAGGCCTTTGCCTACGTAGTCGTTGGCTTCGCCTTCTAGCTTGAAGGTCAAGCCTTTGGTGGAGAATGCGCCGAAGCTCTGTCCGGCCGAGCCGGTGAACTTGTAGCAAATCGTATCCTGAGGCAAACCAGCGGCGTGGTAGCGCTTGGTTATCTCATTCGAGAGCAGTGTGCCGATGGTGCGGTCGGTGTTGCGCACCGCAAATTCGGCGGCTACGGCCTCTTGTTTATCTAGCGCTATTTGGGCGCTTTTTACCAGTTGCCAATCGAGTACTTCATCAATGCCGTGGTCTTGCTTTTCGCTATTATAAAGCGTACCGCCCGAGAGGTTGGGGGCCGGAGCCAGCACCGCGTCGAGGTCGATGAGCTTGGCTTTCCAGTGGCCGGCTTCGGGGTTCACTTTTAGGAATTCGCTGCGGCCCACCATTTCATTCATCGTGCGGAAGCCCAGCTCGGCCATGATTTCACGCAGCTCTTCGGCCAGGAAGCGGAAGAGGTTGACAATGTGCTCAGGCTTGCCGCTGAACAACTTACGCAGCTCAGGGTCTTGCGTCGCCACGCCCACAGGGCAGGTATTGAGGTGGCACTTGCGCATCATGATGCAGCCGCCCGCGATGAGGGCGGCCGTAGCTACGCCGAATTCTTCGGCACCTAGTAGGGCGGCTACGGCGAGGTCGCGGCCGGTTTTCATTTGGCCGTCGGCTTGCAGCACTACGCGGCTGCGGAGCTGGCTGCGCAGCAGCGTCTGGTGGGCTTCGGCGAGGCCTAATTCCCAGGGCAGGCCGGCGTGGCGGATGCTGCTGAGCGGCGACGCGCCCGTGCCGCCGTCGTAGCCCGAGATGAGAATGACGTCGGCGTGCGCCTTGGCCACGCCGGCCGCGATGGTGCCCACGCCCGCCTTGCTCACCAGCTTCACGTTGATGCGGGCGGCACGGTTAGCGTTTTTGAGGTCGAAAATTAGCTGCGCTAAATCCTCGATACTGTAGATGTCGTGGTGCGGCGGCGGCGAAATGAGGCCCACGCCGGGCGTGGCGTGGCGCACTTTGGCAATCCAGTCATCTACTTTATGGCCAGGTAGTTGGCCGCCTTCGCCGGGCTTGGCACCCTGGGCCATTTTGATTTGCAACTCGTCGGCATTGGTCAAATAATGGGCCGTCACGCCGAAGCGGGCCGAGGCAATTTGCTTGATGGAGGAGCGCATCGAGTCACCGTTTTCCATCACCTCGTAGCGCAGCGGGTCTTCGCCGCCCTCGCCGGTGTTGCTCTTGCCGCCGATGCGATTCATGGCGATGGCCAGCGTGCTGTGCGCCTCGTGCGAAATCGAGCCGAACGACATCGCGCCCGTCGCGAAGCGCTTCATAATGGCTTCGGCTGGCTCCACTTCTTCGAGCGCGATGCTGGGCCGGTGCTTGGCAAAGCCCAGCAAGCCGCGGATGGTGAACAACTGGTTCGGGTGCTCATTCAGTAGCTTGGCGTACTTCTTATACGTGTCGTAATTGCCGGTGCGCGTGGCGTGTTGCAGTAAGTGAACTGACTCAGGGTCAAACATGTGCGCCTCGCCCTTGCGCCGCCACTGGTACACGCCGCCCGTGGCCAGCAACTCGGGGCCAACGGTACTTTCCTGCCGGAAGCCCTGGAAGTGCTTGTACAGCGTTTCGCGGGCAATTTCATCGAGGCCCAAGCCCTGGATGCGCGTCACGGCTCCGGTGAAATATTCGTCCACCACGGCTTGGTTCAAGCCCAGAATCTCAAAGACTTGCGCGCCGTGGTACGACTGCAAAGTCGAAATTCCCATCTTCGAGAAAATCTTGAGCAGCCCGTCGCACACGGCCTTTATGTAGTTGTAAGCCAGCTTCTCGTAAGGCAAATTGGCTCCCATCAGCCCCACCGCGTGGCGCGTCTTAATGGTCGCCAGCGCCAGATAGGGATTGATGGCTGTGGCCCCGAAAGCCAGCAAGCAAGCAAAATGATGTACCTCCCAAGTGTCGCCGGCTTCTACCACCAGGCCCACCGAGCCACGCATCCCCTTCTTAATCAGGTGATGATGCACGGCCGATACCGCCAGTAGCGACGGAATGGGCGCGTGCTCCGAGTCCATGGCGCGGTCGGATAGTATCAGCACCTCGAAGCCATCCTGCACCGCGTCTTCGGCGTAGCGGCACAGGCGCGCTAGCCCGCGCTCCAGCGCGCCGGTTTTGCCGTCGGCCTTGAAATAGGTTTGTAGGGTCTTGGCATGGAAGGAACCGGTGTCGATACTGCGTAGCTTTTCCAGCTCCAGGTTGCTGAGAATGGGCTGCTTAGCGGCTACACAGTGGCAGTGGCGCGGGTCTTCGTCGAGGATGTTGCCGTTGTTGCCGATGAAGGTGGCGAGGCTCATCACCAGCCGCTCCCGGATGGGGTCGATGGGCGGGTTGGTGACTTGCGCGAAGAACTGCTTGAAGTAGCTGCTTAGGTGCTGCGGCTGGTCGGAGAGCACCGCCAGCGGCACATCCACGCCCATCGAGCCGATGGGTTCTTTGGCTTCCAGGGCCATCGGGGCGAGGATGGTTTCCAGGTCTTCGCGGGTGTAGCCGAAGGCTTGCTGGTACTTTAACACGGCCTCGGCGGCGAGGTCGGTGAATACCTGGCGCGGCTCGGGCAGGTCTTCGAGGCGAATCTGGTAGTTTTCCAGCCAGTTGCCATAGGGCTGTTGGGCAGCGGCTTGCGCCTTTATTTCGCGGTCGGTGAGGATGCGGCCGGCCGCCGTATCGACCACGAACATCTTGCCCGGCTGCAAGCGGCCTTTCTTAATAATGCTCTCGGGGGCCAGCGGCAGCACGCCCGCCTCGGAGGCCACCAGCACGCGGCCATCGTTGGTGACGGCGTAGCGCAGGGGGCGCAGGCCGTTGCGGTCGAGCATGGCCCCGACCAGCGTGCCATCGGTGAAATTGAGGGCAGCCGGGCCGTCCCAAGGGGCCATAAAAGTGGCGTGGAACTCGTAGAATGCCTTTTTGAGCGGGTCCATCTGCTCGTTGCCGTCCCAGGCTTCGGGCACCAGCATCATCATGACGTGGGGCAGCGAGCGGCCGCAGTGCAACAGCAACTCCACGATGTTGTCGAGGCAGGCCGAATCCGACTGGCCGGGGTCGACTACCGGCAGCAGCATCTCCATTTCCTCGGCCGAAAAATAAGGCGTGGTATAGGTCGGCAGGCCAGCGTAAAACCAGTTCAGGTTGCCGCGCAGGGTGTTAATCTCTCCATTATGAGCCAAGTAGCGGAAGGGCTGCGCCAGCTTCCACGAAGGCATGGTATTGGTCGAAAAGCGCGAATGCACCAGCCCGAAGGCCGAAGTCACGCGCTCGTCGCTGAGGTCAGGGAAGTACATGCCGACCTGAAACGTCGTCAATTGGCCTTTGTACACAATGGTGCGGCACGAGAGCGAGGCGAAGTAAAACGTCTCCATTGCGGCCGGCACTTGCTCATTCATCAGCTTGACAATTAAGCGCCGCAGCACGTAGAGCTTGCGCTCAAAGTCGGCTTCGGTCACTACGCCCAGCGGCCGGCCTACTACCAATTGCTCAATAACCGGCTCGGCCGACAAGGCCGTGACGCCGATGCCCTCGGTGCGCACCGGCACCGGCCGATAGCCCAGCACCGCAATGCCCAGCCGCGCGGCCGCCGTGGCAATTACCTGCCGGGCGGCTTCGCGCAGCTTTTCCTTCTTCGGAAAAAACACCATGCCCACGCCATACGCGCCCGGCTCGGGCAGCCGGATGCCGTGCGCCACGCACTCTTCCAGCAAAAACCAGTGCGGCAATTGGATGAGCACGCCCGCGCCATCGCCCGAGTCGGAATCGCAGCCGCAGGCCCCGCGGTGCTCCATGTTGGCGAGCATGGTGAGGGCATCGGCCACAATCTGGTGGCTCTTGCGCCCGTCGATGTAGGTGATGAAACCCGTGCCGCAGGAGTCGTGCTCAAACTCGGGCCGGTAGAGGGTGGGCGTAGTCATAATCAATTATCAGTGAGCAATTATCAATTATCTGTTGGGTGGGTGTACCGTGGACCCTGCGGGTCCGCGCGTGTTGTCGCCCGGTTGCTACCTACGCGCGGACCCGCAGGGTCCACGGTACAAGCGGCCGGGCACGGCTTCGCGGCGCTGGCCCCAAGCTGCTTTCTGAGAAACAGCGAGGCTAGTGCCGAAAATCGGCATCCGTGATGGGTGGGGGAGGGGAGGGAGAGAGTAGAGGCGCAAGCTAACAAAGTCAGCCGTTGCTGGGGCGGTGCCGCGCAGTGGGTGCGCGAACCGCAGAGTAAGATACGCTGCTGAAAATCAATCAGCGTTGCGGCATTTAGCGGCGGTCTTCGCGCACGGCCGCGTAAGCTTGAGCTTTGGCCAGGTGCAGGTGGTCGATAATGGTATCTAAGTTAAAGCCATCTGTGGCACGGGCAAATACAAATGGGCCATCGCCGCGCATGCGGAGCGAGTCGCGCTCCATCACGCCGAGGTCGGCTTTTACCAGCGGCGCAAGGTCGATTTTATTGATAACCAACAAGTCGGCCTGCGTAATTCCCGGCCCGCCCTTGCGGGGGATTTTATCACCGCCCGACACGTCAATTACATAAATAGAATAATCGACCAGCTCGCGGCTGAAGTGGGCCGCGAGGTTGTCGCCGCCACTTTCTACAAACAGGTAATCTATTTGATTATCAAACTTTTGCATTAAGCCTTCGAGCGCGTCCATGTTCAAGGAAATGTCTTCCCGAATGGCGGCGTGTGGGCAGCCACCCGTTTCTACGCCCACGATGCGGTCGGCGGTGAGGGCGCTTTCGCGAATTAAAAACTCGGCATCCTCGCGAGTGAAAATGTCGTTCGTGACCACGCCCAGGCGGTAGTCGTTGCGCAGGTTTTCGCACAAGGCTTTGAGCAAAGCCGTTTTGCCCGTGCCCACTGGCCCGCCAATGCCCACGGTGAAAGCGCGCTTGCGAAAATTGCGGTACGGCGGCAGCCGGCGCGTCTCGCGCTCGGTGAAGCTGCCCGGCGACTCCAGTACCTCGTGGCTGTGGCCGTGGAGCAGGAGGGCAAGTTTATCGACGAAAGCCATTAGGTAAGTGACTGGTTTTTTTTAAGATGAAATGACCTATTTGGCCTATGTTGCTTTGGGCAACAGTAGCAGCTGTGTCGTCAGCGCGCTGGTCAATATCGGGAGTAGTTCCGCGAATTCCCAAAGGCGCATCGGCGCAATTTGGGTGTACTCAACCGGAAACCAGGCGATGGCCGCGTAGGTCAGCAGGGCCTTTTCGGCGGCCTCGCGGTCGCCGAGTTGCGCATACAGCCGCGCCGCGCTGAGGTGATGGCTTTCCGTGCGCAGCTCGCTGGCGTAGGTGCGGTAGTAGCGCAGCACCTCTGCCGTGGCGGCGGCTCCAAACATAAAGTGCAGCAAGTAGTCGGCGCCGGCCGTGCTGTCAAAGGTCAGCTTCGGCCGGTACTGGCGCAGCTGCGAAACAAACGTTTCGAGGGGAGCGCCAGCGGCCAGCGGTAGCAGCGGCTGAGGGTCGCTGGGCAGGAGTTGTGCGCCCGCCAGCCGTTGCAGGTGCTGCGCCACTTGGTAACGGTAAAAATGCAGGCTGTGGTCGGGCAGGCTCAATTCCTCTTTTTCGGTCAGAAACCGCTGGAGAAATTGCTTGGCTTGTGCTACATTGCCGCTCAGCAGCGCGGCCCGCGAGTAAGCAAATAGGTGCTCGGTCAGCACGTTGCTGGCGTACCATTGCCCATCAAATGGTAACGCCTGCTCGTCGAGGCGCATAGCCGCCGCGAAGTTTCCCTGAAAATAGGCTACTTCGGCTTCGGCAGAAGCCTTTTGGGGCTCAAAGCCTTTGATGGCCGCCAGTTGCGCCCGGCCCACATCAACCTGGCCGCTGCGGATGGTCTGCAACGCTTTCCGAAGCTTGGCCGGAATTTTTACCACGTCCATCGTTCGGATTTTAAAGAGAAGCTAATTCTGAAACAGCCGCGAGTAAATGTCATCGTGCAGCATCTGCGCTACATCGAGCAGCACGGTGCAGCGCGTAGCCTCGGTGTAGGGCCGAATATCGGCGGCCGCCAGCAAACTTTCAAAAACGCTGTAAAAATCGTGTTGCAGCAAGTGCCCCGCCATCGGCCCGATAAAGCCCAGCCGGATGGCTGCGCTCAGTTGGTCGCGCAAGGCCAGGTGCAGATAAGTAGCCTGAATATCAGTTAGCGCGAAGCCTACGCGCCCTAGGCTCAGCCCGAACAGCGGCACCAGATGCCCCGGCAGCTGCTGTTGCACCAACTCCTCGCCCAATTCGGCCAGGCCCGCCTCGGGGTAGAAGGTGGCCAGCAGTTTCAGCCAGTTTTTGCCTTGGGTAAGGCTGGCGCGGTGCAGCGCCGGCGTGAGTAGCTGCGCATCGTATTCGGTGAGCAAGTTCGGTAATTCCTCTTTCGAGATACTCGCCGCCGAGGTGGCAAAGGGGATTTCAAACCCCATTACCTGCTGCAAAAAGGAGTATAGGTAGGCCCGAAACTCCGTTTCGCTGCGCACGAGGCCGAAGGTGAGGCTGCTTTCCAGCCCGTAGGAATAGGCGAATGAGCCAGTCGGTAGCGCCGAATCGGCAAGGTGGAGCAGGCGGGCGAGGTGCGGCATAGGCGATACTTGAAGCCGCAAGCTACTTATCGCTACTTTCGGCCCGGTATTTCCTTGACCTTATGCACGAAACTTTACTGCTTTGCCTGGGCCTGGCGCTGACCATCTGCCTGCTGGTGGGCTTGAGCCGCCGCTTGCGAGTGGCCTATCCTATTGTGCTGGTGCTGGGTGGGTTGGGCCTGAGTTTGGTGCCCGGCCTGCCTGCTATTCACATCAGCCCCGAGCTGATTTTCCTGATTTTTCTGCCGCCGCTGCTTTATGAGGCGGCTTGGTTTACGTCGTGGAAAGACTTCTGGCGCTGGCGGCGGGTTATCCTGTTTTTTGCCTTTGGTATGGTGCTGCTTACGTCGGCCTGCGTGGCGTGGGTGGCCCACACATTTATTCCGGGCTGCACGCTGGCGCTGGGCTTTCTGCTGGGCGGCATCGTGTCGCCGCCCGATGCCGTGGCCGCTACTTCCGTGATGCGCGGCATGGGGTTGCCGCGCCGGTTGCTGGCCATTTTGGAAGGAGAAAGCCTGGTTAATGATGCCAGCGGGCTGATAGTCATTCGCTTTGCGGCGGCGGCCGTGGTGTCGGGTAGCTTTGTGTGGCAGGAAGCGGCGGGTGGACTGCTGCTAATGACGGTGATAGGCGTGGCAGTGGGGCTGGCGGTGGCGCTGGGCTTCTACGCCATTCACCGCTGGATATGCCCGGCCGCCAACCTGACGACCGTGCTCACGCTGATAGCGCCGTACACGCTTTATGTGCTGGCCGAGGCTGCCCACGGCTCGGGCGTATTGGCCGTGGTGAGTGGTGGGCTGTTCTTGTCCTACCATAGTCATACCGTCTTTTCGGCCGCCGCCCGGCAGCAGGCCTACGGCACCTGGAGCACGCTGGGCTTCGCCTTTAATGGGGCTGTGTTCATGCTTATCGGGCTGGAATTGCCCGAGGTAATAGCCGGGCTGGATGGTACGTCGCGCTGGCAAGCGGTAGGGTACGGCCTGCTCATCAGCGCCGTGGTCATTGTGGCGCGGCTGGTGCTGACGCTGCTGGGCTCGCCGTTCAGCACGTTTATGAGCCGCTTTATCACGGTGGCCGACGACCACCCCGGCTGGCGCGGGCCGCTGGTGGCCGGCTACGCGGGTATGCGCGGCGTGGTGTCGCTGGCGGCTGCACTGGCCATTCCGCTGACGGGGGCGGGCGGCCAGCCGTTTCCGCTGCGCGATTTGCTCATCTTTATCACGTTTATTGTCATTCTGGTTACGCTCGTCGGCCAGGGCCTTACGCTGCCCCTGCTTATCCGGTGGCTGGGTGGCGTAGAGGACCGCGACCACCTGCGCCCCGCCCACGAGCAACACCAGGCCCTGCGCCAGCTGCTGGCCCGCGAGTCGCTCGCCAAACTGGCCCATTACTACAACGCCAAAACCCACCCCAACGAGCTGCTCGACCTCCTCCAGCACCACTACGAGCTAACGGCCCAGGCCGACGGCTCGCCCGCCGTGGCCAGTACGGTGGCCGGCTACAACGCGGTATTGCTAGAGCTACTGCGCGCCCAGCGCCGCCGCCTGATGCGTCTGCGCCAGCATAGCGAGTACGACGAAGAGGTTATTCACCAGCTCGAAAACGAGCTTGATTTGAAGGAGGAGTTGGCTGCTTCTACGCTGTCGAAGGAGTAGCGGGTAACCTCACCCCCCGGCCCCCTCTCCTTGGGGAGAGGGGGAGCCTGACGACTCGTTGCGTGAGCTTGCTTCTGTTTGTGGTCGGCTTTCCCTCCGCAAAGGGAGGGCTAGGGGCTCGTTGACTTATCCGGCTAGCAACTGTACATGCCTGCCAATTTCGGCTAGTACCTGGGGTAGGTTGTGCAGCACATCTTCGTTGGTAAAGCGGAGCACTAAAAAGCCGCATTCTTGCAGTGCGTGGGTCCGGCCGCCATCATATTCAGTTGCTCCAGGCACAGTGTGAATAGGTCCGTCTACTTCCACTACCAGCCAAGCTGGCAGGCAAACAAAGTCCACGATATAATCCGCGATGGCGTGCTGCCGACGAAATCGATGGCCCAATTGACCGCCCCGCAACGCCTGCCATAACTGCGCTTCGGCGGGCGTGGGCTCGCTACGGTTTTCGCGAGCAAAGCCCTTGAGATTTTTCCACCGTCGCCGGTCAGTGGTGAAGGTGTGGATGGAACTGTCGGTTGGGCCGAGGTTTGCCATGTGAGCGTGGGGTTGGTTATCCTAACGTTCAACCTCACCCCCCGGCCCCCTCTCCTTGGGGAGAGGGGGGGCGAACGTTAGAGGGCGTAGGCAATCGTCAAATAAGTCGTCAGGCTCCCCCTCTCCCCAAGGAGAGGGGGCCGGGGGGTGAGGTAACGCGTTAAAACAGATTATACAGCTGCGTCAGTGGCAGCGTCTGGGCCGGCTCGCAGGTCAGATGCACGCCGTCCACCATCACCCGATACGTTTCCGGGTCCACCGAAATATTGGGCAAGTAGTCATTCAAAGCCATGTCCTTTTTGGCGACGGTGCGACAGCCCTTCACCGCCAACACGCGTTTGCTCAAGCCGTATTCGGTCGATACCTTTTCTACCGAAGCGCCCGACACAAACGCCACCGAGCAATACCCCACGCCCCCGCCATACGCCCCGAACATGGGCCGCGAAAACGAGGGCTGCGGCGTCGGAATGGAGGCGTTCGGGTCGCCCATCTGGGCCTGTACGATGACGCCGCCTTTGAGTATCATCTCCGGCCGCGAGCCGAACAGAGCCGGCTTCCAAAGTACCAAATCAGCCAACTTGCCAATTTCGACTGAGCCGATTTCCTCGGCCATGCCGTGGGCGCGGGCGGGGTTAATGGTGTATTTGGCCACGTAGCGGCGGGCGCGGAAGTTGTCGTTCGGGCGCTTGGCGTCGGCATCCTGGGGAAGGGGGCCGCGCTGCTGGCGCATTTTGTGGGCCGTTTGCCAGGTGCGGGTGATGACCTCGCCCACCCGGCCCATGGCCTGTGAGTCGCTGCTGATGATGCTCAGCGCGCCCAGGTCGTGCAGAATATCTTCGGCGGCAATGGTTTCGGGGCGGATGCGGCTCTCGGCAAAGGCCACGTCCTCGGGGATGTTCTTGTCGAGGTGGTGGCACACGAGCAGCATGTCGAGGTGCTCGTCGATGGTATTCACCGTAAACGGCCGCGTGGGGTTGGTGCTCGACGGAATGACGTTGGGCTCGCCGCAAATCTTGATGATGTCGGGCGCGTGCCCGCCGCCCGCGCCCTCCGTGTGGTACGAGTGGATGGTGCGCCCCTTGAAGGCCGCCACCGAGTTTTCGACGAAACCACTCTCGTTGAGCGTATCGGTGTGGATGCACACCTGCACGTCGTACTTGTCGGCGATAGTCAGGCAGTTATCAATCGCGGCGGGGGTAGTGCCCCAGTCCTCGTGCAGCTTAAAGCCCAGCGCCCCGGCCTCCACCTGCTCGGCCAGCCCCTCGGGCTTCGAGGAGTTGCCCTTGCCCAAAAACCCGAAATTCATGGGGAAGGCATCGGTGGCCTTAAGCATCATTTCGAGGTAAAACGCGCCCGGCGTGCAGGTGGTGGCCGTGGTGCCAGCGGCCGGACCGGTGCCGCCGCCCACCATCGTGGTCACGCCCGAAGCCAGCGCCTCGGTTATCTGCTGCGGGCAAATGAAGTGAATGTGGCAGTCGATGCCGCCCGCCGTGAGGATGTGCCCCTCACCGGCCACCACTTCGGTGGTCACGCCCACCACTAGGCGCGGGTCCACGCCGGGCATGATGTGCGGGTTGCCGGCCTTGCCAATGCCCACGATGCGCCCGCCCTTGATGCCGATATCGGCCTTGTACACGCCGGTGTAGTCGAGCACCAGCGCGTTGGTAATCAGCAGGTCGAGCGCCTCGGCTTGCCCGATGCCGGCCGCCTGCCCCATGCCATCGCGCAGAGTTTTGCCGCCGCCAAACTTGCATTCCTCGCCGTACACGCAGTAGTCGCGCTCGACCTCCAGCAACAAATCGGTATCACCCAGGCGCACCCGGTCGCCCACGGTCGGGCCATACATAGCGGCATACGCCTGCCGGGAAAGGGGTAGGGACATAAGATAAGACTTAGTATGTTATGCTATTCGTATAGTCCTGAAATGTCCTTTGGAGTATTGTACTTCAATGGATAATTATCTTCGGGTTCGGAGCTTCCAAATTCCGACGTACTCAAGTAAAGCTCTTTTTTGGGATTAGAAGCAGTGTAGCTTTCTGAACTTGGCTGCCCAAACCCAGATTGCACAATAGCGAATCTGATTTTGTTTATACCTGTTTCTGATAAATTATATAGTTCGGTATCTGTTAGATAATAGAGCGCTTTGCTCTCTCCATCAACTCTATCCTTAACTCCTTTGTCAGTGCATTTGATAGTAGAGCCATCAGCCAAATAAATTAATACAGTACCAGCTATTTTCATTTGGGCAAAATCTGTACTTGTTGATAAAAGCATAAGCCCTCCTGTTGAGGTTTTAGCAAATGAAATAGAAAGAGTTCCATAGCCCATAGGACCTGATGTCAACTCAAAATCATATTGAGGAGTTGATTTATATTTAGTTCTTCCTTTAAAAATGTAATTCTGTCCAAACGAATTGTAAAAGATAAATAAGAAGAAAAAAGTAAGGAAGAAATTTTTCATTTTGGTTGGTTTTGAAGACTCTTATAGAAGCAGTAAAATGGTTCTATATTAGAAGTTACCCCAGCTTCCCCAGCGCCTGCTGCTTGCCGGCCTCATCGAGCGGGCCATCAATCCAGCCGTTGCCGCCGTACACGCGGCGCTCGCCGGCCAGCGCTACCAGCTGCACGCGCTTGCGCTCGCCCGGCTCGAAGCGCACCGCCGTGCCGGCCGGGATGTTGAGCCGGAAGCCAAACGCCGCCGCCCGGTCGAAGTCCAGCCCCGCGTTGGTTTCGAAGAAGGGGTAGTGCGAGCCCACCTGCACCGGCCGGTCGCCCCGGTTCAGCACCTCCAGCTCGATAACGGGGCGGTTTTCGTTCAGGATAATGTCGCCGTCGGCCAGCAGGTACTCGCCTGGCACGGTGGCGGGCACCGGCGCAGCGGCTGGGGCCGTGCGGCTGAGGCCACTGCCGTAGAGCGCCAATTCGGGCGCGCCGTGCTCGCGGCAAATGGGCTGGTGCACGGTCACGAGCTTGGTGCCGTCGGGGAAGGTGCCTTCTACCTGCACCTCGTGCAGCAGGTCGGCCACGCCCTCCAGCACGTCGCCTAGGCCGAGTATCTGCTTGCCCTTGTCCATGAGCGTCGCCACCGATTCGCCGTCGCGGATAAACTCCAGCAGCTGGGTGGCGAGCAGGGCGGCGGCCTCGGGGTAGTTGAGGCGCAGGCCGCGGGCGTAGCGCTTCTGGGCCACTACGCCGGCCTGGTGCAATAGCAACTTGTCGAGGTCTTTGGGGGCGAGGTGCATATTTTGGGGCGGTTTGGGTGCTAAAGTAGACGTTGCGGCGAAGAATGCAAGCCAGCATACACGCAAAAAACGCCCTTCATTGCGAGCGCAGCGAAGCAATCGCACCTAGACGAGCCGCGCAAGTGCGATTGCTTCGCTGCGCTCGCAATGACAAATGTCCTCCTTACCCTAACTGCCAGCCGGCCCGATAATCACGCTTCACGAAGCGGTTTACATCGTCCAGGTTGGTGACTTTGAACTGCTGGTTGTCCCAGAGCAGCTTGAGGCCGCGACCGGGGTAGTCGAAGCCAGTGCCGGTGGCTTTGGGGCGTTGCAGGTCGTAGCCCCGGATGGCGAGGTTGGCCATGAGCAGCGCCTCGGTGAGTGGGCCGGCCAGCTCGAAGGGTGAGCT
Organism: Janthinobacterium lividum; assembly: GCA_050954845.1. Lineage (GTDB taxonomy): Bacteria > Bacteroidota > Bacteroidia > Cytophagales > Hymenobacteraceae > Hymenobacter. The sequence continues at coordinate 21,615 of JBPBQK010000051.1, forward strand.
GACTTCCTGCTTACCGTAGCCCGCCAGGCAGGCCTCTACCCACTGGGCATAGTGCCCCTTGGACCCGCCCGGCACGCGGGCCAACGTTTGCTTCACGTGCACCTCCTGGTTGCGAGAAAGAGGCAGCAGGCGCGGATTGGCTGAGTAGGTATCGGCCATCATTTTGCCCTTCTTGCCGATGAAAAGGATGCCATTGCCGCCGTCGCCAAACAGCTCATTGGCCCTCAGCTCGTCGGGGCGCTCGGGCTGAATGCCGCCATCCATCCAGTGCAGCGTTACCTCGTGCTTGGTTTTGTTGGTGCGCGGAAACGTGAGCGTGACGTGGCTCGACGGCGGGCAGCTATCGGGGAAATACCCGCGCTTAAACTCATCGACGTACACGCTGCCCACGCTGGCCTGCACGGCATTGGCATACTGGAGGTTGAGTACCCGAAAAGGCGCTTCGAGCAGGTGGCAGCCCATGTCGCCGAGGGCCCCGGTGCCGTAGTCCCACCAGCCGCGCCAGTTGAAGGGCACCAGCTTATCGACGTAGGGGCGGTAGGGTGCCGAGCCCAGCCACAAGTCCCAGTCGAGCTCGGGCGGCACGGGGGTGGCCGCAGTGGGCCAGGCAATGCCCTGGGGCCACACCGGCCGGTCGGTCCAGCAATACACCGTGTGTACTTCCCCGATTACGCCCGCATCGTACCACTCGCGCAGTTGCCGTACGCCATCGTCGGAAGCGCCCTGGTTGCCCATTTGCGTTACTACGTTGTAGCGTTTGGCCGCTTCGGTGAGGGTGCGCGCTTCGTAGAGGTCGTGGGTTAGCGGCTTTTGCACGTACACGTGCTTGCCCAGCTGCATGGCGGCCAGGGTCACGGCGGCGTGGTTGTGGTCGGGGGTAGTTACCGAGATGGCATCGAAGTTTTTGGCCTCCTTGTCGAGTAGCCGCCGCCAGTCTTTGTAATAGGTAGCATGCGGAAAGGCTTTGCGGGAGGCCGCCGCCCTGCGGTCGTCTACATCACACAAATAGCTGATGCGAACCTTCCCGGTCTTGGCCAAGCCGTTCACGTCGACTTCGCCCTGGCCGCCCACGCCCACGCACGCCACCACGAGCTGGTCGCTGGGGGCAGTGTAGCCCTTGCCGCCCAGCACAAAGCGGGGCACGATGAGAATACCGGCCGTAGTGGCCGCGCTTTGTTTCAGAAAAGTGCGCCGCGAAGTAGGGGTTGGGGGCTGGCCCATAGTATGCTAAGGTTGGATGGGAAAGATGCCGAAAAGTACAGCCACCTAACCAAACTCCTCCGTTGGAACACCGGCCTCAGACGTGCCCCCACACCAGCCAGCCGCCATACCCCACACTCAGGGCCGACGATAGCACCACGGCGCTAGCGCGCAGCCGCCGCCCCAGGCTCATGCGCTGGGTAAAGGGCAGGTGCATCAGGCCCACCGCCACCAGCATGCCGAGCACCGAGCCGAAGCCGAACACCAAGATGTAGGCCACCGCCCACGCCGGCTGCGGAATGGCCCCCAGCACCGCCAGCACCAGTGCCCCGCTGCCCGCCAGCCCGTGCACCAGCCCCACGGTATAAGCCAGCCCCGCCCGCTGCTTAGGCGGCTGAAAAGATTGGTAGGAATTTTTATCAAACAGGCGGCTGATACCCAAGCCAATGAGCATAATGCCCACGGCCGCCTCGAAGTAGCTCGAATGCAGCCAGGTGGCCCGGCTGAATATGATAATGGAGCCAAACAGCACCAGCATCGTGGTGTGCCCTAGGCCCCAAAACAGCCCGTCGCGCAGGGCCGGCCCCAGCCGGTTGTGGCGCGTAACGAGGGTGCTCACGGCTAGTAGGTGGTCGGGCTCAAAGGCGTGGCCCATGCCCACCACGGCCGCGAAAAGAATAGGAATAATTGGCTGCATGGAACGCGAAGAAACGTGCTGGCGCGGGTAACCTCATCCCCGGCCCCTCTCCCCAAGGAGAGGGGCCGGGGATGAGGTTACACCGCCCGAATCATCCAAATCTGGCAGCCGAAGTGGCCGCTGTTACCCAGCGCTTCTTTCAGATAAGTGAAGCCCAGCTTTTCGTAAAGCGGGATGGCTTGGGTCAACTCTTCGGTGGTTTCTAGGTACACGCGGGCGTAGTCAGCGGCGCGGGCGGCGTCGAGACACTGCTGTATCAAGGCTTTGCCCACGCCCCGGCCGCGGGCGGTAGGTAGTAGGTAGAGCTTTACCAGTTCCACGGTGTCGGCGGGCAGGTTTTCGGTGGGGAAAATGCCGCCGCCGCCGAGGACTTCGCCATTCAGCTCGGCCACGAAGTAGGCACTACGGGGCGTTTGGCTGAATAACTCATATAGGTGGTCGGTGGCCTCGTCGTAGTAAGCCGTGCCAGGCTTAGCGGCCCCAAACTCGGTCAGCGTGTCGCGCACGGCGCGGGCCAGGTCCACATTGTCGCCGGCCGCAATGGGGCGAATAATAATCTCAGGCGTCATTGTTTACTGCTGCTTTAATAACTCATGCAGCACCGTTTGCATCGAAAACGTCCGGTTGCCCGCTTCTTGAATAATCAACGAACCCGGCGAATCGAGCACGGCGTCCGATACTTCCACGTTGCGGCGCACGGGCAGGCAGTGGATGAATTTCGCGTCGTCAGTCAGGTTCATGTGCTCGGGCGTCAGCATCCAACTCGGGTCGTTGCTGAGCATCTGGCCGTACTCGCGGTAGCTACTCCAGTTTTTGGCCTGCACGTAGTCAGCGCCCTCCAGCGCCTTACGCTGGTCATACTCAATGGTCGCGCCTTTCGTGAATTTCGGGTCCAGCTCGTAGCCGTGCGGGTGGGTAATGACAAAATCCACCCAGTCGATTTCCGAAAACCAATCGGCAAACGAGTTGGGCACGCACTGCGGCAAAGCGCGCACGTGCGGAGCCCAGGTAAGCACCACTTTCACGCGCTCCTTTTTCTTGGTTTCCGCCACCGTAATGAGGTCGGCAAACGACTGTAACGGGTGCAGCGTCGCACTTTCGAGGCTGATAACCGGCACCGTGGCGTATTGCAGAATCTTGCTCATTACCTCCTCGCTGTAGTCAGCCTCCTTGTCCTTCAGCGTCGGAAACGTGCGCACGCCCAGCACGTCGCAATACTGGCTCATCACCGCAATGGCGTCCTTAATGTGCTCCTGCGTGGTGCCGTTCATCACCGCGCCGTCGGCCATTTCCAGCGTCCACGAGTCGGCCCCGGCATTCAGTACCCAGGCTTGCGCGCCTAGGTTGTAGGCGGCCTTCAGGCTGCTGAGGCGCGTGCGCAGGCTGGGGTTAAAAAATATCAGACCTACGGTTTTGTTCTTGCCTACGTGCTGGTAGCCATAGGGATTAGCCTTGATTTCTAAAGCCTGAGCCAGCAACGCTTTATAGTCGCCCGCATCAGCGAAAGAGAGGAAGTTTTTCATATTAGTTGTCAATTAGAATAACGTCAGACTAACGCTAAAACGTCATGCTGAACGCAGTGAAGCATCTTGGCCGGATACAGTAGGTTAGTAATCAAACGAACCTGCCAAGATGCCTCACTACGTTCAGCATGACGTTCTTTTAGCGCCAGATTAATTTACTACCCCGCCTTATACTCGTTCCAACTCTTAATCTTCAAGTCGCTCATTTCCAACTCGCAGAACGCCGTAATAAACGCGCTCGCCAACCGGGCATTGGTCAGTAGCGGAATACTGAAATCGACGGCCGTGCGGCGAATCTTGTAGTCATTATCCAGCTCGCCTTTCGTTAGGTTCTTGGGGATGTTGATGACCATTTCGATTTCCTTGTTCCGCAGGTAATCGAGCACGTTGGGCTGCTCCTGGCTGTCGGGCCAGTGGAGGAGGGTGGAGGTTAGCCCCATGTCAGCCAAGAACTTGTGCGTGCCCGCCGTGGCATAAAGCGTGAAGCCGCGCTCGGCCAGTAGCTTCGCCACTGGCAGCAGCGTCACCTTCGAGGCGATGGGGCCACCCGAAATCAGTACCGATTTTTGCGGGATGCGGTAGCCTACCGACAGCATCGACTTGAGCAGCGCCTCAGCCGCTGTGTCGCCCAGGCAGCCGACTTCGCCGGTCGAGGACATATCTACCGTCAGTACTGGGTCGGCGCCGGCCAAGCGGGTGAAGGAGAACTGCGAAGCCTTAACACCCACAAACTTGGCGTCGTACACCAGCTCGCTGGCATCGCGCTCTACGGGCACCCCTAGGAGCACCTTCGTGGCCTTGGTAATCAGGTTGTTGCCCGATACTTTCGACACGAAGGGGAAGCTGCGCGAGGCGCGGATGTTGCACTCGATAACCTTCAGGTCGTTGTTTTTGCCCAGAAACTGGATGTTGAACGGCCCGCTGATTTCGTAGCGCTTGGCGATTTTCTCGGCAATGGCTTTGAGACGGCGTACCGTTTCCACGTACACCTTTTGGGGCGGGTAGTACATGGTGGCGTCGCCCGAGTGAACGCCCGCAAACTCGACGTGCTCCGAGATGGCGTAGCTCACGATTTCGCCGTGGTCGGCCACCGCGTCCAACTCGATTTCCTTGGCTTCCTCGATAAACTCCGACACTACCACCGGGTATTCGGTGCTCACCTCCTTGGCTAGCTTCAGAAAAGTTTCCAGCTCATAGTTGTTGGAAACCACATTCATAGCCGCGCCCGACAGCACGTAGCTCGGCCGGATGAGGACCGGGAAGCCCACCTTGCCCACGAACTCGAACACACCTTCCAGCGTCGAAAGCTCGCTCCAGCGTGGCTGCGAAATGTCCAGCTCGTCCATAATCGACGAGAACTTGTGGCGGTTTTCGGCCTCGTCGATGCGCTCGGGCGAGGTGCCCAGCACCGGCACGTTTTCCTGGTGCAGGCGCATGGCGAGGTTGTTTGGAATCTGGCCGCCCGTGGAGACAATGACCCCGCCCGGCTGCTCAAAATCCAGAATATCCATTACCCGCTCAAAAGACAGCTCCTCAAAATACAGCCGGTCGCTCACGTCGTAGTCAGTCGAAACGGTTTCGGGGTTGTAGTTGATAACGATGGTTTTATAGCCCTCGGCGGCGGCGGTTTGCACCGCGTTCACGCCGCACCAGTCAAACTCCACGCTGCTGCCAATGCGGTACACGCCCGAGCCCAGCACGGCCACTGCCTTCTCGGTTTCGGGCGCCAGGTCGTTCTCAGTGCCGTGGTAGGTGAGGTACAGGTAGTTGGTCTTGGCCGGAAACTCAGCCGCTAGGGTGTCAATCTGCTTCACTACCGGCAAAATGCCCAGCTCCTTGCGGCGGTTACGCACGCGCAACTCGCTGTTGCGCAAGTCGTTTTCGCCGTAGAACTTAGCGGCTAACTGCATGTCCGAGAAGCCCAGCTTCTTGGCTGCGGTCAGCAGCGCTTTATCGGCGGGCGTGCCATCGCCGAGCGGCAGCAGCTTTTCGCCCATTTCAAAAATGGTACTCAGGCGCTGCAAAAACCACAGGTCAATTTTGGTCAAATCGTGGATTTGCTGCACCGTGTAGCCCAACTCAAAGGCTTGGTTGATAGCGAAAATACGCTCCTCGTTGGGGTCGCTCAGCAGCTTATCTACCTCGGCGTTGGTCACGGGCGCTTCGGGCCGGTTGGCCACGAAGCCGCGGCGGCCGGTGTCCAGCATCCGCAGGCCCTTCTGAATGGCTTCCTCAAATGAGCGCCCGATAGCCATTACTTCGCCCACGCTCTTCATGCTGCTGCCAATCTGCCGGGTCACGCCGTCAAATTTGCCCAGGTCCCAGCGCGGCAGCTTCACCACCACGTAGTCGAGCGCCGGCTCGAAGAGCGCCGAAGTCGTCTGCGTCACGCTGTTTTTTACCTCAAACAGGCCGTAGCCCAGCGCCAGCTTAGCCGCCACAAAAGCGAGGGGGTAGCCCGTCGCCTTCGAGGCCAGCGCCGACGAGCGCGACAGCCGCGCGTTCACCTCAATCACGCGGTAATCCTCCGAAACCGGGTCGAGCGCGTACTGAATATTGCACTCGCCCACGATGCCCAGGTGCCGAATGGTCTTGATACCAATCTGGCGCAGCTTGTGGTACTCGCGGTTGCTGAGCGTCTGCGACGGGGCCACCACAATGCTCTCGCCGGTATGAATACCGATGGGGTCGAAGTTCTCCATGTTGCAGACCGTGATGCAGTTATCATAGCAGTCACGCACCACTTCGTACTCCACTTCCTTCCAGCCTTTCAGCGACTCTTCCACCAAAATCTGGTCGGACGTCGCAAACGCCCGCTCGGCCAGTGCCCGCAGCTCGTCCTCATTATCGGCAAAGCCGCTACCCAGGCCACCCAGCGCAAACGCCGCCCGAATAATCAGCGGAAAGCCGATTTCCAGGCCCGCCGCAATGGCGTCGTCCATCGTGGTCACGGCGCGGCTGCGGGCGGTTTTCACGTCGATTTCATTGAGCTTGTCAATGAAAATATCGCGGTCCTCCGTGTCGATAATCGACTGCACCGGTGTGCCGAGCACGCGCACGTTGTACTTCTCGAAAATATTATTCCGGTAGAGCTGCACCGCGCAGTTTAGCGCTGTTTGCCCCCCAAACGCCACCAAAATGCCGTCGGGTTTTTCCTTCTTAATGACCTCCTCGACGAAATACGGCGTGACGGGTAGAAAGTACACGTCGTCGGCAATATTGTCCGACGTTTGCACGGTGGCAATATTGGGGTTAATCAGGATGGTCGTAATGCCTTCTTCCTTCAGCGCCTTCAGCGCCTGCGAACCGGAATAGTCAAATTCGCCCGCCTCGCCGATTTTCAGAGCGCCCGAGCCGAGAACCAGTACTTTCTTGATGTCTTTCATTGGTTGCTTAAAGCCTTCTAAATGAGAAGGAAGCGAATGTAAAAATAAGTATCGTTGTGACGCCGAAACCCGGTAACGTCATGCTGAGCGGAGCGCAGCGAAGTCGAAGCATCCCTACCGCTTTGTTGCTTTCAACCCGCCCAAGTCTCTAAATCAATTGCTTCCCAAGTAGGATTCAATGCATTAATTAGCGCGTCTTTCTTTCGTCGTGTCCAGCCTTTCAATTGCTTTTCTCGCGCTATCGCTTGCGTAGCATCAGGGCAGATTTCGAAATACATCAACAAGTCCGTCTGATACTTCCCGCTGAATTTGCTAGCATCACCGCGCCCGCTGCTATGCTCGTAGAGCCGTAGCGTGAGGTCGCTGGTAACGCCGACGTACAGCGTGGTTTTAGTCGGATTGGTCAAGATGTAGACGTACATGCTAGTAGATTTCTGAAGAGTCGCTAAGGTCTTCTATCACTATGTCCAATTCGTCATAAGAATGGAAAATGTGATAGCCGCAATGCTCGGTGAAAACACCTATTTCCTGTAATTCAGGAGCGTTGATGATAAACGCATACCTGAACTCAACTTTTGATTCGTCTTCAAAATTGATGCGTACTAGCTTGTTACTTGGAAAGTCACCAGAACCAAGTGTCTTGCGTTTGCTGCCTATTGCAATCAAATGGTTTTGCAGTTTGGCTTTCCAGCGTTCGGGCAAGTCATTTGGTCGCATAAGACTTTGAATTACAAGTGTGCGGTTACAACGAAGCGGCCAAGATGCTTCGGCTCCACTTCGTTGCGCTCAGCATGACGATTTAGTTTGCTCCAACAGTACTCTTATACTTCTCCACCGAAGCCAAAAAGTCGTCAAATAGATACTCCGTATCCACTGGCCCGCCGGCGGCTTCGGGGTGAAACTGCACCGCGAAGAACGGCTTGGTTTTGTGGCGGATACCCTCGCAGGTGCCGTCGTTCAGGTTTTCAAACAAGCCTTCCCAGCCCTCCGGCAGCTTGGTCATATCCACCGCAAAACCGTGGTTTTGCGAGGTCACGTAGCACTTGTTGGTACCGAGTTGGCGCACGGGCTGGTTGTGGCTGCGGTGGCCGTATTTCAGCTTGTAGGTGCTGCCGCCGCAGGCCAGGCCCATGAGCTGAATGCCCAGGCAGATGCCAAAAATCGGCTTGTCGCCGGCCAGTGCGGTGCGCAGGTGGCCGATGGTTTTTTCGCAGGTGGTGGGGTCGCCAGGGCCGTTGCTCAGGAACAGGCCATCGTAGTCGAGCTGGTTGAAATCGTAGTCCCAGGGCACGCGGGTTAGCTCCACGTCGCGCTCCAGCAGGCAGCGGATGATGTTGTTTTTCACGCCGCAATCG
>JBPBQK010000052.1:0-28564 GCA_050954845.1 Janthinobacterium lividum
GTGCTGGAAGGCGTGGTGAAGCGCCGCACCAAAGGCGGCCTCATCATGGAGATGGATGGCGTAGAAGCCTTCCTCCCCGGCTCGCAAATCGACGTGAAACCCATCCGCGACTTCGACATTTATGTCGGCCGCCGCATGGAAGTGAAAGTGGTGAAAATCAACGCCGCTTTCGACAACGTGGTTGTTTCGCACAAAGTCCTCATCGAAAAGGACCTCGAGCAGCAGCGCGAAGCCATCCTGAACAACCTCGAAAAAGGTCAGATTCTGGAAGGCAACATCAAGAACATGACCAATTTCGGCGTGTTCATCGACCTCGGCGGTGTCGATGGTTTGCTGCACATCACGGACATTTCGTGGGGCCGCATCGCTCACCCGAGCGAAGCACTGCAGCTCGACCAGAAACTCAACGTGGTTGTGTTGGACTTCGACGAAGCCAAGAAGCGTATTTCGCTGGGCTTGAAGCAGCTGACGCCTCACCCATGGGACTCGCTGCCGGCCGACCTCGGTCCTGGCTCGCGTGTGCAGGGCCGCATCGTGAACGTAGCCGATTACGGCGCGTTTATGGAAGTGGTACCGGGCGTTGAAGGCCTCATCCACGTTTCGGAAATGAGCTGGAGCCAGCACCTGCGCAACCCGCAGGACTTCATCAAGCAAGGCGATACGGTGGAAGCCGTAGTGCTGACCCTCGACCGCGAGGAGCGCAAGATGAGCCTGGGCATCAAGCAACTGACCGAAGACCCGTGGACCCGCGGCGACTTCTCGGAGAAGTTTGCTGTTGGCACCAAGCACAGCGGCACGGTTCGCAACCTCACCAACTTCGGCTTGTTCGTAGAGCTGGAAGAGGGTGTAGACGGCCTCGTGCACGTATCGGATTTGTCGTGGACCAAGAAAGTTAAGCACCCTTCGGAGGTGGTTAAAGTTGGCGACAAGCTCGACGTAGTAGTGCTAGAGCTGGACATGCCCGCTCGCCGCTTGGCGCTGGGCGTGAAGCAGTTGGAGGAAAACCCCTGGGATACTTTCCAGACGGTGTTCACCCCCGGCTCGGTTCACAAGGCTACCATCACCGAGAAGTCGGACCGTGGTGCAGTACTCGAATTGCCTTACGGCATCGAGGGCTTCGCTTACCCCAAAGGCTTGGTGAAAGAGGATGGCACGACCGCTGAAAACGGCGAAGCGCTGGACTTCCGCGTTACTGAGTTCTCGAAAGATGACCGTCGCATCGTGCTCTCGCACACTGCGGTGTACAACAAAGAGGACGAAAGCAACCGCGCTGGTGCCAACTCGAAGTTCGCTAAAAAAGCCCCCGCTGGCGGTGCTGCCGCCCAAGGCGAAGGCAAAATCAGCGACCTCAAGAAGCCTGCTGAGAAGAACACCCTCGGCGACCTCGACGCCCTGAGCGCCCTGCGCGACCAGCTTGCTGGTGCCGAGCGCCAGGCTGGCGAAGACAAGCTGCGCGCCCGTCAGGACGCTCCAGCCGCTGGCAACTCGCCCGACAACGCTGAGATTCAAGGTTCGTAAGTTCCTGAATTAGGTTGAAATGAGAAGCCCCGAGCCGTAAGGTTCGGGGCTTTTTTGTTGCCCATGGGTTGGTGCAGGCAGATAGCATTTGTGCAATTGCGCCAGAAAATATAAATTTGCAATTCTCTCTTTCCCACCCCATTACCACATGAAGAAAATCTACATTCCAGGGTTACTCCTGGGGTGGCTGCTGCTTAGCGGCTTGGCGGCCCGCGCCCAAACCACCGTGAAGCGCGTGGTGCTCCAAGGCTTTTGGTGGGACTATTATAACGCCAACTACCCCTTCAAATGGGCCGACTATTTGGCCGAGTTGGCCCCACGCCTGAAAACGATGGGCGTGGATGCGGTGTGGATTCCGCCGACGCCCAAGAATAAGAATGCCACCAATGACGTGGGCTACTCGCCCTTCGACCAGTACGACCTAGGCGACAAGTACCAGAAGGGCGCGGTGCGCACGCGCTTTGGCTCGAAGGATGAGTTTTTGCGCATGGTGGCAGTGCTGCACGCCAATGGTATTGAGGTGATTCAGGATGTAGTGCTGAACCACGTGGATGGCGCGGGCACGGCCAGCGGCGATGCCGGGCAAGACCCTGAAGCGGTTTACTCTATGCAGAGCAACAGCGGGTATAAAACCTTTCGGTACAGCTCGTTTGCCACGCCTTTGCCGGAAGCGAATGACAACGGGGCGGCCTACGCCCAGCGCCAGGGACGTTGGCCCAAGAACTACGCTAATTTTCACCCGCAACTGGGCCACAACACGACCAGCGGCGACTTTGCTGCGCCGTACTTCGGCCCCGACTTTTGCTACGGCAACGATGGCGGCGGCGATGGTTACGGGCCGCTCAGCCCCGATTATCTGGCGCTTTTTCCCAACGCCTATAACCCCGTTCAGCCCCAGGGCTACAGCCAGACGCAAGCCCGTAGTTGGGCGGTGTGGATGAAAAAGCAAACCGGCGTCGATGGCTTTCGATGGGATGCCGTGAAGCACTTTAGCTACAACGCGCAGCAGGATATCAGCTTCAACCTCAAGTACAACGCAGACTGGGCCAGCGCGGGCGAAACGATGTTTAACGTGGGCGAATTTGTGGGTGGCAAAGGCGACCTTGATGGCTACGTAAGCACCGTGCAGGGCCAAAATGGTGGCCAGGATTTCTTGATGGGCACCTTCGACTTTGGGCTGCGCGGGGCCATTTATGGCATGGTGAGCGGCAACGGCGGCTACGACCTGAACCTGCTACCAGCCGAGCAGCAAGCCCAACGAGTGGCCTACTACAGCGCTTCGAATACCTACGTGCACCGCACGGCCCCCTTCGTCAACAACCACGACACCTTCCGGCCGCAGCTCGATGCCAGCGGCAACTACACCGGCTGGAACACCGGCGACGAGCTGGCGGCGCACATCGAGCCTTCAGATGTGCGGCTATCGGCGGCCTACGCCATTGCGTTTGCGGTCGATGGCAATCCACATATTTACTTCGAAGATTTGTTTAATCTGGGCAGCACGGGCAAGCGCTTTACGCACCTGCCGACCTCGGCCACCGACCTGCCCCTTCGCGACGACCTGGTGAATCTGCTGTGGTGCCACCAGCATTTGGGCTTCAAGGATGGAGCCTATAAAGTGCCGTATGCCGCCGCCGACCACCTCGTGCTTGAGCGCAGCACCAAGGCGCTTATCAGCATCAACGACAACTACAGCACCTGGCAAAATGCCACCGTGCGCACCGATTTTGCGGTGGGCACGCAACTGGTTGACTACTCCGGGGCCAATGGCACGGCCGTGCAAACGGTGTTTCAGGGCACTGATGGCAATGCCTACGTCACCCTTAATACGCCGCCCTGCGACGGCACCGCGCCACTGGGCCGCCGCGGCTACGCCGTATGGGCCCCCGCCGGCCAGGGCAGTAGCGCCTACGCGCCGGCCCGCGCCCCCACCACCACCCAGGAATGGGAAATGGCCGACGACCTCGGCGACCTCAATTGCCAGAGCCTCGGCCAGGGCGGCCGACTGCCCGACTTCTCCACCAACCGCCGCCTGGCGGGTAAAATCTACGCCCAGGCTGGCCAGCCCATCACCTACGAGCTGTACCCGGAAAGCATTGCCACGAATACTAACAGCATAACCATTGGCCTCTACGACCTGCGCGGCAACCGCTTGAGCGCGGCCAGCGGCACCGCAGCGGCCACTGGCACCTATACCCCGGCCACTACGGGTTGGCTGGCGCTGAAAGTGCAGAACACCAGCGCCACCTACGCCGGGCAGCGCTGCTTCGCGAAGGTGACATACACCGCGCCCGCCACCGTGGACACCCGCACGGCCACCGCGCCGCTCAACCAAGTGGCCATCTGGACCGGCAACGACGCCAGCCCCGACCCCACCGATTGCCGCAACTGGGAAAACGGCGTGCAGCCCTCCCCCACCACCGATGTGCTGGTGCCCGCCGGCAGCGGCTTCATGCCCAGCCTGAGCACCGGCACGCTGGCCGCCCACGACCTCACCATTGAGGCGGGCGCTACGGTGGCGGTGGGCGCGGGCACCTCGCTCCGCATCGCGGGCAATTTTAGCAACCAAGGCACGCTTAGCGGGCCAGGGCAGGTGTTGTTTAATGGCACCGCCACCCAGTCGGTTAGTGGCACTACCAGCTTCGCCAACCTCCGTCTCAGCAACCCGACCGATGTGACGCTGCTCAGCCCCATCTCGGTGAGCGATACGCTGACGCTGCAAATTGGCCATTTAGTGGTCGATAACCAAGCGCTTATGTTGGGGCCCACTGCCACCATTGCCGGGGCTGATGGCAGCCGCTACCTCATCGTCCGCGACGACCCGGCCGGCCTGGGCTACGTGCGGCGGCCGGTGCCGGCTACGGGCGTGGCGGTAAGCTTTCCGGTGGGCACGGCGAGCAGCTACACCCCCGTGGCCCTCCGCAACCAGGGTGTGGCTACCGATATTAACGTGCGTACGTTCAGTGGCTTGCGCGAACACGGCACCAGCGGCGCGCCTTACGCCGATGCTACCCGCTTCGTAAATCAGTCGTGGGAAATAACCCCTGCTACGGCCGGCGCAGTAATCAACGCTACACTGCAATGGCCCGCTGCCAGCGAAAACGCTGGCTTCCAGCGCACCAGCGCCAGCGCGTATCACCACGACAACACTACTAGTGGCACGTGGGCGCGGCTGCCCAGCACGGCCACTACGGGCACCAACCCCTATCAACTTACGGCCACCGGCGTGCGCAGCTTTTCCACCTTCGCTGTCGGCTCGACCGAGCCGCTGCCGGTAACGCTGGTAAGCTTCGGCGCGCGGCGCACCAGCGCCACGGTGGCGGTGGTTACCTGGGCCACGGCTTCGGAGCAAAATTGCGCCCGCTTCGAGGTGGAGCGCTCGGCCGATGGACAGCAGTTTAGGGCGCTGGGCGCGGTGCCGTGCAGCGGCGCAAACTCGCCCTACTCCTTCCGCGACGCGGCCGCCTACGGCGCGGCCTATTATCGCCTGCACCAGCTCGATACCGATGGCACCGCCTCGTACAGCGCCCCGGTTTACGTGGCTGCCCCGGCCGATGGCAGCCTGGCTATCAGCCTGTTTCCGAACCCCACCACCGGCACCGTAACGCTGCTGGGCGTGCCCACCACGGCGGTGCTCACTATTAGCCTTACCAACGCGCTGGGTCAGCCGCTGCTGGCTCCTGCCACGGCCGCACTGCCCGAGCTTACCAACCAGCTCAATACGGTTCTCACGGGCTGCGCGCCCGGTGTGTACACGCTCACGGCCGAACGTGATGGCCAGCGCCAACACCTGAAACTGGTGAAGCAATAAGGCACTACTCGAAAAGTTGCTGCGCTTTGCTTGTTCAATCCAATGCCGCTCCGTACCTTTGCCCGCCCAAGCCGGTAACGTGACCGAGCGGCTAGGTAGAGGTCTGCAAAACCTCCTACAGCGGTTCGAATCCGCTCGTTACCTCTAACAAGTACAAGAATCCCCTTCTAAATCAGGTATTTAGAAGGGGATTCTTGCTTACCGGGTAAAACATAGGTAAAACACGTCGCTCCTACCCTGCTCTATGCCCACCGAAACCCGCACCTTCATCGGCGAATCCGGCACGCAAGCTTTTGACGGCTGGGCTGGCTTCCGCATTGGCCAGGAATATGAACTGCACGTCGAGCGGAGCGACGGCGACGTGTTCCTTATGCTCGCCTACCACGAGCATGCGACACCGGGCGCGGGGTTGGTGATGAGCGAGGAGCAGTTTGAGAAGTGGTTTCGAAAGTAGGGCTGGTGTTGGCTGTGGCCGTGAGCACAGCCTTGCTGGTGAGCAGGGAAGAGTGGAGGAAGGGGGCTTGGGAGGTAGGGCAGTGGGGCTATTGGCGTGCCGGCAGGGGCATTACTGGATAGCATTGAACTGGCCTAGAATATTTTTTTGATACTTTGCGGAATATTTTTTAGGATTCTTGCGGAAAGCAATTACCTTTGGCCCGTCAAAAGCACCTAAAACTTACTCGATGTTCTTTCTCAATTCTTCCGAGGATGCCCACACGTTCTTTGCCGACTATCGAAGGCTTCTTATGACAGCGGTAGAGAATGGCATTCAGTCTACCGATGATTGCCATGACTTTTTCACGCGTACTATCATTCGTGAATCGGTAGCGCACCACAATACTTATCGCACACCCGAAATACACTATCGGGTAACTGAATGGGCTGCACAACTATTCGGTGATATGCCTGGGGTGCGCGTTGATTTCGGACCAAACCATTCTCTAGTTTTAGTTTTTAAAGACAAGGTTCAGGTGCGGTTTCAAAAGATGAATCGCGATTTTACTTTTCCAACTAATAATGGCACAAAACGTGAGCAAGATTTTAGAAATCCTTCTGCAAATCTTTTTGGCCAACTTCCATTAGAAAGCGTTTATGCCGCCTACCGATTGAAATCCAGTGGTGAATTAGCAGATTTACAACTAGTAGGTATGGATGAAGACGAGGGAAAGTGGTTTTACAATGTTGGCCGCAGTACTGGCGAAGACCCACTTGACATACCATTTACTCAAGAGCCAGTTACACCTATAGTTAACCCTGACGAGTTGGTGCGTCCTCGTAGAAAAAACGCCTAAAATATGATGTTTATCAACAGAAATTCTGATAGCTTCCCCATCAATGCACAGATGGTTAGGCTTGCCCGCGAAGCACGCGGGCTTACGCAGAAAGAGTTGGCTACACGCTTATCTGTTGAGCAGGGCACGTTATCTAAAATTGAGCGCGACCAGCATCCAGTGACAAGTGCTTTCGTTGACTTATTGTCTGAAGTGCTAAGATTTCCAATTTCCTTTTTTTCGCAACAAAAAGACACTTTTTCGCCCCGTACTGTTTATTACAGGCGTTTAGTGCAAATTCCTAAAAAATCATTATATCAGGCGGAGGCACAGATGGACATCTGTCGCTTTAGTGTCAGTGCATTATTACGTGAGGTTGAATTATCGGGTAGTAATGTGCTAAAATGGGATATTGAATCTAATGGTAGTCCTGAAGAATGCGCTCGTTATATACGGCAATATTGGCAAATTCCTAAAGGACCTATTTCTGACTTAACAGCTGTCTCTGAAAAAAACGGAATAATAGTTATCCATTTGGAGATGGATAAGTCAATAAATGGTTTCGCCAACGTAGCTGATGATGGACAGCCTATTATATTCTTGAATAAAGGCATGTCTGCGGACAGAATGCGATTTACTCTAGCGCACGAGATTGGGCATTTAACCATGCATTTTCTTGACCAGCCAATTGATAAGGACAGAGACACCGAAGACGAGGCTAATCTTTTTGCCGCAGAGCTATTAGTCCCTGAAATAGAGATTCATGGTCATTTACGCCAGTTAGATATTCGTCGACTTCGGGAATTAAAACGTTTTTGGAAAGTGTCAATGCAGATGCTGCTACGACGGGCAAAAAAATTGAACTGCATTCCAGACCATCAATATCGTGCACTTATTACTAAGATGGGGTATGAAGGGTACAGAACTAACGAGCCAATAGAGTTCGGCCACGAGTACCCGATATTAGCCAAAGTAATGGTTGATACCCATTTACAAATGGGCTATAGTCAGCAAGAGATAGAAGCGCTGCTACACCTCAGTGCAGAAGATATAGAAACCTACTTCGGACCTTCTGCTCCAGCCAAGCAGCCTAAATTGCGTATTACTATTTGATAGAAAAGCCCTGCCCACCAGCGGGGCTTTTTCATTCCCTCGGCAGCCGTACCCCCTACGCATAACCCTCGGCCTCCCTTCACCCGCAAGGCTTTTCTTTGCGCCATGCGTGCACGTCCCAACTCTCAGTTTGTCATCGGCAGTTTCGTGCGCCTAATCGCAGGCGGGCAAGTACACCGCGTCATATGGCGCGGCAAACAAACAATGCCCAAGCACAGCGACTGGCCGGGCGAGATAAACGTGTACCGCCTCGATAACGACTACTGGGACTGCTACTATGAGTATCAACTGTACCCGGCTCAACCTTGGGATAACAGCGTGCCCGGCTAACAGCGCAGTTAGCTACTTCGGCAGCCGCACCCCATGCGCATAATCCTCCAGCGCCTCCGAGTCGCTGAAGCTGCGCAGCACCACGGCCCCGTGCTTGTAAGCATCGTAGCCCACTTCCACAAAGACGCCCCGACCCTCGTCGGGTAGATAGTAGAGACTTATCGCCCCTTCTTCCCACCGCCGGGCTAGGTAAGTACCCGTGGTGAGGATATGTAGCAGCTGGGCGCGAGGTACAAGGAGGCGAAACTGGTAGACCGTCATGTATTCAGGTAGTAGCCGAATAAAAACTCCGCTCAGATAGCGGCGGCTTTTATCGGGGAGCAACTTTAGCCCGCAAAGGCCTGAATAGCGGCCAAGGTTTCCAGTGGTGCGCTCAGATGCGGGCAGTGCCCCGAGGTATCGAGCGTGACGAGCTGCGCGTGGGGCAAGTGGCTCACCAAGTAGTCCCCTACTTCGGGCGGTCCGGCTACGTCATCCCTGCACTGCACCAATAAGGTGGGCAGCGATAGCCGTGCCACGTCGGCCCGGTGGTCTGACAAAAAGGTTACGCGCGCAAACTGCTTGGCGATGGTCGAATCCATCTCGCAGAAGAAGCGCGCTAATTCCTCTCCCAGCGACGAGGCATTGGTGGGCCCCATGAGCAGGTCCGCGAAGGCGGTGGTCCACCCTTGGTAATCTTCGTCCATCGTAGCGAGCACTTGCAACAGGTCCGCTCGCTCAAAGCCGCCGTAGTAGTCGGGTTCATTGAGGTAATAGGGCGAAGGGGCAAGCAGGACAACTTTGGTAAAGTGCTGGGGTGCCTCAATGGCAGTCAACATGGCAATGGTCGCCCCGACCGAGTGGCCCACCAGGGTAGCCCCGCGCAGGTCCAGGGCTTGGCAGATTTCGACCACATCCTGGGCGTAGGCGGCGAGTGTCGCATACTTCTGCGAATCGTATGCGGTAAGGTCGGACTGGCCGGACCCGACGTAATCAAACAGGATGACTTGGTGGTGCACGGCCAAGGCCGTCGAGAGATAGCGCCAAATGCCCTGATTACAACCAAAGCCATTGCAAAGCAACATCGGGGGCTTCCCATGCCCGATAACGCGGACGCTGTGCCGTTCGAGTACCTGGCGACGCTGTTCTTTGCTCATAGGCAAATCCACACTAGTAGGACAATAAGAAGAAATATCAGTATTGTGCTTAGGGAAGCTGGAATGCCTCATTGTATCTAATTTATTTTGATTGACAGAGTTTTGCAAAGTTAATAGACAGGTGCTTTCACCTCATAATTCCAAGTCAGCTTACATGATTTTATTAAGTGTAATTTCTTGATAACAAAATGAGTCTGACCGGTTAGCATTAGATTAAACGTGGTCCCTACTCTCCTGGCAGCCGCATCCTCTGCGCGTAATCCTCTAGCGGCACTGAGCTATTGAAGCTGCGCAACACCACAAAGCGCGCCTGGTCGTCATCGTAGGCCACCTCGACAAAGAAGCCGCGGCCTCCATCGGACAGATAGTAGAGGTTTACGCCGCCCACCTCTTCATCCCAGCGCTGGGCCAGGTAGGTGCCCTTCATTAACACGACGAGCAGTTGGGCACGGGGCGAGAGTTGGCGGAACGCATCGAAGGTCATGCCGACAAGATAGTAAGTCAAGCCTGACAGGAAGACTAATCTACGTAAGTCGCTCAGAGATTTTGGTATTTTCTACGGGTGGCTGCTGGGTAGCTGCTAGCCGACTTTTGTCAGATGGAAAGGCAGCAACATACGAAGCGGCGCAATGTGGTGAAAGGCGCCCTCTCGATGACGAGAGACACCCCGCTTGCGCCTAGCCTGTATGAGCGGCAGCTACTCGCTAAGTATGTGCGTGGCGTCCTGACAATTGAGGAAGTACTCGCGTTGTTGGCTGCGGAGGCAAAGCATACGTCCTAGCAGCTTTTGCTGACCAGTGGGGCTTTGTTATCGGCTACCCTCGCATAGGATGAGCCAATTATTTGTTCGGATATAAACTGCTATTGAGCAGCATCCGTATATCTCTGCGTCCTGTTTATGCGCCTATGATATGCAAATTTCCCCTTTCTATGCACGGCCGCGCCCTGGTGCGGTCTTTGGTTTCTGGCACGACAATAGCGCGTGTGGGACTGCACAGCGCATTCCCCTGGCTGAGCGCCTGCTCGGGGTAGCTACTGGTACGGAACACTGCCCTTGTTGCGCGTTACTTAATCAGCCGCTTAGGACCTCCTGCCTTCCGCACGTGGGGGTAGAAGTTATACAGGTTCAACGTGATTACCAGCCTAAGCATACGCATGCCCACGTACCACTTACTTCGTGGCCTTAGGGACTAGCTAACTGTTTAAGCCGCCTGCGTATTTACAGGGCGCGCACCCCGCCGTCGTTATCATCTATCCAATAGAGGAGTTCGACTGGCGTGAGGTGCGCCCGCATGTACGACCACATGGCGTGCCCCCTGTTTTCCAGCACGTAGCGTTTGAAAGTGGGAAGAGCAAGTACTTGTGCTAACCCAATGGCTAACAATTCGGCCTTTTCCAAGACGGGGAGTCTATCAACCCAACTGGCTAGTTCAGTGGCGGTAGCTGGTGCCGACTCGACTAGCTGATAATAGGACAGCACAGTTTCGGCTACTTTCTCCTGTGGGTTCAGGTGGGTGGCATCCATTGCACAAAGAAACTAGCCCCTTCATGAATACCTATCTGGTGAGTAAATAAAAAGCCTCGGCCGGATGGTCGAGGCTTTTAGATAGCAACACTAGCGGAGGTTGGTATTAAGACGCTTTCATATCTGCAAGGCCAGATACGAAATTTATACAGCTACTGGATTTTCGGGCTGATAACAACAAAAAGCCCGGCTCCTTTTGGGGCCGGGCTTTTTGTTGCCAGTGCGGTATGTTGGGCCGTCACCGGGCTTACTTCGTTATGCGGAATAGACGATAGCAGCCTTGAAAAAGTGCCCCGCCCCCACCTTTTATTAGCACGATGGCCAGCAGCCAGGGCCAGGCCTGCACCGGGCCTAGCCAGACCCCAAGTAGCATGGCCCCGAGCAGGTAAGCCGTGAGGTACACACTATCGGCCGCGTGCCAAAAATCGGTAAGCCACACAAACACCGTGGTGCTGCCCAGGAAGCGCGGCACTGGTGCGCTGGGCCAACTGCCCGGCTTGTACTTGTTGAGCCAGCTGGTGCGGGCGTCGAACCACTTGCCCCAGCGCTCGAAAATATTATTGCCGGCCTGGTGCGTCAGCGTGTCGATGGCGGCCTTGGCCACGTAGGCCAGGATGAGCAGGCCGATGGCGGCCACTAGGTACGAGGTCGGTGCGTGGCCAGCCAGTAGCGCTGGCAGGGCGAAGCTGTTGAGGGTCGTCGGTGGCTTGGCTTTCCAGGCAAATGCGCAGAGGCAAAACACGGTGGCGGCCACTAGAAATACCGCTAACCGGCCCGCGCCCTCGGGCACGACTAGCAGCAGCAACATGATGAGCAAAAAGAGGATGCCGCCGATAGCGACATTAAAACGCTGAAGCTTTTCCATAAAAACTTATTTAATAGTGAGGGTAATGGGCTCTTGCATGGCCACGGCCTGCTCGATGCGGGCAAAGAGCCGGTCAAACGCCACGCGGCTGGCCGTGACGCTAGCTCCATCGGCCCCGAAGGCGGAGCCAGGC
Source organism: Janthinobacterium lividum (assembly GCA_050954845.1). GTDB lineage: Bacteria > Bacteroidota > Bacteroidia > Cytophagales > Hymenobacteraceae > Hymenobacter. The sequence goes on from JBPBQK010000052.1 coordinate 11,703, forward strand.
AACAGGCAGCCTTCCGTATCGGCGGCGGTGTTGCCGGGGTGAATGCGCACCCCGCAGTCGTCGATGAGGTTGCTGCCAAAGCGGATAGTGCCGCCGGACACGTTCACGAGCAGCGGCAGCCGGCGCTTGAAACGGGCGCTGGGCGTCACCACCACGCGGTAGGTGCCGGCGGGGATGGCGGTTTTACCAAAGACCTTGGCTTCGCTGGGCGCCCGTACCACGTCCTCGATGCCAACACACTGCTGCACGTCATTGACGTACCAAGTGCTAAGCGTCGCGCCCTTGGCGCTCGGCTTGCGTATGATAGAAATGACCATTTGCTAGACCTCCAGTTGTTTGCGCCGCTTATAAGCGACAATGAGAAAAATGGCACCCCCTACTAGTAGCAGTGTGCCGACACTGGCCAGGGCGTAGCCCACCGGCTTGGCCAGCGTGGCCCGCCAGTCAGGCGACTGCTGCACTGGGGCCGTGAGCGTAGGCGCATTGTTGTTGCCGTTGGTCGCCTGAATGTTGCCGGGGCCGGCCACGTTGTTCGACGTGGCGCTATCGCTGGCCACGATAGCCGGCCCGGCTTTCTTCTCGATGCGGCTGGCTACGGCTCCGTCGCCGGCGGCCACGGTCGCTTTCTTGCCCGCCACCGTCTGGTTGCCCGCTACCACGTTAAAGATGCAGCCTTTACACTTACGTGGCAGTTGGCTACCTGCCAGCTTGTGGCTTGCAACTTTTTTAGCTGGCAGCAGGCCAAACAGCCGGCGGCGCACCACTTCTTGCGGGGCGGTGCCCGAGTCGCCAGCGAATAAGTGCAGCTTGACGGGGGTGGCGGCCAGCGTCGAGTCGGGCGTGATAGCATCGGCCCCAATGGGCTCGGATTGGGGAGGCTGGGCGCTGGGCGGGCGGGCGCAGCTGGTGGCCAGCAGCAGGGCGCTGGCGAAAAGCAGGTACTTCATGCAGAAAAAAGGTAAGAATTAAGAAACGGTAGTCGGGGGCGAGCTGGGCAAGTCGGTCGCCGCCGGACTGTCGGGCGCGGGGTCGCGCACGGGGGGCTGTTGAATTGAGTCGACGAGGATAGGGCCGAGCTTGGAGTTGAGCAGCCAGCTCAGGGCCATCTTAAAAATGTTGGCGGCCCCCTCCTCCTGTACCTTCAGCGCTATCATCTTCTCCACCACCTTGCGGGCCTTGGTGGCGAAGAGCCAGCCGAATACTAGGTCGGCCAGGAAATCGTAGTAGGGATAGGAGTTGATGGCGTTACGGACGATGGCCATCACGATAAGGGTGCTCATCAAGATGCCGCCCAGGCGCTGAAACTCGCTCCATTTAAAGCCCACGCCTTTCAGCTTTTTGCTCACTTGGTAGCCGTAGCGGCCATTGGCCAGGTCTAGAAATAAAAGCAATAGCAGCGCGGAGGGTGGGTTCCAAATCCAGCGCGTGCAGAAGGCAGTGCCGCCGGCCAGCAACGCGCCCACTGCCAAGCCCTTCAGCACGCTTGGGGCATAAAGCTTCAGGCCCAGCGTGCCGCTCACTAGGTCGCTGGCTGAGCGAAAGCCCAGCAGCTTGATTACTTCTTTAGAGATGGCGGCGAAAGGCATGAGGTGGGGCTTGCAGCAACAGGGTCAGGAGCACGGGAATTAGCGACCGTAAGGAATGGGAGAAGATGGCCGGTCGTCAGGCCGGCGGATGCCCTGCACCACCACGCTAGGCGTGCGGCCGGCCTGGGTAGCACCGCAGGTAGTGGCTTGCGGATAGAAGCCAATGAAGCTGGCAGCGTTGGCCTTGAGCCAGGCCGTAAGCGCCACCTCGTGGGTGAGGGCGTCGCCATCGTAGATAGTGGCTTGTCGGGCCAGGTCACGCGAATCCACCGGTTCGCTGTACTGGCTGGTTTTGCGCACCATGCTGTTGCTGGTGGCCGTCGTTTGCGAGAAGGGCGTGTAGCGCGCCATCGCGGCGTTGGCCACCACTGGCACGCATTGCTTGCGCAGCCCGACCCAGGGTGCTACCAAGGGGGCTTGGTTTGTGGCCAGCGTGTTCAAGCGCAGCAGCTCATCGAGCAGCGGCTCGGTCAGAATGGGGCGCAGCCGGTTGAGTTGGGCCGCCAGAATATGCGGCCGCAGGCGCTCCATCTCCAGCGACTCGGAGAGGTCAGCGTAATCCTTAAAATCAGCCTTGGCTAGCAGCAGCGTCGAGTCCATTGGTATCGGAGTTAGGAGCGGGCGGCCCGTCCACTTTCAGGCCAATAAGGTCGAGCACCTGCTGCTGACTCATGGAGCCAAGTACTTTGTTGGCGACCAGCGGCGAGAAGGAATTGAGCGCCTTGAGGGTCTTTTCGGCCGCGGTGGTTTGGGTGCTGGCCACGGGGGCCAGCGTCAGGTTTTGAATCGAATAATCACCGCTCGGGCAGAGGGGCGTATCGGGTTGGTCGGGGCGCTGGAAGGTGCTAAACACGGCCCCGAAGCCGCGCTCAATGGCACGCTGGTCGGTATTGACCACCATGTTTTGCACGTAGAGCGCAGCGTCCTGAATTTCTTGGTTGGTGCCCAGCTTGCCGGCCGTAGCCTCGCCGTAGAGCGGGCTCGGAATCTGGAAAACGCCCCGAATGTTGGCCTTCAAAGATTCTTCGTCCGTCTGGTAGCGCTCGCTGGCATCGGGAGCTTCAAACTTATCAATGCTCGGTTTGGTGAGCGGATTATCAGCGTATTGTAATAAAACAAGCTCCCCGTCCTCGCCGATGAAGCGGCCATACTTTACCTGGTTGGCCGCCTTTACCTCGTCGGTGGGACTAGTGGTGCCGTACTCGGTAATCATTACCCCGGCCCGGTAGCCCCCGCGCACATCGTTGCGCCGGCTGCGCTTGAGCCGCGCCTCGGTTTCCATGTCTACCTCCACCGGCTCATACGCCTGCTCGGGGTAGTAGCCAGCCTCATCCAAAAACGAGCAGTACACTTCGCCGGGGTAGGCATCGATGCCGCCCGGCCAGGTGGCCACGCGCTCAGCCCGCTCGGCCGCCGGCTCCATGAGGTCGAAGGCCAGGTGCAGGGTCGGCTTTTGGGTGCGGCCCTTGGTGCCTGGCACCTTGGGGTGCAGCTGAAAAACGTGGTCGATTACCCCGTCGGCCATCGGCACGCCCAGCCGCACGTTTTCAGTGGGCAGGTAGTAGACGCTGCACGGGTTGCCCAGCAGGTTGATGTTTACCAGCAGGGCAAAGCCAGTGAGCTTGCTTTGCCGGTCAGCCACGAGCTTCAGCAGCGCGTCCATCGTTTGGCCGCGGGGGTTGATGACGGCTTTGTAAAAGTCCGCATCCTTGAACCCGTTGCCCTCGATGAACTTGGCCTTGGTCGTAACGCAAACTTTCCCCGTGCCCGACAACGCCAGCAGCGCCAGCAACTGCTGCGGGCGTTGGTCATCAACGCCCCACCGAACGTAGTCTTTTGTTTCGACTACACGGCGCGAGGGCTTGGCCTCCTGGGCGGTGATGTGCTGGGTGGTAACGGGCACGGGGAAGTTTACTTGGTACGGTGGCTTACTCGGGGTCTTGCTGGCCGGCGCGGTGCGAAGCGAGGGCGCTGCGCAGGTCGTCGTTGAGCATGTCGGCGGGCGGGTCGGCCTGCAACTCGGTGCGGTAGGCGGCCACAAGCTGCTCCTTGTTGAGGCGCGAGAGGGGCAGTGGCTTGCCATCCTCGTGGGTGTCGCCATCAGCGGTATCGGCTGCGCCACCAGTGGAGGCGGTCAGTGCGGGCTGCTGGGTAGAATCGGGCGCACCGCCCTGATTTTCAGCATGGCTTTTGAGGCGCTCGAATACCTTGTCAGCTAGTTTATCGTAGTCGAAATCAGCGGGGAGCGACTGAGTCGGTGCTACGGTGCTGGCGGTGGGTGCTTCGGTAGCCGCCGCCTCGGTGGCCTTGGGCTGAAACTCCTCTTCGCCTTCGGCCTCGGGTGGCAGCACTTTGAAGAACTGCTCGGCTTCGGGGTCGTTTTCGAGAATGTAGCGCGCTGCCGAGTCGGTCAGGTTGTCGTTGCTGAAGCCCATGCCCAGCCCGTGCGGGAAGAGCGTGGTGGTGTCGCTGTGGAAGCGAGCGATTGACGTGGTTTTGCTCACGGTCGAACTGGTTGAGGTGGAAGGAGAATTGTCTTGCTGGTCGAGCCAGCGCTTGATGGTGAAAAAGGCGCGGCCCAGCACTGCGCGACAGGTAAGGGTTGGGCAGACCGGCGCCTGGGCTGGCCAGATAGCATCGTGTACCGCTGCTACTTCTGCGGCCTGAGCGTTGTGGGCGCCGGCATCTATTAGCTGCCGGGCCCGGTCAAGCAGCTCAGCCACTAGGCGTACAGCGCCTCGAAGGCCGCCAGTGTGGCAATCGGGTCGATTACCGGGTTAGCGCCAGTGGTCATCACGGCGAAGAAATCGGCGAGGCCTTTCTCCTTGGTGCTGGCAATCGTGATTTCGGGTGCGCCACCGGTGTCGGCGTTGGCCGTGTCGGTGTCAGCCTTCGTGGCCTTGAGGCCCGCGTTCAGGCCGTAGACCAGAATGTTGCCGTTGTTATCCTTAACCAACGACACGGTGCTGTCCTTGGCCAGGTCTTCAACCGTGGCGTAGTCGGCGGGGTCGCTGGTGAAGGCGACCAGGTCCACCTCGTGGGCGTACAGCGGCGAGCCGTACTTGGTGGGCGTGAGCTTGGCGCGGGCGTTGTTGCTCTCGCCCATGCCTACGAAGGGAAAGCCTTTTTTGCCCGACTTCATGCTGAGGCTCACTAGCTTAGGGTTGGTGGCATCGCGCACGACGCTGGCAATGTCATCCTTGCGGAGCTGCACGAGGGTAGTTTGCAACCCGCCGGCTGGGGTGTCGCAGGGGGCGGGAATGCCTTTTTTGAGTTGGCCGCAGTTGGGCATGGTACTGGCAGAAAACGAGGTGAGAAAAGAAAAAGGCCCAGCCGGTGATGGGCCGGGCCTTTCAATTACAAATGAGGGCGACCTACCAGGCGGCGCGGGTCAGGAAGGGCCGCATTACTTTGGCGTCCATCTTGTAGTTGCCGCGCATGTGGGTGTACTTGGTTTCGTCGTTGTGCCACGCCTTCAGCAGCGTAGCCGCGTCGTAGTTATCGAAGCCGAGTTGCAGGTTCTCCTTTGTGGTTAGCACGGCGCGGTGGGGTAGGTTGGCCTTGCCATTCACCACGAAGTCGGCCGCGATAATCTCATCCCACTCGGGGCGGGGCACGATTTCGATGTTGTTGTAGCGCGGGCCTACCAAGCCCGTCTCTATCAGCTTGAAGCTGGTTTCCAGGTTTTTGCTCTGACGCTCCAGGGCCCAGTTGTCGGCCAGCGACTGCGTGCACTGGATAATGGGCGTACCAAACGCGCCCCCACGCAGGCGACGGTCAGCGCCACCAAAAAGCAACGAAGTGAATACCCGGCTGGCCTCGCCATCGGGGAGTACCTGCGCGGCCAGGGTGGCACCCTGGTTGGCTGCAATGGTGTAGGCGTGTACCGAAGGGTAGACCGAGGCCAGGGCAATAATCTGCGGCCAGAAGCCGCGTACCTGGTTGTAGTTCTTTACATCAGCAGCCCCATTCGTGAGGCCAGCGGCTGTGATGCTTGGGTCACCGAAGAAGCCGATGCGGAAGATGTCGTCGCGCATGGCGTTCTCCATCTGGTCTTGCACAAACTCGTTCCAGTAGTTGAGGGTCTGTATATCAGTGGCCCCCATGCCGTTACGAATCCTGATAATCGCCTCGCGCAGGTCGGGGCGCTTGTAGCCCACGCCCAGGCCCCACTTCATGAAAGACGATTCGAAATCGGGGCCGCACTCAGCAATCCATGCCTCCATCGGCATCGGCTTCCAAGTGAGCTTGGTCACGTCCATGCCGGGCACGCTGGGCACCGTGCCGCAACCAGTATCAATGACTGTCACCTTTTTGAACGGGGTAGCAAACAGGATATCAGTATCCCCTTTGATGTCGTCCGTAATGGTGAGAATCTGCGTCAGGTCGGGCGACGCAAGGAGCGGGTCAAGAACTAGCTCGCGGAACTGTTCAGGGCCGTAAGAAACGGGGGCAGCAGTCTGGGCAGCGCCGGCAACAATAGTAGCCATAAGGAATTAAGCAGAAAAAAGGCGAGAGAAATGAGACGGCGCGGCAGCTACGGCTTGGCGTAGCGGTTAGCGCGACGGGCGGCGCGAGCTTCCCCGGCTGCTTTCCCGGGGTCGGTGTCAGCGTCTTGCGATTGGTCACTGGCAGCCGAGGCGCGGGAAGGGGTGGCTTTGCTGCCAACAGCAGCAGCAGCGCGGGTTGCCAGGTTGGTGGTGGCCGTGAGCTTCGACTGCATCGTGCCAACCTGCCCAGCCAGGGCAGTAATAGCATTAGCCATTTGCAGCAGAGCGGCATCATTGCCAGCCGAAGCGGTGGTGTCGGCGGTCTCGGTCGGGTTGATGGCCGTAATTGCGCCAGCGGCTACGCTGATGGTGTTGCCGTCGGTCAGCACGTAATCGGCATCGGCGGGGGCGTTGCCATCGCTGCCGGCCACCGTGTCGCCTACCTCGTAGGCTGCGCGGTCGCCCGTGTTGATGGTGAGCGTATCGCCCCCATCGGTGGTAACATCGAGCGCGGTGGTAGCAGCCGCCTCGGGCGCTTCCGCCTTGGTAGGCGCTTTGAGGGTAGCCAGGGCCGTCGTCATGGCGGCCAGGCCCATAGATAATTTGGACATGAGTTGTTGAGCCCAGCCGGGCGTTTGGTCGGCCTCAGCCGAGGGGGTGTACACAGTAGGCATTACAATGGCCAGCGCGGTGGTCGGCTGTAGGATTTGCGTGGCAAAGCCGTAGTCGAGCATTTGCTGGGCCGTGAGTTTGGTTTCGGCGCGCATGACCTCGGCAAACGTGCCAGGGTCTACCCCTGCGCGCTCCGCGTAGAGGGCCAGCAGGTCGGCCTCGCTGCGGGCCATGGCTTCGGCCCAGGCCTGCGCCTGCTCGGCGTTGGCCCCGTTGATGCCGCCCGTGGGCAAGTGCACCAGGCTCTCGGTGTTGGGGTGGATGATGCGCTCAGAGCCGGCCAGGAACACGGCAGTAGCGATGCTGCTGCACTGGCCAATGGCCTCGGTGATAATCTTCACACCGGGCAGCGAGCGGAATTTATCGTACACACCCATGCCCTTGTCGACCCGCCCGCCGGGCGAGTTGATAATGACGCGCACCACATCGTAGGGCTTCTGGTATTCCAGCTGCATCATCACGTCTTCGAGCGTGCAGAAGGGGTACACGTTGCCCGCTTCGCTGCTATCCGACACAATGGGCCCCGAGATATAGACTGTTGCTTCCGCCATGCACAAAGTTTCCGACCGCCAATAGGCGCAAATCGGCACTTTGTTGCAGCAGATTCGGACTCAACTTAAATTCAGTTACGCTTTTAGCAACTTAGTTACGCTTTTGGATGGTGGCGTTTGTGAGGCCCTAAGCTGGGCGGGAACTTCGGGACACCATGGCCGACCAAACTACCGAGAGTATCCTTTTTGAAATCAAAATCAATGGGGAGCAGTACAAAACCGAGCAGAGACTCATCCGGGATTCGCTCGGGCAGTTGGCGCTTGACATCGAGAAGACGCGGGCGGCCCAAAAGCTGCTCAATGATGCCCGAAAAGCCGGCACCGTCAGCGATGCTGAGTATGCGCAGCAGTCGGTGAAGCTGCGCGAGCAGTTGAAGGGGCAGACCGCCGACCAGCGCGAGCTAGAGAAGGGGCTGGCTACCAGCCAGAAGGCCTACAACAGCGCCGCCGGCTCGGCAGAGCAGTTGCGTGCCCAGCTTTTTGAGCTAACTACCGCTTTCTATACTATGGGCGAGGCCGAGCGCAAATCGGCCGAGGGGCAAGCCATTCAGAAACAGGCGCTAGCCGTGTCGGATGCGCTTAAATCCATTGAGGGCAGCGTGGGCAGCACCGGGCGTAACGTCGGCAACTACGCGGCGAGCTTCAAGCAGGGGCTAATTGGCGTAGTTGCCGAGCTGGCCAAGGCGCAGGCCGCGCAAAAAGGCTTCGCTGATGGCAGCGAGGAAGCCGCTCGTAATCAGATTGTGATACAGGGGTTTGTAACTAAAGCCCAGCAGGAAGCGGCCAAGGCTGGTGTCACCAGTTTCTCCGAGGCCCAGGCTACCATTAACCAGTACGTGCAGGCGCTCGCCCCGGCCGCCGAAAATCTGGTTAAGATTCAGCAGGAGCAGCAGCAGGTCGGGCAAACTGTAGGCGAAAACTCGCAACAGTACCAGGAACTGGGCTTCAAGATGGCCGGCGCGCAGAAAGCGCTTGATGATTTGGTGAGTGCCCAGGTGAAGGCCGAGCAGGCGGCCCAGGGCGGGGCGGCGGCGGCCCAGGGCCAGGCGGCCGCCACGACGGTAGCGACTAATTCGCTGGCCGGCCTGCGTCAGCAACTCATCCAATTGGAGAGCACCCGTGAAAGCCTCGACCCTACGACGAAGGAGGCCCAGGAACTGAACACGGAAATCCTGACGCTGCGTACCAACATTCAGCAGGCCGAGGGTAAGATTGATGAGTTCGGCGAGCGGGTACAGAAGAACATTAAAAAGGAGAATTTCGATACCGTCAGCGATGCCATTCAGGGCATGGTCGGCGCGCTATCAGTTGCGACGCTCGTGTTCGGTGACAATACCGATGCAGCGGCCGCCCAGGCGAAGGCCTTGCAACTCATGGCCATCGCGCAGAACGCCCGCGCCATCGCCATCGGCCTCGACTCGGCGAAGGATGCGGCGCAGATTGTGCTACTGAAGGCCAAGAGCCTGTTTATCAAGGAAGAAGCAACTCTAACTGCGGCCGCTGCCGTGAGCACTGAGACTCACGCCGCCGTGGCAACTGTCGATGCCGTCGCCATTGAGGCTCAAGCCGGCGCTGCGGTACTTAATGCCGAAGGCCAGGCCGCCAGCACGGCTAGCACTGTGGCTAACACTGCTGCCACAGAAGCGCAAGGCGTAGCGACCAGCAGGGCTACACTATTGCAAAGATTGCTAAATCTAGCAATGAAGGCTAACCCAATTGGTATAGTTATAGTAGCCGTTGCAGCGCTTGTAGGGGCCTTTCTGGCTTATAATAATGCCAGCGATAAAACTCAAAAGAAAGTACGAGATATTGCTGAAGCACTGCTACGTTTCACCACTCCTATTGGCTTGGTGTACACAGGCATTGAGAAGCTATACAATAAGTTTGAGGCCGTTCGCACAGTGCTTGACCCACTGATTGCTGGCTTCGAGAAGGTAGCGGGCAAGTCCCTAGAGCTGGCTCGTGAGTTTGGCGAAACTATCGGCCTGCTTGATACAGCCAATGAAAAGGCTATCAAGGCTGCGCAGCAGCGCCTCGAAGGGATTGATGCGTTAAAAACTGCCTATGCACAGGAAGCCAAAGCAATGGAGCTAGCCAGCTTCAGCATGGAGCAAGTGCGCGCCAAACAGCGACAGGGCTTAGCCGAAGAGCTATTTGAGCGCACAGAATTAAATAAAAAGCTTGATGCCCAAGACCGGGAAAAATATAGCAAGGAACTAGCAAATATTGACCGTAAGCACGCCGCTAATGAGTTGTTGAGTGACCAAGAAAAGAAGTTGTTTGACGAGCGGGTAAAGCGCGACAATGAAGCGCTGGTGGCTCAGAATGCCTTGAATAATTACGACTACGAGACAATAGAGATAAGGCGCGCTGCGCGCCAGCAGGAAGCCCAAGACGTACAAACCAATACAGCCCGCGCTACGCAGAATCTTGCTCGCCGCATTGAGCAGCAGGACGCGGCCGAAAATGCCGCTTTGCAGCGCAACATATCGCGCATCGCTTTGCGCTTGAGCGCGGTGCAAAAGGGTACTTTAGAAGAGTTGCATTTGCAGCAGGAGCAAGTGCAAGCACAGGCAGCGCTGGAGATAAAGCAGGCTAACGACACCCTGCGCGAGCGGCAGCGCCTGCGGGCACTCGGGTACGCTGATGAGCGGGCGGCATTGGAAAAGCAGCGCGAGGAAGCGCTGAAAGTATTCGGCCTTACGGAAGAGCGACGCAATCAGATTAGCGCGGACTATGCCCAGCAGCGGGTAGAGCTGGATGAGAAATATAGCCTGGCAGCTGCCAAGCAGGCAGTGGCCAACATTCCCATTTTGCGGATGCAGGCTAATGCGGTTGAGGTAAAACTGCGCACCGATTTTGAGCGGCAGGTGAATGTGCTGGTGATGCAGTCGGAAGTGGAGCGCAATGCTGGGGCGCTGAGCATTGCCAAGGTGGGCACTGTGCAGCGCCGTGAGTTGCAGGCGCAAGCAATCAACCTGGAGCAAGAGCTAGCCATCGCCGCCCTTGATAAGCAGGCCATGTCTAACCTGGAGTACGAAACGAAGGTCACAGCCATCCGGCGCGACGCCACAGAGAAGCGCCGGGCCCTAAGCCAGCAGGATACCCAGGATGTCATCACGGAATTGCAGGCTCAGCAGCAGGGGGCAGAACTCAATCAGCAAAAGCTTTTGGCTGGCCTGAATGAAGGCCAGCAGCTACGCGTGCGCGCTAGTAAACAGTATTATAACGAGTTACAGCGGGCTGAAATTGACAACTACGCAGCTGCACTGGCTGCCACCATTGCTGGAACGACCGAGCGCGAGAATGTTGAGAAGCAGCACGCTATCAATATGGCTAATATTGAGCGCGATAGCAGCCGGGCGCAGCTTGACCTCATTGTTGCCAAGTACGAAAAGATTTCTGCCCTCGCCGCCGAGTCAATCAGTTCGCTAGCCACTATTCAGGATGCGGCCAGCCAGCAGCGACTCAATCAGATTGATGCAGAGATAAGCGCAGAAACTACTAGCGTAGCTCGCAAGGCGGTGCTGGAAAAGCAGAAGGCCCGCATTGAGGCGCAGGCCGCTGAGCAGCGCCGGAAGATTGCGAAGGCCGAAGCAGTTGTAAACCTGGGCGCGGCCGTGCTCCAGATATTAAAGTCGCCCACCGCTCCTTTCGTGGAGCCGGCGGCCACGATTGTTCGCATCGCTGAGATAGCAGCCGTTACGGCCACTGCCTTCGCGCAGTTCCGTTCGATTGATAGCCAGAAGTTTGCCAGTGGTGGTATCGCCTATGGCCCCTCGCACGCGCAAGGCGGCATCCAACTTAACTACCGCGGCCGGCCAGCGGGTATCGAAATCGAAGGCGGGGAGCCCATCTTGACAGCGGGCGTTTCTCGCAACAAAACGCTGCTTTCTATGGCGTCGATGATTAACCAACTGGCCGGCGGCCGGGCGCTCTATACCGACCCGACGCCCGCCAGCACTTGGGCTCGGTGGGCCGAAGGCGGCGTGGTGAGCAGCAGCCCCGAGTACCTGCCGCAGATACGCACGGGTGGCGTGGCGCTGGCCGCCGGGCCAGCTATTGACTATGAGCAGCTAACGGATATGATGGCCGCGAAGCTGGGGCCGGCCTTTGTATCTGGCGCAAAAGCGCTGCCACCCCAAGAAACCAACATTACCGAGCTGCGCCAACGCCTCAGTCAGCTTGAGCAGCGCGACGCTGAAACCAATATCTAGCATGAAACTCATCGACCTATTAATCCAGCTCGAGAATCAAGGCCAGCTTACCCCGCTTTATAAATCGGGCGCGCTAAATATCAAGGCTAAGAATTACATGGAAATCGCGTTGCACTACCGCGCCCTGTTGGTCACGCCCGCCTATGTTGACCAGCCCAGCCGGGCGGCCCGCGCCACGGCCGCGCAGTGCCGGGTTGCCAGAAGCACGGTTTATCTAGCTATACGCGAGATGCAACAAGACCTAGCTACCACTCCTTAGTGGCGGTAGCCATTTGAGTCTGAAGCGACTGGGCCAACCCGGCAACTGTCTGGGCGGTTTCTTGGCGAGTGCTTGCCCATGCCTGACGAACCTCGCCGCCTTTCTTAACTGCTTCGCCCTTAGTAGTAGTGAGCGCCTCGTCAGCCGGCACTTTAATTGCCGGGTTGTAGCCGACAATCTTGGTCACTTGAGTGCCAGGATAATAGCCAAAAGCAAGGTCCGTTATTTCGTAGCGGTACCGCCCATCTTTAACCTCTACCTGCATGGTAAACCAGAGCTTGGTTCGCACTGGTGAATAATAGCCCGTACTGACGTGTATATCTGTAAATCCTTTCCCAATGAGCTTGCCAGCGGTAGCATCTTCTAATTGCAATACGGCATCTGCTGAGGCAAAAGTTTTTGCAAACCAAGTGCGGGCATGACTGTACAAGTCGGCTTTATTTATGCCTTCCGTAGGCACCACCCCCTCGAATGTTACGTGGCCGGTAGTAGCATCAATTGGGAAAACGGGGGCTACCGTCTGTGCTGAAGCTGTGAATGAGGCGAGTAGGGCGAGTAGTAAGATTGTTTTCATAATGCGAAACTACTCATCGGTGTGCATCTTACCCGGCGGAATACACCGGCGCATTTCCTCCGCCATGTAAGCCGCACTAGGCCCGGTCTTATAGTAAATCCGGTTCCAGATGTGCCCATCTGCACCCACCTCGCTGGCAATGGGCTCCACTGACATCACCGTGTAGCCTGGCAGGTCGGGCAGCTTATCGAGCCAGAATACTTGGTGGCCCGACGTGTAGATAATGCGGCTGAGGCGCTCGACATACACCTCGATACCCAGGCAGGCCACGGTGGGAAACTCGGCGGCCATCACCTGCTCCAGCGTGTTTTGCGTCAGACTTTTTTCGGCCGGCTTCCGAATCGGCCGCACGCCCAGAAGCTCGGGCTCGACGCCCTCGGTGGGCTCGGGGTCTTCGATGGGTAGCGTGACTTTCACGGTGGAAAGCTACGGCGAGTCGCATCACCTATGCATACAAACTGGCTTAGTGTACGTTATACACAAATTATTAAGTTGTTTTATTTATGTTTTTATTTAAAATAAATACCATATCCTTCAATTGCACTTAGCGCTGAAATACACAATCAACTTTGAAGAACTACATATAAGGTGTGGTACAACTTCAAAATTTAGTTGTACTAAAAAAAGATATTGCATAACTATAGCATAGCGCTCTTGGAAACAGTTGCTACAAAATAGACGTTACAAAACGTGGGAATCGCGGTTCTACGTTGTAAAATCGCCTTTCTTTCGCTCTGCACCCTCTTATCTCACTGGCTATGTCCCTCCCCACTCTCATGCTTACTTCCTTCATAAAGGAGGCCGATACTCCTGGTGTATATATTGGGCGCATTAGGGAAATTCCTGGCATCTTTGCTCAGGGCAGTTCACGTGAGGAGGTATACGACGACTTGGTAAGAAACACAGCTATCATGCTGCCTTTCAAGAGAGAAGAGGCGCTGGCACTGCTAAAAAAGCAAAACCTAGTAGGCTCGGATGAACAGTCGGAAAGCAAGGTTCATTTCCGTCACGTAGTTCGTGAGTTAGAAGCCGCCTAATGGAATCTGACGAGAATGGGCCATTTGGTTTAGAGGTGAAGCGTTTCATAAGCTGGCTAGGCTATTGCTATTGTGAGGTAGCAATAAATTTCCCTAATCAGGTATTTTCAATTCGCAACACTGAGAATGGAATTTGCACTTCTGTACCAGCCAATTATGGCATAATTGAGCGTGGAATGATGTACTGGGTTTGTAAAGAATTAATGGTTGACATGCCCCCTGGTTTTGAGAAATACCAAAAAATGTGGGACGATGCTGAACCAGAGCAATTTGATATTTAATTAAAGCCCCGCTGTAAAGCGGGGCTTTTTTATTACAATAACCGAATCAGTTCCACCGCCGTGCTGGGCTGGCTTTCCTCCCAGCTGTCCACCTTGTTGACGAAGAACCACGCCTGCTCATCGGCCAGCCACACCGGCACCAGTTGGTCAAACGCCACCACGTCGGCCGCGCTCAGGTACACGTAGGGCCGCAGCACCAGGGGCCGCACCAGCGCCGCGGCCAGGTGCGGGTAGTAGCGCGGTAGCAGCGAGCGGTTAAAGTCCAAGTCCTCCACTTGGCTGCGGTCTACGAAGTAGCTCAGGCGCATGCTCACCAGCAGTTGCGCGTCCAGGTCGTCTTCGAGCAGCACGTCGCGCACGCTGCCCGACTGGTACACCAGCCGCGGCTCGGGCTCTTGGGTTTCGAAATCATCGCCCATTGCCTTGTTGCGGGCGAAGGCGGCCTCCTCGGCCGAATAGGTGTCATCATCAAGCGCCGCCTGAATCACGGCTAGGTCGTCGGCGTAATTGGTGCCCTGCTTAGGCTTCCAGTACGGCACCAGCAGTAAGCCCTCGGCCCCGGCCACCGTGGCCCCGAAGGGCAGCGTCAGCACGTCCTTGCTCACGTCGAGGCTAGTATCGCCCGCCCCGTTGTCGAGGTAGCCGGCGGCGAAGGCCAGCGCGGCCGCCTTGGCCGCATCGGCATTCCAGGGCTGACCAAGGTGGGTTTGTAGGAAGATTGCCTGCTGGTAGTTGACATTGCTCTCGTCGGCCTTCCAGCGAAACCAATTCCGTTGGGCGAAGTCACCGAGCTTCCAGCTACGCTTGGCCGGCTGCGAGCCATCGCGCAACTCGCTCCAGTCCGCGCCGCCGGTGGGCAGCCCGTCGAGCACCGCCGCCGTGCGCCGGAACGTCACGGCCCCGGTGTAGGGGTCGGTGGTCTGCGTCAGGCCGTAGGCTTGAATAAAGCCCTTCACGAAATCCTTCTGGCTCATGTCGGGCAGCCAGTCCTGCAGGTGCACACGGCCGCGGGGCGGAAAGTCGGCCAGCAGCTGTACCGTGAGGCGGCCAGCCGGTAGCAAGTCCCAACTCTCATCGAAGGGGCCGACGCCGCCGGTGCCCTTCCACTTATCGAACTTGTAGTGCCCGGCAATCACGTCGCCGGGCTTGAGCAACTGGCGCTCGGCTAGGGCCGTGAGCGTGGTATCCTGGTTGCCCGCGCCGCGAATGTGGTCATCGTTGCCCACGAGTGACCCATTCACGCGCACCTCCAGCGTGGCGCTCACCTCGCCAGACAGCACCGTGTTGCAGTAAATAGCCACGTCCTGCTCAGCTTTCAAGTCATAGAAGCCTAGTAGGTTGACGGTGTAGCTATTGGTAGCGGGGTCAAACGTGACGGCCGCGCCCTGGTGCAGGTCGCTGTAATCCACCGCGAGCGTCTGGTTGAACGGCCCGCCACTCACCGCCCGCTTATAGGGCTGCACCCACGTCACGGCCAGGCGTGCATCCTGCTCGTCGTAGAAGCGCTGGCGCTGGAAGGTTGGCGCGTAGCCCGCCACCAACTCGTGGTCGGCCCGCGTCTGCTCGCTGTACCCAAAGGGCAGCGTCGCCGGCAGCAGCGCGGTATCGAACACGGCCGGCAACTCGCCCGACCACTTTACGCCGGCGCCAACGAAGATGGCCTCCCACACCGCGCGGGCGTAGGCCGTGGGCCAGTAGCCGGCCTGATAGAGCTTGCTGCTGCCGGCAGTAGGCACTGGCGGCGCGCCCAGCCCTCGGTCGTAGAGGTCGTAGACGTAGCCCTGCTGCCAGCTGGTATGGGTCGCACCCAGCGCCACAGCGGCCAAACTCCAGTCGTGGTCGAAAACCGACAGGTCGAGGTCGCGCAGCATCTTATCACCATCGGCCCCAACGAGCAGGTCGTAAAATGACTTGTTCCCCGCCAGCAGCTTGCCGGTGTAGCCGGTGCGCGGCGTGTAGTCGTCGAGGCGCAGCTGGGCCCCCGGCAACACCTCCACGCCGCCGGCTTCCAATGCGCAGGGCTTGCCTTGGTAGGGCGCGCTGCTCAGGCTGGTGCCGAGTTGCGGCTGGGCCAGGCGCTTGTGCGTGGCCACGTCGCTGGGCAGGGCGATGGTCGTCGAGAAGCTGGCCTGCACGGTATCGGGCTTCGTGATGTCGTTGTCCTGTCGGGTGATGGCCACGCGCCCGCTGAGCACTTGGGCCGAGCCATCGGCGTATTTGAGTTGATAAGCCATTAGTGCGTGAGGGCGTTGCGGGCGGGTAGCTTGATTTCCAGCTCCAGTTGGTGGCGGCCGTCGCTGCTGGTGCGCGGGGCGCTGGCGTTGGCCGATACAATTACCGGCTGGCGCGTACCATCGGCAAACTGCTGGTACACCTGCGGCGAGTCCAGGATGGTGTTCAAGGCCTGGTGCTGGGCCGTGCTCAGGTCGCCGGCCCGCACGGTGAGCGTGTCGAAGCCAGCCCGGCGCACGGCCACCTGGCTGCGGGCGTCAGCAGTGGCGATGTCGGTGGCGTCGGCGATGTCGGTTTTGGTATCGACATCACCGGCAAAAAGCCAGCCTTCCCAGGTGCCGAGGGGCGACAGCCAGCGTAGGTACACGCCGGTGGGCGGGCACTGCTGAAGCGTAAGAATGAGCGGCTGGGCGAGGTAGACCATTTTTAGGGGCGAAACGAAGCAGGTATTTGAGAAAAAACCAAGTAAAAAGTGGCCGCTACTAGCAGCCAGCGAAGCCAGCGCCACCACATCATGCCGCTAGAATAGGCTGGCCTTGCCCGTCTTTCGGCGCGAAGTGATAGGCCGGGGCCGCGGCTAAATGGCGGCGGATTTCATCTTCCGTCACCATGGCCTGCTTGCGAAGTAATTCCAGCCCATCGCCTTGCAGAATGACTGGGCGCGGGTGCAGCTCATCGGCTTTGGCCTGCACGAGCGCCTGCCAGTCGGCTGGGTTTTCGGTGGTGCGCTGGGCCACTACCTCGCCCGTGTCGGCGGCCAGCAGCGTGTCATTGGTGCCAATCAGGCGCACCGGCTGGCGGGGGTTGAACTCCACTAGCTCCACGCCTAGCTCATCGGGCTGCGTTTCATCGACGGCGTAGCGCTTCACCTGCACCACGATAACGCCGCTCACCTCACCAGTGGCCAGCGGCTGCGTCCAGTTCTGCTCGGTTACGTAGCCAACCTGTTTGACGCGCGTACCA
>JBPBQK010000053.1:0-20639 GCA_050954845.1 Janthinobacterium lividum
TGGGTCGCTACTTGCGCCAGACTCCGACCTGGGGTGGCACAGGCGGCAGCCACTCGCTGGCGCAAATCGTCCGAATAAGCTTTCATGCTCCTAAAATAACCCGTACACTGACTTTGAAACCGCTATAGTATCAAGATGGGGCCGATAGCGGGGGTGGCCCCCACGCGCTACAACCCGCAGGTGCCCATCGCGGCCGAGCAGTTGCCGGCCATTGATGCGGTGCTGATTTCGCACGACCACTACGACCACCTCGACTACCAAACCATTCAAAAACTGAAGGGCAAAACCAAGTTCTTTTGCGTGCCGCTGGGCGTGGGCGCGCACCTGCGCCGCTGGGGCGTGGCCCCCGCCCAGATTATCGAAGTAACCTGGGGCGACTCGGTGCGCCTGCCGGGCCTCACGCTCATCAGCACCCCCACGCGCCACTTCTCGGGCCGGGGGTTGACCAATCGCAACAGCACCTTCTGGACTTCGTGGGTAATAAAAACGCCCACTAAGCGCTTGTTTTACAGCGGCGATGGCGGCTACGGGCCACACTTTGCGCAGGTGGGCGCGCAGTACGGCCCCTTCGACCTGGCCCTGATGGAGTGCGGGCAGTACGACCGGCAGTGGGCCGAAATTCACATGCGGCCCGAGCAGTCGGTGCAGGCCGCCCTCGACCTGCGGGCCCGCGCCATGCTGCCCGTGCACTGGGGCGCATTCACCGAAGCCCACCACGCCTGGAACGACCCCGTGAAGCGAGCCTTTGCCGAGGCTGCCCGCCAGCACCTGCCCCTCACCACGCCCCAACTGGGCCAGCCCGTGGTGCTGGGGGCCGGGCCGCTGCCCCAGCAGCAGTGGTGGCGGTAGCAGCGCGCACTTTCAGGGCGCAAATGCCAGGCGCAACAACCGACGAACTGCCAGCCCGCGCCCCGGCGCGCTGGCCCCGCAACTGCGCGTTGGCTCGTATCTTGGGCTGTCTATCAAGCTTTCCAGCTTTGTACTATGCCGTTTGGTTTACCGCATTCGCCAGAGGCGGGCCGTGCGCCCGGCCCGCCCGATGAAGCAGTTTCTTGGGCTGAGCCCGTGCCGGGCGCAAAGGCGCTGCGCCGCCGCGAACGCCTGGGCGGGGCCGTAGCGGGCACGGCCACCAAGCTATTGCCGCTGCTGGCCCTGGTCGATACCCTGCAGCCGCAGCTTGCGCAGGAGTCGGTATTTCGCACCCGGCGCAAGAAAATAAAGGCGCACCTAACCGAAGTATACGCCGAGCTACACACCGAGCGCCCGCGCCGCCAGGCCCTCACGCACGCTTTTCAGGCGCTGGCCGACCTGGTGCGCGAAGAAGCCCAGGACATTAGCCCCGATGAGTGGCGGCAGGCGGCCAAAGAGGTAGCGCTGGCTACACTCCTAAACGCGCCGGCCCTCATCAACGCCGCTCATCAGGCGCGGTTGCTTTCGTAATAAAACCCTGTTGAAACCGCAGGCCCGCCAGCGTGCCACGTTTGGCATAGGTTTGCTAGCTATTAATTACTTAACCCTGACTATTATGCGAATTGCTACTTTTCTTTTAGCGTGCGGGCTGAGTTTAGGCCTGGGTGCGCCCGTGGCCCAGGCCATGGCTGCTCCTGCGGCCCGGCCGCAGCTAACCCCGCTGGCAGTGCATAAGTACTTGATTTACTTTCGCGACAAAACCGCCTCGCCTTATAATGTGGCACAGCCGCAGCAGTTTTTGTCGGCGCGGGCCATTCAGCGGCGCACCAAGCAGGGCATTACCATTAAGCCCCGCGACCTGCCCGTGAACCCCGCTTATGTGGCCCAGGTGCGGGCCGTGGCAGGCGTGCAGGTGTGGTATACCTCGCGCTGGCTCAATGCTGCCGTGGTGATGTGCGATGAGAGCGTGCTGCCCACGCTGCTGGCGCTGCCCAGCGTGCGCACGTCGTCGCCCCTCACCCGCACCGCCAACACCACCACGCCGCTCAAGCTGGAGCCCGAAATGCCCGCCGGCCCGGCCACCGCCAAAACCACGGCCAACGCCGCCGACTACGGCAACGCCTACGTGCAAGCCAACATGATAGGCGCCACCCAGATGCACGACGCCGGCTACCGCGGCGAAGGCATGCAAATTGCCGTGTTCGACGCCGGCTTTCCGGGCGTGAATACGGGCTCGCCGTTTGCCCTGCTATTCTCGGAAAACCGGGTGGCCAGCACGTTCAACTTCGTGGAGAAAAACACGTCGGTGTACCTGCGCGACAGCCACGGCACCAACACGCTCTCCACGATGGGCGGCAACCAAACGGGCCTCTTTATTGGTACGGCCCCGAAGGCCACGTTTCGCCTGTGCATTACGGAAGATACCGATTCGGAAAACCCCATTGAGGAAGCTAACTGGCTGATAGCCGCCGAGTATGCCGACTCGTGCGGGGTCGATGTCATTAGCTCGTCGTTGGGCTACAATACCTTCGATAATACGGCTCTTAGCCATACCTACGCCGACCTCAATGGCCACAACACTCTGATTACGCAGGCGGCTACCATTGCGGCGCGGGTGGGCATGCTGGTGCTGAACTCGGCCGGCAACGATGGGGCCAGCTCGTGGCACTACATTTCGGCTCCCGCCGATGCCGATTCCATCCTCACGGTGGGGTCGGTGACGACGGGGCTGGTACGCTCGTCCTTCAGCTCCTTCGGGCCTACGGCCGATGGGCGCATCAAGCCCGATTTGGCGGCGCTGGGCTCCTCGGCGGCCATTATTTCGTCGACGGGGGCGTCGGTGCGGGGCAGCGGCACCTCGTTTTCGTGCCCCATTCTGGCGGGCATGGCGGCCGGGTTCTGGCAGGCCAACCCCACGCTCACGGTGCAGCAGGTTATCTCCTTCCTCAAGCGCTCGGGCAGCCAGGCGCTAACCCCCGACAACAGCCTCGGCTACGGTATTCCCAACTTCGTGGCGGCCTACAACCTCGCCCACCCCAACGCCCCGCTGGCCTCGCTGGCCGCCGCCACCCTGGCCCAGTTGCAGGTATACCCCAACCCCAGCCACGGCGAAGACCTGATGCTGGACCTGCCGACCGAGCTGCGCGGCGCGGCCCTCCAGGTGCGCTTCTTCGATGCGCGCGGGGCCGTGGTAGCCGAGCAGCAGCTGCCGGCCAGTGCCGCGGCCACCGTGGCCCTGCAACCCGGCCCGTTGCGGCAAGGCGTGTATACCTGCACGGTGCAGTCGGCCAAAGTGGCCCCGCGGGCCTTGCGGTTTGTGAAGCTTTAAGCTGCGCTACGTGGCCGCATGCAGTAGGTGCAAGCTCAACCTGAGTGGCTAGCCAAACCATGCACGGCGCTTCGTAGTATATTACCTCAGCCGCTCAGTTGCCAGCAGCGGGAAGTTGAACCCATGCGCCCCACCTCGGGGTTATACTTGCACTATGGAAGTTGGATGCTATACCCTGGCCGAGGCCACTGCGGCCGCGCCTTTTCTTGACTATGCCGTGTGCCTCGACGACTCGGCCCGCCCGGCTAACCACCAGGGCGACTGGCCGGTAGAAGGCCGCGTGTACCCCGTGCGCGTGGTCGAAAGCCGCCTCGAAGGCATTCCGCTGGTGCACGTGCTCACCTTCATGGGCGATGCGCCGTACTACAATGCCTTCGCCCCGCACCGGTTTCAAATTACTCACCGGCTGTATTTGAATTAAAGCGCCGTTTCGAATTAACGCAAAAGCGCCCCGACCAAGCTGGTCGGGGCGCTTTTGCTTTTGAGGGGTTGTAAGAAACGGTCGTCATGTTGAACACAGTGAAGCATCTTGCTCGCTTCTTTGCTGACGTTTAGGATTACTGTACCATGCGAGATGCTTCGCTGCGCTCTGCATGACAGGCGTATTTACTCCCGCACTGGCGTGTTCCAGCCGCCGCCGAGCGCCCGGTACAGCGCCACGGCTTGCAGCAGTTGTGTGCGCCGCAATTCGGCCAAGCTCAACTCGGCATCAAGCACGCTGCGCTGGGCAGTAATTATTTCCAGATAAGTAGCGTAGCCGGTGTATTGCAAGTCGTTAGTGATATCCACGGCCCGGCGTAGCGTAGCTACTTCCTGGCGGCGTAGGGTCACGGCGCTGTCGTAGTTGGCCACGCCACGCAGGGTGTTCGTGGCCTCGCGCACGCTGGTTTGCAGGGTTTGCTGGTAGTTGTAATAGGCCTCCAGGCTGGCGGCGGTGGCGCGGTTGCGCTCGGCACGCAGGGCGCGGCGGTTGAGGATGGGCGCGGTGAGGCTGCCCAGCGCGCCCGCCACTATCGAGCTCGGCTCAAACAGCAGCGACGAGCGGAAGGCATTGACCCCCGCGTAGGGCGTGAGGGCCAGCGCCGGTAAAAATGCGGCGCGGGCCGCGTCGAGGTCGGCCCCGGTGGCGGCCAGGTTCAGCTCAGCTTGGCGCACGTCGGGGCGGCGCAGGAGCAGGCGGGCGGGCACCCCGGCGAGCAGGCGCTGCGGCACTTGTACCTCGGCCAGCTCGGTAGGCCGGGCGATGCGGCGCGGGTAGCGGCCCATCAGCTGGTTGAGCTCGTTTTCCGTTTCGGTGATGCGCTGCTTGGTTTCGAAGGCCAGGCTGCGCGTGCGCAATACTTGGGCTTGAAACTGCTGCACGGCCAGTTCGGTGGCGCGGCCGGCTAGCTTTTGTACTTTGGTTATTTCGAGGGCTCGTTCTTGTAGTTTAGTATTGCGCTGTAAGGTAGCCAGCTGGTTATCAAGGGTCAGGAGCTCGTAGTAATTATTGGCCACGTCGGCAATCAAGCTGGTAATTACCAGTTGCCGGCCTTGTTCCGAGGCCAGCAGGCGGCGCTGGGCGGCATTGCGCAGGCTACGCAGGCGGCCCCACAAGTCCACCTCCCACGTACTGCGCAAGCCGATGAAATAGTCGGGCGTCAGCGAAGTAGCTATTACCTGGTTGGGGTTGATATTCTCCGATAAATTGGTGTCGTAGTTGCCTACCCCAGTGGCGGTGTATTTCCCAAAATGGTCGAAGCCCGCCGAGCCCACAGCATTGACGCTGGGCAGCAGCGCGGCCCGCCGCTCAAGCACGGTAGCGCGGGCCTGCTCCACGCGCTGGCTGGCCTGGCGGATATCCAGGTTTTGCTGCAAGGCCGTGTCGATGAGACCAATGAGCGCCGAATCGGCAAAGAAATGCCGCCACGGCAGGTCGCCGATGCTGGTGCTGTCGGTGGGCGCGGGGTATCCGTAGGAGTTGGGTAGTGGGGTGGTGGCAGGGTAGGAGTGGGGGGCCGTGATTTGGCAGGCGCTGGCTAATGCAAAAAGTAGACCTGATGCCCATGCGCAAGCTCGCCGGCCGCGTGACCCCACCCCCGGCCCTTCTCCGCTTAATGCGCGGAATCCGTTGGGAGAGGGGAGCCTGACGACTCCGGTTTTGATGAGAGCAGAATTAAAAAACCTTATTAAA
This sequence comes from Janthinobacterium lividum, assembly GCA_050954845.1. Classification (GTDB taxonomy): domain Bacteria; phylum Bacteroidota; class Bacteroidia; order Cytophagales; family Hymenobacteraceae; genus Hymenobacter. Next base: position 5,412 of record JBPBQK010000053.1, read on the forward strand.
GACATTAGAACTAGCTTATTTATACTCAATAATCGTCAGGCTCCCCTCCCCTTTGGGGAGGGGTTGGGGGTGGGGTTGCACACGGCCGGCGAGCCTACGCGTGTGCCGGCTCCGGTTCTTCCTCTTTCACGTCTTCTTTATTCGGCTCCCCATCCGGCTTCTTCTCCTTCGGCATCAGCCCCGCAAAAATGACGTACAGCCCCGGCACCAGCAGCAGCCCAAACGTGGTGCCCAGTAGCATACCGCCCGCCGCCGCCGTGCCAATGGCGCGGTTGCCCAACGCGCCCGCGCCGTGGGCGATTACCAGCGGCATCAACCCCAGAATAAAGGCAAACGAAGTCATCAAAATCGGCCGCAGGCGCGAGAGCGTGCCCTCGATAACGGCATCAAAAACCGAGGCTCCGGCGCGCCGTCGCTGCTCGGCCACCTCGATGACGAGGATGGCGTTTTTGCCTAGCAAACCGATGAGCATGACCAGCGCCACCTGGGCGTAAATGTTGTTTTCGAGCCCCAGTATTTTCAGGAATAAAAACGCCCCAAAGATGCCCGTGGGCAAACTCAGCAGCACCGGCAGCGGCAGCAGAAAACTCTCGTACTGCGCCGCCAGAATGAGGTATACGAACACGATAACCAGCGCGAAAACGTAGAGCGCTTGGTTGCCCGACAGCACTTGCTCGCGGGTCATGCCGCTCCACTCGAAGGCGTAGCCCTTGGGCAGCACCTTCTTAGCAGTTGCCTCGATGGTTTTGATGGCATCGCCGGTGCTGTGGCCGGGCGCGGCATCGCCGGTGACCGTGGCCGAGGTGTACATATTGTAGCGCGTGAGTTGGTCGGGGCCGTACACGCGCTCGAGGTGCACGAAGGTGGAGTAGGGCACCAGCTCGCCACGGTTGTTTTTCACGTACAGTTTCAGCAGGTCTTCGGGGTTGGCGCGGTACTCGGGCGAGGCCTGCACCATCACCTTGTAGAGCTGCCCAAAGCGGATGAAATTGGAGGCGTAGTAGCTGCCAATCAGCGTTTGGAGCGAGCTCATGGCTTGCTCCACGGTCACGCCTTTTTTGGCGGCCTGCTCCTGGTCGACGTGAATGAGGTATTGCGGAAAATTGGCGGCGTAGTTGGTGAAAGCCGAGCCGATGGCCGGCGTTTTGTCAAGGGCCGCGATGAAATCCTTTGTGACGTCGGCAGTGCGCTGCAAGTTGCCGGTGCCCGACTTGTCGAGCACGCGCAATTCGACGCCGCTGGCATTGCCGAAGCCCGGCACCGAGGGCGGCGGGAAAAACTCAATACTAGCATCGGCGATGCCCTTGGTTTTTTCGCGCAGCTCGGCAATCAGCTCATCCACTGATTGTTTGCGGTCGTCCCAGGCAGCAAGGTTTATCATGCCCATGCCGTAGGTCGAGCCCGCCACATCGTTGAGCAAGCTGTAGCCGGCTAGGGTCGAAACCGACTCCACTGGCTTGAGCTTGGCCGCGATTTTTTGGATTTCATCGAGCACTTTTTCGGTGCGCTCCACGGTGGCCCCGGCGGGCGTGGTCACGTTCACGTAAATCATGCCCTGGTCCTCAGTCGGGATAAAACCAGCGGGCAAAATTTTGCTCGTGCCATAGGCCAAACCGATGAACACCAGCAGCGCCCCCAGCGTAATAACGCGGCGGTGCGCCACCGTGCTCAGCACCCTCTTGTAGCCGTCGGCCAAATCGTCGTAACGCGCATTAAACCAGTTGAAAAACCGGCCCATCAGCCCCGGCTTTCTGTTCTCATCCACGGGCTTGAGCAGCAGCGCGCACAAGGCCGGCGTGAGGGTCAGGGCATTCACAGCCGAAATCAAAATGGCCGACGCCAGCGTGAGCGAAAATTGCCGATAAAACACGCCCACCGGCCCGCTCAAAAACGACGTAGGCACGAATACCGCCGTCATTACCAAGGTAATAGCCACAATAGCGCCGCTGATTTCGTGCATAGCCGCAAACGTCGCGTCACGCGGCGCGAGGTGCTCATTATGCATCTTGGCGTGCACGGCCTCGACCACTACAATGGCATCATCGACCACGATGCCGATAGCCAACACCAGTGCAAACAGCGTCAGCAAATTGATACTGAACCCCAGCATACTCATAATGAATAGCGTGCCGATGAGCGCCACCGGCACCGCCAGCGCCGGGATGAGCGTGGAGCGGAAATCCTGCAAAAACAAGAACACCACGATGAACACCAGCACGAAGGCCTCCGCCAGCGTTTTGAGCACTTCATGGATGCTGGCATCGAGGAAGCGCGACACGTCGTAGGCCACGCTGTAGGTCATGCCAGGCGGGAAACTGGTGGTTTTCAGCTCGGCCATGCGCGCTTTTACGCCCGCGATAACCTCGCTGGCATTAGAGCCAGGGCGCTGCTTGAGCATGATGGCCGCCGACGGGTGGCCGTCCTCCTTCGACACCATGCCGTAGGTGAGCGAGCCAAATTCTACGTCGGCTACCTCCTTGAGCTTTAGCACCGAGCCATCGGGGTTAGCGCGCAGCACGATGTTGCGGTACTGCTCGGGCTCGAACATTTTGCCGGTGTAGCGCAGCACGTATTGCAGGGCGTGGGCCTGGCGGCCCGAGCTTTCGCCCGATTTGCCGGGCGCGGCCTCCACGTTTTCGGCCCGGATGGCGGCCACCACTTCCTCGGTGCCCACGTTGTAGGCGGCCATGCGGTCGGGCTTCAGCCACACGCGCATCGAATATTCGCGGGCTCCCATTATCTCGGCCAAACCCACGCCGTTGATGCGCTTGAGCTCCTGCAAGATGTTGATATCGGCGAAGTTGTAAATAAACTTCTCGCCCGCCGCCTTGTCAGTACTCGTGATGTTGAGGTAAAGCAGCATGGAGTTTACCTCCTTTTCGGCCGTTACGCCGGCCTTAATTACCTCCTCGGGCAGCTCGTCAATCACGGTTTGCACGCGGCCCTGCACGGCCACGGCCGCCAGGTCGGGGTCGGTGCCGACTTCGAAGAAAACCTCGATGAGCGTGGTGCCATCGTTGCTGTTTACCGACGTCATCGACGTCATGCCCGGCACGCCGTTGATGGCGCGTTCCAGGGGCGTGGCCACGGCCTTGGCGCACACTTCGGCGTTGGCCCCGGTGTAGTGCGCCGTCACGGTGACCGAGGGCGGCACAATGTCGGGAAACTGCGTGATGGGCAGTTGAAATAGCGCCAGCCCGCCCAATAGGGTTATCAGCAAGGAGATAACCAGCGAGAGGACCGGGCGGCGAATGAAGATATCGAACATAAACTTTGTAATCAACTAAGATTCGACTGTCATGCTGAGCGTAGCGCAGCGGAGTCGAAGCATCTCTACCGGTGAACTAACTTCTCACGCTAGCAACGAAGCGGTAGAGATGCTTCGACTGCGCTCCGCTCAGCATGACAGACGTTATTTTTTAGACTGCTAATTCCTGAGCCTACCGAACCTTCGCCACTGTCGGAGCCTGCGGTATATCCGCCTTGCGTGGCACTACTTTTTTCCCATCCTTCACCTCTTGTGTGCCTTCATACACCACGCGTTCGCCGGGCTTGAGGCCGCTCTTTACCACATAATTATCGCCGGTGCGGGTGCCGGGAACGAAGCTGCGCGTGTGGGCAACACTATCGGCACCAACCACATACACGTAGCTTTTATCCTGAATTTCGAACACTGCTTTCTGTGGCACCAGCAGCGCATCGGTCACTACATTGGTGAGGCGCACGCGGCCGGTAGCCCCATGCTTGAGCAGGTGCTGCGGGTTGTCGAAGCGGGCGCGGAAGGCGATGGAGCCGGTGTTTTCGTCAATCTCGCCCTCCGAGGTTTCGATGTAGCCGGGGTAAGCGTAGCGACTATTGTCGGCCAGCACCAGCGCGATGGTGTCGGAGCGGCTTCGCTCGGGGTGCTCCTGGCGCAGCCTGGTAATCTCCAGGTACTCACTTTCAGGCACTTCGAAATAAACGAGTACTTGGCTCAGGTCCGATACGGTGGTCAGCAGCGTGGTGTCTTCGATGAGGCTGCCCACTTTGAGGGGAATGCGGTTGATGATGCCGTCGAAGGGGGCGCGCACCAGCGTATAATCGAGGTTGAGGCGGGCCGTGCTCTGGCGAGCGCGGGCCTCAGCCACGTGCGACTGCGCGGTGCGCAGGTTGGCTAGCGCCAGGTCAGTCTCGGTTTTGGCGATGATGTTTTTACTCACCAGCAATTGCACACGCCCTAGCTGCACTTTGGCCGAGGCTACTTCGGCTTCGGCGCTGGTTTCGGCGGCTTTGGCGCTGGCCAGTTGGTTCTGGTATTCGCTGGGATTGATTTGAAACAGCGGCTGGCCTTTCTTCACAAACTTGCCTTCATCCACAAAAATGTGGTCGAGAAAGCCGCGCACCTTGGCCCGCACCTCCACATTACGCTTGGCCTGAATATCGGCCACGTGCTCGTGGTAGAGGCGCTGGTCGGTGGTGCGCAGGGCCACTACTGGCACCTGCGGCGGCGCGGCCTCGGCGGTTTCTTTGGCTTCTTCGTCTTTGTCTTTGCCACCGCAGCCCGCGAGAAGTGATAAGCTGGCAAGCAAAATAAGCCAAGCGCGGCCCACCGTTGGATAATGAAAATTAGACACTTGGAAAGATGTAGATTTGCTGAAGATTGGCATACGTAAAGGCGCGGCGGGCGTTAGCGGCCGGGCGGCGGGGTAGCCAAATGCGTTGAGTCGCGGCGCAGGCTGGCGGCCTGGCAGCGGGCCAGCATGGTTTGGGTAAGCGTAAGCTCGGCGCGGGTGGCGGTGAGGTCGGCGTCTTCATCATCGCCGCCAGCTAGTAGCGCGGCGTAGCGGTCGGCCGGGTCGGCCCGGCTTATCAGAAAGCAGTTTAGTGCCCCCGACAGCAGTAGGGCCACGGCCAGCAGCGCCGCGAGTACGCGGTAGCGGGTATCGGCAACGGGTAGCAGGCGATTCATGCCACAAAGCACCCCCACCGACATTAAAACCGTCTGAGAACGGTATTAGAAAAGATTAAACGCCTTAACCCCACCCCCGGCCCCTCCTCTCCGGGAGAGGGGAGCCGAATGCGAGCTTTTCGGAATGGCTACTAATCAAAAAGAGCTTGCAGCGCACCGCTGAATGTCCTTTTCATTTAGGTCGAAATTGTCAGGCTCCCCTCTCCCGGAGGGGAGGGCTCGGGAGTGGGGTAAACCCATCAGCAAGGCAGCCACACCGTAGCCGCCGTTCCTTCGCCCGCGGCCGACCCAATCTCCAACCGCCCGCCGTGCAGCCGTACCACCTTCTGCGTCAGCGGTAAACCCAGCCCAAATCCCGGCCGCCCGGCCGAACTCCGCGCCCGAAACAATGGCTCAAACAGCCGCGCCTGGTCGGCGGGGGCAATGCCAGGGCCGGAGTCGGTCACGCGCACCAGCAGGGTGTGCGCGTCGGCGTAGGTCAGCTCGGCGGTTACGGCTGCGGTCGAGTATTTACAGGCATTATCGAGCAGGTTAAGGAGCGCCGTAGTCAGCAGCTCGGGGTTGCCGAGCAAGCTAAAAGGGCTGTCGGTCGCCAAGCCGTCGGGTACCGGGCCGAAGCGCAGGCGCAGTTCGCGGCCGGGGTATTTGGCCTGGGCGTAGCTCACGGCTTGGGTTAGGCACTCATCAAGCTGCACGGGCACCAGTAGGGGCAGCGGCGCATCGGCGCGGGCCAGCGTGAGCAGGCCGTTAGTAAGGGCTATGAGGTGGCGCACGTCTTCGAGACCCGAGGTGATACTCTCTTTGCTATCAGCTAGGTTATCGTCGTAGGCCAGCGATGTTTCCAGGGTGCCGAGCAGGGTGGCCAGCGGCGTGCGCAGCTCGTGCGAGGCGTGCGAGAGGAAGCTTTTTTGCGCCTCAAAGGCTTGCTCCACACCGGCCAGCATCTGGTTGAAGGTGATGGCGAGGCGCGCTATTTCATCGCGGCGGTTACCCTCGTCCACGCGCTGGCTAAGGTTAGAGGCGGTTATCAGTTCGACCTGCTCGACCACGCGGGCCACCGGCCGCAAAAATTCATTGGCAAAAAACCAGCCCGCCAAAATGATGAGCAGCAGCGTACCCACATTGCCTACCAGCAATATCAGGCCGAGCTTGTCTTGGTTGGCCCGGCCCAGCTCGTCTATAGCTGCTACCTGCACCCGATACGTCTGATTTTTAAAGGTGTAAGGCACTTCCACTGCTTCGTGTTCCGGCGTTCGGGTTATGCGCGGGCTTTGGTAAAGCACTTGTCCAGCGGGCCCAATAATGCGGATTTCCTCGCTCGCTATCGTCAGTAAATCGTGAGGTTGCACGGCCTCGCGCCGCGCTGCCACCAAGTGCCCACTGCGGATGAGCACCCGCGCCGCCAGCACCGCCTTGCCCTCCAGCCGGTGCGCAAAGCGCATGGCCCGCGACTCAGCCTGGAAAAAATACACAAACGCCGAAAATGCCACCAGCAGCCCCGCCACCAGCAGCGTAAAACGCAGAATAAGCTTAGTGCGAATGAGCATAGCGGAATTAATTTACTCGGTCATGCTGAGCGTAGCGAAGTCGAATCATCTTGCTCGGTAAACGAACTCACAGCATCAGCAACGAAGCGGTAGAGATGCTTCGACTCCGCTCCGCTTCGCTCAGCATGACGGATGGCGATTGTGCATTCTATTACTCGGCCCGCATCACGTAGCCCATGCCCACCACGGTATGAATAAGCTTGGGCGAAAACCCCCGGTCCAGCTTCTTGCGCAAGTAGCTCACGTACACGTCCACAAGGTTAGTATTCGTATCAAAATTCACATCCCAAACGTGCTCCGCAATCGCTACTCGCGAGATAATGCGGCCCTGATTCAGCAGCAGATATTCCAGCAACGCATATTCGCGGGTTGTCAAGTCAATGCGCTGACCGGCGCGGGTCACCACCTTCGCATCAAGATTCAACTCTAAATCAGCTAAGCTGATAACGTGGCGCACGGCCTCGGCCGACTGCTGGCGGCGGCCTAGCGCCCGCACGCGCAGCAGCAATTCCTGAAAGGCAAAAGGCTTGACCAAATAATCGTCAGCCCCGGCTTCAAAGCCCAATACCTTGTCCTCCAAGCTATCAAAAGCCGTCAGGAAAATAATCGGTACGTGCGGATAATCAGCCCGAATGCGGCGGCACAACTCAAAGCCGTTGAGCAGCGGCAGGTTGACATCGAGAATAATGAGGTCGAAGGGCTGCTGCTGGGCCAGCGAAAGGCCCATTTGCCCGTCGTAAGCAATGAGCAGGTCGTAGCCCTCGCTGGTGAGGCCCTTTTTGACGAAAGAGGCTAGCTTTGGCTCGTCTTCGACTAGCAGGATTTTCATGGGCGGACGGGTAGAGCAGGCAAAAGTAAAAAGCCCTGCGCCCGAGTGGGGCGCAGGGCTTTTTTAGTGTACGATTATTATACGCCCGTCATGCTGAGCGCAGCAAAGCGGAGTCGAAGCATCTTGGCAGGTGCACTAACTCCTTGCTTTAGCAACGAAGCGGCCAAGATGCTTCGACTCCGCTTTGCTGCGCTCAGCATGACGAGTGCGGGTGACCACCCTAAACTAGGGTCGGCGGTTCACCGCATTCAAGTCTTCAAATGCCGCTTTCAGGCGCGTAACGAAGGTTTCTTCGCCTTTGCGGAGCCATACGCGGGGGTCGTAGTACTTCTTGTTGGGCGAGTCGGGGCCGTTGGGGTTGCCGATTTGGCCTTGTAGGAAGCCTTCGTTTTTAACGTAGTACTTCTGAATGCCTTCCCAAAATGCCCACTGCAAATCGGTGTCAATGTTCATTTTGATGGCCCCGTAGCCGATGGCCTCGCGGATTTCTTCCTGGCTCGAACCCGAGCCGCCGTGGAACACGAAGTTGATTGGCAGCGCCTCCTCGATGTTGTGCTTCTGGCGCAGGAATTCCTGCGAGTTGTGCAGAATCTTGGGTTGCAGCTTCACGTTGCCAGGCTTGTACACGCCGTGCACGTTACCGAAGGCGGCGGCGATGGTGAAGCGCGGGCTCACTTCGCTGAGGTGCTCGTAGGCGTAGGCCACTTCCTCGGGCTGGGTGTAGAGCTTGCTCGAATCAACGTCGGAGTTGTCTACGCCGTCTTCTTCGCCGCCGGTCACGCCGAGCTCGATTTCGAGCGTCATGCCGATTTTGGCCATGCGCTCAAGGTATTTTTTGCTGATTTCGATGTTCTCCTCAATCGGCTCCTCCGACAAGTCGAGCATGTGCGAGCTATACAGCGGCTGGCCGTGCTCGGCGAAGAATTTCTCGCCTGCATCGAGCAGACCGTCAATCCAGGGGAGGAGTTTTTTGGCGGCGTGGTCGGTGTGCAGAATCACGGGCACACCGTAGGCCTCGGCCATCAGGTGCACGTGGTGCGCGCCCGAAATGCCGCCCGCGATGCTGGCTTGCTGCTTGTCGTTGGGCAGGCCTTTGCCGGCGAAGAACTGCGCGCCGCCATTCGAAAACTGGATGATAACCGGCGAGTTGAGGTCGCGGGCGGCTTCGAGCACGGCATTCACAGTGTCGGTGCCGGTCACGTTCACGGCGGGCAGGGCGTAGCCGTTGGCCTTGGCGTGTTGGAAAAGGGCCTGCACTTCGTCGCCGTGCAGTACGCCGGCGCGCAGGCCGGTAAGGGTGGATGTTGCCATGAGAAAAGAAACGTTATCGGCTGCGAAGTTCGTCGTTTTTTGGTGAAAAGCTAATGTGCATCTGCTTCGCGCTGAGCGAAGCAAATAAATGAAGAAGCGGTAAGCAAAATGGCCGCCTGCCGGTTATAGATTAGCTGAAGGGTATCGCTCACGTAAACGACTGTGTTATGCGTACAAATTTTGCCGGCCTTTTCCTCGCCGTAGGCATGGGACTCATCGTAGTATTGATAGGCTTGGGCGCGCTGAGTCTGGCCGGGTTGGTTAGCTTCGCGCCAGATGTCAGCCAAGCAATAGATGCAGAGGCTAACTTAGAGGTAGCTCAATGCGGCAATGTAGCTACGCCTATTGAAGTAAATAAGGATTATGTAGCCACCTCGGCCGCAGAAAAAGCAGGAGAAGCTTTATTCAGAGCCAACTGCGCCCAGTGCCATGCTGTCGATGAGAAAGTGGTTGGCCCCGCATTAGGTGGCATTACCAAGCGCCGCAGCATTTCGTGGCTGGTGCCGTGGGTGCACAACTCGGCCAAAGTTGTTGCCAGCGGTGACGAGTATGCAATTAAGCTATTCAATGACAATGGCAAGCAGCAAATGCCCTCATTTGCTGGGCTTTCTGAAAAAGAAATCCTGGATATTATTACTTACGTCGAGGCCAGCAGGGGCTACCAAGCAGTTCCTGATTATGGTCCGGTGGCCATGAAATAGTAGCGGTTACTGCACCAAAATCAACGTCGAATAGGCCGGCACTTCCAGCGTACCAGTACTCGGCATCGGCCCCATGCCTTGCTGGTTGATTTTCAGGCCGCGTAGCACCACCGAGTAGCTGCCAGCCGGCACCGGCAGCGCCGCCGGTTTCTCAGTACCATTGAATAACACCGTAATGGTCTGCCACTGGTCGCCACCCGCGTGGTCTACGAGCTGGTAGCCGATGGTGCCAGCCGGTACGCCGGGTAGGAATTTCAAATGTTGCGCAATCAATGCCTGTGAAGGAAGACGAAAAGCGGGGTGCGCCTTGCGAAGCGCCAGCAGCTGGCGATAGAAATCAAACACCGGGCGGTACTGCGTCTTGCGCGCCCAATCGAGTTGGTTGATACTATCGGGCAGATTATAGGAATTGCTGGAGCCTTTTTTGGTGCGTAGAAACTCGTCGCCAATTGGCAGGAATGGCACGCCCTGCGAGGTGAAGACGATAGTATTGCTAAGCACATCAAGCTTGATTAAGTCCTGCTCCGAAAGGGTAGGATGCGAAATCACGAGCTTGTCCCAAAGTAGCCGGTCGTCGTGGCACGACACGTAGCTCATGGCTTGGCTGGGCTGGTTGGCCCAGGGCGCTTTGCTGTAATTAACTTTCTGATAATCAATTTGCGGGTGCTGCGTGGCCGCCACGATACCGAATTTCACGCTTTCCTCCAGCCCCGGCTGGCCGCCAGCGAAGCCGCCCTCGGACTGGTGGGCGTAGTGGCCCTTCACGCCATCGCGCAGCTCGTCGCCGAAGGCAGCGATGCGGTCGAGGTGCCCGATGTTGGCCTTCACAGCACGCTGGGACTCAGGCAAGGGGCTTGGGCCGGCCGCCCAGCCCTCGCCGTAGATGAAAATACTGTGGTCCTGCTGGTCGAGGGCCACGCGCACGGCACGCATAGTTTCGAGGTCGAGCACGCCCATGAGGTCGAAGCGGAAGCCATCGACGTGGTACTCGTGCGCCCAATGGCTCACGGCCTCCACGATTAGCTTGCGTACCATTGGCCGCTCGGAGGCCACTTCGTTGCCGCAGGCGGTGGCATTGGAAAGCGAGCCGTCGGGGTTGTGGCGGAAGTAATAGCCCGGCACCAATTGCTCAAAAGCACTGCTGCCCGCATCAGCTACGTGGTTGAATACTACATCGGACACTACGCGCAAATTATGGCCGTGCAGGCTCTGCACCAGCTGCTTATACTCGCGAATGCGCACGGCCGGGTCGAGCGTATTGGTAGCGTAGGAGCCTTCTGGCACGAAGTAATTGAGTGGGTCGTAGCCCCAGCTGTACTTGCTGGGCGAGGGCGGCAGGCTCTCATCAATGGCCGCAAAATCATTGGTCGGCAGCAGGTGCACGTGCGTGATGCCCAGCTCCTGCAAGTGCGCCAGGCCGGTGCGCACGCCGCCCGGTCCGGTAGTGCCGGGCTCGGTGAAGCCGAGGTACTTGCCCTTATTGCGGATGCCCGAATTATGGTCGGCCGAGAGGTCGCGCACGCTCACTTCGCCCACCACGATATCGGTGGGCGCGCCGAGCTTGGGGCGCAGGTCGTCGGCCCAAGTGGCGGGCGCGGCGGTGACCGGGTTGAGCCAGGCGGCGCGGCGGCCATTCACGCCCACGGCCTTGGCGTAGGGCTCGCAGACTTCGGCCCGCGCCTTACCCGCGATGGTGGCCTGCACGGTGTAGAAGCCGGTGGTGCCGGTGGGCAGCGCCAGCGTCCAGGTGCCGGCGGTGCTGCGGGTCAGCTCGTGGGTGGCGGTGGGGGCGCCGCCCTCGCCGGCCGCGTACAGGCGCAGACGCAGCGCCTCGGCGGTGGGGGCCCACACGCGTAGGGTGCCCCGGCCGGCGCGGTCGAAGGTCAAACCCAGGTCGGGGCCGTTGTAAACGGGGTATTTGGTGAGGGGGAAGGGCTCGGCCTTGCGCTGCTGAGCGTGGGCGAGGGTGGGGGCAGTGAGCACGAAAAGCAGGAGCAAAAGGCGAGTCATAATTCAAAGTTCGGACCGAAGCGCCGACTGTGGCGGCCCGATTGCCCGATATAATCGGGGCATTGGTCTAGGAACCGCCTTGGCTGGCCGATACTAGCTAGGGTCGAGTAAACGCTCGCCCACCTTTGCAGTCTCTCTAGTATGGTTATTCCGTCATGCTGAGCGAAGTCGAAGCATCTTGGCCGCTTCGTTGCTGACGTAAGAAGTTAGTTTACCAGCCAAGATGCTTCGACTACGCTTTGCTTCGCTCAGCATGACGAAATAGAATAAAATTTCTTATTTCACCTAGCATTCAGTTAATGGCAAACGCTTACAAATATCCCTGTTAAGTCGCTTAACCACTGTCTGCTATGCGTGCCCTCCCCACCGACCTCCCCGAAACCGATTTCCTGACCCTCCGCTACCGGGCCGACCTCAATCTGCTGGTGTGTCGCTGGCAGCGGCCCGTTTCGGCGGCCGAGTTTCAGCAAGGATACCGCATTTTGCTGCGGGCGGCGCAGGCCACCAACTGCCCCTTCTGGCTGCTCGATGTGCGTGGGCACACCGTGCCCGAATTAGGGCCGATGCAGTGGTTCAAGCAGGAGTTTTTGCCCCACTTGTCGGGACAGCTGGACCGCCGTATTTGCCTGGGTTACTTGCTGTCGCCGGTGCAGATGCAGCAGGTAGGGACGCCCACCGAAGATGGGGCCAGCGTGGCATTTTTCTCCGAAGAAGGCCCGCTCACGGCGTGGCTCACGCAGTGCCAGCACCGCAGCCGCGCCGTGCTGATGCAGGCCGGTTTCACGCCCCCACCGCCGGCAGCGTGAAGGTGAAGCAGCTGCCCGCGCCCGGCTGGCTTTCCACCCACAATTGCCCGCCCTGCGCCGTGATAAACTCGCGGCTGATGCTCAAGCCCAGCCCCGAGCCGCCGCCCGGCATGCCCACCGCTCTCGGCCCACCCGCAAAGCGCTGAAAAATACGGATATGGTACTCCTTTGGGATGCCCGGACCCTCGTCTTCTACGCTCAGCTGCACCATTTCGCCCCAGGGCTTGGCCTTGATGGTGAGGTTGGCCCCGTGTGGCGAGTAGCGGATGGCATTGGATAGCAGGTTGATAAGTACCCAGGTGGTTTTCTCCAGGTCGGCCTGGGCGGCGGGCAGCGGCTCGGCCAGCAGCACGCGTAGGTTCAATGCCTTGTCATTGAGCTGCGCCTTAATGGTTTCGGTGGCGTAGCGCACCACCTCAGGCAGCGGGATGGTTTGCAGATTCAGCTTAAGCTCGCCGCCCGCGTCGAGGCGCGCCACTTCGATGAGTTGGCCCACCAGCCCCAGTAGCCGCTGGGTTTCGGAGCGAATACCATCGGCAATTTCCTGGCGCTTGGCCGCGTCCAGCCGCTCGTCGCGCAGGAGCATTAGGCTGAGGTTGATGCTGGCTAGCGGCGTTTTTAATTCATGCGAAATCGTGGCCAGAAAAGTCGATTTCAGCTGGTCTAGATTCTTGAAATCGGACACATTGCGCAGGCAGAAAACGTGACCAGCCGGCTCGGCCTTTTTCAAGTCCTCATTGAAGGCTTCGATTACCGTTACTGTGAGCTGATAATGCAGATTCTCGCCGTGCGGCCGCACCATAAATACCGGTCCCAGGCTAGCATTTTCGGCCGGGTGCGGGACCGTGAGCACAGTTAGCCACTCGCGCAGCATGTCGTTAGACTGGGCTACCTGGGCAGCTGGGCGGCCCAGTAGTTCCTTGGCCGGCACGCCGCCCAGCAGTAAGCAGGCTACCGGGTTGGCCAGTACGATAATGCCTTGCTGGTCAATGAGCAGCAAACCTTCGTCTAGGCTTCGCACGAGGCTGTCGGTTCGGTTGCGCTGGGTGATGAGCTCGGCCAGCGTGGCGCGGCGCTCGTCCTCTGCCTGCCGCAGCACCCGGTTTACGGCGGCGGCCACGGTGCCGACTTCGTTGTTCTTGGCCACGGCCACGCGGGTAGCCGGGCCGGGGCCGGCTACCCGCTCTACATCGGCAGTGAGGCGGCGCAGCGGGTGCACCACCAGGCGCGGCAGCCGCACCATTAAAAGTATTCCCAGCAAGGTGCTGATTCCTAAGAATAAATACACCGCGTGCTGCGCCATGCGGGCATTAGCCTGCTGCACGGTGGGCGCTTCGCTTTCGAGCTGGTGCACGGTGAAAATAACGTAGCCGCCCAAACTCAGCAGCAGGCCCAGCATGATAAAAACGCCCAAGCGGATTTGAGATTTTAAGGACATGGGTGCGAAGTAACGCCAATAGCTTGGTGTGGTACTATTCGCGCCCGCTACGCCGCCATTACAAGCTGCCGCAGGGCGCAGCAAAAAGCCGCCGTAAAAGCCAGGTGGCTTTTACGGCGGCTTGCTTGGTACTTGTTGATTTCGCTTAGCGCAACGGCGTCGCCAGCTTCACGAAGTAAATGCGGTTGACATCGACCTTGCTAGTGGCAGGCAAAATCTTGGGTGCAAAACCGTTGGCTCCATTATCCAGCACGCCGAAGTCATCGTCGTTGGAGATGGCCAGCATATTGGTGCCAATAAGCGCGATGCCTTCCGCTTTGTCATGCGGGTACACCGGCGAAATATCCTTCAACAAATCCAGCACCAGCGTTTTAGTCACGGGTACCACGCCCGCCGCCGTAAGGCCGGCCTGGTCTTTTAACTGCTCCACCGTGAGGCCGTTGTAGAGCTTGCCGCCGGCCGAATTTGCAGCATCCGAAATGTCGGTAGCGCCCGCCAGGTCAATTTTAAACACCTTTTTGAAAGTGGCCGGCGCGGTGGTGTTGCCGCCGTAGAGGCCGTCGCGCTCAATGGCCAAAAACGTGGTGTTGGTGATAGCCGCGATTTCGCTGCACCCGGTCAGGGTGGCGTTATCCATCACGTAGGCGTACTGCTTGGTGGCCCCGGTGGCGAGGTCGAAAGCAACGACCCGCAGCACCGTCGAGCCGCTCACGGCCGCCGATGAGGGGTTGTACATCGGCGACTGCATCAGGCCAACCAGCGTCTTGCCATCGGGCGTGATGGTGAGGCCTTCCATGCCGCGATTGGGGCGGCGGCGGGCTAGCACCAGCGGTAGTGTGCGCCCGCCCTGGCCGGTGCCGAAGGGATTGATGCGCTCCAGTTGCTTGCCCGTAGCGTCAAAATGCGCGATGTGCGGCCCGTATTCGTCGCTAATCCAGAAGGTGCCATCGGCGGCCAATACCAAGCCTTCCGAGTCGATGCCATCGGCGCTGGTGCCGAGGGGCTGGCCGTTGAGGTCGAGGGCGGTTTCGCCGGTACTGCCCTGGCCCACGGGGTTGGGGAGGCCGGTAAGCGGCTGGCCGGCAGCGTTTTTGAGCAGGATAGTTTGTTCCAGCGTCAGTTGGCCGTCCTTCATCCGAAACTTGCCAATCTGCGGCGTGAAGTCAGACTTGCCGAAAATAATGGAGTTGGCCGCCACGCCCGCCGCGTTCGGTCCCCGGTCGGTGAGTAGGTAAAATACGGTCGGGTCGCTGGGGTCGGGGGCGATGGACGAGCCGAAGCCGCCATTGTACAGCACCGTGCCATTGGGGGCAGTGGACAGCACGCGAGGGTTGCCGGCCTCGGCATAAGCCGGGTAGCTGGCGGTGGCGGGCTCGTCGTCTTTGCGACAGCTGGCCAGAGCGGCGCTGCCAGTCAGTAAGGCTAGCAGCAGGTACTTATTTTGCATTTTGTGGGAGATGATTCTGGATTATCCCGCAAAAGTCACGTGGCCGTGTTTCCTGAATATTGCCGCTAGGCTATGGTTGTGTGCGCGAACCTCACCCCCCAACCCCCTCTCCAAAAAAGAGGGGGAGCCAAACGAAGGCGAACATAGGCAGTCGTTTAAAATGCGTCTAGCTCCCCCTCTTTTTTGGAGAG
>JBPBQK010000054.1:0-10637 GCA_050954845.1 Janthinobacterium lividum
TGTGCGCACCCGCGAGTTGTTAACGGCAGCCTTGCGCACCGCAGCAGACTGGATTCTGCCCCAAGATGCCCAAAACTGGTTTGACCATTGCGGCTACCACGTACACTGACTTTGAAACCGCTCTAAGGCGTTCTTATCACCGATGGCTGGCCGTTATTGGGCTCGCCGTCGCCGTTCAGCAAGTCGTGGCCCAGCCAACGGCTTTCCGCACCGAAGACGTTACTTTTTCCAGTGCCGGCAGCACGCTGGCGGGCACTTTGTTAACCCCCAGGCACCCGGTGGCGGCCGTCGTGCTGGTTCACGGGTCGGGGCCGGAAAAGCGGCTGTTGGCGTTCGCGGCGCGGTTGGCCGGCCGCGGCTTCGTGGTGCTCACGTATGACAAGCGCGGCGTGGGTGAATCGGGCGGGGTGTACGCCGGCCCGGAAGTCGGCACCAATAACGTGGACGCAGCCAACCTGAACCTGCTGGCGGCCGACGCCAGTGCCGCCACCAACACGCTGGCAGCGCATCTGCCTGCCCGGCAGGTCCCGATTGGTCTGCTTGGTTTTAGCCAGGCGGGCTGGGTCATTCCGCTGGCGGCCACCAAGAATCCGGCCGTTGGCTTCCTGGTCTTGTTCAGCGGCCCCGTAGTGAGTGCCCGCGAGCAACTGCGCTTTCAGTTTTTTACGAATGGCGACCGCCGCTTTTGGGAGACGCACACCGAAGCCGAAGCCCGCGAGCACCTCTACCACGACCCGGACCGGTATCAGTTCGCCGACACCGATGCGCGTGGTGTGCTCGCCACGCTCGCAATTCCCGGGCTCTGGCTGTTTGGCGGTCAGGACATCCAGGCGCCCGTGCGCTTATCGATGGAACACCTCGATACGCTCAAAGCCCAGGGCAAGCCGTATCAGTACCAGCTGTTTCCGGCCCTGGGCCACAACACGGCCTCCGCAGAATCGAACGAGCCCGTCGAGGCGGCTATTTACTGGATGGAAGGACTACTTCGCCTCCAGAAACGTAACATGAATAGGGGAAAGGGGTAGCGAGCAACGCGAATAGCTTGTGTTGCCACTGGTCGGAAAAATACCGAAACGACAACTGCTACCGCGTCAAATGCGGTTTTTTAACCAACGCTGTCGGAACTGAGGTAGCCGCCACGCTACCCGCTCTTGGTGGTACACGCGGTTACGGAGTTGGCGCACGTCAGCCAGTTCGGACCAGTCACTCATACTGCCTCTTGCCCTAATGCCAACCCGAGGGTAAATGGCGCGCTGAAAAATGAGACTATACTATCCGGAACTGCTATCGGAGATAGAGACCATTTAGTGTGCATATATGACTGCTAGATAAGGTGTTGTCATATGGAATATGTTCCGGAATTTTAGCCGTAGTATTGTGCATGAATAAGCGTGACGGGCTGTATGATGACCCAGCTGCCATAGCTTCCCTAAAACCCAGTGAGTTGCCGGGAGAGCTCCGGGAATTGGCGCTGGAGATTGTAGCGGCAGCGGCCTGGGTGGGTCGCTGCACCCGGTGACTGCCCAGGCCATTGCCGATTTCCTGCGTCCGGCCAACAGCTACTATTCTAACCTCATCGAGGGGCACGATACGCACCCACTGACCATTGCCCAGGCCCTGCGAGCGGAATACACGCCGGACAGCCGCAACCGTTCGCTGCAACTGGAAGCCTTGGCGCACATCGAGGTGCATAAGCAGCTACCCGCGTTGTTGGCTGCCGCCGACGCCAATCCCTACCAAGAGCGCTTCTGGCGCGCGGTACATGAGGCGTTTTATGCCCAGCTGCCCGACGAGTTCCGCTGGGTGGAAACCCAGGAAGGCACCCGGCTGGAAGTGCTGCCCGGCGAGTTGCGTACCACAGAAGTACGCGTGGGGCGGCACGTAGCTCCGGCGGCGGAAGCGCTGCCCGCCTTCATAGAGCGGCTAGAATGGGCCTACCGGCCGCAGGCCGAGGCTAGCTGAATACGGGTCTAGTTCTTACGAACAGGCTGTTTGGTTTTCTCCTCCCATTGCAACACGCTGCGATGGGTATCATACCACTTCTCCCAGCAGCAAATTAGCTCGGGCTTGGGGTGGGCACACTGTCCGGTTTGACCAGACCACCCACAGGTGGAAAAGCCACGGCTTATCGAGCAGCTCCTGGCCAATGGGTACATAGTCAAAAAAATAGGCCGCGACCTATTCGGTCGCGGCCCAGTACGTAGGTAATCTGGCACTTATTCGATGACGAGTTTCTTCACCACTTGACCCAAGTCAGTAGTCAGACGCAGGGCGTACACCCCGGCCGCTAAATTGCTCAGCGGCAAGGTGTGCGTGGTGGTGCCCGCAGGCAGCACCTGCTGCTGCACTACTCGGCCAAGGGCATCGAGCAGAGTAGCCGTCACGGGCTGACGGCTCAAGCTCAGCGGCAGGTCGATAGCCACCTGTGTGTGGGCCGGATTGGGGTAAACCGCCACTTGCTGAGCCAGGGCGGCGGGCACGGTAGCCAGCGCCTGCTGCGGCGAGAATACCAGCTCGAAGCGGCTGGTAATGAGTGCCGAGGCATTGCCCACCGTGAACTGGTACGTGGGCTGCTGGCGCAGGTCGGTAAGCGTACCCAGCTGCAAGTCGCGCAGGTACACGGGCACAGTACCTAGGTTGAGGAGCTGGGTGGCCGTGAAGGTGTATACCCCGGCCGCCGGCACGCCCACCGCCAGCGGCAAGACGCGCTGGGCGGTGCCCAGCGGAGCACGGCCATCGATAGCCAACTGGGTGGCTGCCAGGCTAGTCGACAGGTTTAAGCCAGTCGAGTTGGGCAGCTTCAGCGCGTCGTATTGCGCGTCGAGGCCATCGGTGGCGTTTTGCTCAAAGTACACGTAAGCATCGTCTGCCAAGGCATTATTCGTGCCGGTGAGGGTGAGCTGCACCAGGGGCCGGGTTTCGGTGGTGGTGCGGTGGTAGGTCAGGTTGGTGTAGGTCGTTACCCGGTTGGCGTTGCGGAAGGTGAGCGTGCCGCTGGTCTGGCCCGTACTCACGCGGGCAAAGAATGCCTGGCCCATTGCCAGAATCGGGTTGCCGCTGCCCACGCCGTTGGTGTAGGCGCGGTAGTTGCCCACGTACTGCCCGGTGCTTTCGAAGAGGTAAATGGCGGCGTCCAGGTTCGCGCGGTCGCCGACGGCTTGCAGCGAGTAGTCGTAGGGCGAAGGATAGGGGTTGCCCAGCAAATTCCAGCCCGCATCTACGTCGTTGGCCGAGCCCGCCGCGTTGCGCGTCAGGCTGCGGGCGAGGTCACCAAAACCCGGCTGGCCTTTGAAAGCCACCGTCTGTCCCGCAGCTACATTAACCGTGTAGCCGAGGCCCGAGCTCATGCGGTCGCTCAGGGCGGTGGGCGACTGCCAGCCTTTGTCAAAGCCCCCCAGGTTGTTCGTTGCCGATGCCAGCTTAGTTTGGTCATAAGCGTAGATGTTGGGGAAAGGCGTAACCGTGCCTGGGGTAGCCGAAGAGTTGTAGGCCGCATTCACCACGGGGGTGTAGGTAGCGGTAGCTAAGTCGCTGAACATGGTGCCCTGCGTGTTCAAGGTGCTCGCCGTGGGCGAAGCCAAGTGCCGGTAGCCCGCACCAGAGTTCAGGTCGGGGCTGATGTAGCGCTGCACCGTCACGCTGGTGCCGACGAGGGCCGCGCCCACATTGGGGTTGGCTATCATGGCCGTGCCGCTGGCGTTCGATTCCAGCAGGACGGGGTTGCCGTTGGTGTTCAGGCTGGTGTTGGTCAGCAGCAGGCGCTGCACATTCAGCCCGGCCGACGTGCTCAGGTTCACGGTGTTACCGCTGGTGGTGAGGTTCCAGAAGCGCGTCGGGCTGCTGCCCACAATAGCCCCACCGGCAGTGGCACCCAGCTGCACCGTGCCGCCGGTGGCGGTGAAAGTGCCGTTATTGGTCCAGGTTCCCTGCTCATCCAAAGTGCCGTCACTCATGGTGAGCGTAGCGCCGCTGTTGATGGTCAAGCTCTTCGCAATGGCTGCGCCGGTGTTGATAAGCGGCATGAAGGGAGCCGAGCTGGGAATAATGGCATCCAGGGTGCTAGTGGGCACGCCAGCGGTCCAGTTGCCCGCTGTAAACCAATCGGTGCTGATGGTACCCATCCAGGAAGTGGCCGTGACCACTACCACATTTACCACCTGCACTAGGCTACCGGTGCTGCCAGCATAAGTAGGGCTGCCTAAGTAGGTAGCCGTGAGCGCGCGGCTGCCGGCAAGCAAGCTGCTCGTTTGCAAAGAAGCTTGGCCCGTAGCGCCCAAGGCGACTGTGCCCAGCAGCGAAGTGCCGTCGCGGAACTCTACGGAGCCCGTCGGCAGTGCCCCGCTGCCACTTACCGAGGCAGTAAGCGTAACCTGCTGGCCCACCGTGGACGGATTGAGGCTGCTGGCGAGCACCGTGGTAGTCGGCGCGATAACCGTGAAGTTAGCCAGGGTCAGGCCGCTGGTGCTGGCCACGCCGCCGGGCGTCGTTACGCTAAGCGGCCCCGTGGCGGCCCCACTCGGCACCACAATGCCCGTAATGCTGGTGCCCGCCGCGTTCACAGTAAAGCCCGTGCTCACGGTATTGTTGGCGGTGCCGCCGAAAGTGATGAGCGTAGCCCCCGTCAGGTTGGTACCCGTGATGGCGATGGTAGCGCCCACTTGCCCGCTGGTGGGCGAGAAGCTGGTGATAACGGGCGCGGGCAGCGGGGTGAGGAAGGTCGGGGTGCTGTACGAGGTGACGGCCGTGGCATTGCCACTCGCCAGCAGCTGTACTTGCTGGTTGCCACCGCAGCCATTCATCAGCTGCACATCGTCGAGGTACCAGCCCGTAAAGCCATTGGCGGTGCCTATGTACGTGGTATTAGTAAGCATCTGAAACCGCACGCGGACGGACTGCCCCGTGAACGACGAGAGGTCGAGCTGCGATTGAATGAACAGGTCGGGCGTGGGCGAGGTAGAGAAACGGCCCGAAAAACACGCGGTGCTTCTGATAGCTGTAGGAACCGGCGCGCTAGGCAAGAAAGTGGCATCATAGCCATTTTGCAAAAAATACGGCGCGGCATCAGTCCACGTAGTACCGTTATCGGTCGAAATGGACACTAATCCCCCATCGTAGGCTCCACCTGAATAGGTCAGGTTGGCGTAATGATAGAAAGACAAAACAGCCAGACTGCCCGGCGTGAAAGCCACCGAGGTGAGCGTGGCATTGGCCGAAAGGGAGGAGCAGGGAACCATCCAGGAGGCGGCTCCGCTGTGCGCGGCCGTAGTAGTAGCGGCCCAGGCGCTAGTGCCACTCACCACGGCCGGCGTTAGGCCGGTGGTGTTGGCGTCGCGGTTGTCGTTGACGGGTAAGGTCACCGCACAGCCTTTGCCAGCGGCCGTTTGAGCCTCAATCTTATAGGTGCGCGTCTGGCCCGCCGTGAAGGTCTGGCTGGCAAACGTGACAGTGCGGCCCGACACCGTGCCGCCTGGGCTACTGCTGAGGTACTGCAAGTCGGCGGGCAGCTGGTCGGTAATGGTGTACGTAGTCTGCTGCGAAGGGCACTCGCAGTTGGCCTTGATGGCGATGCTGAACCGATTGCCAACCAGCGGTATGGTGTTTTTGCTGAGCGTCACATTGGGCACGTCGTAGGCTACCGTTTGGTCGGTCGCGCTGTTCGACGAGCCTTCGCGGGCGCTGTAGCCCATGCCGCGCCGGGCAAACGCCCCCCAGATGGCGCAGTGGTAGCGCCCCCCGTACAGCAAGGAATCGGCGGCCAGAATGGCATCGCGGCTATCGAGGAAGCCGGGCTGGCAGGGTTGCAGCTTCAGGCCCTGCATCACCAGCTGCAAGGCCACGGCATTGCCGCCGGTGCCAGCGCTGTTGTAGAGGTTGCGCTCGATGCTGCCCTGCATCTGAATGATGTTCCAGGTCATGTCCCAGAGCGTGGAGCACCAGATTTCCCCGATGTTGTGTACCTCCGTGCTAGTGGCCATGTTGGCATAGGTGAGCGGGTCCACAGTCATGTTGGTGCTGTAGGGGTAGCGCCGGATGCCGCCCGCCGTTGGGGCCTGGCTTTGTACATACGTGCCTATTGGCCGAGCCTTCGTGCCATCGGTGGTTTGAGCCGTGGTCCAGTCGGTGGTCATCATGAGACCAAAAAAGTCGCTCCAGCCCTCGCCAGCCTGTTCGGCATTGTAGAGGCAGCTGGTGTTGGTGCCCCCGCCCGTGAGGCGGTTGCTGATGCCGTGGCCGTATTCGTGGGTCATAACGCCGCTGTCGAAGTCGCCATCGAGACCCTCTCCCGGAATGGAAACCATCAGCCCACTATTCACCAGGTTGGCAATGGTGAGGCCGTCGGCATACGATACCATCACGGCGGGTATCGTGATGGTGTTGTCGGTGCCGCCCATTACTACGGCTGGTTGCCCAACCGCGCTCCGCAATACGATAACCCCGATAGCCCCGGCCGTCTGCGCGGCCTTTATTTTCAACGTGTAGGCACAGGTGAAGCTGGAAATAAGCGCGATTTTGCCGGCTAGGCTGGTAGCGCTCGTGCCGCAGGCGTCGTGGGTGGTGGGGCTGCCGGCATCGCTGAAGTAAACGGCTGGGCCGGCGACTGTGCCCACCAGCGCCAGCTTATTGTTGGTGCTTACAGCACCCTCAAGGGCGTTATAAGAGGCGACGGCGTTTGCGGGGGCCGTCACGTTCACCTTAGCCGGCACCGAGAACAGGTACATCTGCATCCGGCCGCTAGTGCCGTCAGACGGGGTGCTGAAGTTGGCATTGCTGATGCCGCCGCCGTCCTGGGCTTCCGCCTTCACGTAGTCGTTGCCGAGGCCACCCCGGCCCAGGTTGCTGGCCTGGAAGTTGCCGCTAGCTTCCGTAAAGCCATACTGATACAGCACGTCGTGCATCAGGTTGTTCCAGTAAAACAGGTTCGTCACGGCCGCATTGCGGTTGTTCGTGACCGTTGGCTGCTGCGTAAAATTGGGCTGGTAGAGAAAGCTAAGCGGGGGCGAGGTCGTTTGGGAAGGAGCGTAGTTGCCGGGGGCGTTGAGGTTGGCCACGTCGTCGTAGGCCGCCACATTGTTGCCACGAGTGATGGTGTAGTCGGTGGTGCCGTCGGAGTGCCAGCCCAAAGTGGTGGCAGCGTTGCCGACCCCGGCGCGCAGCCAGGGGTTCGTGTCGGTGGTGGGGGTCGTCACGTCGGGCCGCTCGCCGGGGAAGGGCACCACGGTGTAGCTAGCCGACGTCACAGCCTGGGTACTCTGGGGCGAGGATAGCACGCTTTTTGGCTGGCTGGCCGGGCTAGCCAAGGTGCGGGGCGCGGGGGCTGCCGATGATGCAGCCGGGTGCACAGCCTTTTCATTTACCGTCCAGTTGTCCTGGCCCAGTAGCTGGCCGGTGGCAGCATCTACCCGGATATTCAGCCAGTCGGGCGTGGCGACCAAGTCCACGTTCACGTTCCAGGCCAGGCGGGGCGTGCCCTTGTCGGTGGCCCATACCAGGCGCACCTCAATGGGGCGGTGGGCCACTCCAGCTGGGGAGAAGGTTTGCCGCTGCTCGGGGCCGCCAGCCGCACTGGTGGCGCTGGGCTGCTCGGTAGCTTTCGCGCTAGTGCTGGCCAAGGCCTTCGCCACGGCCGTGGCGGCGGCTATGGTGGGCACCGCCGGCTTGCCGGCAAAAGCTACGGGCGACAAGAAGGTGCCCGCATGGTGGCGCAGCTTCCCGTCTTTGAAAACTAAGGTAACTACCTGGTTATACACCGGAATGCCCGCCTGCAGCTGCTGCGGATAGGCATACAGCAGCCCCGAAGGCTCGGTATACGCATTGGAAATCCGGAAGTTGGCCGCCGGAATATCGCCTCCAGCCCATTGCAAGCGAGTTTGCAGTGCCAGCTGGGCAGCTTGCTGAATGGCTTCTGTCTGCTGGGCGCGCACCGGCAGCCCGGTGGCCAGCAATAAGAAGAATGTGGCCAGCGACGTGCCAAGCCAGAAACACAGGGTGGAGAAATGTTTCATCAAGCAGTGTGGGTGAGGAGTAGAACGAAATAAAAACCAACATGCCAAGCTGGAGAACTTGGATATATTATACACAAAAATGTATATATACAAGCTTACTTCCTAATATCATTCTCCTTTATTTTGAAAATAGCGGTAAGTTTTCTAGCCAACATCTATCCCCAGCCGTCACCGAATGCCTTAAAATAAGAAGGTATTAATTTATTGATTATAAATTAATTATAGTTAACACCTTTATTTTTCCAGCTTTCGCCGATACTCTACAAGAGCAGTAGCAGTCACGGGTAACACTGCGTTTTCCCTTTCGCTAAGTCAGCGCAACAGCCGCAGGTGGGACTGCTAGTGTTGTGCCTGCTTTCTACTTCGATAAAATCAACCACTCGCACAGCGTGTGCTGCTAAAGCAAGGCCCAGTCGAGCAGTTCGCGGAGCCCTGCTGTCTGGTAAAGTCGCCCCGTTGCTAGCCTTTGTGTGAGAAAGCCTGTTCGAGCAAGCGGCAAACCGCTGGCTTGACCACTTGTAAGGCCTTCAGGCAGCCTCCATCAGGATTCTCTTCGGCATTGTTGAGGCAGCTTTCAGCAGCGTGTAATAGCCTTCTGGGCTGTGCACCAGCTAGCTGGGAGCGTCCTTGCTACGCAGCTAGTGCGCTATCGTCACACCGACAACTGGTAAGTCACCTAGCTTGCGGCAGCTGATTAGGACACTGTCCTTAGCTTGCCTGGGCACTAGGAGCCAGGTATCCTAGCACACCAGAAGTGGGCTCCGTAATTTTTCAGCGCTTAGCTTGGTGCCCCACGCTTTTTGAACCTGCTATTCGTCCACTCACCCAAAAGCGGCTCTCCACAAAACGGGCGTTTTGTGGACTAATCCAAAAGACTACAAAGACGCCCCAAAACGCATGTTTTGGGGCGTCTTTGTAGTCTTCTCTGTTCGATGATGCTACAATATTTGTGCTACTCCGGGCTCTGACCTAGCATGTGATTTAGTTTGTCTTCCAGCGTCGGCAATTCATGTTGCAGTTCCTCGGCAAATGGATTGGTATCGCGATAGATCAGGGTCGCATAGAGCCCGTTTGCTTCGCTCACGACATACCGAATCAAGCGCCTATCATTCGCCTCGCGAAACCAGCGGCCGAATAAGCGATGCCGATAGGCGGCCCGTTGCCGCTGGCCATCTTGGCAGACGAAAGTGAGCACCCGCCGTTCATCGTGGAAAAAGTGCGCCAGCTCCTGTAGGATGGTCGGCTTGATGCGTGGGTCATATTCCGGCGCATTGTCGTCCGTATCCACCCCATCAGCTACTAAGCGCATAAACCCAAACATGGCCGCATACTCCCCTACCGCTAAGCCGGGAAAGTAGTCTACGGCTGGAGAGTAGTAAAGCACATACGCTTCGCCAGCATCCGTCGTAAACGCATAGCCCTGCGCCGTCTCAGTGAGCGGGTACGGCGTGGGGATGGAGGAAGGTCGACTCATGCAAGGCTTGCTTATTGCCTCGGATAGCGGCCTCCAAGCGCTTTTTATCCGCCGCCATCTGCTGCACGATACGGCTCCAGTCGACTTTCTGCGCGGAAGTAGCCATGGCTATAGATGCTTTGCGGGACAGTGCCCGGCGTGAAGTAATGTTAAAAGAGCAGCGGAAAGCGGCGAAACGGCTTGCTGTGCTGGACAAAGATAACGGTGGACTATAAAAAATGGTTTGCCGCTGTTTTGCCTCCTTTCGCGTCTTATAATTGCTTTTACGTTAAGTAGCGGCCCAAACGGGCCAGCAAGTGGTAACGGTCGGCGTGCTTTCTCCGTGCTCTCACTAGGCTTTCCGTATGAGGAGCGACATGGGCTGGAGCAAGTCGGAGGCAGGTAACCTTTGCCGCGTAGCGGGGCACTTGTCCGCCGAAGCTGTTATCCGCCTGTACACCCCTAACCTGAACTAGCCATGAGTGCTTATGTCATCTTTGTGCGGGACCGCATTACCGACCCACAAGAATTTAGTCAGTATGAACAAAGCGCCGGCGCCGCCGCGGCCGGGCACGCGCTGACCCCGCTGGCCTTCTATGGCGCCCTCGACACGTTGGAAGGGCCGCCGGTGGACGGGGCGGTCGTGCTGGCCTTTCCCAGCATGGCGGAGGCCAAGGCCTGGTATGAGAGCCCGCTTTATCAGCAGGCGCTGCCCCACCGCTTGAAAGGCGCCGAGTATCGGGTCTTTATTGTGGAGGGCTTGGCGCAGTAAGAAGCGGTACGCGACTCGTTCCAGCCGCGCGGGTACTGGCGAGGCTAGCCCACGCGCCTTTTTGCCAGTGGTTCGGAGCGGGCTACCAGCCAACAGCAAGACTACGGGTAGGCCGTGACCAGCAACACAGTTCGATAATTCCGATTCTATTAAGTAGCGGCTCCCGACCGGGGGCGAGTGGAGTGAAGCGGCCTACACCGGAGCGGAGTAGGCCGCTTCACTCCGCTACTTCAACCACCAAAACGGGTAGCTACTGCCGCTAAAACACGGGTTGAAGGGCGTTTAAACAGCTAAAAGCGGATAGTGCGAGCCGTTTGGAGTCGATTATAGGCGGTTGTAACCGCTTACTCTCACCTACCCCGAAACGTAGCGGCCCCCTAGCGGGGTCGAGCGGCCTGACGAGGCCGCT
>JBPBQK010000055.1:0-4055 GCA_050954845.1 Janthinobacterium lividum
TCTGCGCCCACTGCTGTGCCTCGCCAAATTGGGTCGAAATACTCATGCCCGAAAGCTACTGCCATTCCACAAAAAAAGCGCTTGCCCAGAGGCCAGCGCTTTTTGAGTTTTGGGTAAGGACAAGGCTAGAGGCCTGGGCTTTTCTGAATTTCCACTTCTATGCGTCTATTTTCTTAATCCTCCAGGCCCAAGTCCTGCTCAGTGCCGGGGGCACCACCTGCACCCTGCACCATCACCTTGCCCTTGAAAATGGGCGACGGGCCTTTGCGGCTCGATTGGAACGTGAAGGTGGTTTTCTTGGCACCAGCGGCCTTTTTATCGGTCGAGCCGGGGGCCGACTCCATCTTGGCGGGGTAGGCGCGGTTGCCGAGCAGGCGCACCTGGCCGTCTACCTCAGGCACCAGGAAGATGATGTTGTTGTTTTTCACCCACTGAGCAAAGCCCAGCACCTCGGCCTTACTGCCGGGGTGAGCAAATTCGAGCGAGTTTTTGAAGCTCATCGAATCGGTTTCACCCTGACCCACGTGCTTGAGCTCGCCTTCCTCCAGCGTCACGTAGATGCTGCTCATGGGCTCTATCACCACGATGTCAGCCTCGATAGTCACCAGGTCGGCAAAGGTGCCGGTGAGGCTGGCCGAGTCGTCGATAACAGGCTTGGGGAGGGTTACGACGTTTTCCAACGTCGTGTAGTAAATCTTCTGTTGGATGCCGGGCGTGTTGTCGCTGCCCGAAACGTGCGTTAAATCTTGCGTATCCACGATAATGATAATTAATAAGTTACGAATTGCTTGGCACCCTCAAAGCCGGCCCCCGCATGAGCAGGGGCCGGCTTTTTGGTAGCAGACTGGCAGGCCTAGAGCGTGCCGTCCGAATTACCGAAATACTTTTCGGTCAGCGCCTTGTCAGCAGCAGCGTTGGTGCCGGTGCCCAGGCCCGTGATGGTGCCGGCCGGCACGGCCACAACCACCAGCTGGTTGCTCCAGAAGCCGACACCTTCCCACCACTCCATGAAGATTTTCACGTCGTAGTCGAGCACCTGCACGTCCGTTACCACGGCCGAGTCCACGATGTCGATGAGACGCAGGAAGTTCTCGTTGGGGGTGGCGAAAATCACCTGCGTGCCATTCAGCGACGGCAGCGCGATGAGCTGACGCTGGCCCAGGTAGGTGCGCATCCCGTCCTCCTTGGTGAAGGTGGGCATGGTGCCGTACTTGTTGCGGTAGTCGAGGCGGTAGGCCTCCACCAGGTTGCTGGGCATGTAGATTTTGTCGAGCAGCGGCTTGAGCACCTCGGGCAGGCCCAGCTCGAACTCCTCGATTTGTTCCACCATGTTGCTGCGCGTGGGCGTGGCAATCGGAATCTGGAACATCGAGCCATTGGCGCAGCCCTGACGAATCAGCTCCTGAATGCCGTTCATCGAGTGGCCGAACTGGTCGAGCTTGGTGGCGTCGTACACCGACTTACCAATGAGGTCTTCGCGGTCGCGGGCCACGGCCGGCATCAGCTCCTGGTCTACGATGTACTGCGAAATGGCCATGTCGCCCGGCTTCTTGCCCTCGTTGTAGAGGTAAGAAATCCAGCTGTTTAGCACGGTGGCGGGCTGAATCGGGAAGTTGACCTTCTGCTTGTAGGCCGTCAGTTCGTTGACCTTGAACTCGGTTACGCCCAGCGGCGTCCAGGCGGCTTTGAATCCCTGCACCACGCGGCCCGTGATGCTGTTGAGGGCCGGGAACTTGCCCTGCACGGCCACGATGGTACGCATGTAGGCGGCCGTCACCGATTTCTGGTAGACCTGGGCGCGAATCTGCTGGTTGTTCGTCCGAAAATAAGCGCCTAGTTCGGTGGCAATTTCGGTAACGTTGGGGTTTAGAGTAGCCATTATAGATAGCTGATAATTAACTAATTATTGATATAGAATAAAGCAGTAGTATCGGTAGCCTAGCGAATAATTGGCCTAGCTGAAGTAGGCCTCGGCAGCCTGGTTGTGGCCAGCTTTGGGGTCTACCACGGGGTTAGCGGGCGGGGGCGTGGTGTCGTCCTGAGCGTTAGCCTTGAGCGGGTTGGAGGGTATCGCGCCGGGCTGCGCGCCCAGGGTCTTCACCTGCTCCTCCAGAGCGGTCACGCGGGTGTTGGCCGTAGTCAGGTCGGTGGTGGCTTTGGTCAGGTTCTCGGTGGCGGTGGCCAGCTCGGTTTCCTTCGCCTTGATTTTCTCGCGCTCGCCGTCGCGCTCGGTGGTGAGCGTCGCCACCAGGGTGTTGGCCGTGGCCAGCTGGTCGGCCTGGGCCTGGGCGCGGGTGTTGAGGTCTTCCAGTGCGGCCTCAGTGACCGGCACGGTGGGCGCGGCCGTAGCCGTCACCCCTACCAAGGCGCATAGCGCGCCCCAGGATGCTTTTAAATTGAACATGTGGTTGTTGGAATTGGGAGAATTGCTAGGGGTGCCCGGTTTCGGGTCTGAAGCCATCGAGAGGGCCAGCTGCACGGCATCCTGAAAGGAGCCTATCGAGTCAGCCAGGCCATATTTCACGGCGTCGGCAGCCAGGTACACCTTGCCGCTGAGCACGTTTTCGGCATCCTGGCCCGTGGGTAGCTTGCCGGCGCGGTTGGTGCGCACAGCGTTCAGGAATACCTCGTTTAAGGGGTTGAGCATTTGGTCCTTAATCGGCTGGTCGTTGCCGGCCAGCAGCTGGAGGTATGCCTCGTTTTTGTCGCCACTGGCATCGGCCCGCACCATCTTCTGCACGAAGCCGCGCTTCTTATCGGCCTTGCTCGAATCGGTGTACTGGAGCATCGTGCCGATGCTGCCCATTTGGGTGGTCTGCCCGCCCATCATAATGTGGTTCAAGCCGCAGCCCGCCCACACGCCGGCGCTGCATAGCATGCCCTGCACGTAGCCGACGGCTGGCTTTTGGGTGCCCGTGATAATGTTGCTGAAGCCCTCGGTGCCGGCGACCGTGCCGCCCGGCGTATCGAACACAAACAGGTGCCCGACAATGTTGGGGTGGGCGTCGGCCTCCTGAGTGAGGCGGCCGAGCGTTTGCGTGCCCAGCGAGCCGCAAAAGTCCTGCTGCATCATCGGGCCCATCACTGGAATCACGGCCACGCTGCCTTGGGGAGCATCGTCAAAGCTGCTGTACTTATCCGTTTTATGCACCTTCGCGCCGGGCTCCAGGCTCAGGGCTACCGCGTAGGGGGCGTTCTCCTTCTTCTTGTTTTTGAAGAAGCCAGCCGCCGCCTCGAAATTGCCGGCTTGCAGCTGGTGCACCAGCGGTAGGTAGCCCTGGGCGCTGCCCAGCTCCATGAGCCAGACGCCACGTAGGACTTGGGATAGCAGTTGAATATCGGCCACTTTGATAAGGATTAGTGGCTCAAAATTCCCTTGTTGTATTACCCTAAAAAAGGACACGAAAAAGCCCTCGACCAGGGCGGTCTAGGGCTTTTTCGTCTAGTGTAAAGCAGCACGATTAGAGGCGAAACACCAGCACTTCACCGTAGGCCATCTCAGGGGCGAAACGAGGTGGGAATGTGCGAGAAAACCAAGTAAAAAGCGGCCGCTACTAGCAGCCAGCGAAGCCAGCGCCACCACATCATGCCGCTAGAATAGGCTGGCCTTGCCCGTCTTTCGGCGCGAAGTGATAGGCCGGGGCCGCGGCCAGGTGGCGGCGGATTTCATCTTCCGTCACCATGGATTGCTTGCGGAGCAATTCCAGCCCATCGCCTTGCAGAATGACTGGGCGCGGGTGCAGCTCGTCGGCTTTGGCCTGCACGAGCGCCTGCCAGTCGGCCGGGTTCTCGGTCGTGCGCTGGGCCACTACCTCGCCGTTATCAGCGGCCAGCAGCGTGTCGTTGGTGCCAATCAGGCGGACCGGCTGGCGGGGGTTGAACTCCACTAGCTCCACGCCTAACTCATCGGGCTGCGTTTCATCGACAGCGTAGCGCTTCACCTGCACCACGATAACGCCGCTCACCTCACCAGTGGCCAGCGGCTGCGTCCAGTTCTGCTCGGTTACGTAGCCAACCTGTTTGACGCGCGTACCACCAAGCGTAATATCAGGCAA
>JBPBQK010000056.1:0-3410 GCA_050954845.1 Janthinobacterium lividum
GTCTAAAGACTGGTTGTTGCTCGGCCAGGGCCCAATGCTGCTGAGTGGCCCTACCCCCTCGGTGCTAGTAGAAGCTGAAGCTGCCGTTCTCGTGCCAGCGCCGGCCCCTGCTGCCAAGACGCTAGCCGCTGAGCCCCGGCCGCCCACTGGATTACCTGCCCCTACTCCTGTTATGCCAGCTATTCCGGCTGAAGAAGTGGTAATTCCTCCTCCGATAGCGGCCGCTTCACCAGCTCGGGAGGGGGTAGGGCCGAGCCCACCGGCGGCTGCGGCCCTACCCCCTCCCGAGCTGGCAGCGCCTGTCGTACTGGCCGCGGCCGATGCGCCCAATGCCGCCTACCTCACGGCGGCCTTGCAAACCCAGTATCTCCAGCACCAACTAGCCTTGGCCGAGCAGCGCAACCAGCACCTGCTGGCGCAGCAGCAACTCATGCAGCAAATGCTGGACCTACTGCAACGGACTATCTGAACCACAGATGCTGGCAGACGTATGAAATTGCGCTGATTTTGCAAACTAAGTGCTAGGCCATATTTATCTTAACCATCTGGTTGGTTTATCTTTGAGGATGCAAAAGCGTTTTATCACCTTGACGGCTGACGAGCGGGCCACCTTGTCGGCGGGTCGGCAGTACCACCAACAGTATCAGTTCCGCGACCGCTGCCACGGCTTGTTATTAAGTGCTGATGGCCAGGCGGTTGTTGCTATCATGGCGGTGCTGGACGTGAGCCGCCAGACCGTGTATTCGTGGTTCAATCGCTGGGAAGAAGGGGGCCTGGCCGGCCTGGCCAACGCCGCCGGGCAGGGCCGACGGCCTATCCTAATCGCCGCCGATGAGGTGTCGGTGGCCGCCGCCGTGCGGGCCAATCGGCAGCAACTCAAGGACGTGACGGCGACGCTACGCCAGGAGTTAGCCAAAGACTTCTCGCCCCGCACCTTACGCCGTTTTTTAAAAAGCGCGGTGGGGCGTGGCGACGCTTTCGCCACGGCCTGAAAGAGGCCCAGGACCCGGCCGACTACGCCGACAAAGCCGAGCGCCTGGCCTGGGTGCAGGAACTGGAAAAAGAAGGCCACGTGGACGTGTTTTACGGCGACGAATCGGGCTTTTGCCTGACCTCAGCCATCCCCTACGGCTGGCAGTTTCCCGGCGAACACGTCGCCACCCGGCCCCGCCACAGCCAGCGCTTCAACGTGCTGGGTTTCTACAACGCTACGACCAACGAGTTACACGCCGCTGCCCGCGAAGGGAGTCTGGACGCGGCCTTTGTTATCGACACGCTCGATGCGTGGGCGGCCACCCGCACCCGGCCCACGGTGCTCGTGCTCGCCAACGCCCAACTTCACCACGCCGCCGTCTTCCAGGCCCGGCTGGCGGCCTGGGAAGACCAGAACGTATACATTTTCTACCTGCCTACCTACAGCCCCCACCTCAACAAAATCGAAACGCTCTGGCGCAAAATCAAGTACGAATGGCTGCGCCCGGAAGCCTATGCGACCTTCCAGACCTTGAAAACGGCCGTCTGGCATATTTTGGACCGCGTTGGCCAGCAGTTCACTATCCGGTTTACTACTTGACATGGTTAAAATAAATATGGCCTAGCACTTAGTAGGGTTGCTTATGGAACTGCTTATTAACCCTGGTCCTGGTTAAAATAAAAAAGGCTGCCCGAATAGGCGGCCTTTTTTATGTCCGTAGAAATCTGCGTAATCTGCTAAAACTGCCGGAACTCGTAGTTTAAATGAGCATGCCTACTTCCTCGGCTTCCATCAGCCCCAGCGCCGATACTTGCGTGAGCCGTAGCGGCCGGACTTCGCCCACCAGCAGCGGGTCGTACTTGGCCGCCACGCGGATGTAGTTGGGCGTGTAGCCCTCCACCCGGCCATCGGTCACGTCGTCTTCAAAGAGCACGTCGGTTTCGAAGCCCGCGTGCTGCTCGTAGAAGAAGCGTTTTTTCTTTTCCGACAAGCTGCGCAGCTGCGTGGTGCGCTCGCCGCGCACTCGCTCGGGCACCCGGCCCGCCAGGCTGGGCGCCAAGGTATTGGCCCGCTCCGAATACGGGAAAACGTGCAGGTAGCTTACTGGCAATTCATTGAGAAACTGGTAAGTTTCCAAAAAATCAGCCGGCGTTTCGCCGGGAAAACCCACGATGACATCGACCCCAATGCCCGCGTGGGGCATCAGCTCCTTGATGCGGGCCACGCGCTCAGCGTAGAGCGCCCGGCGGTAGCGGCGGCGCATCAAACCCAGGATTTTATCGGAGCCGCTTTGCAGCGGCAAATGGAAGTGCGGCATGAAGCGCCGCGAAGCCGCCACCGTCTGAATAATCTCGTCGGTGAGCAGGTTGGGCTCGCAGGAGCTGATACGAAAGCGGCGGATATCTTCTAGCTCATCAAGTGCTTTAACCAATTGGGTAAAATCCTCTGCCCGCTGGCGTTCAGGGCCTTGCAAGCCAAAATCGCCTAGGTTAACACCTGTCAGCACAATTTCCTTCACGCCCTGCGCGGCTAGCTGCTCCACGCGCTCGACCACCGAGGCCACGCTGCCCGAGCGGCTACCCCCCCGCGCCAGCGGAATGGTGCAGAACGAGCACGAGTAGTCGCAGCCATCCTGCACCTTAAGAAAGGTGCGCGTGCGCTCGCCCAGCGACTGCGCCGGGTGAAACTCCGTGGCCTCCGAAATAGGCGAGGCGAACACTCGCCCGGCTGGCCGCGGTGCGGTGGAGCCAGGGGTGAGGGTAGGCGGTGCTACTTCCAACTCGGTCAGAATTTCGGCCAGCCTAAACTTCTCGGCCGCGCCCAGCACCGCGCCTACCCCCGGAATTTCGGCAATTTCCTGGGGCTTAAGCTGGGCGTAGCAACCCACGATGGCCACGAATGCCTGTGGGTTGTATTTTAAGGCTTGCTGCACCACCTTGCGGCATTTGCGGTCGGCGTGGTCGGTGACGGAGCACGTATTTACTACGTAGAGGTCAGCGCCCTGTTCAAACTCGACGCGGCGCACGCCGCGCTCCTCAAACTGCCGGCCCAGGGCCGACGTTTCGGAGAAATTGAGCTTGCAGCCCAGCGTATAAAAAGCAACGGTTTGTGGAGTCATCAGCCTGCAAAGGTACGATTTGCAAAATGGAATAGCCCTCCGTTTTATAAGCCTGCCAGCAGTTCGGTGGCCGTGGCCAGCACCCGCACGGGCGCTATCTGGTTAGTATCCGGGTCGCAAGCCGGCAGACTGAAATCGCCCTGCGCAAAGCGCGTCTTCATTGTAGGCAGAAATAGGCAGTAATAGAGTACCTAGAGCGGTTTCCAAGTTAGTGTACGTGGTATCCGCAATGGTCAAACCAATTTTTGGCGTCGGCCGCGGTTATCCACTCAGCGGCTGTTCGAATCGCATTCTCTAACAGGTCACGGGTGCGGGCCT
>JBPBQK010000057.1:0-256096 GCA_050954845.1 Janthinobacterium lividum
CTGCTCGTACCCGCGAGGCCCTGAAGACCGCTTTGGATGCAGCACTGGCTTGGATAACGGCCGAGGATGCGCAAAACTGGTTTGACCATTGTGGCTACCACGTACACTGACTCCGAAACCGCTATAGTTACTTACTACCAGTGTTTGCCGCCACTTGTCCCGCCACAGCGGCCTCATCTGGCTGGGCCGCCGACCCAGGGCTGGCTTGCACGCGCAGCATCAGTACCAGCATCAAAATCAGGGCGAAAGCGGCGTAGTAGCGAAAGTGAGGGCTGGCGTTCATGATGGCTGAAGGGCGGGAGGTATAGCTTACCCAAAACTACCCAGCGCTCCCGCCAGCCACCGGATTATTTAGCCCAAGGTGGTATTTTTCTCCGTTAATACAGCAATTTACTCAGCCAACTAATTCGGCTTACTCGGCAAGCCTAACAATTTTGGATGCCAAGGTAGCCCGCCATAAAAACAAACAGTCCTGCTGCACTCGTGCAGCAGGACTGTTTGTAAAATCTATAAGACTAAGCAACTAGCTTAAAAATCCTCGTCGAGCGAGAACATGTTATCGGCACGCTCGGTCATCACGCCGGCCTTCTGGTACTCGGCCACGCGCTTCTCGAAAAAGTTCGTCTTGCCCTGCACCGAAATCATTTCCATGAAGTCGAAGGGGTTGGTGGTGTTGTAAATCTGGGCGCAGCCCAGCGACACCAGCAGGCGGTCGGCCACAAATTCGATGTACTGGCTCATCGTCTTGGCATTCATACCGATGAGGCTCACGGGCAGCGCCTCGGTCACAAACTCCTGCTCAATCGTCACCGCATCGCGGATAATGGCCTGCACGCGCTCTTCGGGCAGTTTATTGTTGAGGTAGCTGTAGAGTAGGCAGGCGAAGTCGCAGTGCAGCCCCTCGTCACGCGAAATCAGCTCATTGGAGAACGTGAGGCCGGGCATCAGGCCACGCTTTTTCAGCCAGAAAATTGAGCAGAACGAGCCCGAGAAGAAGATGCCTTCCACGGCCGCAAACGCGATAAGGCGCTCGGCGAAGTTTTCCGAATTAATCCACTTCAAAGCCCACTGGCCTTTGCGCTGCACGGCAGGCACCGTTTCGAGGGCGTTGAAGAGGTAATCCTTCTCTTTGGGGTCTTTGATGTAGGTGTCAATCAGCAGCGAATACGTCTCACTGTGAATGTTTTCCATCATAATCTGGAAGCCGTAGAAGCAGCGCGCCTCGGGCATCTGCACCTCCTGCATGAAGTTGATGGCCAAGTTTTCATTCACAATGCCATCGCTGGCCGCGAAGAAAGCCAGCACGTGCTTGATGAAGTGGCGCTCGTTGTCGTTCAGGTTGTTCCAGTCTTTTTGGTCCTGGCCAAGGTCGATTTCCTCAGCAGTCCAGAAGGACGCTTCGGCTTTCTTGTAAAACTC
Source organism: Janthinobacterium lividum (assembly GCA_050954845.1). Classification (GTDB taxonomy): domain Bacteria; phylum Bacteroidota; class Bacteroidia; order Cytophagales; family Hymenobacteraceae; genus Hymenobacter. The sequence continues at coordinate 1,420 of JBPBQK010000057.1, forward strand.
CCAAACCTCAGGGTTTTGGATGGGAAAAAGCACAAAGCGGTTGGGATTTTCAGCGAGTAAGGGCTCCATAGTGTAACAGGTTGCGGGGATGACGAAGTGGCGACTTAAAAGAAAAGAATCTGAGCAGTGAGTGGCTTCCCAACCGAAGAGGGGCCGTTTTCCAAAGATAGCCAAGTAACCTCCCGAAGGCCGTTTACGTTTTTCTAGGCCGCGTTTTTCGGTCCTCTGCTTCACCTCTGAGTAATACGTGAAGTGAGGCGGGCAAAGGAGCCGAATAATAGCTACTTATCCACATTTTTAGTGTGGATAACGTAAGTTGTCCACAGAAATGCGCGTTCGTCAATCACAATCTTGCAGTCAGTTACTTAGCCTAGCCGGCCAAAAAAGTGCTTGAGATAACCTCAATTTTTGGCGAGCTATTCTGGATTAACTACTTATGTTTGGAATTGCCGGAAAGTCGCCGTACTTTTGCGTTCCCTTTTGAGAAACCACCAGCGGAAATAAGATGTACGCCATTGTCAATATCGCCGGCCAACAGACTAAAGTTGAGGCTAATAAATTTGTTTACGCCAATCGCCTGGCTGGTAACGTCGGCGACTCGGTAGAGCTGGGCAACGCCCTGCTGACCGATGATAACGGCACCATCAGCGTAGGCGCTCCTACCCTGAGCATCGCCGTAAAAGGCACTATTGTAGCCCACGTTCAGGGCGACAAAGTGTTGGTGTTCAAGAAGAAGCGCCGTAAAGGCTACAAGAAGATGAACGGCCATCGCCAGCAGTTCACCAAAGTTCTGATTAACAGCATCGGTTAATTAGTTGCGAGTTAAAAGTTATGAGTTATGAGTTGGCTATCAGCCATTTGTAGCTCAAGCTTACCTAACTCATAACTCATAACTTTTAACTCATAACTATCAAATGGCACACAAAAAAGGCGTAGGCTCGTCAAACAACGGCCGTGAATCGCATTCGAAACGCCTCGGCGTGAAAATCTTCGGTGGTCAGTCGCTCATCGCTGGTAACATCATCGTGCGTCAGCGCGGCACCAAGCACCACGCTGGCACCAACGTGGGCATGGGCAAAGACCACACGCTGTTCGCGATGGCCGATGGCATCGTACAGTTCAAGAAAGGCCGCGACGACCGCTCGTTCGTTTCGGTAGTTCCGGTTGCAACTGAAGTAGCTGAGGCTTAGGCTTCCGCCTACCTGCTATTAAGCTAAAAAGGGCTGCTCCTAATGGGGCAGCCCTTTTGGCGTTAGGAGAAAAATTTACCCTGCCCCTCTCTTAGGAAGAGAGGCTACCCATAGGCAGCTACAAGCCAAGCCCCCAATACAGGCGGATGTTTACCTGCGCTGTTACGTCGTAATGCGCGGGTTTCAGGCTCTCAAAATTGTAATAAGCCGGGGCCTGAAGGCCCAAGCCAGCATTCAAATCGTAGAGCATAGCGCGGCGCAGCCGATGTTGCGTGCCCCAGAAAGCAAAGACGCCGGGCGTGAGGCTGGTGGGCGTCTGGCGGCGCGCCACATTGGCATAGCCAGCCGTGACAGTTTCGCGCGCCACGTTGCCTTCCAGCGCCAGGTAGTTGCCATACAGGTTGTTATTGCGCCGGGGCTCGCCTTTGCTGGGTTGGTTGTAGTAGTAGCGCAGCCCTAGGCCCAGCGTGGCGCTGGGTACGGCGTTGGTTTGCGGGCGGCGGCGCGCGGCGGTGCGGCTGGCTTGCAGGTCGGCTTCGGCCAAGCCATAGCAGGCCAGGCGCGGCACAATCCGGTACTCGGCCCCGAACGAAAGTGGCACAACCAGTCGCCACGTCTGGTTGCCCGATGAGTAGCTCAGGTGCGTTACTCGCAGGCCAGCTTTTAGCAGCAGGCGCGGTGGCAGGGGGGCAGCTTCCGCCGCGGGCGCTACCGTTTGCGCGCCCGCGCCCCACGAGGCACCCAGTAGACCCAGCCCCAGCAAGCCAGCCTTGAGAAACGAGTAGTTTTGTGCCATGTGCCAATAAGTTAGCTCGTAAAAATTACCACTAATATACTGGTTTTTATCGGATTTCAGTCGGCGGCAGCGGGCGCTGCTAGCTGGCCAAGCAGACGGCTTACCTGGGCGGCGTGGCTCACTATCATAAAGTGGCCCGCGCCGGGCACCGGGTAGTCAATGGAGGCCGCGCTGGCGGGCAGCAGCCGGTCGTGGGTGCCGTGCAGGCGAGTGGCAGCGGGCACGCCGGTGCTGTCCCAGTGCAGCAGTTGGCGGGTGGTCCAGCGGGCAAAGGCGGGGTCGGTATCGCGCAGAATGCGGGCGAGCAGTTGGTACTCGCGGCCGTTGCGCGCCCCAAAAAACCACTGCGCCAAGCGCGGCAGCCGCGGCAGCAACCCAAACGGCACCAGCCGGTAGAGCCCCGTGGCGCGGCCCAGCTTTAGCAGCGGTGGCAACTGGCGGGCATCGGCTAGGCTGGAAATCAATACCACCCGCGCCAGCGGCCGCAGCCGCCCAATTTCTAGCGCCAGCAAACCGCCGAATGACACGCCCACCAGCCAGCACGGCTGGCCTAGCGGCACGGCCTCGGCCAGGCGAGCGGCGTAGTGCCGCAGCGGCTCGGTGGGCGACTGGGGCGGCAGCCAATGCAGTACCGCGCTGGGGCCCGACAAATGCAGGCCACGAAATACACGCTCATCGGCCCCGAGGCCAGGAATGAGATACCAAGTACAAGCGGGCATGATTGGAACCAGTTAATCGAAAAGCGCTGGATTAACCTGGTTGATTATGGCCTTTGCATTTGCGCTTTCTTCTTTATCAAGCCTTTGAGTGGCCGCTACGGCTGATAGGCGCACTTGCGATAGAGCCTTATTTCTCTTTGCTCCTTGCAATACGCTCATGTTCTCGCTCAAGCCCAGTGCTAATACATGCTCCAAGCACCGTAGTTTTTTAATGTAGACAACCCTAAAAAATTGCTCTTTATCAGCATTGTACAACTCCACGCTTGCCATGCTTATTCTTTCCATTGCGTCTCCATCGGCCTGACAAGCAATAGAATCGGCAGCGACTAAGAGCGCGCTGCTTCGAGTCACTTTGTAGAGGGCGGCTAGGCTATCTGCCACGTTGGTTTCATGCGCCACATTTAGCGGCGACGGGCTACTCGCCAGTTTCTCGCTTACTGGAGATTGCTTAGTATCGCTTTCAGCTGTGCAAGCACCTACTATTATACTCAGACTTACGGCTGCGGCACCCATCAACCAGCATGAATAGCTTATAGGTAATGTTGGGCTTTCAACCATTTAGCCGCGCATAAATACCCTCTAGATAAAAAATATTGTGCGGCTGAGGGTCGTCATCTTCCTCGGCATCGGCGGGGAAGGTGACGGCGAGTTTGAGGGCCACGCCGGGCAGGGCAATGGGCGGGGCTTCCTCGGAAGTGTATTCGAGTAGGCAGGGCCACTCCTCGGTGGTGGCGAGGGCGTCGGCTACTTCTTCGGCCAGGGTTTCGGCGCGGTCGTCGGCCACGCGCAGCAGGGTGTCGAGGTCGTGGAAGGGCAGGCCGAGGTGGAAAAAATGCGGCTCGTCGTCGCGGAACGTGGTGGCCCAGATGGTCACGTCGTCGGTGTTATCGAAAACGATGGCCGTGAGGTGGACTTGCTCCACAAAAAAATCGTCGTTACTAACCAGAGCGTCACTAAGTAGCTTCACGGGCCGCAGAAGAATAGAGTTTACCGCAAATGGTAAAGGTTAATGGGAAGAACAGTTGCCGGTTGGCAACGGGCGCAAGCTACGCGCCAACGGCGGCTGGGGCCTCGGCAAACAACTCTAGTGTGATGTGGTCGGCCAGCAGCTTGCCGGCATCGGTGAGGCGCAGCACGTTGTTTTCCAGCGTGGCCATGCCTTGGGCAGTGAGGCTGCGCAGGTAGTCGGCGCGGTCGGCTAGTAGATTAAGGCCCAGCGCGTCGCGCAAGTGGCCGAGGTCGCAGCCGCGGCTGGTGCGCAGGGTGGTGAGCAAGTATTCGTTGGCCTGGTCGAGGGGGCTGAGGTGCTCCACGGTGGCGGGCACTTCGCCGCGTTCGAGCACCGCGGCCACGTACTGCGGGTTGTTGGCCACTGCGTATTGGCGGCTGCGGCCGTCGAAGGAGTGGGCGCTCGGGCCGAGACCTAGATAAGGCACGCCGCGCCAGTAGTTGCTATTGTGGCGGCTTTCGCGGCCGGGAAGGCAGAAATTGCTGATTTCGTACTGCTCGTAGCCATAAGCGCGCAGTTGAGCCAATAGCATCTCAAACTGCTGGGCTACAAACTCCTCGGGCGGCGCTACGAACGTGCCCTTTTTCAGGCGGCGGCCGAAGGCTGTATCGGGCTCAATGGTAAGCGCGTAGGCCGATACGTGCGGCACGTTCAACTCAAATAACCGGGCTAAATCCTGCTGCCAAATGTCGTGGCTAGCGGCGGGCACGCCGTAAATTAAATCGACCGAAATATTCTCAAACCCAGCCGCTTGCGCTCGCCGCACGGCCTCCCACGACTCATCGGCCGAGTGGGCGCGGTTCATCATTCGCAGGTGCGGCTCGTGGAAGCTTTGCAGGCCGATGCTGAGGCGATTGACGGGCGAGGCAGCCAGCACCGCCAGTTTATCGGCGGTGAGGTCGTCGGGGTTGGCCTCAAGAGTAATTTCGGCCTGCGGCGATACCTTGAAATTTTTCTGGATGGCGGCGAAAATCTGGCTTAGCTCCTCCCCCGTCAATAAGGAGGGCGTGCCGCCACCGAAATAGATAGTTTCGAGTGGCGCGGCGGGGTCGGGTAGGTAGGTGCGGCGCAAAGCCATTTCCTGCAGCAAGGCTTCTACAAACTGGCCTTTCAGGCCCAGGGAGGTGCTGAAATGGAAGTCACAGTAGTGGCAGGCTTGCTTGCAGAAAGGAATGTGGAGGTAGAGGCCAGCCATAAGTGCGTGATAGGATGCGAGGCGTGCCCCCTACTTTGGTTGTATTTTCGGTAGTTAAAACCGTCAGCTCGAAATTAAAATTTCCGTTTTGCGTTTGCCACCCCGAATGTACGTCCGTCTACTCGTCTTGTGGGGCTGCTGGCTGGGGCTACTGGGCGGCCGGGCGGCGCACGCCCAAGCGCTGGGCACGCAGTCGGGCGTGGCCGTGCCCAATGCGCCGGGGCTGGCATCGCCGCCCCTGCCGCCAATGGCCACGGCCCCCAGCCCCAAGGTGGCGGCGGTGCGCCGGGCGGGACATAGCCGGATTCTCAAAATAGCAACCGACGCCGCCAGCCGGCCGCGGGTGCGCCGCTACCACCTGCCGGCCACCGTGGCCGACTCGCTCACGGCGCTGCGCACGGTGCGCGAGCTGGTGCTAGACCTGCAAGCCGATGCCTACCTGCTGGCTTCGGCCGATAAAATGCACTGGGGCCGCGACACGGTGCGGGCGCAAGTGTATGTGGGCGAGCAGTTTCACTGGGCCTACCTGCGCAACGGCAACCTCGGCGACGGCCTGCTAACCCGCGCCGGTTACCGCGAAAAATTCTTTCGGCACGCGCCCTGGCACCCGGCCGATTGGGTGAATTTGCAGGAGCGCATTCTCACCGAAGCCGAAAACCAGGGCTACCCGTTTGCCACCGTCGGCCTCGACTCGGTGCGCCTCGATGGGCACGACATATCGGGGCGCGTGGTGCTGAAGCGCGGCCCGGCCATCACTTTCGACTCCATCCAGATTATCGGCAGCAGCAAGACCAAAAAGCGCTTTCTAACCAAGTACTTGCAGATATTTCCAGGCGCGCCTTATAGCCAGCAGCGGCTTGATGCGGCCGCCGTGCTGCTGCGCCAGCTGCCCTACGTGCGGCTGCGGGCCGAGCCCGAGGTGCGCTTTGCCCGCAACCGGGCGCGGGTGTATTTGCTGCTCGATGAGCGGTCGTCGAACCAGTTCGACGCCATTGTGGGGCTGCTGCCCAATACGGGCACAGCGGGCGGTTTTCAGTTTACGGGCGATGTCAACATCAACCTGCGCAACCTGCGCGGCGGCGGCAAGCAAATTGGCTTGCAGTGGCGCAAAGTGGACGCCCTGACGCAGTCGCTTGATGCGAACTACCTGCACCCCAATTTCTTCGGCACGCCCCTGGAAGTGGGCACCACGTTTAACCTCTACAAGCAAAGCGGCAATTACCTCACCATCCGGCCCCGCTTGCAGGTGACGTACCCCACGGCGCGGGCGGGGCGGCTCACCTTTTTTGCCGAGCAGCTTAGCTCGCGGCTGCTGCTTGATAGCCTGGCTTATACGCAGGTCACGACCACGCTGCCGCCCTACGTCGATTCGGAAACCAATTCTTATGGGCTGGCCTACGCCCGCACCAATCTCGACGACTTGTTTTTCCCGCACCGGGGCATCTTCGTGACGGTGCAGGGTGGCGCGGGCACCAAGAGCATTCGCCGCAATGCCAGCATCAGCGAGGCGCTGTATAGCAATGTTAATCTGCGCACTACGCAATACAGCTTCAGTGCCCGCGCCGAGCGCTACTGGGCGCTGGGCCGGCAGAGCGTGGTGCTGGCCCGGCTGCGCGGCGAGGGCTTGTTTAATCAGCAGTATTTCCTCAACGACTTGTTTCGGCTGGGTGGGCTGAACTCGCTACGGGGCTTCAGCGAAAACCAGTTTTATACCAATGCCTACGGCGTAGGCACCGTCGAATTTCGGCAGTTCACCGGGGCCGAGGGCTACGTATTTGTTTTCGTAGACCAAGCCGTGCTGCAAGCCTACCAGAGCGACCTCACGCTGGGCCGCACACTTGATGAGCCTACCGGGCTGGGCACGGGCATCAGTTTTCGCACGGCGGCGGGGCTATTTCAGTTCGTGTATTCGGTGGGGCGCTCGGGCTTTGCGGGGCAGCAGTTGAGCTTAGGGTCATCGAAGATTCACTTCGGGCTGACGAGCCGATTTTAGGCGAGATGGTGAAATAGTGAGGTGGTGAGTGTAGTGAAGTATGGTTGTCATTGCGAGGAGGCACGACGACGCAACCTTTCCTTTATGGTAGCGCACGCGCACGAACGGTAGCAATGCGGGAAGGAAAGGTTGCGTCGTCGTGCCTCCTCGCAATGACAAGCGCCCCAATACCGCGCAATAACAACCGCACTCATTACCTCACCATCTCACCTTTTTCCTGCCACTTCGGCCGCTATCGGCCAAGCTGTCATTTGTTCGGCATGCCGACTTTTTAAATCAGGCCAATTTGGCTGATAATAACTTGACTAGCCGCTATTTAGAAGTTGGTACGGGGTTTGATTTATACCCTGCGAAGCCAGCTAAAACGGCCCTATCCTATGAAACTTATCAGCCGCGAATTTATCCGTAACATCGCTCCTCAGCTCGATTTGCTGAACACTATTGGTGGGGGTGTAGCGCAGCCTAAGCTGCACGTAAACCAGCGCCCCCAGGGCGTGGTGCTGCACGTAGCCATGCCTACCGTAGCCGCCGAGCAGTTCCACGTAGTGCTCAACAACAACAACCTGACCGTGTACGGCGAGTACCGCCACCAGCCCGAAGACCAGCTGGCCGCCCCCCTCTTTGTGCAGCAACTCGACCTGCCCGCCAACCTTGACCTGACCAGCATCAACGCCACCCACCACCACGGTGAGCTGCGCGTGGCCATCCCCTTCAAAGACGCCGCCAGCCAGCAGCGCGAGATTGATATTCTGCCGAGCTAAGCGCTTGGCCCGTTGATACGGCCGGGACCGACCGGCCCCCTAGTTACCTACGATATGGCCGGGACCGACCGGCCGCCTGGTTTCACCCTCTTGAGAGCCACCGTGATGAACGGTGGCTTTGTTATTTTACGGCTACTATAGCTAGTTTTGGCCGCGCCAAGCTTCGCGCACAGCTACTTACGTATGCATTTTCTCCTACTTTGGGTTTTCTTGTCGGCACCCAACCAAGCGGATGGCTATGACTTTTCGTGCCTGGAAAAAATGCGCTTTGATGGGGCCGTTGAGCAGAACTACGCGTATAGTTGCTCCCAATCTCATGGTATCTACAGCAGCTCCTACACCAAGTTCTACTCGGAAAATGTGAAGTGTCTGCTTGATATTTATCGGTTGTACGACCCTTCGGTAAAGGGTGATTGCTACTTGCTGTACAATGCTGATGAAGGCGGTTTTGTGGACGATATGAGATTTAATTCGGGCCCACTTAATCCGAAAACCAAACCCTTTAGTTACAAAAAGTCGTGCACGCCCGCTCTCGAAAAAATACGGGCGAGCTACTTAAAGTGGGTCCAGCTCCTGAAAAGGGATGGCATCCAGCAGCTGCGGCAGCAGCATATATCGCCGCTCAGCGGCACAGGCTTCGTGTGGCGGGCAACCGCTAGCTAACGTAGTGGGCAGCGCTCAGGGCCGGGGCCGGCCCAGCACCTCGGCCGTGCGCAGCCTGATGTACAGCTCCTCCACTTTGGCCCGCGCCCAGGGTGTGCGGCGCAGAAAAGTGAGGCTCGATTTTACGCTCGGGTTCACGGCAAAGCAATTGAGATGCAGGCGCTCATCGAGGCCCGCGAAGGTGTAGCGCGCCACCAGGTAATCGATAATATCGGCCAGCGTCACGCCGTGCAGCTCGCGGATAAGGTGGCCAGATTCGTCGCGGGCGTCGGACATGGGGCGGGGAGTAAAAGCGGGAAAGCCCAAAATTAACGACTGCGCCGCTTGGCCGGGGGCCAACATTGAACTCAACATTGAGCTGCCGGGGCATACGCTAGCGCCGCGCTATGCGTTAAATTTGGCCGCCTCCCCTTCTGCATGCCCCCTACCCCTGCCCCACTGCTCGTACCCGCGCCCCCGCCGCAACCGCGCCGGCCCTGGCGGCGCTGGGCACTGAAGGGGCTGCTGCTGGCGCTGCTGGTGGGCGGCACGGTGTACTATCGCCATCAGCGCCAGCTCAATCGCTATGTGCGCCACACCTGGGCCACCCTCACCAGCGGCTACCTCACGGGCCACGAAAAAACGCCCCTGCTGGCGGGCTATTCGGTGCACGGCATCGACGTGTCGTACTACCAGGGCCGCATCGACTGGCCCGAGGTGGCGCGGCACCGGGTGCGCTTTGCCTTCATAAAAGCCAGCGAAGGGGCTACCATGCGCGATGCCCGCTTTGCGCGCAACTGGCGCGAGGCGCGGGCCGCGGGCATCCTCAGCGGAGCCTACCACTATTTTCAGCCCAGCCGCGACGGGGCGGTGCAGGCGGCCTTGTTTATCAAGCTGGTGCCGCTGGCCCCCGGCGACCTGCCGCCCGTGCTCGATGTGGAGGCCCCGCGCTTTCACGATGTGGCCGAGCTGCGCCGCGAGGTGCGCCAGTGGCTGGAGCTAGTGCAGGCGCACTACGGCGTGCGGCCTATCCTGTACTCCAACTATGGGTTTTACCAGCGCTACCTGGCCGGGCATTTCGATGATTTTCCGCTTTGGCTGGCGCACTACGAGGTGGCCCGCCCCGCCCTGCCCGCCACCCGCTGGATAATCTGGCAGCACTCTGATGAGGCCTACGTGCCCGGCATTAAGGGCACCGTCGATTTCAACGTTTTTCAGGGTAGCTACGAGGCGTTGCAGGCGCTGCGCGTGAGTGGGCCGCGCCTGGTAGAGCCCGCAGCCCCAGCTCGCCGCACTGCGCCAAAATCACCTGCCAACCGCCCCAAAAAAGCCGCCCGGCCTCGCAGCTCACATAAGCTGCCGGGCCGGGCGACCAAAATGGTGTAGCGTGGCAGAAGCCTACATTTTCGTCTTCATTTTGTCGTCGGCCATCTTGTCTTGCTTCATCATTTTGCCGTCGTGCGTTTTACCGTCTTTCATCTTACCGCTCTTCATTTTGCCACCTTTCATCTTGCCATCCATCATTTTGCCGTCCTGCATGGGGCGGTCCTGGGGCATGGGAGTGGTTTGGGCGTGGGCGGTCAGAAAAAGACCCGACAGCGCGAGGCCAGCAGCGAGTTTGGCGATGTTTTTCATGGAATTTTGAAAATTTGGGGTGAGGGAAAACTTCGCTACCAAGGTGAGCTTTTATTCTGATATGGCAAGTGAACACGGGGTGAATACCCAAATTATATACTCAGCGGCGCGGCGCACTAAGGCTTTTACAGTCATCATCAGTGCGTTGGCCTTAGCGCTTGCGGCTTGCGGTGGCAGCAAGTCGGCCTTTACCCAAAGTGGCCAGGGTTCGTACTACGCCGATAAATTTGCGGGCAAGCCCACGGCCAGCGGCACGCCCTACCGCCCCGGCAAGCTCACGGCGGCGCACAATACGCTGCCTTTTGGCACCAAAATCAAGGTCACCAACACCCGCACCGGCCGCTCGGTGAAGGTGACGGTAAACGACCGGGGGCCGCACGTGAAAGGCCGCATCGTGGACTTATCGAAAAAAGCCGCCAATAAAATTGGCCTGGTTGATGCCGGCGTGGCCCCAGTGCAGCTAAAAGTGATAAAAGCCGTGCCCACGCGCTAAGGCTAGCGTCCGCCGTAGCCGGCGCGGGCAGCGTAAGGCGTTGGCTTGCGAGGCGCGGGGGTAAATTTGCTGCCGCACGCAAGCTAAAGCTTACGCTACCCTATGGCCAAGCAACTCAATATCCGCAAAAAACTAACCTGGACGGCCCCCGCGGGTGGCCGCTTCGCCGCGCTCGACAGCTTTGTAAAAGCCGCCGAGGACGAAGGCTGGTCCGACGCCGAAATCCAATTCGTAATGGACGAGGTGGTCGAGGCCGACGACGACGCAGCCGGCCTCGCCATCCTGGCCGACTACACCGCCCGCTAACGTAAAACCCGACTCCGGCGCGGCCCAAAGGCCGGCACCGGAGCCGGGTTTCATGGGCTACTAGCCGCGACTAAGACTTATTTCTTAGCAGCTTTTGCTTTTTCCTTGTCAGCCTTTTCCTTGGCTTTTTCGGCTTTTTCGCGGGCTTTTTCCAGCTCTTTGCGCTTGCCGGGGTGCTTCAGGTCGTAGGCTTGCAGCTTCTGGATGCTGTCCTGGGCCGCCATTTCGCCACGGGTTTCTACGCGGCCAGTCAGCGATACGTAGTCGCCTTCGTGCAGCTGGGTGGTGGTGCCGTCTTTGCCGGTTACCACGCCGGCGGCGGTGATTACGGTGCCGTTGCGCAGCGTTTTATCGCCCGTTACGGGGTTGGTCATGCCCATTTCGGTGGCTACGAGCTTGCCATCTTTCAGCATCACGCCGTCCTTCATCATGTCGGCCCCAGCTTTGGCGCGGGGCTTAGGGGCCACGCGGCCGTGGGGCACGGGGCGCGACTGCGCTTGGGCACCGTAGGCAGTGAGGAGGCAGCAAGCAGCTAATAGAATACGCGCAATATTTTTCATGAGGCAGTTAAAAAACTAGTGTAAAATTGATAAAAACGAAGTACAGAAAATCCAGTCAAAGGATTGAATAAGCCAGCGCGCATTCTTTCCGTAGTGCAAATCTAAGCTAAACTTTCCAGCTTGCCGCAGCCAACGTTTACCTGCTCTCTCGCGTTCAATTATTCTAACTGTTTTTTCACTTCACTCCCGCCCGCTATGAGTACCGCACCCGCTGAATCTGACATCTACGCCGAGTTTAAAAAAGACGTCAATATGACGGCCAGCGAGCTAGAGCACTGGCTGAAAACCGAAGATTCGAAGTCGGTAGGCCAAGACAGCGGCGATGGCACCAGCATCGGCCACAAGTCGGGCGAGCATATTATCCGCATTCTGCACAAGAAGAAGGCCGATATCACGCCCGACGACGAAGCGCACATGCACAAGGTACACTCCTACGTGAGCCGCCACTCGGCCCAGCGTCCGCACAGCGATATCGAGCATTCGCGCTGGCGCTATTCGCTTATGAACTGGGGCCACGACCCGCTTAAGTAATTATGAATTAGAAATTATGAATTAGAAATCGCCCGCTATTTTGCTTCCTTTTCAATTCATAATTTATAACTTATAATTCATAATCAACTACCATGGATTACAAGGATTATTACAAAATACTCGGCGTGGAGAAAACCGCTACCGCCGACCAGATTAAGAAGGCCTACCGCAAGCTGGCCCGCCAGTATCACCCCGACGTGAACCCCAACGACGCGGCGGCCGAGCAAAAATTTAAGGAAGCCAACGAGGCCAACGAGGTGCTTTCAGACCCCGAAAAGCGGAAGAAATACGACCAGTTTGGGGCCGACTACCAGCGCTACGAGCAGGCCGGCGCGGGTGGGGCCGGCCGGGGCCCCGGCGGCTTCGACTGGAGCCAGTATGCCCAGGGCGGCGCGGGTGGGCAGGGTGGCAACCCGTTTGGCGGCTTCGGCGGGGGCGGCGCGTCGTTTGGCGAGGGAGAGGATTTTTCCGACTTTTTTGGCTCGCTTTTCGGCGGCATGGGCGGTGGTGGCAGCCGCAGCACCCGCCCCGGGGCCGGCCAAGACTTTCAGGCCGAGCTAGAGCTGACGCTGGAAGAAGCTTACCACGGCGGGCCGCGCACCATCACGGTCAATGGCAAGAACCTGCGGATTACCATCCATCCCGGCGTGGCCGATGGTCAGACCATCCGGCTGCGCGACCAAGGCGGCCCCGGCCGCAACGGCGGCCCTAGTGGCTCGCTACTTATTACGTTCCGCATTGCGCCCGATGCCCGCTACGTGCGCACCGGCGACGACATCACCCAGGATGTGCCCGTGAGCTTGTACCGCGCGCTGCTCGGCGGCTCGCAAACGGTGGAAACCCTGAGCGGCACCGTCAAAATCAACATCAAGCCCGAAAGCGCCAGCGGCACCCGCCTGCGCCTACGCGGCAAGGGCTTCCCGGTGTACCGCGAGGACGGCAAATCTGGTGACCTCTACCTGCGCCTCACTGTGCAGCTGCCCCAAAACCTCACCGACCAGGAGAAAGACCTCATCAAACAGCTAGCGCAGCTGCGCGGCGAAGAAGCATGATTTTTAATGATTAATAGTTAGTTGTTAATGGTCAAGTATTTCATTATAAGCCATTAATAATTAACCATTAACAACTAACCATTATTCTCTATGGGAACCCACGTGCTAGTGCTCACTTTTCAGGAAGTTGATACCCGCTACGGTTTAGGCCAAGCCGAGCTACGCCAGTTTATGGACCTTGGGCTGGTGCGCCCCGCGCCCGCCCCCGATACCATCGAGGTCGAAGAACCCGATGAATTGCTGCCCCGGCTGGCCCGCCTGCACCACGGCCTCGGGCTGGCCCCCGAGGCCATTGATGTCGTGATGCTGATGCGCCAGCGGCTACTGAGCCTGCAAGCTGCCCTGGCGCGCGAAACGGCGCGAGCGCGGCAGCTAGAGCGGTTTATTACGGGTGGCGGGCCGCTGCTGGAGGAGTAGTCGGCGGCGCTACTCCGATAATACTGTGAAATGAAATGGCTCTTATTTTGCTGTTTAAGCAGTGCCTTACCTCTACCAAGTTTAGGGCAGCACATTGCTAAGAAGCAACGTGCTTCTATTGACGTAGGCAATTGTCTAGTAGATTCTGTAAAGCAGACTTTGATAAGACTGCGTCCTTACGCCAATGCCATTTTAACTTTTCAGTATTACTATGATAATGGGGGAGTTAGATTCGTAACAGTCGTGTGGCAGGCTACTGGCAAAACTTATGTAAAGACATTTCGTGATTGCGGCCCAGCCTACATTCAGCAAACCTTTGTTCTACCACCTGATACTCTTTTTTCATTTTATTATCAGCAACATATTGCCGACTTACCCGAGATAATAAGTCCAGATAATGCGCCTTCGCATGATATGGCTTACCTTATTAATGTTTATCTACCGGGTAATACTCGTTTTTATAATATACGTGATTATCAACGCCATTTGCTTCGATTTGCTAAACAGCCTCTGCTACCAGATGAGGCTCCCTCACCAGCAACAGAAGACCCTCGCAGTATCTGGCTAGACTTATTTGAGCGAATAGTAGCTAAAGATGCCACCAAATAGCCCAAGCTGCGAAGTAAAGTAACCGCAAAGCGGCGGAATATTGGTAGGTAGAAATGCTAATCAACGTGCATAAAGCCGCTAAGCGGCGACACCAACACTAGGTGCCGCCGCTTAGCGGCTTTGTATTAAAAATGGGCTAGGCTACCAACGTTTTACCGCTTCGCGGCTACTTCGCAATTTGGGTTAAGTAATAAGGCTGATTACCCCTAAAGAGCCAGTATTATTGCTATTGCCCCACCCCCAGCGCCAACAGCAGCCCGCCCAATGTCGCCCCCAGCTTGGGCCAATTGAGCCGATGCTCGGGGCTGGTTTCAAATAGAATAGTAGTCGAAACGTGCAGGAACGTGCCCGCTACAAAGCCCAGCAGCGCCGCGTAGGCATCGGTACTCAGCAGTTGCTCCAGCACCACATAGTTGCTGAATATTAGCCCGGCCGGCGAGGCCAGCGCAAACACCGCCAGCCACGGCCAGACCCGCCGAAAGCTGCCCAGCCGCAGGCGCAGCAGCGTAGCCAACGCCACAGCAGCCGGAATGTGGTGCAGCGCCACGCCTAGCACCAGCGCGTAGAAATTCCGGCTGACCTCACCGCCCTGGCTTTTCAGCAAGATGCTGCCTTCGAGCAGCGAGTGCACCACTAGCGCCGCCAGCAGCAGCAGCGGCACATGGCCGCGCTCCTGGGCACCGGGCGCGTGCACATGGCCGTGCTCGATGCCTTCCGAAAGTACCTCTAGCAGCAGCTGGCCAAAGAAGCCGGCCAGCACCCAGTAGCCAATGCGGTGCGGGTGCTCCGGCAATAGTGCCAGTGCCTCAGGCAGCAGGTGCGTAATGGTAAGCGCAAACAAATAAGCTCCGCTAAAGGCCAGCATCGGCTTGAGCCACTGCGTAGTGCGGGCCACGGGCACCACGCCTACCAGTGCGCCTGCCCCCAGCACCGTCGCGGTCAAAAGTAAAATGGCAACCCACATAGATTGGTTGAACACGCAGAAGTGCAACAATGTTGTGAAAATACTTTCAACATTGTTGCACTTCTGTTAAAAAGAATTTCGGCCGGTTAACTGCCGAAATACAAAGCGGGTTGCACCAAGGGCAGGCTACTCCTTGCCTTCTTTGGCGTTGGCCTGCTGCGACGAGGTACCTTCGCCCGCGTTCTCTTTGGCGTTTTCGGGATTGGTGTCGGCCGTCATTACTTGCTGAGGCTTAGGGGGGTCGCGGCGCTCTAGGTTGCCTTGCAGCACTTTGCTGGCGGGTATACCAATGGCGTCGTGCTTGTCGCCGGGTACGGCGTCATCACTCTTGTCGTAGTTTTCGCTAATGCGGGTGCCGGGGGGCACGGTGTCGAGCGATACTTTTTCCTCAGGGCGCCAGTCAGAGGGCTCGCTGCTGCAAGAGGCGAGGAAAAGCAAGGCCGCGGGGGCCAGCAGGAGAAGCGGCTTTTTCATAAGAAGAAGTAAAACAGATTGATTTTCGGTACGTTAGACGGCCGGCGCGCCGTCGGTTAGCAAGTTTTTGCGGCGTAGCAGGGCGTCAAACAGCTTGCGGTCGTTGTCGTTGTTGAACAAGCGCAGGGGCAAATGTAAAAACACCGGCACATCAAAGGTGCGCGCCAGCCATTGGCGCCAGGGGGCCATTTCGGCCGGCGGCACACCAGGCTTCAGGTACAGTAGGTAGGCATCGGGCTCGCGGCGCACGCGGGCTATCTGGTCCCAGGGCAGGGCCATGGCGCGCTGTTCGGTCTGGCGCATAATGAGTTGGCGCTGGTCCATCTCGTAGTTCATGCGCTCAAACAGGGGCTTGCTTTGCTCCATCTGCGTCACGCCCGTAATCTGCGCCGAGCGCAGCAATACGTATAAAATAGTGAGCACGGCGCTCAGCGCCAGCCACCACCACGAGTGCCAGATAACGGCCGGCAGCAGCCCCACCGCAAACGGAATGGTGGCGTACCACCACTCTTTGCGCCACACCTCGGCCATCGCAATGCGGGTGTAGGTGTTGGTGTCGAACTGGTACTTCTTGGTTTTAATCGTGCCGGGTGCGGACTGCTGCACCTGCTGCTGGCGGTAGCCGCTACCACCGCCGCGTTGGTTGGGTTGGTTCATTTTTAATGGTTAATTGTTAATGGTTAATTGTTAATGACTAGCGAAAATGATGTATATCCGAGTGGACATTAACAATTCACCATTAATAATTAACCATTAACCTAATAGGCTTTCAAACTTAAATCGAGGCTACCGGCCGAGTGCGTGAGTGCCCCGACCGAGATAAAATCAACGCCCGTAGCGGCTACTTCGCCGATGGTTTGCTCGGTGATGCCGCCGCTGGCTTCGAGGGGCAGGCGGCCGTCCACCAGCGCTACGGCTTCGCGTAGCTGCTCGGGGCTCATGTTATCGAGCATGATGCGGTCGATGCCACCGGCGGCGAGGGCTTGCTGCACTTCAGCCAGGGTGCGGGTTTCGAGCACGATGGGCAGTTGGCGGCCGGTGCGCTCCAAATATTCGTGGGTGGCCTGCACGGCCTGGGCGATGCCGCCCGCGTAATCGACGTGATTATCCTTGAGCATAATCATGTCGAAGAGCCCGAACCGGTGGTTGACGCCGCCGCCTATGAGCACGGCCCACTTTTCGCAGAGGCGGAAGTTAGGGGTAGTTTTGCGGGTGTCGAGCAGGCGGGCTTTGGCCCCGGCCAGCAAACCGGTGAGGTGAGCCGTGAGGGTGGCGATGCCACTCATGCGCTGCATGCAGTTGAGCACCAGCCGCTCGGCGGTGAGAATGCTGCGGGCGGGGCCTTCGACGGTGAAAGCTAGGTCGCCGTGGCGCACGCGAGCACCGTCTTCGAGCAGCACGCTGACTTGCAGCGCAGGATTTACTTCCTTGAAAATCAACTGGGCCAGCGCTACGCCGGCCAGCACACCTTCGGCCTTTACGAGCAGGTGCGCCCGGTTGTGGGCCTCGGCCGGAATGGCGGCCAGCGAGGAGTGGTCGCCGTCGCCCACGTCTTCAGCCAGGGCCGTGCGGATGAATGTGGTCAGCGCCTCGGGCGTGAGATACGGAGCAGGAAAGGCAGTTTGCACGCCGCAAAGGTACGCCCGCCCTCGCCTGCAATTACGAACGGAAGCAGCGCAAAGCGCTGCTTGGCGTACCGTTGAGTCAACTTGGGCTCGCTTGGCGCTGCTACTACCCTTTCGTGAAATCTATCTTGTCAATCTGGGGCGTGCTGCTATTGGCCTTGAGCTTGATGAACACCTTATAGCTGCCATTGCGGCCGGTATAGCGGCCGGCCACGTAGAGAATACCGTCGGGGCTGCTGCCCTGGTGCACGTCTTCAAACTTACCGGGCGCGTTTTTAGCGAAGAAATTTTTGAGGACCAGCTCGGTTTGGGTGGCGCTCATATTCTGGCTATCGCCATCAAACCCAACCTCTACCGACGCGGCCAAGTACTGCGCCAGGTCGTGCGAGGAGCTATTAGCGATGGCCGAACGCACCAGCGCCCGCTGGTCGCCGGCCTGCGCCTGGGCACCCGAAGCCGCTGCTACCAGCAGCCAGCCACACAGGAATAATTTAGTAACTAATGATTTCATAAAATGAAGCTTGGCCTAAAGGTCAATCGCTCGTGACGGGCTTAAAGCCAAAACTATGCCAGCAAACGGGTTTCTGTAGTATTTCTGTAGGTGGGCCGGGCCTCCTACGTAGCGTAGGGCCTTTGGGGTGCCCGGCGTACTTTTGCCGCATGAACAAGCAGGTATTACTGGTAATTCTGGATGGGTGGGGCATCGCCCCGAATACGAATGTTTCGGCGGTTGACAAGGCCCAGACGCCTTACTATCATTCGCTGCTAGAGCGCTTTCCGCACAGCACACTTCAGGCTTCGGGCGAGGCCGTGGGGCTGCCCGAGGGCCAGATGGGTAACTCCGAAGTAGGCCACATGAACATCGGGGCCGGCCGCGTGGTGTATCAGGAACTGGTGCGCATCGGCAAGACTATTCAGGAGCGCAAGCTGGGCCAGATTCCGGCCCTGAAAGACGCCCTGGACTACGCCCGCGAAAATAACAAACCCTTCCATCTCATTGGTTTGCTGTCCGATGGCGGCGTGCACTCGCACATCGAGCATGTAAAAGCGCTCTGCACCATCGCCCACGAGGCCGGCGTGCACAAGACCTTCGTGCACGCCTTTACCGATGGCCGCGATACCGACCCCAAAGGCGGCGTGCACTACGTGAATGACCTGGAGCAGCACGCTGACCGCACGGGTGCTAAAATCGCCTCCATCGTGGGCCGCTACTATGCCATGGACCGCGACCAGCGCTGGGAGCGCGTGAAAGTGGCCTACGACCTGCTGGTAAATGGCGTGGGCACGCCCTCACAAAACCTGATTCAAAGCATTCAGGAGCAGTATAAAGAAGGCGTAACGGATGAGTTTTTGAAGCCCATCGTAAAAGTTGGTGCGGATGGCCAGCCCCTGACGACCATCCAGGAGGGCGACGTGGTGCTGTGCTTCAATTTCCGCACCGACCGGGGCCGCGAAATCACGGAGGCGCTCACGCAGCAGGATTTCAACGCCTACCAGATGCACCGTCTGAATCTGCGCTACCTCACCATGACGATGTATGACGCGACGTTTACGGGCGTGACGCCGATTTTTGAGAAGGATAATCTCAACAATACGCTGGGCGAAATACTGGCGGCGAATGGCAAAACGCAGATTCGCATGGCCGAGACGGAGAAGTATCCGCACGTGACGTTCTTCTTCTCGGGTGGCCGCGAAAAAGAGTTTGAAGGCGAAACGCGCATCATGCGCGCCTCGCCTAAGGTGGCGACTTACGACCTCGCCCCCGAAATGAGCGCCTACGAGCTGCGCGACGCCCTGGTGCCCGAGCTGCAAAACAACTCGGCTGATTTTGTGGTCGTTAACTTCGCCAACCCCGACATGGTGGGCCACACCGGCGTATTTGAGGCCGTAGTAAAAGCCGTGGAAACGGCCGACGCCTGCGCCCACGACGTGGTAGAGGCCGCTCTGGCGGCCGGCTACGCCAGCATTATCATCGCCGACCACGGCAACGCCGAGTACATGCGCAACGAGGACGGCTCGCCCAACACGGCACACACCACCAACCTGGTGCCCTTCATTCTGGCCGACAACGACTATAAAGGCACCCTGGCCAGCGGCAAGCTCGGCGACATCGCCCCCACCGTGCTCGCGCTGATGGGCGTGCCCCAGCCCGCCGAAATGACCGGCGAAAACCTGCTGCGCCCGGCCAAGGGCTAAGCCGAACAAAACAACCTGTTTCTGATTTTCCTAGGTGTCCCGCAGTGTCAAAGTGCAGTGCGGGACATTCTTTTACCTATGAGTTGTCGAATTAGCCTTCTTTTAGCCAGCAGTATCCTGCTGGCCCTCAACAGCTGCGGCGGCAGCACCTCGACCGAATCAGCTGCGCCCGGTACTCCGCGCCCGCTCGGCCCCTATTTCGACGTGCGCGGCCTGCTCGATGCTCAAATCCGGCAGCTCACGGCCCGCCACCCTGGCGTAACTAAGCACGCAAGCCTGCGCGGCAGCACCCCCGAAACCGTGCGCGTGCCCGAGGTTAAATGGGCCGACGAGCTTCAGATTTTCTACCAAGCCGACATCAACAAAGCCGCCCTACGCGGCATCTACCACGTCGACTCCACTACCGAGGCGGGCGGCACCCGCCGCACCTACACCGCCCAGCCGGGCCGCGAAAACGCGCCCGTCACGCGCCTCTCAGTGCTAAGCGCGGGCGGCCAGCCGCAAGAAATCGAGGCTACGCTGCGGCAGGATAACCCGCTGTTTTTCGGGCAAAAAGAACTGCGGCTGACGTTGCAGCAGGGGCAGCTACGCAGCTATGGCGTGAGCGGCACCCAAAAGCTGGTACTGTTTGATACGCTGCGCTACCGCACGGCCGCCGAAGTGCAGTAGCATGAGCTTTCCAGTTCGCGCTACTCCCCTACTAGCGTGGCCACCACCCAGCGGCGGCCGCCGTGGCGGCGGTGCTCGCCCAGGCACAGGCCTTGCCAGGTGCCCAGCAGCAGGCGACCATCGGCGATGGGCACCGTCACGGAATTGCCTAGCATGGCGGCTTTGAGGTGGGCCGTCATGTCGTCGGGGCCTTCCAGGGTATGCTGAAAGTAGGGCGCATTGTCCGGCGCGAGGCGGCGGAAATACTCCTGAAAATCGCGGCGTACGGTGGGGTCAGCGTTTTCAGTGATGAAAAGGCTGGCCGAGGTGTGCTGAATAAAGAAATTGGCAGTGCCGACGCGTAGCTGCTCTAGCTCGGGCAATTCGCTGAGCAGCAGGTCGGTGATGAGGTGGAAGCCTTCGGCCACGGCGGGCAGGCGCAGGCGTTTTTGGATGTAGCGCATGCGGTTGCTTACGGCTACTTGGTGGTTTGGTAGGCCCCGAGGTCGGGGCTGGCGGCGGGACGCGGCAGGTTGACGAGGTCGCGGGCCAGGGGCGTACCTACTTGCTGAGTGCCTCGGTTGAGGCCCAGCGAACCAGTGCCCAAGTGGTAGTCGTTGTTGGTCGAAGTGTAGATTCTAACAAATTTCGGGTCGGTGTTTACCACGTTGTTAAGAGTGGCTTTGGCTAGGCCGGGCTTAGTGGCTACGTCGGTGGTAGCACTGTAGAGCTTGGTGCGCAGCAGCGTGTTACGGATATCCACCGGTCCATTCTGGTATTCTTTGTAATCAGCCAGTACCAACTCGTCTTCAATTGAACCCCAAACCACTGAATTATAGACCTTAACAGTTAAAGCGCTACGCTTAGTAGTGTCGGCGGCCGACACATTGGTAAAGCCTAGTGAGGGCGTAGTGCGCACGGCGCTGGTGGCCGCGTAGTTGGCCACGGTGCAATAATTCAGTGAATAATCGCCCCCGTAGCCCAACACGGCATACTCGTAGCAATCGCTAAACAGGGTGTTTTCTATTGTAACCTTTCCCGATAGACTCAGGATACCCGCTCCCGTCGTGATGCCGAGCAAGTTATAATTAGCTAGCTGCGTAACGGCCCCTGCAAAGTTGGCGCTAGCCCCTGATATATAGCGAATAATAGAGTTTTGCACCAGCAAATCCGGCTTGGCAGCCAGGTTGTCGGGGTTGAACAGCAACGCACCGTAAGAGGAATTCTGAATCTGGGCGTAGCGAATAATATTGCCATGGCTGCTGACATCGAACAGAATGCCCAGCCACTGGCCGGGCGCGGTGGCGTACTGCGTTTCGCCGCTGCGGTCGCCCGCAAAGCGCACGATGTTGGCGTTGCCGGCCTTCACAGTATCGGTAGCGCCGGTGCCGGGCAGGTAGTCGGCGGGGCTATTGACCAGCAAAGTGCCTTGCACAATGAGCGCGGCCCCAGCGTGGGCGTAGATGCGCGCACCGGGCTTGATGCGCAGCGTGCAATTGGCGGGCACGACTACCGTACCATAGATAACGTGCGGCCGGTCGTTGGTCCACACCGCGTTGCAGGGCAGCGTGACCGTCGTGTTGGTGCCGTCGTGCAGATAGATATTTTGCCCAAACGAGCGCAGCAGCACGTGCTGGGCCTGGCCATTGGTGGTGAAGTTCAGCTTTTCCTCCAGCACATACGGCTTGTTGGGCGCGCTTTGGCCATTATCGGGCAGCTTGGCGCGCACGAGAATCAGTAGGC
The DNA here is from genome assembly GCA_050954845.1 of Janthinobacterium lividum. Lineage (GTDB taxonomy): Bacteria > Bacteroidota > Bacteroidia > Cytophagales > Hymenobacteraceae > Hymenobacter. Next base: position 22,978 of record JBPBQK010000057.1, read on the forward strand.
TGTCCTCGCCGCGAATGAACAGATTAGTCGCCGTTTGCTTGAGGTCGCCGTTGATAAGGAGCGTGTAGGGCGAAGTGGCCGGCTGGTCGAGCGTTACGAGGTCCACGTTCACGCCCTTGGGGTTACGGTTGTACACCCACAGCCGCTTCGTAACGGTGCGCAGGGTCGTGAAAACCGTGTCGAACTTCACCGTATCAGCCGAAAACTCCAGGCCGCCGCTGGTTTGCAGCTCTTCTTCGCGGGGCTTGCAGCCGGGCATGGTCAAGCTACAAAAAGCGCTGAGCAGAACGAGAACGGGCAGGAAGTATTTTTTCAACATAATCGACACGAAAACTAAGCAACCTAAACGGCGATACCAGCTCGGTAGTATCTATATAAAAGCATCATGCTGACCGCAAGGAAGCATCTTGGCTGGTAGCATTCGAGTTGGTAATCCAACGAAGCGACCAAGATGCTTCCCTGCGGTCAGCATGACAAATCAACTGCAATCTGAAGTAGCCAGCCGCGCAAGCGGCGTATCTGCGCAATCCGTTTAATCCGTTTGAATCTGCGGTCTACTCCGCACCCACTTTCAAGCGGTCGGCGCTCTCCACCAGGCGCAACTGCTCCACAAAGTCGTCGATGTTGCCGTCCATCACGCTGGGCAGGTTGTGCACGGTGTAGCCGATGCGATGGTCGGTGACGCGGCCCTGCGGGTAGTTATAAGTCCGGATTTTATCCGAACGGTCGCCGCCGCCAATCATACCCTTGCGAATGGCACCCTCGGCTTCGTTTTTCTTGGCCAGCTCAATCTCAAAGATGCGCGAGCGCAACACACCCAGCGCCTTATCAAAGTTTTTGAGCTGCGATTTCTGGTCTTGGCACTGGGCAACGATACCGGTCGGGATGTGCGTGAGGCGCACAGCCGAGTACGTCGTGTTTACCGACTGCCCGCCGGGGCCGGAGGACATGAACAAGTCTTTGCGAATATCGTTCATATCGAGCTGAATATCAAATTCTTCAGCCTCGGGCATCACCACGATAGAAGCTACCGAAGTATGGATGCGGCCCTGAGTTTCGGTGGCTGGCACGCGCTGCACGCGGTGCACGCCCGATTCAAACTTGAGCTTGCCGTAGACATCCTCGCCTTTCACGGCGAGCACGATTTCTTTGTAGCCGCCGGCGGTGCCGTCCATAGCATCGACCAGCTCCATTTTCCAGCCCTGCTTTTCGGCAAAGCGCAGGTACATGCGCTGCAAATCGCCGGCAAAAAGCGAGGCTTCGTCGCCGCCCGCCCCGGCCCGAATTTCCATAATTACGTCCTTGGAATCGTTCGGGTCTTTGGGAATCAATAAATCTTTAATGGCCACTTCCATGCGGTCGGCTTCGGGCACCAGCTCATCAAGCTCGGCCTTGGCCATCTCGCGGAAGTCCTCGTCTTTTTCGGTCGAAACGACCAAGCGAGCACCTTCTATATTACTGAGCACCTGCTGGTAAGCCCGGTACGCAGTCACAATTTTGCCCAGCTCTTTAAATTCTTTGTTCAGGGTCTTGAAGCGCTTCATGTCGCTCATCACCTCGGGCTGCATCAGCTCGTGGTTAACGGTTTCGTAGCGCTCGCGGATGGCTTCGAGTTTATCCAGCATTTTGTGGTCGAGAAAAATAGTCAGTAGTTTGCAAAGATACAGCTTGGTAACAACGTCCTTTGCGGTCGGCGTTCCCAGCCAATTCTTTACGTCGGCCTAACCTCGGGTTAGGCCCCTTTTGGCCCGGCCCTTTGTAGCCCGCCGGGCAGTTCGATAGCTTATGCAAGTTTTGAAGTTTGGGGGCACGTCGGTGGCCTCTGCCGAGAACATCGGCAAAGTAATCGCCATCGTGACGAGCGCGCTCACCCACGGGCCGGTGGTACTGGTCGTATCGGCCCTGGGCGGCACTACCGATGCGTTGATTAACGCCGGCCAAGCCGCTGCCAGCGGCGACGAAAGCTTCCGCCAGGCTCTGCGCCAGCTCGAAGCCCGCCACCTCACCGCCGCCGAGCACCTGCTTCCAAATTTTGAAGCCCAAGCCGAAATTCAGCCTTGGCTCACCGCACAGTTTACCGAGCTAGCTCTACTGGCCGACGGCATTTTTGCCTTGGGCGAGCTCTCGCCCCGCACCCTCGACCGCCTTATGAGCTACGGCGAACTACTGAGCAGCAAGCTAGTAGTGGCCGCTTTGCAGGCACGGGGCATTGCCACGGCCTGGGCCGACAGCCGGCAGCTCATTCGCACCAATTCGCGCTTTGGTATGGCGCAGGTCGATGAGACGGCAACTGGGCAGCTAGTGCAAGCTTTTCAAGCCAAAACCACTGAAAGCCTGTGGGTAGCGCCCGGCTTTATCGCCGCCGATGTCGAGGGCCATACGACCACCCTGGGCCGGGGCGGCTCCGACTACACGGCCGCCATTTTGGCCGCCGCTTTGGACGCCGAGAAGCTCGAAATCTGGACCGATGTGAGCGGCATGCTCACCGCCGACCCGCGTCTGGTGCGCTCGGCGCGGCCCATTGCGCGCATCAGCTACGAGGAGGCCATGGAGCTGTCGCACTTCGGGGCCAAGGTGCTGTATGCGCCCACGGTGCAGCCGGTGCGGCAGCGCGGCATCCCGATGTGGATTAAGAACACCTTCGCGCCCAGCGACTTCGGCACGCTGGTAGAGGTAGCGCCTCCGCCGAGCATCGGCGTTGTCAAGGGGCTGTCGAGCATCAGCAGTCTGGCCTTGCTCAACCTCGAAGGTGGCGGCATGGTGGGCGTGCCGGGCTTTGCGGCGCGGCTGTTTGCGGCGCTGGCGCGGGCGCGCATCAATGTGGTGCTTATTACGCAGAGTTCGTCGGAGCACTCTATTTGCGTGGGGGTTAATGAGGGTGACGTGGCCGCTGCACAAGCCATTGTAGACGAAGAGTTTGCCGGCGAAATTGCGGCCGGCCGGCTCGACCCGCTGCGGCCCGAAACCGGGCTGGCGATAGTGGCGCTGGTGGGCGATAATATGCGCAATCACCCCGGCATCAGTGGGCGCTTGTTTAGCGCGCTGGGGCACAATGGGGTCAATATCCGGGCCATTGCGCAGGGCGCGAGCGAGCGAAATATCTCGACTGTTATCCGCGCTGCCGACGTGCGCAAGGCCATCAACGTGCTGCATGAAGAGTTTTTTGAGGCGACCTATAAGCAGGTCAACCTCTTCATATTAGGCCCCGGCAACGTGGGCGGTAAGCTGCTCGGTCAGATAGCACAACAGCAGCGCTACCTGCGCGACAAGCTGGCGCTCGACCTGCGCGTGGTAGCCATCGCCAACAGCCGCCACTGCCTCGTGAGCGACGAGGGCGGCCTCAGCCTCACCGACTGGCCCGTCGCGCTGGAGCAGGCTCCGGCGCTCTCGCTAACCGAGTTTACCCAGCTCATTATCAGCAAAAACCTGCGCAACAGCGTATTTGTGGACGTAACGGCCAACCCCGCCGTGGCCGACCAATACGCCCCGCTGCTGGCCAAAAGCGTAGCCGTAGTAGCCTGCAATAAAGTGGCCGCTTCGGGCGAATTTGCCTACTACCGCCAGCTCAAAAACCTGGCGCGGGACTTTAACACCAAGTACCTATTCGAAACTAACGTGGGCGCAGGCCTGCCCGTCATCGGCACCCTCAACGACCTCACGCGCAGCGGCGACGTAGTGCGCCGCATGCAAGCCGTACTATCGGGCACGCTCAACTTCGTATTTAATAACTACGACGGCAGCCGCCCCTTCGCCGAAGTAGTGGCCCAGGCCCAGGCCGAAGGCTACACCGAGCCCGACCCGCGCCTCGACCTCAACGGCTCGGACGTGGCCCGCAAAATCCTCATCCTGGCCCGCGAAGCCGGCCAGCGCCTCGAAATGAGCGGCGTAGCCAACGAGAGCTTCCTACCCTCCTCCTGCCTCGAAGGCGATGTGGAGGCTTTCTACGAGCAATTGGCGGTGCACGAATCGCACTTCCGTGCTCTTTACGACGCGGCCGCCAGCCAAGGCAAGCGCCTCAAATTCGTGGCGCAGTATGCCGATGGCCAGGCCTCGGTGGGTTTGCAAAGCATCGCGCCCGGCCACGACCTCTACGAGCTGCGCGGCAAGGACAACGTGGTGCTCTTTTACACCGACCGCTACCCCGAGCAGCCGCTGGTGGTGAAGGGCGCGGGCGCGGGAGCTGAGGTCACGGCGAGCGGCGTGTTTGCGGACATTATTCGGGCCGCCCGCTTGTAGTAAGCCGTTGTCATTGCGAGGAGGAACGACGAAGCAATCTTTCCTTCACGCTTGGCTAGCGATAGCAGACGATAAGGAAAGATTGCTTTGTCGTTCCTCCTCGCAATGATAGGCGCTTTGCACTGCGCCCTCTTTTTATGCCCCTACCCTCCTCCGTCACCGTTCACGCGCCCGCCACCATTGCTAATGTTGGCTGCGGCTTCGACGTGCTGGGCCTCTGCCTCACCGAGCCCTACGACACCGTGCGCCTGACGCGCCGCGACCAGCCGGGCCTCACCATCCGGCACCTCGACGATTACGACCTGCCCACCGACCCTTACCACAATGTGGCCGGCGCGGCCCTACTGGCCTTGCTGCGCGAAGTACCCGAAACCATCGGCTTTGAAGTAGAAATCACAAAGGGCATCCGGCCAGGCAGTGGCATTGGTAGCAGCGCGGCTAGCGCGGCGGGCGCGGTGGTGGCGGCTAATGCCTTGCTGGGCAATCGGTTTGATAATAAAAAACTCATTGACCTAGCGATGTATGGCGAGGCCGTAGCCTCGGGCGTGCGGCACGCCGATAATATTGCGCCGGCCATTTGTGGGGGGTTTACGCTGGTGCGGGCCGTGCTGCCGGTGCTCGATGTGGTGGCGCTGCCTGCGCCCGCGCTGTGGGTGGCAGTGGTGCATCCGCAGTTTGAGGTGAAGACGAAGGAGGCCCGTGCCGTGCTGCCCACGCAGGTGCCCCTATCACTGGCCGTGCGCCAGTGGGCCAATGTAGGCGGCCTAGTGGCTGGCTTCTTAACGCATGACTGCGAGCTGATTAGCCGCGCCCTCGAAGATTATATTGTGGAGCCGGCGCGTGCCTCGCTCATCCCCGGTCTGGGCGAGGCCCGGCAGCGGGCGCTGGACGCGGGCGCGCTGGGCGGCGGTATTTCGGGCTCGGGGCCATCGATTTTTATGTTGAATAAGGACGAGGCTACGGCGCAGGCAGCGGCAGCGGCAATGAGCTCAGTGTATGAGAAAATGGGTATCGAGTACCACCTGCACGTGGGGCCGATTGCGAGCCAAGGGGCGCGGGTAGTGGCTACGGAATAGCGCATTTCTTAGCGTCTGTCATGCTGAGCTTGTCGAAGCATCTCGCGTGGCGCAGTAACTCTAACATTTGAAATTAGTCGTCCACGCGAGATGCTTCGACAAACTCAGCATAACGGACATTCTCTAGATTAATATGCGCTATTACAGCCTCAATCGCCAGTCGCCACCCGTCGATTTTCGCACAGCCACCATCGCCGGGCAAGCCCCCGATGGCGGCTTGTATTTTCCCGAAAGCATCCCGCAATTCTCGGCCGACTTTCTTAAGAACCTGCCCAACCTTTCGCAGGCTGACATTGCCTACGCGGTGATGCAGCCTTATGTAGGCGACACGATTCCTGAAACCGACCTGCGCCGCATCTGCGCCGAGACGGTGGATTTTGCGTTTCCGCTGGTGCCCGTGACCGAGCATATCGGCTCGCTGGAATTATTCCACGGGCCGACGCTGGCGTTTAAGGATGTGGGCGCACGGTTTATGAGCCGTTGCCTGGGGTATTTTTCGCGGGGCGAAACCGCGCCCGTGACGGTGCTGGTGGCGACTTCGGGCGATACGGGCGGGGCCGTGGCGCACGGCTTTTTGGGCGTGCCGGGCGTGGAGGTGGTTATCCTCTACCCATCGGGCAAGGTGAGCCCGTTGCAGGAATTGCAGCTCACCACGCTGGGCCAGAATATTACAGCGCTCGAAGTGGACGGCAACTTCGACGACTGCCAACGCCTAGTAAAACAAGCCTTTACTGACGCAAGCCTGACCAGCCGCCGCATGCTCACCTCGGCCAATTCCATCAACGTGGCGCGGTGGCTGCCGCAGCAGCTGTACTACCTGTTTGCGATGCAGCAGTGGGCGCCGGGCGCGCCGCCCGTTATCTCGGTGCCGAGCGGCAACTTTGGCAACCTCTGCGCCGGGCTGCTGGCCCACGCCTCGGGGCTGCCGGTGGGCCACTTCATTGCCGCGTGCAACGCCAATGATGCCGGGGCCGAGTACCTGCGCTCTGGCGTGTTCAACCCCAAAACGGCCGTGCCGACCATCTCCAACGCCATGGATGTAGGCCACCCCAGTAATTTCGTCCGCATCCTCGAACTATTTAAACACGAGCATAATACCCTCAGCCAGCTGCTGAGCGGCTACACCGTGAGCGACGCTGATACCAGCGCTACTATCCGGCGCGTGGAGGCTGCGCACGGCTATCTACTCGACCCGCACGGGGCAGTGGCGTTTTTTGCCTTGGAAGATTATCTACGGGAGTACCCGGCGACAGGCTTTCTGCTGGCTACGGCGCACCCGGTGAAATTTCCAGAAGTAGTGGAGCCGCTCATCAGGCGCAAGGTGGAGCTGCCGGCGGCGCTGCATTATTTATTGGAAAAGCCTAAGCAAAGCGTGCCACTAGCCCCGAGCTACGAGGCGCTGCGCGAGTGGCTGCTTAATCCAATGAGTGCATGAGTGAGTTGCGAATGAGTGAATGACTTTTTGACCATTCACTCATTCGCAACTCACTCATGCACTCATTGCTCTCGCGCAACCTTCGGGGCGCTAAAGCAGTTGCCGCAATATGCTTTTGTCGAAACCCAAGCCTACGCACCTTTTGGCGGCGCTGCTGGCACTGGCTGCCTGCCGCCCCGACCAGGTAAAACACCTGCCCGGCACCAAGCAGATAGCCGAAGAAACGGCTAACTGGGAAGTCAAGCGCATCATGCCCAACGACTTGCTGCACGCTACGCGCTGGGCCGGCGACTCGCTCACGGCCTACGCCGACACGCTGCTGCGCCGCACCCTAGCCCGCGAGCTAGCCAAAGGCGGCCTGGCCAACGCTGCCAAATTTTGCCGCCCCCAAGCCTACCCCGCCACCGACTCGATGGCCCGCAAGTGGCATGCCCGCCCGCGCCGCGTCGAGTGGCAGCCCGTTACCACGGGCACCGCATCGGCCGCCATTTCGGCCGCTGGCTTGCAGCCCGATACAGTGCGGCTAATTGGTCGGCCAGCGGTTGATACGTTTTATTATCAGCGGCCCATTGTGCTGCGTAACAACCTGTGTTTGCGCTGCCACGGCCAGCCGGGGCGCGACCTTACCATCGCTGAGGCCAAGCTTTTACAACAGCAATTTCCGTCCCTACAAGCAGTAGGCCGGCAGCGGGGCCAGGTGCTTGGCGCGTGGCAACTGACGCTGGAACGCGATGGCGTGGCCGAGTTTTACACCATGAAGACCCGCAAAAAGTGGAAGGAGCACAAGATGCCCAAGCTATTTTAACTCGCTAGCTATGAACTCAGAACAAACTCCTACTATCATCATTGGCGCGGGCATGGCGGGCCTGGCCTGCGCCAACTGGCTGCACCGCGCCGGCCGCCCGGTGCTGGTGCTCGAAGCCGCCGACGCCGTGGGTGGCCGCGTGCGCACCGACGTCACGCCCGATGGCTTCCGGCTCGACCGGGGCTTTCAGATTTTGCTGACCGACTACCCCGAGGCGCGGCGCATGTTCGACTACGGCGCGCTGGATTTGAAAAAATACCGGTCGGGCGCAGTTATCCGGCTGGCCGATGGGCGCGAAACCACGCTCGAAAACCCCTTGCAGCAGCCGCTGGCGGCTTTTACGGCGCTGGCCTCACCCATTGGCACGCTCAAAGATAAGCTCTTGATTGCCAAGCTTGCAGTGGAGCTGCAAGGCCACTCGCCCGAAGCGCTGCTCGCCAAACCCGCCGAAACGACGCTGGAATTTTTGCGCCGCTATGGCTGGAGCGAGCAGATTATCGACAATTTTTTCCGGCCCTTTTTCGGCGGCGTGTACCTCGACCGCGAATTGGATACGGCCAGTAATTTCTTCGAGTTTGTATTTCAGCAATTTGCGCGGGGCGATGCGGCCGTGCCGGCCTTGGGTATGCAGCAGTTACCCGAGCAGCTGGCCGCCCGCCTGCCCAGCGGCACCGTACGCCTAAACACGCCCGTGGCCGCCGTGCTAGATGGGGGCCGTACCGTGCGCCTGGCCAGCGGCGAAACGCTGGCGGCCGCCGCTACCGTGTTGGCTACCGATGGCCCCGCTACTGCCCACCTGCTCGGTGCAGACCTGGCAGTTCCGGCTACCCTGGCGGCGCGGCCCACCACCTGCACCTACTTTGCCACGGCAGGCGCGGCACCCAGCCACGGCCACGGCCTACTGCACCTTAATGCGGCGCCGGGCTGTTTGGCGCACAACGTCGCCTTTCCGGCCGAGGTGAGCGCGGCGGTGGCCCCGGCTGGCCAGGGGCTGGTATCGGTAAGCACGCACGGCGAGCACGGCCTCAGCGACGCGGCCCTTACTGAGCGCCTGCGCTCGGAACTGGCGGCGTGGTTTGGGCCCACGGCGGGGCTGTGGCGGCACCTGCGCACCTACCGCATCGAGCAGGCGCTGCCGGTGTACGGGCCGGGCCAGCCAGTGCAACAAGCACTGCGCCTGAGCGATACGCTGCTGCGCTGCGGCGACTGGGTAGCGTACCCATCGCTGAATGCGGCGCTGGGTACCGGCCGCCAAGTAGCCGAAATGCTGTTGAGCTAAACGAGCACTGCAAAGCAGGCGAAGAAACGCATTGCTTCTTCGCCTGTTTTAGCGGCAGCTAAAAGCTGGCTAGCTACTCAGCCTTTTTACTGGCCTTTCGGGCCGGGGCTGGGGTGGCGGTGGGGCGCTTACCAGCTCTGGGGCCCGGCTTCTTAGACGCTTGCTTTTCGACGTCGCTTGCCTCACCCGTGGCTTTGGGGATGCGGGTGGTGGTAGCGCGGCGGGCGGCTTTTGGGTCCAGGGTCGGCCAGTCTTGCTTGGAATTGGGGTGGCGATTGATGTAGCCACCACCGGCTTTCTGGTAGGCCAGCGTGAGCAGCTGCGACTTGCGGGCGCTCCAGGTGCCGGGCTCGCCGCCTTTGGCGGCCGTGCGGATTTCGTTTTTCAGACGCTCGCGCAAGGCGGGGTCCGAATAGGTATTTTCGATGGTGCGACGACGGGCAGCTGGGCGAGTTTTAGTCCGTTTGCGGGTCGGCGTGCTACTGGCGTCGTCGGCAGGGGCTGGGGTCTTCATCAGGGGAGGCCATTATAGTAGAACAACAAAGCAACGCAGAATAATCCATTTAGTTGTCTTCGACAGATACTTTCTTTTCACCTGTTTAACATAAGCTATCAATTTATTAAACAAAGCTTTTACATGCTCTTAGTGTCTCGGTTACTCCAAATGGCCGTTTGTTGGTAACTGCCAGCATCCAACCCGCGTAAGGCGCAGAAAAAGCTGCCTGGCGACCCCTACCTTACTTTATGCAAAAAAAAATACCGCGTACTGCGCTAGCCTGGCTGCTGGCTCTTCTACTCACTACCCAGGCGCACGCGCAAAAAGTTGGCCTCGTGCTCAGTGGCGGCGGGGCCAAGGGGCTCGCCCACGTGGGAGTACTAAAACAGCTGGAAGCCAACGGCATTCCGGTCGACTACATTATTGGCACCAGCATGGGCGCGATAATCGGGGCCATGTACTCATCGGGCTACTCGCCCCGCGAGATTGAGCAGATTGTGCTGTCGCCCGAGTTTCAGTACTGGGCCTCGGGCAAGCAGCTGCAAGACAAAACATTCAACTACCTCACGGCCGAGCCCGACCCCTCAGCCCTGCGGCTGGGTATTGCCATCGATTCGACACTGCGCGCCCAGGTTTCGGCCAACCTAGTCAATGACTTGAACCTCAATCTGGCTTTGGCCCGGCTGCTGGCCCCGGCCGACGCCGAGGCGGGCAATGATTTCAACAAGCTATTCGTGCCCTTTCGGTGCCTGGCCGCCGAGATATTTACGCGCACGCAGGTTATTCAAAAATCTGGTAATCTGGCCGATGCGGTGCGCAATTCCATGACGTTTCCGCTGGCCTTCCGGCCCATCCGCAACCCCGATGGCCGGTACCTGTTCGACGGGGCCGTGTTCAATAATTTTCCGGTCGATGTAATGCGCAAGGAGTTTAACCCCGACATTATAATCGGGGTAAACGTGGGCGATGTGGCCTTTAAAGACTACCCGTACAAAAAAGCCGATGAGCTCATAACCACCACGTTGGCCTTTCTGGGCACCAGCGTGGCCGACACCACCAGCATCGCCCGAACTGGCATTTACATTCAGCCCAACCTGCTGGGCCTGGGGGCGGGCGACTTTGCAAAAGTGCGCGAGCTGATTGGCAAGGGCGACACGGCTACGCAGCGCAAAATGGCGCTCATCCGGCAGCGCATTGGCCGCCGCGTCGATACGCTGGACTTGCAGCGCCGCCGCCGGGCCTTTCAGGATGCTGCGCCTACGCCGCGCTTTGTGCAGGTGAAAGTGCAGGGCCTGCGCCCCGACCAGAACGGCTACGCCGAGAAGTTTTTTCGGCGCGATGGCTCAACGTATAACCTTGACGATTTGGAGGAAGGCTATTACCGCTTGGCGGCCGACGACTACTTCCGCAACATCTACCCGCGCATTAGCTACGACCCCGCCAAGAAAGGCTACGTATTTGCGGTGGATGCCCAGCAGAACAACAATGTGGCGGCCGAAGTAGGCTTTGCCCTCAGCACGCGGCCCATTGATAATCTGTACTTTGGCATCGAGTTTAAGTACCTCCGCAATCTACTCTACTCAACCGGGGCCAACGTGAGCCTGGGGCGCTTTTACAACGGCGCGCAGGGCAATTTTCGCATTAATGTGCCGGGCCGCACGCCGTTCTTCATCCAGCCCCAAATCACCTACAACCAGTGGGACTACCAGAACACCGGCGGTGTGCTGGGCCGCGATGTGCTGAGCACCCAAGTGCGGCAGCAAGACACCAAAATCGGCGGCCAAATTGGGATTTCGCCGCACTATCGCTCGCGGGTGGTGCTGGATGTGGGCGCGTTTTACAACGTCGATAATTACTCCAATACCTCCGAAGTAAACTCGGCCGACGTGTTGGCGCGCACCTCCTTTAAGGGCTTCACGGCGGCCCTGCGCTTCTCGCGCAACTCGCTCAATCGCAAGCAGTACGCCATTGCGGGCCGGCGCTACGTGGTGAGCCTGCGCGGCGTAACGGGCGAGGAGTTTTATACCCCCGGCACCCAATCGCTGCTGCGCGACGAGGCCAGCCGCCACCACGACTGGCTGCAACTGCGGGCAGCCTACGAGCGCTACGTGCCCCTCAAAAAAGACAAGCAGGCCTGGGGCTATTTCGGCGAGCTAGTGCTGAGCGGCCAGGGCCGCTTCCTCAACTACCGCTCGTCCTTGACCAGCGCGCCAGTATTCGCGCCGCTAGTCGATTCGCGCACGCTTTTTCTGGATAACTACCGCTCGCCGCGCTACGTGGCCGTGGGCCTGCGCTATAGCCAGCCCCTATTCGGCAGCTTCGAGTGGCGCTCGGAGCTATATACCCACCTCAACTTCGACCCGCTGCACGATGACAACCAACTGGCAGCGCTCGATGCCAAGCTCAGCCGCCCCTTCCTCACCGGCTCCACAGGCATCATTTTCACTACGCCCGTGGGGCCGCTGGCCGTGCACGCCACGTACTACGACGACCCCAATCATCGCTTCGCGATATACGGGCATTTGGGGTATATTCTATTCAGAAGCCGGGCGTTGGAGTAGAAGTGAGTGAAGGTTGTCATTGCGAGGAGGCACGACGAAGCAACCTTTCCTTTTGTGTAAGCGAACACCCGCATGCGCAAAGGAAAGGTTGCTTCGTCGTGCCTCCTCGCAATGACAACCTTCATTCATTCACCAACTCACTACCGGCCAGCCTTCCGCATCATAGTTCACCTTGCTTAGCAGCATTACGCGCCGCGAGTAGCCTTGCTCGTCGTTGATGGCGTCGAAGGTGGGCTGCTGGCGGTCGATGGCGTGGTAGAGCAGCCAGTCCTGGCCGCTAGGGTCGGTGATGAGGCTGTTGTGGCCGGGGGCCTGCCAGCGGGCATTCTCCACCAGAATAGTACCCTCGGTGCCACTGGCACTGGCCAGCGTTTGGTAGGGGCCAGCAGGATGACGGGCGCGGGCCACCAGCACGGCGTAGTGGGCATGGGGGCCGCAGCAGTTGTCGCCCGAGTAAAAGAGGTAGTACCAACCTTGGCGATAGTGCACCCAGCTACCCTCGATGAGCTGGCCGTAGCCCGCGCCGGCGGCCTGCACCAACTCGTGCTCGTAGCTACCCGCCGCAAAGCCGAGGCCATCAGCAGCTAGCTCGCGCACCCGCAGCGGCCCAAAGCCCGAGCCGTAAAACAGCCAGCTCTGGCCGCTGGCGTCGTCTACGAAGCGCATCGGGTCGATATCGCGAAAGCCCTGCCCGCCAGCCAGTAATGGCTGGCCCACGTCGCGAAATGGGCCCGCGGGCGCATCGGCCACCGCTAGCCCAAGGACCATGCTCGAACCGGGCTCATTGGGCTGGGCCGAATAGTACATGAGGTAGCGGCCGTCGGGGTGGCGGCTCACATCGGGGGCCCAAAAGCGCTGGCTGGTGGCGGCCCAGGTCGGTTTTTCGGGGAAAGCCTCGCCCAAGTGCTCCCAAGTAAAAAGGTCGAGCGAGCGGGCTACCTGAAAATTCAGTATTTGGCCTTGGCGCTTGGTTTGGGTGGCGTAGGCGTAGTAGTAGCCATCGGGGGCTAGCAGCACGCTAGGGTCAGGGAAATCTTCGTTAAGGACGAGCATTGTGCGGTAAGCTTTGGCTTGCCGTCAGCCTTTATTATATTGACTGACAGCAATTTTTACATATCATTTCCCAAACGGCAAGCTAAAGCTTACCGCACACTCCGCTACTGCTTCGTAGGGCAGCAGGTGGCCGGCGCCCGGTACTACCGTCAGCACCGAGCCGCCCGGCAGTAGCGGCAGCGTCTGGTGGCGCTGGGCAGCCAGCGGAATGGCGCGGTCGTCCTCCCCTACCAGCAGCTGACACGGCACCTCAATGCGGGACATGAGGCGCGAAATGTCTTCTTTCGAGCCGAGGTTCAGCCAGGCATCCCAGGCGGCGTGGCTGGTGCGCAGGTTGTCGGCCACTATTTGCTGGTGCAGGCTGCCGGGCAGCGGGCGGTTGGTGATATTGGCAAACGTCTTTTCGGCTTCCTCAGGCTTGCCGTAGGCGGCCAGGCTGGCGGCCCGGTCCTGGTCGCTAATGGGCTCAGGCGAGGGCGGCGATGGCGACAGTAGCACCAGCCCGCGCAGCCCGGTGGGCTGCCGGGCGGCCAGCGCCAGCGCAAACTTGCCGCCCATGCTGTGGCCGATGAGGACGTACTCATCCAGCTGTTGCTCGATGGTGTAGGCCGCCACCCAATCGGCGTAGCTGGCTACGGAGTAGTCGAAGCCCACCGGTGCGGCTTGCTGGCCGTAGCCGGGCAGGTCGGGGGCCAGCAGCTGCGTACCGGGCGGCAGCAGCGCCCGCAGCTGGTCGAATTCATGGCCGGCACCGGCCCAGTAGTGTAGCGCAAGGTAAGTAAGCACGGGAGTAGGCAGTTGGCTCCCGCCTGAGTGCGGAGGCCATGCTCCCGCTTATACGCGCTGACGAGTAGCGGGGCCGATATTTAGGCCGCTCAGCATAGCGATAATGTTGGCTCCGTTGCTTATCTTGCTACGGTATTCCCTGGTGCGGCAAGATTATTTCGCCGGCTGTTTTTTTTGTTGCTTTCTTGGTCGGCGACGTGCAACCACTCACCCGTCGTTCATACTCCGCCTTTAGTAGAGAATCCGGCCGATTTGCTCGTGCTAAAGGATTTCAAAAAGAATATTTTTTGCTAGCTGGCGAAAGCCCTTGCATAACCCACAACTAGCCCGCTACATTTGGCCCTAAGCTGTCAAAGTTCATCTGGCGCACATTTCTTAACTTTTTACTTTTAGCTGCATACTATCGATTCAAGCTCTACGTTCCCCTAATCCGTAGTTCTTTATGGAACCCTTGCAGCCGAGCGATTCCGCGCTCATCGCCCTTTATTTGGCTGGCCACGAGTCAGCTTTTGCCCAGCTGCTCCAGCGCCATCAGGCGCGGGTGTTTACAACTATTCACCTCGTGGTGCGCGACCAGGACCTGGCCGATGACCTCACCCAGGATACCTTCATCAAGGCCATCCATACCCTCCAGAGCGGGCGCTACCAGGACGAAGGCAAGTTTGCCTCGTGGCTGTGCCGCATTGCCCACAACCTGGCCATCGACGCGTTTCGGCGCGCAAAAAGAGCGCCCCAAACCAGCCTCGATGACAACATCGGGCTAGCTAACTCGTTACACCTTTCGGAAGAACCCGCGGACGATGCCCTCGGCCGCGAAGAAAGCCACGCCCAGCTGCGGCTGCTCATTCAGGAGCTGCCGGCGGCCCAAAAAGAAGTGTTGCTCATGCGCCACTATGGCGATATGAGCTTTCAGGAAATAGCCGACGCAACCGGTGTCAGCATCAATACGGCCCTGGGCCGGATGCGCTATGCGCTCATCAACTTGCGGAAAAAAATGGCCGCACATTCGCTCCTGTATGATACAAACCTTACCCCACCCAACCCTGCTGCGCTACGTGTACAACGAATTGCCAGCTGATGAACAACACGAAGTAGAAGATGCCCTGCTGCATGACCCCGAGCTAGCGGCCGCCTGTGCCGACCTGCTCCTGGCCCAGCGCACCCTCAATGGTATGGTAACTGGCCCCAGCGCCCGCACCACGGCCAGCATTTTGCAATACTCGCGCACTTTTCTGAAGTAGCGCGTGGCAAGTAGCGCGAACTTTGCAGTTCGCGTTTCTGCGTTAGGCCCCAGCGCTTTCGTAGAAACGCGCGCTCCAAAGCTCGCGCTCTTGCTATTATGACTCGCCCCGAACGGTTTCGTCGGTTTCTCGACTACTTCCTTACCAATTTTCCCGAGCCCAAAACGGAGCTGGCCTACCGCAACCCCTACGAGCTGATAGTAGCGGTGGTGCTGAGCGCCCAGTGCACTGACAAGCGCGTGAACCAGGTGATGCCCGCGCTGCTCGAGCAATTTCCGACCGCCGCCGAGCTGGGCGCGGCTTCGGCCGAGGATATTTTTCCGTTTATCCGCAGCGTTTCGTACCCGAATAACAAGGCCAAGCACCTGGCCGGACTGGGCCACTTGCTGATGGCTGAGTTTGGAGGCGAGGTACCTAGCACTATCGAGGAGTTGCAGCGCCTGCCGGGCGTGGGCCGCAAAACGGCCAACGTGGTTGTATCGGTAATTTACAACCAGCCGGCAATGGCCGTGGACACGCACGTTTTTCGGGTGTCGCACCGGCTGGGGCTGGTGCCCAAAACGGCCACTACGCCGCTGGCCGTGGAAAAAGGTTTGGTGAAATACACGCCACAGGAGCTAATCCCGAAGGCGCACCACTGGCTGATTTTGCACGGGCGCTACATCTGCGTGGCGCGCTCGCCCAAGTGCGACGTGTGCCCGCTCACGGATTTTTGTGCCTACTACGCCACCGTGGTGGCTGGCGCGGGCAGCGCCCCCAAGGCCAAGCCAAAGACTAAGGCCAGCAGCAACTAGCGCGGCTAGGCTGGCTGTGTCATAACTAGCGGTAAGGGCGCATAAAAAAAGAGCAAGGGCGTACTAAGTGGCATTGCTATGCCGTTGAGTTACTTTGAAAAAGCAGTCTAGATAGCCCCTGAAAGCCATAGCGGTACGGGGCTATTTCTCAACTGTGAGTGCTTTATGAATATATTGCGCGGCCAGTTTGTGCTGTGGCACCGGCCTGGTATTTCAAAGCAGCACTAGCCTTTCGCCTTTATAGCTTTTGCATGACGCACCGACTACTTTATGGACTTGCGGGCTGGCTGGCCCTAGCGGGAATTGGCCGGGCGCAGGCGCAGGCAGTAGCCAAGGCCGACTCGGCCGCCGTGACGGCGGCCGTTGGCGCTGCTACCCAATACTATACCCGCACCGTGCGGCCCGAATCGGTGCTGTTTAATGGCCCCGAATACGTCAACCACACTCTGCCGGGCACCATCGGGCACCAGTTCTTTCTGGGGGCCGAGCCCCAGCTGGGTACCGTTACCTACCACGATGGGCAGTTTGCGGGCGTGCTGCTGAGCTACGACCTGGCCCTCGACCAGCTGGTGATGACGTACCCCAATCAGGCGGTTACCATCACGCTGGTGTCAGAAAAAGTAAAAGCTTTTTCGCTGGCAAACCACCAGTTTGTGCGGGTGGCCAGCGACTCGGCTACGGCCGCTACGCTCACTACGGGCTTCTATGAACTGCTGCTGCCGGGCCCGGTGAGCTTGCTGGCGCGCCGCACCAAGCGGATTGAGCAAGCGACGGTGCTTCAGACGCTGAAGCAGGAATTCCGGCAGACCGACCGGCTTTTTGTGCGCACGCCCCGCGCCGCGACCGAGGTTACTAATCTCAAAAGCCTGGTGGCCTTGCTGCCGGCTCACCAAGCCGAGGTGCAGCGCTATGCGCGCCAGCAGCGGCTCAGCTTTGGCAGCGCCCAGCGCGAAGCCTCGGCCCTGAGTACCCTACGCTACTACTATACGCTGCCGCAGTAGCCAGTTTTGGCTTGCTGCGCTGGTGCCCGCTATCTGCTCTTCCTAACCGCTTCCTATGCCTCGTTTCTACCTTTTTCTGGCGCTGCTGGCCGGGCTGCTGGCTGGCAGCCGCGCTGGCTGGGCGCAACAAACCGGCCCCACCATCACTGGCGATTTCCGCAACCTGCGCTTCGAAAAATTTGCGCAGCAGATTGAAGCTCAGACGCCTTACCGCTTTTACTTTGACACTGCTACGCTCGATACCGTGACGGTGCAGGCGCAGGCCAACGGCCTGCCGCTGACTGCGTTGCTCAAGCAGATATTCTCGCGCTCGTCGCTGCAATTTTCCATTGAGGAATCGACGGGCCGGGTGTTTATTACGCCCGACTACCCGCTGCAAACCCGGCTGCCGGACAGCTACTTTCAGCCTACGCCGGCTGGGGGCAGTGCACCCAGCGCCGGCGACGTAGTGCTAGCCCCGGTGCGAGCCGGCCAACCCAGCCAGGTGGGCACCTCGGAGTTTAAGGTGTATGAGATTGGGCCGCGGCAGGCCAGTGCAGCTGGTGGCCGCGCCACCCTTACGGGCGTGGTGCGCACTACCGGCGCGAAGTCCGAACCAGCGTTTGGGGTGGCGGTATTTATCGAGTCGCCCAACATCGGCACCACGACTGATAAGCAGGGCGCGTACTCGCTGACACTGCCGGTGGGCCGCTATAATCTTACTATTCGAGGCATTGGCGTGCGAACTACGCGGCGGCAAATCTGGGTGCACGCCAACGGCCGCCTCGATTTGGAAGTGCCTTCCGATGTAACCTCGCTGAGCGAAGTGGTGGTGCAGGGCCAGAAGGAAGGCAACGTGCGTGGCATGCAAATGGGCGTGCAGAAGCTTGATATCAAGATTATTAAGCAAGTACCTACGGTGTTTGGCGAGTCGGACTTGCTGCGCGTGGTGACGGCCCTGCCGGGGGTGAAGACCATTGGCGAGGGCAGCACGGGCTTTAGCGTGCGCGGCGGCGGCACCGACCAAAACCTGGTGCTTTTCAACGGGGCGACGATATACAACCCGGCTCACTTGTTCGGCTTTTTCTCGGCTTTCAACCCCGATGCGGTGCAGTCGGTGGAGCTGTATAAGAGTGCCATTCCGGTGCGCTACGGCGGCCGGCTAGCCTCGGTGCTGGAGATTGAGGGGCGCGAGGGCAGCCGCAAGAAGTTTGGCGGGTCGGGCGGCATTGGGCTGCTCACGAGCCGGCTGGAGTTGGAGGGACCGCTGGGGGGCGGCAAGGGCTCATTTTTGGTGAGCGGGCGCACCTCGTATTCTGACTGGCTGCTGCACCAGGTGCCCAGCCCGACGCTAAAAAACAGCTCGGCTTCGTTTTATGACCTGAGCGCTTATGTGACGTACGATTTCAATGCTAAAAACTCGCTTTCGGCCACCGGCTACCTCAGCCACGACCGGTTTCGGCTGGCTAGCGACACTATTTACGAGTACCAGAACACGGCCGCCAGCCTGAAGTGGAAGCATACCTTCAGCCAGAAGCTGGCCAGCACGGTCACGGGCACTTACAGCCAGTACGGCTTCAATTTGAAGACGACGCGCAACGCGTTTTCGGCTTCGACCTTCGATTATAATATCAACCAAGCCTCGCTGCAAGCCGATGCCAGCTATATGCTGCACCCCAAGCACACGCTGGATTTTGGGGGCAGCTCGCTGCTGTACAACACGGCCCCCGGCAACCAGCAGCCGCTGGGCGACCAGTCGCTGCTGATACCTACGCTCATTCAGCACGAGCGGGCGGTGGAGAGCTCGGTGTACGCGGCCGACCGCTTCGACATCAGCCCGCGCTTTGCGGTGGTGCTGGGGCTGCGCTACTCGTTCTTCCAGGCGCTGGGGCCGCGCAAGGTGACGGAATATCTGGATGGGCTTTCGCGCAGCCAAAGCACCGTGACGGGCACCACCGACTACAGCGACGGCCAGGTGCTGGCCAACTACGGCGGCCCCGAGTGGCGGCTGTCGGCCAAATATGAGCTGACGAATAACTCGTCGGTGAAAATTAGCTACAACCGCACGCGCCAGTACATTCACCAGCTCACCAACACCACCGTGGTATCGCCCACTGATAGCTGGAAGCTGAGCGACAAGTACATAAAGCCGCAGGTGGGCGACCAGTACGCGCTGGGCTACTACCACAATTTCAAGCGCAATACCATCGAGTTTTCGGTGGAAGGCTACTACAAGCGCATCACCGATTTTCTGGACTACAAGAGCGGCGCGGTGCTGCTGCTGAACCCCAACCTCGAAACCGATGTGGTGAATGCCCAGGGCCGCGCCTACGGCGTGGAAGTATTGCTGCGCAAAAACACTGGCAAGGTCAATGGCTGGGTGAGCTACACCTACGCCCGCTCGCTGGTGCAGGTGAACACGGCCACCGACGTGGTAAACAACGGCGACTGGTACCCCAGCAATTACGACAAGCCGCACGACTTTACGCTGGTGGGCAACTACCGCTTTAGCCAGCGCTTTAGCACGTCGCTCAACTTCAACTACAGCACGGGCCGGCCCATTACGCTGCCGCTGGCTAAGTACTACATTGACAACGCCTTGCGGGTGTATTACTCTGACCGCAACGCCTACCGGGTGCCCGATTATTTGCGCGTCGATTTGGCAGTTAACATCGAGGGCAACCACAAGCTCAAGAAGCTGGCGCACAGCTCCTGGACGGTTTCGGTATATAACCTGACGGGCCGGCACAATCCGTATTCGGTTTACTTTCAGTCGGTTGCTGGCCAAATTAAGGGTTACCAGCTCTCTATCTTCGGGCAGCCCATTCCGACGGTCACGTACAACTTTAAGTTCTAGTTATGCGCCAGCAATTCTCGCATTTTCTGGCCCGCTGGGGCGCGTGGGGGCTACTGGCCGGGCTGGCCGGGTGCGTAGATGCGTACATGCCCGATGTGGTGAGCGCCAACGCCAACTACCTGGTAGTCGACGGCTTTATCAATGGCAACGGGGCCACGCGCATCAAGCTCTCGCGCACTATTAATGTGGCCACTACCACGGCCCCACCCGCCGAAAAAGGGGCCACGGTTTACATTGTGGACAATAGCGGCGCGCGCTACGCCGTGCGGGAGGTGAGCCCCGGCTTTTATAAGTCGGACAGCATGGTGCTGAACCCGGCCCGGCAGTACCAGCTGCGCATTGCCACGGTAGGGGCCAGCGCGGCTAGCTACGAGTCGGACTTGGTGGCGATGAAAGTGACGCCGCCCATCGACAAGCTCGATTGGGTGCGGCAAAATAATGAGCTGCAAGTGCAGCTGAGTACCCACGATGCCCAAGCGCAGTCGCGCTACTACCGCTGGAGCTTCGCCGAAACCTGGGAGTTCCACTCGGCTTACGAGTCGCAGCTGGAGTATATAAATGGCATTGTGACCACGCGCGTCACGCCCATTTACACCTGCTGGCGCACCGAGCAGAACACCAGCATCAAACAAGGCAGCACGGCCCAGCTGAGCCAGGATGCACTTACGAACGCGCTGCTATTCAGCTTTTCGGACCGGGCTGAGCGGCTCAAGATTCGCTACAGCGTGCTGGTGAATCAAAACACCGAAACCGCCGAAGAATTTGCCTACTACGAGTTGCTGCGCAAAAACACGGAGGCCGTAGGCACCGTGAATGACCCGCTACCCACCCAGCTCACCGGCAATGTGCACCGCGTGGGCAATGCGGCCGAGCCGGTGCTGGGCTTTGTGGGCGCGCACACGGTGCAGCAAAAGCGGATTTTTATTAGTCCGCAAGATTTGAATTTGCCGGCGGGGTGGGCGTTCGAAGACCCTTACGCGGCCTGTAACATTGGCCAGGAGCTGGCGCCCGACCCCGGAGACAAAGTCCCCATATTTGTGCCCTTCACGCGGGTATTCAACAACCCCGAAAATATACCGCTTGACTATATCCTCAGGGGGACCAGCAAAATAGGCTACACGGGCACGTCGCGGGCGTGCGCCGACTGCCGCACCCGCGGCACCACCACGAAGCCCAGCTTCTGGTAGCCGCAGCCAGCCCGGCCGGTATTGCCCCCATCATCCTTGATAGATAAGTATATGCAAAGCCTTGAGCGAATTTTACTTCGGAGTAGCAGCGCCATCGGGCTGCTGCTGGGCTTGGGCGGGTGCGTCGAATCGTACATGCCGGACGTAGTCAACGCGCCCAACAAGTACCTGGTGGTCGATGGCTTTATCAATGGCAACGGGGCCACGCGCATCAAGCTTTCGCGCACCGAAAACATTGCCACGCCTACCGCGCCTCCCGTCGAGAAAGGGGCCACGATTTTTATTGTGGACAACAGCGGCGCGCGCTACGCCGTGCGGGAGGTGAGCCCCGGCTTTTATAAATCGGACAGCATGGTGCTGAACCCGGCCCGGCAGTACCAGCTACGCATTGCCACGGCGGGGGCCAGCGCGGCCAACTACGAGTCGGACCTGGTGGCGATGAAAGTGACGCCGCCCATCGACAAAGTGGACTGGGTGCAGCAGGGCGGCGAGCTACAGCTGCGGGTGAGCACCCACGATGCCCAAGGGCAATCGCGCTACTACCGCTGGAGCTACACCGAAACCTGGGAATTTAACTCCGCTTACGAGTCGAAAATAGAGCTTATTAAAAGCATTATTCAGCCCCGCGTCACGCCCATCTACACGTGCTGGCACACGGAGCCAAACACCGCCATTCACCAAAGCAGCTCGGCCCAGCTCAGCCAAGATGCCATTACCAACCTGCTGCTGCTGCGCTTTTCGGACCGGGCCGAGCGGCTCAAAATCCGCTATAGCCTGCTGGTAACGCAGTATGCCGAAACGCCCGCCGAGTTTGCCTACCTCGAAATTTTGCGGAAGAATACCGAGGCGGTGGGCGGCGTAAACGACCCGCTGCCCTCGCAGCTCACCGGCAATGTGCACCGCGTGGGCACGGCTACCAACGAGCCCGTGCTGGGCTTTGTGGGCGCGCACACCATGCAGCAAACGCGCATCTTCCTCACCCCGCAAACGTTGAATTTGCCAGCCGGCTGGGCTTTCGAGGACCCCTACTCGGCCTGCAACATCGGCCAGGAGCTGGTGCCGGACCCCGGCGATAAGTACCCGATATATATTCCTAATACCCGAATATTCTTAGACCCTGGTAATGTGCCCATCGACTACATTGTGGCGCCGGGGGGCAGCCCGGTGGGCTACACCGGCTCGTCGCGGGCGTGCGTGGACTGCCGTACCCGAGGTGTGAACATGAGGCCTAGCTTCTGGTAGTGGCCAGCTAGTATAGGTTAATAGAACACTTTAGAGGATAGCATGCAAAACAACCGTGGTCTTTTTCGTCGTAGCAGCGTCGCCGCCGGGCTGCTCCTGAGCGTAGGCCTCAGCGGCTGCGTAGACCCCTACCTGCCCGACGTGGTTGGTACCAACGCCAACTACCTGGTGGTGGATGGCTTCATCAATGGCAACGGGGTAACGCGCATCAAGCTCTCGCGCACGATAAATGTGGCTACGGCCACGGCCCCGCCCGCCGAGAAAGGAGCCAAGATTTTCATTGTGGACAACACTGGTCAGCGCTACGCTCTGACCGAGAAAGCCAGCGGCAGCTACCAGTCGGATAGCATGGTGCTAAACTCCACCCGCCAGTACCAGCTGCGCATCACGCCCGCGGTCGGCGCGGCCGTTTATGAGTCGAGTTTGGTGCCGCTGAAAGTGACGCCGCCCATCGACAATGTAAAATGGAAGCTCGATGGCAATGACATTCAGTTTTCGCTCAGCACGCACGATGCGCAGCTACAATCGCGCTACTACCGCTGGAGCTTTATCGAAACCTGGCAGTTTAACAGCGCCTTCGAGTCGCGGCTCGAGTACGATACCAAGCGCGAACGCATTATGCCGCGCAAGGTGCCCATCTACACGTGCTGGCGCACCGAGCGGCCTTCCACCATTAAGCAGAGCAGCACGGCCCAGCTCAGCCAGGATGTGCTTGTCGACTTTCCGATACTGGGGGCTTCGAGCCGGTCCGAGCGGTTTACGGTGCGTTACAGCCTCCTGGTGAGCCAGTATGCTGAGACGGCGGCCGAGTTTGCCTACTACGACTTGCTGCGCAAAAACACGGAGGCCGTGGGCACCGTCAACGACCCGCTGCCCACCCAGCTCACTGGTAATGTGCACCGCCTCGACAAGCCAGATGAGCCGGTGCTGGGCTACGTGGGTGCCCACACGGTGCAGCAGCGGCGCCTCTTCATCAACCGCGCCGATATCCCTTATCCCTTCGGTTGGCGGTTCGACACCCCCTACCAGGCCTGCGACTCGCTGGGCAAAGAGCTGCGCGGCGACTATAAACCACCGCTGCCGCCCGGCAAAAGCTACATTTTTCAGGTGCCTAGCAACACCCCCGTCGGGGCCATTGTCAGTAGCTCTGGCAACGATACAATAGGCTACACCGGGGCCTCAACCGAGTGCGTAGACTGCCGCCTGCACGGCACCCTCACGAAGCCCAGCTACTGGTAGCCGCCCGCTGGCTCCAGCTTTCTTTTACTCCGTTCTTTTTGCTGCTCATGCGCTTGCCTTATCTCCTGCTCACCCCCCAGGCCTGGGGCCTGAACCTAGCTATGGCACTAGGGCTGCTGGCCAGCCAGCCCAGCCTGGCCCAGGCTACGCAGCCCGCCGATAGCCTCGGCCAGCGGCTGCAGCACTACAGCCGCCAGGCGCTCACCGAGCAGCTGTTTCTGCACCTCGACCGCCCCGCCTACGTGGCCGGCGAAACGCTGTGGTTCAAGGCCTACGCCGTGGATGGCACCTACCACCGGCCGCTTGGCATGAGCAAAGTGGTTTATGTGGAAGTGCTGGATGCCGACCTGCGCCCCGTGCTGCAAGCCAAGCTAGCACTGGTGCACGCCATGGGTCAGGGCTCGCTGGAGCTGCCCACCGAGCTGCCCACCGGGCGCTACGTGGTGCGCGCCTACACCAACTGGATGAAAAATGCCGGGCCCGATTTTTACTTTCAGTGCCCCATCACGGTCGTAAACACGGCGACTGCTAACGGGGCCGCCGCGACTGCCAAAACCGGGTCGGCCTACGACGTGCAGTTTTTTCCCGAAGGCGGCCAGCTGGTGCAAGGTCTGCCGGGCCGGGTAGCCTTTAAAGTCACCGACCAGTACGGCCGCTCGGTGGCGGCTACCGGCACGGTGGCCGACGCCCGCGGCACCGCGCTGGCCTCGTTTCAAACACTAAAGTTTGGCATGGGCAGCTTTCTGCTCACGCCCACGGCCGCCGGGGCTGCCTACACGGCTACCCTGCGCCTGCCCGATGGCAAGGTGCTCACCAGCAAGCTGCCCGCCGTGGCCGAGCAGGGCTACACGCTGCAAGTCACGGATAATGAGGCGGGCCAGCTCACTGTGGCCGTGCAGACGCAGGCAGCCGCCGCTACTGGCGGGCTGCACTTACTGGCGCACTCGGGCCAGCAGGTAACGGTGGAGGCCGATGCTTTTTTCTCGGGCGGGCAGGCGGTTTTTCAGGTTGATAAGCGGCACTTGCGACCCGGCATTACGCACTTCACGGTGTTTGTAGGGCAGCGGCCGGTGGGTGAGCGGCTGTATTTCCGGCGGCCGGCGCACGCACTCCATATTCAAGGCCAGGCCTCGGCCGCGGCGTATGGGCCGCGCCGCCAGGTGCGCCTGCAAGTGGGGGCCCCGCAGGCGGCGGCGCTGTCGCTGGCCGTATACCGGCTCGATTCGCTGTCGAACACAGCTCCGGCCGATATTACCAGCAACTTGCTGCTGGCCGCCGACCTCAAGGGCTTTATCGAAGATGCGGGCTACTACTTCCGCGACTCGAGCGCGGTGGCCCAGCAGGCGGCCGACAACCTGATGCTGACCCAGGGCTGGCGGCGCTTCAAGTGGGAGGACGTGGCGGCGGGCCGCCCGCCCGCCCTCAGCTACCCGCCCGAGCTGAATGGCTACCTGCTGCAAGGCCGCGTGAGCCGGCCCGACGGCGCGCCCGCGGCGGGCATCACGACCTACCTCTCGCTGCCAGGGCACGTGTTCTGGTTCAACAACGCCACCAGCCACGACGATGGCGTGGTGCAGTTTGAGCTGCCGCACACCTATGGGCTGCGCAAGCTGGTTTTTCAAACCAACCCGCTGCCCGACAGCCTGTACCGCGTAGAGCTGCTCAGCCCATTTACCAAAGGCGGCGGGGCGGCCGTGCCGGGCTTGCCGCCGCTGTCGGCGCGGCTGGCCACTACCCTCAGCGAGCGCCACTTGCAGGTGCAGGCGCAGCAGGCGTTTCCAGTTCCGCCGGCGCGCTACCTGCCCGTGCCCACCGATACGGTGGCCTTCTACGGCCGCCCCGATGAGCACTACCGCCTCGACGACTACACCCGCTTTCCGACGATGGAGGAAGTGATGCGCGAGTACGTGCCCGGCGTGCTGGTGCGCAAGCGCCGCGATGGCTTCCACTTTTTGGTGGTTGACCGCCCGCGCCACATCACCTTGAAGGAGAATCCCTTGACACTGATTGATGGCTTGCCCGTGTTCAAGGTTGACCAGATAATGGCCTTTAGCCCGCTGAAGGTGAAGACCCTCGACGTGATGGCCAACCGCTACTTTGTGGGCCAGCAGGCCTACGATGGCTTGGTGAGCTACTACACGTATAAAGGCGACCTGGGCGGCTTTCCGCTCAACTCCCACGCCCTCATCGAAGAGTACGAAACGCTGCAAGTGCCCCGCGAATTTTACGCCCCGCGCTACGACAGCGAAACCCAACAGCACAGCCGCCTGCCCGACCTCCGCAACCTGCTCTACTGGAACCCCAACATCCAGCTCGCGGCCAAGCAGCCACAAGCGCTGGAGTTTTTCACCTCCGACCAGCCGGGGCGCTACCTGGTTGTTACCCAAGGCCTAACGCCGGATGGTCAACTAGGCAGCACCAGCTTTTCATTTGAGGTAAAGCCGGCTTTATAATACGAGCTTTCCAGTTCGCGTTACTAAGCGGCTACCAGCACCTCCGCATCGTTGTGGGCGGGCGAGTTTACCCGCGTCGTGATGGCGTATTCGCGCATCAAATTCGTGTCGCAAGGCACCAATAATTGCTGGTGCGCGGACGCGCTGAGGTCGTCGGCGAGCCAAGCGCGCTCGGCTTCGGGGCCGGGCAAGATGACGGGCATGCGATTGTGCAGCTTGGCCATCAGCTCATTGGGCTCGGTGGTGATGATGGTGAAGGTGGGGTGCACCTCACCCGAGCCTCGGTCAACCCACTCATCCCAAAGCCCCGCAAAAGCGAAAGGCTCCTCATTTTTCAGCAAAATGCGGTGCGGAATCTTGCCCCGCTCGGTGGCCTGCCATTCATAAAACGAGTCGGCCAGCACCAGGCAGCGCCGCCGCGCCAGCAGCTGCCGGAAGCTGGGCTTCTCAGCCAGCGTCTCAGCGCGGGCATTGATGGGCTTGGGGCCACCGGCCGGGTCGCGGCTCCAGGCGGGCACCAGGCCCCAGCTTACCAGCTGTATCTGGCCGGGCGCGGTGTTGGTGATGATGGGCAGGCCCTGCGAGGGCGCAGCATTGTAATTGGGCGCGGGGCTAACGGATTCCGCAGCACAAAAGCGCTTGGCCAAGGCCGGCGCAGGAGAAATGACAGTATAACGACCACACATACCGCAGATTCAAACGGATTAAACAGATTTAACGGATACGCCTGCCTGCGGCAGGCTGACTAGGCGGGCGTGTAGCTTTTCGCCCCGCTTTGCCCGGATACAGCAGTCTTCTCATACGAAAAAAAGCCGCCCGAAGGCGGCTTTTTCCAACCAAAAACCGCTCAAGAAAAGCAGTCAGCCGCGCTAGCGGCGTATCCGTTAAATCTGTTTAATCCGTTTGAATCTGCGGTCTTACTTGTAGAGTAGCTCGTAGTACTCCTTGGCCATGCGGCCGCTCTCAAACGTGGGCTCCACGTCCTTCATGGCCGCTTTGCGGATTTTAGTGAATTGCTCCGGCTTGTCGTAGTACAGCGATACGGCCTTCTCAAGCACGCTATACAGCGTGTTGGCCTCGATAGTATCCTTCTCATTTTCGGGCAGTTGCTCGTCGGCGTGCTCGATGATGAAGCAGTTTTCGCCGTCTTTGGCAAACTCTGGAATCCAGCCGTCGGCGATGCTCACGCTCACGCAGGCGTTCATGGCGGCGGTCATGCCGCTGGTGCCGCTGGCCTCGCGGGGGAAGCGCGGAGTATTCAGCCACAGGTCGGAGCCTTTTTTCAGCTCAGCGCTTAAGGCCAGCTCGTAGCCCACCAGCACAGCGCAACGCTTAAATTCTTTGGTGACGGCGATGAGGTGGTTGAAAATCGCGATGGCGTTGTTGTCCTTCGGGTACGGCTTGCCGGCCCAGATGATTTGCACCGGGCGCTTGTCGTCGGTCACCAGCTTCTCAAACTTCTCGAAGTCGCGCAGAATGAGGTCGGCGCGCTTGTAGGCGGCAAAGCGGCGGGCCCACACAATGGTCAGCACCTCGGGGTCGAGCAGGGTGCCGGTTTGGTCGGCTACGGTTTTGAACAGCTCCTTTTTCAGCTCTTTTTTGCGGGCCAGCAGGGCATTATCGTCCTTGCCTTTGAGGGCAGCGGCTAGCTGCGTATCGCGCCAGTAGGTGCCGTTTTGGGCGTTGGTGATGGAGATGATGGGGCAAATGCCGTCGTAATGGCCCCACATTTCGTTGGCCACCTTGCCGTGTACTTTGCTCACGCCGTTGGCTTTGCGGGCAAAGCGCAGGGCGGTGAGGGTGTAGTTGAGCGAGTCGCCCTGCACGCGGGCGGCCTGGCGGATTTCCTGCTCGGGCACGCCGCAGAAAAACGACATGTCCTGGAGCAGTTGCATGGGGTGCTCCTCGTTGCCGGCCAGCTCGGGGGTGTGGGTGGTGAAAACCAGGCGCTTCTGCACCTCGGCCAGGTTGCGGCCGTGCTTTTCGAAGAGGTAGAAAGCCAGCGGCAGGCCATGGCCTTCGTTGAGGTGGTAGATGTCGGTTTGGCGGCCCAGCACATCGAGCAATTTGCCGCCGCCGATGCCCAGCAGCATGCTTTGGGCTACGCGGGCGGCGGTGTCCGGGTCGTAGAGGTGGTGCGAAATGGTGCGCGAGATGTAGTCATTCTCCTCAATATCAGTGGTGAGGAAGAACATCGGCACGGTGCCAAACACTTCGGGGGCTAGGTACATGGCCTTCACGTGCACCTCCGAGTCGTGGATGATGATGGGGAACACGATGCCGGTGTCTTCCAGAAAAGAGTAGTTTTTCTGAATGAAATCGGCCTTCATGCTCTGGTCGGGGTTGCGGGTCTGGTCGTAGTAGCCGTAGCTCCAGAGGATGCTGATGCCGACCAGGTTTTGCTTGAGCTCGTAGGCCGAGCGCATGTGCGAGCCGGCCAAAAAGCCTAGGCCACCCGAGTAGGTTTTGAGGGCCTGGTCGAGGGCAAACTCCATCGAGAAGTAAGCGGCCGGCGTCTTGTACTTAGCGGCCGGAGTGGGCGCTTTAAACTGAAATGCCATAGGAAAGAAAGGGCAAGTAGTTGCTTGCCGGTAAGGTGGTTTGTGGGTGCAAAGGAAGGACGCAGGAGGCAAACCCAGCGCGGCCCCCAAAGCCGACCGAAAACGATTCCGCCGGAGCCTTCCGTATTTTGCCACGCAGTTGGTCGGTTGGCCGGCCGTTGTTGCCCTCTCTTTCTCCCTCATCCACTCCATGATGCTTTTTCGCTCGCTACTGGTCGCTTCGGCAGCCCTCTTGCCTTTGGCGCTGGCTGCTCCGGCGCAGGCCGCCCCGCTGGCACCCCGCCCCACGGCCCCGCCCCCCGCCCCCCAGGCCGGCGCCATTACCCGCATCGACCCCACCAACTGGTTTGTGGGCATGAAAAACCCCAAGGTGCAGCTGCTGGTGAATGCGCCCGGCATCGCCGCTAGCCAAGTAGGCTTGGCCGCCTCGTACCCCGGCGTTACGCTCGACGGTTTTCAGAAGCTCGAAAGCCCAAATTACCTGATTATTAATCTTACAATCAGCCCGCAGGCGCAGCCCGGCCAGCTCAAGCTTCAATTTAAAGGCGCACAAACTTTTACCTACAACTACGAGCTGCGCGCCCGCAATGCCGACCCGGCCCGCGTGCAAGGCATCACGCAGGCCGACTTTATTTACATGCTCATGCCCGACCGGTTTGCCAACGGCGACCCGAAGAATGACATTGTAAAAGGCACCCGCGCCCCGCGCCTGAGCCGCGACTCTATGTTTGCCCGCCACGGCGGCGACCTCAAGGGCATCGCCGACCACTTCGGCTACTTCAAGCAGCTGGGTGTCACGGCCATTTGGCCCACGCCCATCATTGAGAACGACATGCCCCGCGCCAGCTACCACGGCTACGCCGTGACGGATTGCTACAAGGTAGACCCGCGCTACGGCACCAACGCCGAGTACGTGCAATTTGTGAAAAACGCGCACGGTCAAGGCTTAAAAGTGATTCAGGACATCGTGCTGAACCACTGGGGCAGCTACCACCATTTATTTCTGGACAAGCCGGCTGGCAACTGGTTTCACGAGTTTCCAAAATTCACGCGGAGCAACTACAACGCCTTCACCCTCAACGACCCCTACGCGTCGAAGCGCGACCGGATGCTGGAAAACGACGGCTGGTTTGACACCTCTATGCCCGACGTAAACCAGAGCAACCCACTGGTAGCGACGTATTTGATTCAGAACTTCCTGTGGTGGGTCGAAACGACGGGGCTGGATGGCTACCGCATCGACACGTACCCCTATTCGGAGCTGACGTTTTTGATGAACTGGGGCAAGGCTATTCAGGAAGAATACCCCAAGCTGGCGCTGTTTGGCGAGGCCTGGGAGGGCACCGAGGCC
The DNA here is from genome assembly GCA_050954845.1 of Janthinobacterium lividum. Lineage (GTDB taxonomy): Bacteria > Bacteroidota > Bacteroidia > Cytophagales > Hymenobacteraceae > Hymenobacter. The sequence goes on from JBPBQK010000057.1 coordinate 52,610, forward strand.
GAGCAAGCGTTCTATGCCCAAAATATTTTCCCGCCCGTCAATGGTTTTAAGTCGAACCTGCCGGGCGTGCTCGATTTCCAAATCTGCTTCGGTATCAGCGACGTGCTGAAGGGCGATGGCGGCGACCTCAACAAGCTCTACCGCGCCTTGCAAGGCGACTGGATGTACGTAGATGCCACCCGCAACGTGCCGTTTTTGGACAACCACGACATGAGCCGCTTCTACTCGGTGATTGGCGAAGACTTTGCGAAGTATAAGATGGGCCTGGCCTGGCTGCTCACGTTGCGGGGCACGCCCCAGCTCTACTACGGCACCGAGGTGCTGATGAAAAACTTCTCGGACCCCGATGGCAAGGTGCGCGAGGATTTCCCCGGCGGCTGGTCCGGCGACAAGAAGAACTACTTTACCTCGCGCCCCGGTAAGGCCGGCGAGGCGTTCGACTACGTGAGCAAGCTAGCCAATTATCGGAAAGCGCACCCGGTTTTATCGAGCGGCAAGCTGATGCAATTTATCCCGCAGGATGGTGTGTACACCTATTTCCGGTACGATGGCGATGCCTGCGTGATGGTAATTGCCAACAATACCAAGGATGAGAAGAAGGTCGATGGCACGCGCTTCGCTGAGCGGACTGACGGGTTCTCGTCAGGGGTTGATGTGGTGAGCGGCGCGGTTATTTCCGATTTGAAAACCTTGAAGGTGCCGGCGCACACGGCTTGGGTGGTAGAATTGCGGAAGTAAATCATGAGACTTCTCACCTTGGCAGCCAGCCTACTGCTGGCTGCCCTAGCTACCCCGCTTGTGGCCCAGACTCCTAACGACCCGAATACCACCGACGAAACCCCGGCTGATAACAAGCTGATTATTTATCAGATGCTCCCGCGCCTGTTCGGCAACAAAGTGGCGCTGAATAAAACCTACGGCACCATTCAGGAAAACGGCTGCGGCAAATTCAACGACATCAACGACTTGGCCCTAACCAAAATTAAGGAGCTAGGCGTGTCGCACGTGTGGTATACCGGCGTGCTCGAACATGCCACTATGACCCCCTACCCCGGCCTGCCCGCCAACGATGCCGACGTAGTGAAAGGCCGCGCCGGCTCGCCCTACGCCATCCGCGACTACTACAGCGTAGACCCCGACCTCGCCACCACGCCCCAAACCCGCCTGGCCGAGTTCGAAGCCCTGGTAAAGCGCACTCACGCCCACGGCTTAAAAGTCATTATCGACTTCATTCCCAACCACGTAGCGCGCTCCTACAAGTCAACCTCGAAGCCCGCTGGCGTGGTAGACCTCGGCGCGCACGACGACAAAGCCAAGGCCTTCGCCCCTAACAATAACTTCTATTACGTGCCCGGCAAGCACTTCGTAGTGCCCGCTGGCTACAACCCGTTCGGCCCGCTGAAAGGCCCCCGCGAGGATGGCCAGTACGACGAGTTTCCGGCCAAAGCCACCGGCAACGACGTGTTTTCGGAGAAGCCCAGCGTTGATGACTGGTTTGAAACCATCAAGCTCAACTACGGCGTCGATTACCAAAACGGCCACAAAACCTACTTCGAGCCCGTGCCCGACACGTGGCTGAAAATGAAAGACATTCTGGTATTCTGGGCCAAAAAAGACGTCGATGGCTTCCGCTGCGACATGGCCGAGATGGTGCCCGTCGAGTTTTGGGCCTGGGTTATTCCGCAGGTTAAGAAGGTGAAGCCCGGCATCATCTTCCTGGGCGAGGCCTACAATGCCAAGGAATACGCCAAATACATCAACCAGGGCCACTTCGATTTTCTCTATGACAAGGTGGGCCTCTACGACGGCCTGCGCCGCCTGATGCGTCAGGAAGGCACCACCGACGACATCACCCACGTCTGGAAAACGGAAAGCCGAGGCTTCGGCTCGCACATGCTGCGCTTCCTCGAAAACCATGACGAGCAGCGCATTGCTTCCAAGGAATTTGCCACCGACCCGCGCCGCGCCATCCCGGCCATGACGGTATCGGCCACGCTGGGCTCGGGCCCGGTAATGCTCTACATAGGCCAGGACGTGGCCGAGCCCGCCCACGGCGTGGCCGGCTTCAACACCGGCGACGGCCGCACCACGCTCTTCGACTACTGGGGCGTGCCTGAGCATCAGAAATGGATGAACCAAGGCAAATTTGACGGCGCCAAACTCAGCCCCGCCCAGAAGCAGTTGCACGACTTCTACAAGCGCCTGCTCACGCTGGCGGGCAGCAGCGAGGCCATCCGCAAAGGCCAGTTCTATGAGTTGCAGGACGCCAACAACCTCAGCAAGGAGTACGACCAGCACAAGCTCTATGCCTTTGTGCGCTACACTGCGGGCCAAAAAGTGCTGGTAGTCGTCAATTTCAGCGACACGCAGACCTACCACCCCACCCTACTCATTCCCGCCGCAGTAATGAAGCGCATGGGCCTCGACCCACAGCACGTGCACACCTACCGCGACCTGCTCAACGGCGGTGAAGCCAAGCCCGGCCTCAACCTGACGCTGGCCCCGCTCGCCGCACTGGTGCTGGAAATAAAGCCGATGTAGGTCCACTATATGTCATGCTGAGCTTGCCGAAGCATCTTGGCAGGATATGTTAGCATTAGTACTCCAACGAAGCGGCCAAGATGCTTCGGCAAGCTCAGCATGACATATAGTAGCACCAGAAAAAAGCTCGTCGGCGACGAGCTTTTTTTCGTTCTGGCTAGTTCTTAAAGCCTCTAGAAGGTTTCCTAAATCGATTCCGGTGCTTACCTTTCAAATCTAAATATTCTCCCACCTACTCCCGTCTTCGTTCAATGGCCGCCTCCGCCGTTACCATCGACAACCCCAACATGCGGGCCAAGCCGCGCCTCAGCTTCTGGCAAATCTGGAACATGAGCTTCGGCTTCCTGGGCATCCAATTTGGCTTCGCTCTGCAAAACGGCAACATGAGCCGCATCTTCGAAACGATGGGTGCCAAGGAAGATGAATTGGCTTTTCTATGGCTGGCCGCGCCCGCTACCGGCTTGATAGTGCAGCCCATCATTGGCTATTTTTCCGACCGTACCTGGAGCGCCCGTTGGGGCCGGCGGCGGCCCTACTTTCTGGTAGGTGCCATTTTGGCTTCGCTGGCGCTGCTGGTAGTGCCCAATGTATCGGCGCTTTGGATGGCAGCGGGCATGCTCTGGATTATGGACGCCAGTATCAACATCTCGATGGAGCCGTTTCGGGCGCTGGTAGGCGACTTGCTGCCGAGCAACCAGCGCACCACTGGCTTTGGCTTTCAAACCTTCTTTATTGGTATTGGGGCTGTGGTGGGCTCTTTGCTGCCGGTTATTTACGCCAAGTACTTTCCCAATACGGCTCCGGTAGGCCATATTTCGCCCGCACTCACGTATGCCTTTTATACGGGCGGAATTGTCTTTTTTATTGCGGTGCTTTACACGGTGCTCACCACCCGCGAATACCCTCCGGTGAATCTGTCTGAGTTCGAGGAGGAGAAGCGCCTCACAGGCGGTTTTTGGGCGGGCATCAAAGCGTCTTTCGCTGGCGTAGCCGACATGCCCCGCACCATGCGGCAGCTGGCATTAGTGCAGTTTTTTAGTTGGTTGGCGCTGTTTTCAATGTGGATTTATGCCACCTCAGCCATTACCCACTACGTGTACCATACCAGCGACCCAACCTCCAAACTGTATAATGAGGGTGCCGACTGGTGGAACGTATGCCAGTCGGTATACAATGGCGTATCGGCCCTGGCGGCACTCACGCTGCCTCTCATTGCCCGGGCTACCAGCCGGCGCGCTACCCACCTCATCTGCCTGACGGCCGGTGGGCTGGGGCTGATTTCCATCTATTTCATCGGCAATTATCCCATCGACAGTTACTTGCCGGCCGTAAATTTATTTGGCTTCAACATGCACCTACGCACAGTAGATGGCCTGTTGCTGCTGCCAATGATTGGCATAGGCTTCGCTTGGGCCTCTATCCTCTCAATTCCCTACGCCATGCTGGCCGGCGCATTGCCCACCAACAAAATGGGCTACTACATGGGGGTTTTCAACTTCTTCATCGTGCTGCCCCAGATGCTGGCCAGCGTTACGCTGGGCTTCTTTACCAAGCAGGTTTTCGGTGGCAATTCGGCACTCACGCTAGTGCTCGGCGGCTGCTCGATGATACTCTCGGGCCTGCTCACCCTGCGCGTGCACGACGCCGACGATATCCGCCTGCCCAACAACCTGACGCCCGCCGAAAACCTTGCCTACGAGGCTTCACTGGCCGACGCCAACCCCAACGTGTAAGCTGTAAAACGGAGTGGCACTTCGTTCCGCGCAAGGACAGCTACCTAACGCACAAACGGAGTACCACCCCGTTCTACAAAATAAAAGCGCCGGCCCACCAGCCGGCGCTTTTTTTATTCGTCGTGCCCCGGCGCGGCTACCACGGGCGTAGCGGCGGCCTCCTTTCGCTCTTGGTCGATGGCCAGCTGCTCGGCGGCCGAGGGCTGCTGACGCATTTTGCCCAGGTCGGGCTGGCCGGCATCGACCCAGCAGGTGTACCAGAACGCCCCGATAAGCTTGGCCGCATAGCGCAACTGGCGCTCTACCTGACCGTTGAGGCGCTGGTGATATGCCTGGCTAAAATCGCGCGAGTAGGTGCGAATGGTTTGGCGGCCTCGCTGTTCGTAACCGTATTTGAGGTCTTCACTCATCTCGGCCGTTAGCTGGCGCTCCATAGTAAATACCGAGTCGGCGGCGGCGTGCGAGCGCTCTACGGCGGCCCAGGCGGCATCGGCGGGGCGGTCGAGGTACACGGCTTGGCCGGATAGCAGGTCGTAGTTCACCGCGTTCAGCTCGGGCAGACGCGACTCCCAGAGGCCGTGAATGCCGCGCTGGTTGGTAAACTGGCCGTTGTAGTTGCGAGTGGTGTGCAGCGGCACGCAGGCATCGGCCACGTAGTGCCCCATGTCGGTAGCTAGGCGCAAAATATTATCGGTGTCCTGCGCCCGGAAGGCAGCCGTGAGCTGGCCCTTCATGCGAATAATTTGCCAAGGCACAATGCCGTGGCGCATCAGCGAATCCTCGCCGCCCACCATGGCAATGGCATCGGCGTAGGCCCGGGGCAGCCCCCGGCCGTGGCGCGTGAGGGCGCTGTCGCCGTAGGCATCCACGTCGAGAAAGTGGCGCGGGGCTTCGGTGGGCACTATCATGCGCCGTGAGTCGGGCCGCGTGGCGTTGTTGGTGATGTAGTCGATGTTGGCCTTGAAGAAGGGCAGCATCTCGGGCGGCAGCGTGTACACGGCCAGCCGATTGAGTAGCCGGTGGCCATAAAAGCCCCAGGCGTGGGCCGAGTGAGCGGAGCTACTTAGCAGCGCTAGGATTAAAATCCAAGTAAAACACTTTTTCACACCAGCAAATTACGCGCAAGTTTTGAGCTTACCAGCAGATGCCTACTCCTTTCGTGCTTGCTGCTACTACCTACTGGTGAGTACAAAGGCCTGCTACCAACCAGCTAAGGCGGCCACCAACCGCTTTTGAAAGACTGCAAGCTCTGGTCGCCCAGTTGGGAACAGTGTCAATAGGTCTTCTAAATCGTCGCTATTGCTAACATCTACTGAGAAATAGCCATAGCCAAAGTTTGACAGCTGATAGGCAAGCCCAGCCGAAGTCAGCGTTAGCTCCACCTCATACCGTAGACTAAAGTATTCCTTATCATTCACATAGGTGATATACTCAAGACGCGCACCCTTTGGCAATCCGTCGTACGTGACACCGTGATAGGCAATCGAATTGGCTACATCCTCCGGCTTCATATCCGTTAGCTTGGTCAAATACCAGTGGCGCACTAAGTCTCGCCGTTGTGCTTCCGTAACTACTCCTGCCGGCCAGGGCAGGCTGCCCTTATACTCTACCTTGCCCGACACTGAGTCACGGGGCCACTGATGGCCATCCTGGGCAAAAGCACCAAGGGCACAGGCCAGCAGCATGAGTGAAAGGCTAATGCACCATAGGCTATTCTTCATATTCTAAAATCAATTCAGCATTGACTAACAGCATATTACACTAGGTATTCATTCAAAAATATCCTTTCGGCCAGCCAGTATACTTGCAACTGCTCGCGATGGCTCCGCTAGCCGCAAGCTCGCCCTCACGAACTTACTAGCAAAGCCGATATGCCAGTAAAACGCAAAAAACTGGCATATCCCGTGGGATATGCCAGTTTTGCTGTCCTATCAATTTCGAGCAAGCTGCTATCGCCGCCCGTTAGTTGGAAACTTCATGCGGTAGTCGTGCTTCACATCGCCCTTGCTGATGCGGGCCAGCTTGCCTTTCAACAGCTGCTTTTTGAAAGCTGATAGCTTGTCGGTAAATAAGATACCTTCCAAATGGTCGTACTCGTGCTGGATGATGCGGGCGGCCATGCCACTGAACGCCTCTTCGTGCACCTGGCGGTTTTCATCTTCGTAGCGCAGCACGATATCGGGGCAGCGCATCACGTTTTCGCGCACGCCGGGTATGCTCAGGCAGCCTTCTTCGAAGCCCCACTCTTCGCCGGTTTCGCTCAGCATTTGGGGGTTAATGAAGGCGCGTTTGATGGGCAGTTCGGCCGGGCCCATTTGGGTGGCCGCGTCGAGCGGCTCGGTGGTGGGCTCGTCGTCCTCGTCGGGCTCCACCATCGGGCCCGAGTCCATTACAAACAGGCGGATGCCCTTACCCACCTGCGGGGCAGCGAGGCCCACGCCGTGGGCCGAATACATAGTTTCGAACATATCCTGCACCAACTGGCTCAGGTCGGCGGCGGGCAGGTCGGCGGCAATGTCTTTGGCGCGGGCTTTCAGCACTTGGTCGCCCACGGCAACAATCGGGTAAATCATTGGCTTAACGGTGATTCTAAAAAAGACTGAAGAATAAGCGTAGCGCTTACTTTATCGACGGTCGCTTTGTCTTGACGTGCCTGGCGGCCGCGGCCGCCCGCCAGCATGGCCTGCTTGGCAATGCGCGAGGTAAAGCGCTCATCTATCTCATGCACAGGCAAATCGGGTAGCTCACGGCGCAGGCGGCGCAGTAGGCCCACCACGGCGCTGGTCGAGTCGGTGGGCTCGTTGAGCAGCGTGCGTGGCATACCCACCACAATAGCCTTGAGCGGCTCGCGCAGGTGGTAAGCCAGCACAAACGCCACTAAATCCTTGCTGTGGATGGTGTCGAGCGGCGTGGCGATGAGGCCGAGCGGGTCCGTGACGGCGAGGCCCACGCGCTTGTTGCCGTAATCGATGGCGAGCGTGCGAGCCATGCCGAAGAGATGAAAATAAGCAGTAAGAAGCCGACTGGCTTTGGCACAAAGATACGGCGCTGGGCTAGCTCAGTGCCGCCGTTGCCCCACAAGCAGTGTTCACTCTAAAAGGAACTTGCTGCTAAGTGCCGAGCTTTTAAAAGAGCACCCATCCTATCTAATTTTTATAAATAAAATCATATAAACCATTTGATTTCGGGCTCTAAAATCAAATCTCATTTTAAAATTTTTCCGATTTATAGTTGGTTTTATTGCCCTTTAAAAAGAAATTCATATAATCAATCCAATAAAACTTAAATCGAGGTGAAAGACTGCTTTTACTAGTCCTCAATTGTACTAATTTTGATATCGCCTCGATTTCGTTGGTTTTAGAAACATTTCCTTTTCGCCATTTCCATGGCCGCTTTGTCACCTACTGCTCCGCCGCAAACTGCTAGCGCACCAGCTGCTCGCCCGCACTCGGGTGGGCCACGTTGGCGCTGGGCGTTCTTGCTGGCACTGGCGTTTGGCAGCGGCTTGCTGGTGGCGGGCAACCCCTTCCGGCCGTCGTCGGAAAACCCGGCGGGCACGGCGCGGGCCTACCTGCGCTTCAAGGAAATCCTGAGCTACGTGGACCGCGACTACGTGGACTCGGCCGATACCGAAGGCCTCACCGACTACGCCGTGGCCCGCATGCTCGAAAAGCTTGACCCCCACTCGGTGTACCTGCCAGCCGGCGAGCGCGAAAAGGCCGATGCCTTTTTGCAAGGCAGCTTCGACGGCGTGGGGCTCGATTTTTATATTTTTCGCGATACGGCTACCGTGTCGGGCACCTTGCGCGGTGGCCCGGCCGAAGAGGCGGGCCTGCGCCCCGGCGACCAGCTGCTGCGCGTGGGGCCCAAGTCCATCGCCGGCACCCACCTCAGCAGCAGCCAATTGACGCAGCTGCTGCGCGGGGCCCGCGGCAGCGCGATAGCCCTCACGATAGCCCGCCCCGGCCAGCCGCAGCCCATCAGCTTCACGGTGGCGCGCCGCCGCCTGCCCAACCCCTCGGTAGAGCCGGGCGTGCTGCTGGCCGACGGCCAAACGGGCTTTCTAAAAGTGAATCGCTTTGCCGCTGATACGTACGATGAGTTTAAGACGGAGCTAAACGGCCTGCGCCGCCAGGGCATGACGCGCCTGGTGCTCGACCTGCGCGGCAACCCCGGCGGCTACCTCGACCGCGCCACGCGCCTGGCCGACGAGTTCATTGCGGGCTCGCGCAAGCTGGTGTACACCGATGGCAAAGGCGAGCAGTACGATACCCAAACCTACGCCCACGTGCCCGGCGACTGGGAGCAGGGCCCGCTGGTGGTGCTGGTAGATGAAAACAGCGCCTCGGCCGCCGAGGTACTGGCCGGCGCCCTGCAAGACCACGACCGCGCCCTGCTCATTGGCCGCCGCACCTTTGGCAAGGGCCTGGTGCAGCAGCCCATTGCCTTGCAGGATGGCGGCGAATTGCGCCTCACCATTGCCCGCTACTACACGCCAGCCGGCCGCTGCATTCAGAAGCCCTACGGGGCCGATGCCGCTGCCTACCAGCGCGAGCTGACCGAGCGCCAGCGGCGCGGCGAGTACGCCTCGGCCGACAGCGTGCCCGTGGCCAAGGAGTTGCGCTTCCGCACCGACCACGGCCGGGCCGTGTACGGCGGCGGCGGCATCGTGCCCGATGTATTTGTGGCCCGCGACTCGGTGCTGCACTCCGATTTTTTCAGTCAGCTATGCCGCAAGGGCGTGCTGCGGGCTTATGCGCAAGCCTTTAGCCAGCGCCACCACACCGAGCTGGCGAGTTTGCGGGCCGAGCAGTTTATGGCCACCTTCCAGGTGTCGGATGCGGACGTGGATGGCGTGGGCCGCCTGGCCCGGCTGGCGGGCTTGCCGCCCACTTCGGCGGCCCTGCGCCGCTGCGCGCCGCTAGTGCGCCTGCACCTGAAAGCGTACATCGCGCAGAGCCTGTACGGGGCCGAAACGAGCCGCGCCGTGCTGCGCGAAGAAGATGCGGAGCTGCAACAGGCGCTGCAATCGGTGAAAGACGGGCCGGCACTGTTGGCGCTGCTGCACCAGTCATAGAAGTCGCGAAAGCGGCGCACTGGCCGCCGCTTAGCGAAACGAAGTGAAGCGTAACGGCAGGCCGATAAGTGGGGCGAGTCTCCAGACTACCGAATCGGAGGCCATTTGCCTGGTTCTCACGTCGGCAGTTTAGAAACTGCCCCCACTTATCGGCCTGCCGTTGCGCGCTACGCGCTAAATGGCGGCCAGCGCTAGCGCACTGCGCGCTGGGCGTATCTTCGCGGCCCTACTCCCACCCCGTTTTCTTATGGCTTATTACCACCGCCTGGGGCAGATTCCGCGCAAGCGGCACACCCAGTTCCGGCAGCCCGATGGCTCGCTTTACTCGGAGCAGTTGGTGGGCACGCTGGGTTTTCACGGCGTGTCGTCGCTGCTGTACCACCAGCACCCGCCCACGCAGATAAAGCACGTGGGCACGCCCAAGCCCGCCGCCGTGAAGCTGATGAAAGAGCGGGCGCTCTCGCCCGAGCACCTGCGCACGCTGTCGCAAACCAGCACCGGCGGCGACTACCTCACGGCCCGCCAAACCATGCTCGGCAATGCCGACGTGACGATGAGCATCTGCAACCCCACGGAAAAGCGGATGGATTATTACTACAAAAACGCGCTGGCCGACGAGGTGATTTTCGTGCACGAAGGCCGGGGCGAATTGTGGAGCCAGCTGGGTAAAGTACCCTTCGAGCCGGGCGACTACCTGGTGGTGCCGCGCACCATTATTCACCAATTGCATTTCGAGGAAGGCCCGGTGCGGCTGCTCATTATTGAGTCGTTCAGCCCGGTCGAAACGTGCCGGCGCTACCGCAACCACTTTGGGCAGCTGCTGGAGCACTCGCCCTATTGCGAGCGCGATATTCGGCCGCCCGGCGAGCTTATTATGGAGGAAGGCGAGGGCGACTACTTGGTGCAGGTGCGCAAGGAAGGCCAACTGCACCAACTCACCTATGCCCATTCGCCTTTCGATGTGGTGGGCTGGGACGGGTATTTTTACCCGTACGCATTCAGCATTCACGACTTCGAGCCGATAACCGGCCGGCTGCACCAGCCGCCGCCCGTGCACCAGACGTTTGAAGGTAACAACTTCGTTATCTGCTCGTTTGTGCCGCGCTTGTTCGACTACCACCCGCTCAGCATTCCCGCGCCTTACAACCACTCCAACGTGGATTCGGACGAGGTGCTATACTATGTGGCGGGCAATTTTATGTCGCGCCGGGGCGTCGATTTGGCATCGTTCACCTGGCATCCAAGCGGCATTCCGCACGGCCCACACCCCGGCACCGTAGAGGCCAGCATCGGCAAAAAGGAAACCCACGAACTCGCCGTGATGGTTGATACCTTCCGCCCGCTTTACCTCACCGAAACGGCGCTGCAATACATAGACCCGCGCTACCCCATGAGTTGGAACCCCGACTTCGTGCCTAACCCGCCACGGTCGGCCGATATGATGGACTAGCGGTGAATGAGTGAGGTGGTGAATGAGTGAATGTATTTAGTAGTCAGGCCAGATACATTCACTCATTCACCACCTCACTCATTCACTGCTACCGCAATACGGTTGTAATAGTCGAGCAGGCGAGCTACTTCCTCGGCCTGCTGAAAGTGCAGGTTGTAGAGCATGGCGTAGGCGCGCACTTGAGGGGCGCGGTCGCCGCAGAGGCATAGCACGGCGGCTTGGGTTAGCTCCAGCGGGCGCAGCGGGGTTTCGGGGTCGTAGCCGGGGCCGGCCAGCACTTGGCTGGGGGCAGCAGTGGTGGCGGGCAGCAGGGCCAAGACCAGGGGGCCGGCGTAGGTGCAGGTCAGGATTTCGACGGCCTCGCGGCGGCTAACCCAGCGGCTGGTGCGCACTAGGCGGGTGCGGTAGTTGCGTCGGCCTAGCGGGGCCACGGGCCGCCGTAGCGTAATAGCTAAGGCCGCTGGGATATTGGCAGTTTCGGGGTCAAATTCAGGGGCTTCGCCCAGCGAGTCAACGGCGGCGTTAGCAAACTGCTCTACTTTGGGCAGGCTTAGCAGGCGCTGGCCGATTTGCGGGCGGGCGCTGGCAAATGCCGATTGATGCCCGCCCGACAGGCGGCCAAACTTGCTGGTATCCTGCCCCGCCAGCGCTTTGCCAGTTGGCAGAGGCCTAGCCTCCACCAACTGGCTTTTGCTGCTACCAGCGGTAGCGGCGGCCCCGGCGCGGCTACTGTAGCCCTGCGCCTGCGAGCCTGCCACCAACGCCAGCAACCCAACAAGTAAAGTTTGAATCATAGTAAAAGCAGGAAGAGTAGCGCGGTAACCTGCTTCAAAGCTAGTGCTTTACTAGCAATTTTTAAAGATGCTAAATAATATTTCCAGTAGAATTATATTTGTAGTCTACTGGCTTAAAACCAGAACATTGGTGTAAAATACTGATTAGCTTACAAATAATAAATGCCATTTACGGATGCCCCCTAAACTGACATGGTGGATTAATGCTATGAAATTTTTCACTACCAGTCAAGCAGTTACCCAAAACCGGCTTTTTTGCGGCTAGCGGTTGCGCCCGTACTGCTCGTGGCTGCTCACCCAGTCGCTGCTCGAAATGGCCGCGCCGAGGCTCAATTCGCCAGCCAGCACCACGCCGGCCACTATCTCGGCAAACTTATTGACCGTGCCCTGGCCTACGCAGCCCAGCATGCGCAGGCATTCGTTTTGGGTGGCCAGGCCGGTGCCGCCGCCGTGGGTGGCCACGATGAGCGACGGAATGGTGATATTAATGTATAAATCGCCCTCCTTCGTGACCTCCGAATACAGCACCCCGGCCGATGACTCGCTGACGTTGGCCACGTCTTGGCCGGTGGCGATGAACATGGCTGTGATGCCATTGGCCGAGTGCGCGCCGTTGTTGTTAGCACCTGACAGAAAGGCTCCTATGTTACTTACCTGGCCGTGGTAGGCTAGCTGCTCGGGCGTCACGCGCATACGCTGTTGCAGTACGTCGCGCTTTATTACGGCCTCGGCTACTACGCGCTTGCCGCGGGTGCGCATCACGTTTATTTGGCTGGCTTTTTTGTCGGTGGCAAAATTCGATTCGAGGTAAAAATGCCGGATGGGCGCGCCCTTGTAGTTCTCCATAATCCAGGAGCAGGCGGCGAACGTGGCGCGGCCCACCATGTTCTGGCCCGCCGCATCGCCGGTCGAGAAGTTGAAGCGCAGGTAGGCAAACTTGTTAGCCAGGTAAGTATCAATGTATTGCAGCTTGGCCACCCGCGAGGTGCTTTCGGCCTCGGGCCGAATTAACTCCAGGCTCTCGGCCACCCAGCGGCCAAAGTCGCGGGCCCCGCGGGCATCGTCGAACACGAACACTGGGGCGCGCTGCATAGCATCGCCGATAACGGTGCATTTTACCCCGCCGCACAGGTTAAGCACTTGAATACCGCGGTTATAGCTCGCTACCAGCGTGCCTTCAGTAGTGGCCAGCGGAATCAGAAACTCGCCCTGGGCGTGTTCGCCATTCACGAGTAGCGGGCCGGCCAGGCCCACCGGCACTTGCGCTACGCCCACAAAGTTTTCGCAGTTGCCTTGCAGGTCGTGCGGGTCGAAGGAGTAGTTTTTCAGGTGTTTATACTCCTGCTTGGTGTACGTTTCGGCAAAGCGCTGCCGGGCCTGGATGGCGCTCTCGGCGTAGTCATCCTCATCGGAGCGCGGGATGCGCACGCGGCTGTCCTCACTCACAATGGCGTCTTCGACCTCCACGCTCAGCTCGCCAAATACGTCGGTGCCAAACTGCACTTGCAGCTGGTGCATGCCTTCGGGCAGCGGCGGCGTATCGAGCAGGAAGGTAAGCGCCCGGCCCACTGGCAGGTCGATAGCCTGACTCGCAAGCTGGCTGGCTGCCAGCACCTCACCCCCGCCTAAGTCAAGCTTTATATTATCGGCCGGCACCACTTGCTGGCCCAGCCGCACCTGCTGCACGCTGGTAAGGCGCACCGTATCGAGGCGGTTTTTGATGCTGAAGGCCACGCCCGCACCATCGGGCCGGTTGTGCAGGCTGCCGCGGGTATAAAGCAGCTTGAGGAGCATAGGGCTGGGCGTGAAAACCATAAAAAGCAGAGTGGAAAAGGTGGGCAGGAGGAATACTACGAAACGAAGCCTCCCAACGCTGCAAAGTTGCCACCTACTGCCCAAGTAAACGGGCCAGCTTACTTCAAGGAAAACATAATCGGTAGAGTAAAGGCGACTTCTACCGGCCGGCCATTCTGCATACCCGGTGTAAAATCGCCCAGCAGGCGTGCTGCCCGTAGCGCCTCGGTATCCAGTAGTGGTTCCAGTCCTTTTATCACTTCAAAACCGTTGGGTTTGCCCTGTTTATCCACCGTGAATTTAATGAATACCCGTCCCGTTTTGGTGGCTCCTTTCGGATAGTGCAGTTCATGGCCAATAAGTCGTTGTATACCGCTTATGCCACCAGCCTTGTACTCCGGCTGCTTTTCTACCACCATGCCGAGTACCATGTCTTGCTCGATTAGCTTGTGCTGAACCGGCGCACCGACTACCTGCCGCACCTGCGCCAGCGCCTGCTGCGCCGACATACCCAGCCCCATTATCAGCACTAGCGCCACCAAAAACCGCCGCAATCGGGGCCGCAGCCGGGGCCGGGCCACTTGCGCCGCCGCAAACCGGCCGCATAGCTGGCCCGCAGGCGCAGCGGCGCGGGCCGACGCCAGCGCGGCTGGCAGGTCGGCGGCCATGCTAAAATCATGCACCAAATGTTCGCAGCTGGCGCAATAGCGGCCGCCCGGCTGTGGCAATAGCTCGCTCCACTGCTTGGGGCAGGGCAGCAACTGGGCACCTAGCAGCGGGAGCATGTCCATAATCAACTGAAAACCGTAAAATAATTAGTAAAATATAGCGTCTTTTTAGCTAAAAACTAAGCCCAGCGGCCAACCACTGGCCGGCACTTTTGGTTATAACCAACCTAATCGTAGCTAGTAAGCTACGGTTTCACAGTTTACGCACCCGGTCGCGCCGTATCTTTGCCCGTTCAAACTGACATTTACGACCTCTACTTACGCGCCGACGGTTTGTCCCTTATGGCATCACTATCCGATTATCCCCGTTTTACCCTTGGTGACGAGCTAACCCAAGAACAGCGGGCTTTTTTTGCTAAATACGGTTTTCTACACTTCCGTCCCTTTGCTACCCCCGAGCAAGTGCAAGCTTACCTCAAGGCCACCCAAGACGTGCAACGCGACTGGCTGGCCCACCAGGTAGAGAAGGTAAATGGCGTGCCCATCAAGTACGGCAAGGATGTCGATGGCTCGCCCATCGTGCAGCGCTTTGCCTTTGCTTCGCAGCACAGCCCCGTGCTGCACGAGCTGCTGCAAGACCCGCGCTTCGAAGCCTTGTTTCCGCTGCTCGAAATGAAGGGCGGCCGCGTGGGCGAAAACGAGCGCGACGGCCTGGTAGTCAACCACTACGTGAACGTCGAAGGCTCGGAATTCTCGCAAATGGGCTGGCACACCGACTCGCTGCGCGACGTGTTCTACGGCAAGAAAATCCGCCCCATGCTCAACGTGGGTCTGCACCTCGATGGCACCAAAGCCACCAACGGCGGCCTGCGCGTGATACCCGGCACCCACCGCCAGGGCCTGGGCAAAATGCTCTTCCGCAAGAAGTACTACAAAGACGTGTACTACGACCCCAACGAAGTAGCCGTCGAAACCGAGCCCGGCGACCTCACCGTGCACGATGGCCGCATGTGGCACCGCGTGGCCCAGTCGCCGCTCATCGGCGCCGAGTCGCGCCGCCGCGTTATGTACGTGCCCATCATCGGGGGCAAGTACCAGCCCAAGAGCGAGGAAAGCCCCACCCCGTTCTACCTGCGTTTCTTGCACCTGGTAAAATAAAGGCTTATTTATAAAGAGCGTCATGCTGACCGCAGGGAAGCATCCTGGCTGATTCGTTGGATTGTTAATCCTAACGATTGCGCCCAAGATGCCTTCCGGTGGTCAGCATGGCGTTTTCATGTCTGCACTATTCATTTTTTGACCCTATGAGCTACGCTCTTATTACCGGCGCATCGCGGGGCATCGGCCGCGAACTGGCCCTGGGCTTGGCCCAGCGCGGCTACGACCTGCTGCTGGTAGCCCGCTCCGAAGCCCAGCTCCAAGAGCTGGCCCAAGAAGCACAGGCCAAATACCAGCGCCAGGCTCAGGTGCTGGCTCTCGACCTCACGCAGCCCACCGCCGCCGCCCAGGTAGCCGCCTGGGCTGGCCAGCAGGCCCCCGGCGGGCTGGCCGTGCTAATCAATAATGCGGGCTACGGCCTCTGGGGCCGCTTCGAAAAGCTGAGTTTGGAAGAGCAGCTCAACATGATGCAGCTCAACCAAACCCTGCCCGTGCAGCTTACCTACGCGCTACTGCCGCAGCTGCGGCAGGCCGGCAAGGGCTACATCCTCAACGTGGCCAGCACGGCTGCCTACCAGGCAGTGCCCTCGCTCACAGTGTATGCGGCCAGCAAGGCGTTTTTGCTCAGCTTTAGCCGGGGCCTGCGCTACGAGCTGAAAGACAGCGGTATCTCGGTCACTTGCCTTAGCCCCGGAGCTACCGACACCGACTTTGGCAACCGGGCTGGTATGGGCAGCGAGCTGCAAGCCGTGGCCAATAAAGTGTCGATGACGCCCGCCGCGGTGGCCGCGGCTGGCCTGCAAGCCCTATTTGCGGGCGAGGCCGAGCTGATTCCGGGCGTACTCAATAAGGTGTCGGCGGGCCTCACGAGCATTGTACCCAAGGGTATTGTGGAGAAAATCGCGGCTGGCATCTACGAGAAGTATCTATAAAGGAGTTAGTCAGATTGCTTCTACAAATGAGATAACGCCCGCTGTGCATGCTTGCACGGCGGGCATTTTTGTGCTTAACCACTATTATTTTGGAAATGCCAAAATTTTGCACGTCATTTTATTCAATTGAACTACAGTATATTACAAATAAATAAACTCGGTAAGTATTCACTCACTATAAAAAAGTAAGCTAACACTTACTCTTATCCGATTTTGTGTCGTAATATTGTTCCCACTAACGGTTAGGGTTTCCCACCCAGCTAGCCGACACACTCTCTGTTCTGATTATCCGGTCGTTGCTCCCACCCCGCCCGGCACTGCTCTCCACTCTGATTTTTTCCGGTCGTTGCTCCCACCCCGCCCGGAACTACACTCCACTCCAATTTTTCTGGTCGTTGCTCCCACCCCGCCCAGAACGCTTACTGTACACTTTTCTACGCTGACTACCGGCTGTTGTTCCCGCCCCGCCCGGTTGCACACCCTCTGCCCTGGCGCGCCTTGGAGCGCAGCCGCTAGCAGACATTGAAAGTTGCTCAACCGGCCGATTTGGTTTTCCAAATCGGCCGGTTTCCGTTTGAGCCAGTTCGAGCCAACTTCCGTAAATAATTGCGCTGCATGCAGCCAAAGCAAGACTATCCGCGTATTCCTGCCGAACTTGCACCCGGTTTACCAAAGTTTTTAAAGGGGAGCCCGGCTACTTGCGGCCTTCCTTCTCTTATTTCGCATCCCCATGATTACCCGCCGCCAACACATTGCCAACGTGGCGTTGCAGCTGTTTGGGGAAAAGGGCTTCGACAACACCTCTACCCAGGCCGTGGCCAAGGCAGCAGCTGTATCGGAAGCCCTTATTTTCAAGCACTTCGGTTCCAAGGACCAGCTCCTGGACTTCATTATCAAGAGCGGCTACCAGCGCATTATCGAGCAAAATCGTGGTGGCCTGCTCGAAACCGACCCGCTCGCCT
Source organism: Janthinobacterium lividum (assembly GCA_050954845.1). Taxonomy (GTDB): domain Bacteria; phylum Bacteroidota; class Bacteroidia; order Cytophagales; family Hymenobacteraceae; genus Hymenobacter. The sequence goes on from JBPBQK010000057.1 coordinate 69,719, forward strand.
TCATTCACAGCGTGATTGACCTGCCCTACAAGATGGTGCAGGATGAGCCCTATTTCTGGAAGCTGCAATACCGCCTGGCTGACTACGAAACTGCCCGCCAGCAGCACGAGCGCTTTATGCGGCCGGTGCCAGCGCGCCTGCAACAAGCCTTCGCCCAGCTCGGCTACGCCGAGCCCGATAAGGAAACCGAGCTACTGCTGCTGCTCATCGAGGCGCTCTGGAAAATCGAGGCCAACCAGCCCGACGAGCACGTGCGCGATATGCTGGAGTTTATCAAGCGCAAGTACAGCCAGCGCTAAGCCAGCAGTTACTTGCCACTGGGCTTTGGGCGTTGCAAGTCAACAAAGCGGCTGCATCTTGCCGGCTTATTACTGCTTGCTTCCAGTGGCTATGCCCCATTTACTCCTCATTCAGTGCCCCGACGAGCGCGGGCTGGTTTACAAAATTACGGGCGTGCTGTACGCGCATGCACTCAATATTGAGCGCAACGACGAGTTCGTGGAGCGCGATGGCAACGTGTTTTTCATGCGCACCGAGCTAGCGGGCGAGGCTGACACTGACGCCGTATTGGCCGACCTGCGAGCCGTACTGCCGCTAGCCGCCAATATCCGCCTGACGGACAACCGCAAGAAGAATATTGTGCTGCTCGTGACCAAGGAGCACCACTGCCTAAGCGAACTGCTAGTGCGCCACGCTTTTGGCGAACTGAATGCGAATATCTTGGCTGTAATTAGCAACCACGAGGTGCTGGGCGAACTCACGCGCAAGTTCGACCTGCCCTTTCACTACCTGCCGCACGAGGGGCGCAGCCGCGAGGCCCACGAAGCCGAGGTGCTGGCGCTGCTGGCCAGCTACGCGCCCGACTACGTGGTGCTGGCCAAGTACATGCGGATTCTATCGGCCGATTTTGTAGCGCCGTGGGCCAACCGGATTATCAATATCCACCACTCCTTTTTGCCGGCTTTTGTGGGGGCCAGCCCGTATGCGCAGGCGTTTGCGCGGGGCGTGAAAATCATTGGGGCGACGGCTCATTTTGTGAACGAGCAACTCGACCAGGGGCCGATTATTGCGCAAAGCGTGATTCCGATTGACCACACCCAGAGCGCCCGCGAGCTAGCCCAGGCAGGGCGCGATGTCGAAAAAATAACGCTGGCCCGTGCCCTCAAGCTGGTGCTTGACGAGCAAGTATTTGTGCACCGTAACAAGACCATCATCTTCGATTAGCCCGAACAGAAAAAAAGCCAGAAAGTGGCTTTATGGTGAATTATCCCGTAAACCCACGGATTCACCATCCCTGTTTGGCCTATGCCCCGCACGCTAATCGTCTCCAACCGCCTCCCCACCAAAGTCCAGCGCACCGAGGAAGGGCTCACGTTTCAGCCCAGCGAAGGCGGGCTGGCTACTGGCCTCGGCTCCATCTACCGCCAGGACGATAACTTGTGGATAGGCTGGCCGGGGCTGTTTGTGCAAGACGAGGGCGAGGAAAATCACATTCGCACCGAGCTGGAGGCCGATAATATGGCCCCGGTGTTTTTGACCGAGGATGAAATCCGGGATTTCTACGAGGGGTTCAGCAATTCTACGCTCTGGCCCACCTTCCACTATTTCAGCGAATTAGCTACGTATGAGCAAACGCACTGGGACGCCTACGTCACGGTAAACCAAAAATTTTGTGACGCCGTGCTAGCCCAGGCCGGGCCAGAGGATACCATCTGGGTGCACGACTACCAGCTGCTGCTGCTGCCCGAAATGCTGCGCGCGGCGCGGCCCGAGGCCAGTATCGGGTTCTTCCTGCACATCCCCTTTCCGTCGCAGGAGCTGATACGGGTGCTGCCCTGGCGCACCGAGCTGCTGCGCGGCATGCTGGGGGCCGACCTCATTGGTTTTCACACCTTTGGCTACATGCGGCACTTTCTCAGCGCGGTATCGCATTTGCTGGGTTTTCCGGCCCAGAATGGGCAGATTGAAACGCCCACGCGCTCGGTGCGGGTCGATGCCTTTCCGATGGGCATTGACTATGAGCGCTATGCAACCACGGCAGCCTCAGAGGCCACGGCCACCCACATGGCCGAGTACCGCGAGGCGCTGCACGAGACGCGGGTCATTCTCAGCATCGACCGGCTCGACTATACCAAGGGCATTGCCCAGCGGCTGCGGGCCTTCGACCTGCTGCTGCAGCGCTACCCCGAGTGGCGCGGGCAGGTGAGCCTGATTATGCTGGTGGTGCCCTCGCGCGACCAAGTAGCACAGTACGCGGCCTTGAAGGAAGAAATTGACAACTTGGTGGGCCGCATTAACTCGCAGTACCGCACCATTAGCTGGAACCCGATTCACTACTTCTACCGCTCGCTGCCGCTGGAAGAACTGGTGGCGCTATACCGCTTGGCCGAAGTGGCGCTGGTAACGCCTATGCGCGACGGCATGAACCTGGTAGCCAAAGAGTTTATTGCCAGCAAGCTCGACCAGCGCGGGGTGCTCATTCTAAGCGAGCGGGCTGGGGCAGCCCGCGAATTATCGGACGCCATTCTCATCAATCCTACCGATATCAACCAGGTGGTGGAGGCCATGCACGACGCCTTGGTAATGCCCGAAGAAGAGCAAAATACCCGCATGGTAGCCATGCAGGCCTTGGTGAAGCGCTATAACGTTTTTTCGTGGACGCGGTTGTTTATGAATCAATTAGCTTACACCAAAATGAAGCAGCACACCCTGGCCACCGAAATGCTGACCGCTGCCGCCACCACCCAGCTACTAGCCGATTTCCACGCCGCCGAAGGGCAACAGCGCCTGCTGCTGCTCGACTACGATGGCACCCTGGTGGGCTTTCACCCCAACCCGCAGCGCGCCCAGCCGGGCGAGGAATTGCGCCTGCTGCTGCGTGCCCTCACCGAGCTGCCCAACACGCGGGTGGTCATCATTAGCGGGCGCGACCGCAACACGCTGCAAACCTGGCTCGGCGATTTGCCGCTAGATTTTATTGCCGAGCATGGCGTGTGGCTGCGCACGGCCGGCGAAGACTGGCAGCTTTTTCAACAGCTGCGCAACGACTGGAAGCGCGAGCTGCGCCCGGTACTGGAGCTGTACGTGGCCCGCACCGCCGGCTCGTTTATTGAAGAAAAAGACTACTCGCTGGTCTGGCACTACCGCCGCGCTGATGCCGACCTCGGCGAAGGCCGCGCCCGCGAAATGATGAGCCACCTCTCCTTCATGACGGCCAACACCGACCTGCAAGTGCTGGAAGGCAACAAAGTGGTTGAAATCAAGAATGCCGGCATCAACAAAGGCACCGCCGCCGCCCGCTGGCTGGCGCAGTACCAGCCCGGCTTTACCCTGGCCCTCGGCGACGACCGCACCGATGAGGACACCTTCCGGGCCCTGCCCGACGAGGCGTATTCGGTGCGCGTGGGCACGGGCGTGCGGTCTTTAGCGCGGTACAACCTGGCCTCGCCAGTAGAGGTGCGGCAGCTGCTGCGCAAGCTGCTAGCGTAGGGGTTTTACCCCTAAAAAACCCCGGCACTTTTAGCATATAGCTAACTCAAGTTGCCGAGTAAGCGCGTAGCGCTGCCATGTTTATAGCTGCGGCAGTAGCGCGGGGCTTTAGAGGCGCGTAGCGGCGGCATCGGGTGCGAAAATGCCACCGCTATGCGCCTCGGGTGAGGTAGACCTGAGCTGGCTATAGACATGACGGCGCTCTGCGCTTACTTGGCAACTTAAGTTTGCTATCTGCTAAAAGTGCCGGGGCTTTTTGCGGGAGTAAGCCACTGAACCTGCTTACTCCGCCTTCACTACTTGCAGTACTTCGCGCCGGCCTTCGGCCGCAAAGTGCAGGTGCAGCATGTAGATGCCCGCGGGCAGGCCAGCCGTGGGCAGCACCAGCTGCCGGCTGCCCGTGCCCAGCGAGGCGGCCGGCACGGCGCGCACCTGCCGGCCCAGCGCATCGTAGAGGGTGGCCCCCACCGGCTGGGCGCTGGCCAGCACAAACGAGGCCGTGAGGGTTTCGCCAAACGGGTTGGGTAGGGCTGTGGTAGTGGCGTCGGGGCGCACCTCGCGGGCCGCCAGCAGCACTGCGGGAGTGAAAAATGTGCCCCAAAACTCAGTGCCTTTGCGGTAGGCCGTTAGCTCCGTAGTGCTTGATTGAAGCAGACCTACGAAGTTTTCGTACGTGAGGCCTAGGCCGGTGGCGTATTTATCCAGCACGTAATTATCAGCGCCAGGCTGCATTATCCCTACGCTGTCGATGCTGGAGGAACCGCAGATGCCGCGGCGCACCACTGAATGCTCGAGGCGATTGCCAAGCTGAGCGCTGTTGCGCGTGGCAGCCGAAGCCAGGTAGCCGTTTAGCGTCAGTACCTGCGCTGGCGGCACGTTGGCCGTGAGGTCTGGTAGTGCGGGGGTTTCTTTTATGGCTTGGAGGGTAGTTGTAGCGGTCGAGTAGCTAGTGTTGCGGCTGTAAGGCGAGCAGGTCCCGGTAGTTTGGATGCGCCGCCGCGTGCGGATGGTGTAGGTAATAGTGTCGCCGGTGCGGCTCGGCTGCCGCGTCAGCACGCTATCTTGCTGCCAGGTTTGGGTGCACAGCACGCGGGCCGAGTAGTCTTTAATAATGCGCTGGAAGACATCGCCGGGCTGGTAGTTGTGCACGGCGTGCGCCCCCAGAGCTGGCGTGCCCAGCTGGCGCTCGGGCAGGGCCGTGAGCACGAGCTGCCGGCGGCGGTTGCGGCCATTGAGGTAGCTATCGAGCGAGGGGCCTTGCAGCAGGCCGTAAGTTTTGGTGAGGTACAGGGCCTGGCCATCCGAAAACGTGATGGTGACAACCGAGTCGGGCCCGCCGCCGAGCACCCGGCTTGTTAGCCCACGGCTCGTGACGCTGGCCGTGAGCCCGGCCAGGCCAGTGGCCCAGCTTTGGCCCAGCGGTGCCCGGGGCCGCAGCGTGAGCGCCCGGCCATTGGCCGCGGCCAGCGTGAATACTGCCCGCGGCTGGCTGCGCAGCGTGGCCCCAAACAGGTTGTCGAGCCGCAAGCGCTCGAAGCACGTGATAAAGCCAACCAGCGGAATAGGGCCGACCCGCTTCGTAAAGCGAAACAATGAATCGGGGGTGCCCGCGATGGGTGCGCCCGCCGCCAGGCGCAGGGCGTGCGTAGTGTCGCCCGCGGCGGCCGACTCGCTGAGCTGGTACGTGAGCCCCGGCCGAAAGGGCTGCCAGGGCTGCTGGGCGCGGGCCAGCGGGGCAATCAGCAGGCAGGCACAAAGGAATAGTACAAAGTAGTGGTTTCGCATACCAACAGGAACAAAGATGAGGAGCGCGTGAAAGAAAGCGGTGCGCTAATATAGAGCTTTGAACCCGTAAAACTTGTCTTCAAACAAAGAGCCCGTAGCTGCTTCAACAAATAATGCTGAGGCGGCTACGGGCTCTTCGGGTGCTTACTGCTGCGCTTGAAGCGCTAGCTCACAAACTGCGGCTTATCGAGCTTTTTCGCAATGCGATACGCCGCATTCACCAGCCCCACGTGGCTGTAGGCCTGTGGGAAATTACCCCATTGCGAGCCGGTTTTGGCATCTACGTCCTCACTTAGCAAGCCAAGGTGGTTGGCGTAGGAAATGAGGTGCTCAAACTCCTTAATAGCATCGTCTAAGCGGCCGACGCAGGCCAGGGCCTCCACGTACCAGAAAGAGCAAATGAGGAAGGTGGTTTCGGGGGTGCCGAAGTCGTCGGGGTGGCGGTAGCGGTAGAAGAGGCCTTCGGGGGTTTTCAGCTCTTTTTCCAGCTCTATGAGGTGGTGCTTGGCTTTTTCGGAGGCCGGGTCGAGGTAGCCCATTGTGATGAGCTGAATGGTGCTGGCATCAAAATCGGTCGAGCCGATGGCGTTGGTGTACGCGCCGCGCTCTTCATTGAAGCACAGCTCGATGCGGCGCTCGGCCTCTTGCAGCAGGCGCGTGGCCAGGTCTTCGAGGCGGGCATCGCCGTGCTGGCGGGCCACCTGGCGGGCGGCGTGGCTGCCGGCCCAGTGGAAGAGGTACGTGTAGCAATGCTTCTGAGCGATGTGCCGAAACTCCCAGAGGCCGGCATCGGGCTGGTCCATGGTGGTTTCGATGAGCTGCAAGCACTCTTCGACCAGGCTTAAGGGCGCGGAGCGCTCGGGGTCGCGGAAGCGGCAATCGACGTAGAGCGGCAGCAGGGCCACCAGCACTTGGCCGTACACGTCGTTTTGGATGTGGGTGTAGGCATCGTTGCCGATGCGCACGGGCTGGTTGCCGAGGTAGCCAGCCAGCGGCAGCTCGGTTTCGGTGAGTTTGGCCTGGCCGCCGATGCCGTAGAGCGGCTGGTACTTGCCCACCACTTTGGTCGAGATATTGAGGATATACTGGAAATACCGCTCTATTTCCTCGAAGTGGCCGATGTTGTTGAAGGCCGTGAGGGTGTAGTAGGTATCGCGCATCCAGCAGTAGCGGTAGTCCCAGTTGCGGGTGCTGCCGGGGGCCTCGGGCAGGCTGGTGGTGCTGGCCGCAATGATGGCCCCGGTGTCTTCGTACTGGTGAATCTTGAGCGCCAGCGCCGACCGAATAACCTGCGTCTGGTGGAAGCTGTTGATGCTGGTGCTTTTCACCCACTGCCGCCAATAGCTTTCGGTATTCAGCAAAAACCGCTCGGCGGTGCTTTCCAGCGGCGCTTCCAACGGTGCGCCGTAGGTGAGCACGAGGTACTTGGTTTCGTTGAGCGAAAAATCCTCCTCATCGAGCACGTAGGTGAGCGGGATGTTGGTGGTGAGGCGAATTTCCTCCTCCAAGCCCAGAAACGCAATATGGTTGGAACTGCGGCGGCGCTGAAGCTCCTGCTCGCCGTACTGGCCCACCGGGCGGCAGGCCACCCGCACGCGGGGCGCACCACTCAGCGGCTCCACTTTTCGGATGAGCATCAGCGGCTTATAATACCGCTCGTACTGCATAAAGCGCGGCGCAAAGTCCGTGACGCGGTAGCTGCCGTCGGGCGTGGTTATCTTGGTTTCCAACACGTTGGTGTTGGTGAGGTAGCGCTGCTCGGAGGTAAACTCCGCACTAGCGGGCTTGATGCTGTATTCGCCGCCCTTCTGCTCGTCGAGCAAAGGGCCGAAGACGAAGCTGCTATCGAAGCGCGGCCAGCAGAGCCAGCGCACGGCCGTGTCGGTGCCGATGAGGGCCAGGAAGGCGCAGTTGCCCACCACGCCCATGTCATAGGTATGCTTTATCATGAGGAAAACACCGGCTCGGGCCGGGCTGGTACTAGCGGGTGTACCTCATTGCCCCGGCCGGGGTTGTGCAGCGCACCTACTAATTAGCTAAAAAACAGCCACCGCTACTCGAAGTAACGGTGGCTGTTTTTGTCATTGCCTGGCTAGGCTACACAATCACTTTGGCTTGCTCGTCGGGGGTGGGCTGGTGTTTTTCGCCGGTGGTGCGGGCTTTGAGGTAGGCAAAAGCCCGTACCAGCACGTTGCCGGGCGTGTCCCAGTATTCGCCGCTTTCGATATCCACCCGAATCAGGGTCAGATTCGGGTCCTCGGTGCCCTTCGGGAAAAAGCCCCGAAAGTCCTCGCGCCACAATTCCTTGATTTTCTCTTTGTCATCGACCACCGAGCCGGCCCCGGCAATGGTCACGTACACCGCATTGTCGATATCGGAGTAGCCGAGGCCGACCTGCTCGTTGGCTTTAATCTCGGTGACTTTCTGCGCGTCTTTTTCCGAGAAAAACCACAGCGCGCCGTCGTTGCCGGGCTCGCAGGTGTACATGGGGCGGCCGTGCAGGCGGCTCTGCGCGGTGAGGGTGGTAAAGGTCGCGTACTTCACGTCCTTGATTTTTTCAAGGAGCTTATTAATGTCTTGGGTGACTGCAACTTGCTCGGCCATGCTAGAAACGAAATGAAGGGTGAGAACTGCCCGGCTATACGCAGCACAAATGCATTTGCGTTGCCCACACCAACCCTGAATGCCAACATTTTACACCATTTTTTTAGTAAGCTAAGCCGTGCACACTAGCTGATGCGGTAGCAGCACGGCACTTAGCAGCTACCCCACGGCCGGCAGCTCGGCGGTGGCGCGCTCGGCACCGGCGCTGTTCCAGGCACAAAGCTGCTCAAGAATAGGTAGCAGCCCCGCCCCGTGCGCGGTGAGCGAATACTCGACGCGGGGCGGCAGCTCGGCAAACGCCTCGCGGCGCACAATGCCGTCTTCCTCCAGCTCCTTGAGCTGCTCGGTGAGCACCTTGCGCGAGATGAGCGGGATGCGCTGCGCCAGCTGCCCAAAGCGGCGGCGCTGCGTCAGGTTGGCAATAATAATGGGTTTCCACTTGCCGCCGAGTATGCCCATGGTGCGGGTAATGGAGCAGGTAGAGGTGCAGAAAGCAGCGTCGCGCATGGTGGATAGGGCTAAAATATTAAGGCCGTAAGAAAACGCCTGTCATTGCGAGCGCAGCGAAGCAATCGCATCAAGACGAGCAGTATGGGTTCTGTGCGGGGGCGATTGCTTCGCTGCGCTCGCAATGACAGACGCCTTTACGGCCGCTTTGGAATAGCTCTCAAAAAGGTATTAGTTACGGCAAGGTAACCAGTTTGTGGGGCAAAATGATTGGTAATAGTAACTTCTAGTAACCTACGTTAGTTCCTTGCCGAAACCAATCGAAACAACCCCATTTTCAACATGGCAACTTCTCAAAAACTCGCCGGCAAAATCGCCCTCGTTACGGGTGGCAACTCGGGCATTGGCCTGGCTACGGCCCAGCGCTTCGTGGCCGAAGGCGCGTTTGTATTCATCACTGGCCGGCGGCAGGCCGAACTAGATTCCGCCGTGCAACTGATTGGCAACCAATCGTTCGGCATCCAGGGCGACGTGAGCAACCTAGCCGACCTCGACCGGGTAATCACCACTATCAAAGAGCAAAAAGGCCACCTCGACGTACTGTTTGCCAATGCGGGCATCGCCGAGTTTGCGCCCGTCGAGGCCGTGACGGAAGCCCAATACGACCGGCAATTTGACATCAACGTGAAGGGTACCTTCTTCACGGTGCAGAAGGCACTACCGCTGCTGGCCGACGGGGCGGCCATCGTGCTCATGGCCTCTATCGTGGGCTCGAAGGGCGGCGAAAGCGGCAGCGTGTACAGCGCCACCAAAGCGGCCATCCGCTCGCTGGCCCGCACCCTGACCACCGACCTTAAAACCCGCCGCATCCGGGTAAACGCCGTTAGCCCCGGCCCCATCGAAACGCCCGGCTTCAACAGCGTGGCCAGTTTGACTGGGCAGGCTGAGCAGTTCAAAACCCAAATGACGAGCGTGGTGCCAATGGGCCGCATGGGCGAGGCCGACGAGATTGCCAAAGCCGTGGTCTTCCTGGCTTCGGACGATAGCAGTTATGTAACGGGCGTTGAGCTGTTTGTGGACGGCGGCATGGCGCAGGTGTAAGTAAAAGCTAGTTAAATCGGACTCAAAAACGTTTGTCATGCTGAACCCAGTGAAGCATCTTGGCCGCTTCATCTGATTAGTTGACTTGACGCAACCTGCCAAGATGCTTCGACAAGCTCAGCATGACGGTACCCTTCTTTCAAACTTAGCCAAACGGCTGGGAGCAATTGCTTCCAGCCGTTTTTCATGCACCCTACTGGCAGCCTTGCCGTATTTGCGGGCAGCATGACATCTCCCGCCGCCCGCGCCCGCCCCAACCTTACCCAAGGCCCCATCCTGAAAACGTTGCTGGCGCTGGCCTGGCCCATCGTTTTTGGCAATTTGCTCCAGACTGGCTACCAGCTAGTTGATGCCTTTTGGGTGGGGCAGCTGGGGGCCAAGGCGGTGGCAGCGGTGGCCATCAGCTTCCCGGTCAACTTCCTGATTATTGCCCTGGGCTCGGGGTTTGCGGTGGCGGGCTCGGTATTGGTGGCCCAAAATTTTGGGGCGCGCAACCTCAAGATGGTCAACCATATTGCCACGCAGGCGCTGGTGCTCGAAACCGTGCTGGCGTTGGTACTCACGGTGGCGGCGCATTTCGCTTCGCCTTATATTCTGCACCTGCTGGGCGCGGGGCCCGATATTTTTGACCAAGCCAATGCCTTTCAGCGGGTGTCGTTTTGGGGGCTCACGTTCAGCTTTGGCTTTTTCATGTTTCAGGCCTTGATGCGGGGCGTGGGCGAGGTCAAGATTCCGCTGTACATCAACATCGCGACGCTGGCCCTCAACTTCGCGCTCGACCCGCTTTTCATCTACGGCTGGGGGCCAATACCGGGCCTGGGCGTGGCGGGCTCGGCGGCGGCCACCGTCATCACGCAGGCCATTAGCATCGCGGTGGGGCTGGTGGTACTAGTGCGCGGTAAGTCGGGTATTAAGCTGACGCTGAAAGGCTACCGGCCCGACTGGGCGCTGCTGGGGCGCACCGTAAAGCTGGGCGGGCCGTCGAGCATCGACTTGTCGTCGAGGGCGCTGGGGCTATCGATGCTGACCACGCTGGCCGCCAGCTTTGGCACTACGGTGCTGGCTACGTATGGCATTGGCTCGCGCATTATTGCGCTGGGCATCATTCCGGCGCTGGGCATCTCGATGGCGTGCTCAACGCTGGTGGCCCAGAACATTGGGGCGCGCAATATGCCCCGCGCCGTGCGCACGGCCAACTACGCCATTGGGGTCAGCTTTGCGGGACTGCTGCTGGTGGGGGCAGCCATTTGGCTGGCGGCCCCGCTGCTGGTGAGTTTTTTCCTGAAAGGCGACAAAACGGTGGCGACCAATGCGGTCGGGTTTATTCGCATTGCGGCGCTCAGCTTGTGCTTCACGGGGGTGCAGCAAACGGTGTCGGGCGCGTTTAGGGGGGCGGGCAATACGTTGTCGGCTATGGTGCTGACCATCACCGGCATCTGGGTGTTTCAGTTTCCGGTGGCGTGGTACTTGTCGCACCACACGGCGCTGGGCTTTCACGGCATCTGGTGGTCGTTTGTAATAGCCAATGTGGGCATTGCCATCGTGGCGGGGCTGTGGTACTGGCAGGGCGGCTGGCACACCCAAGCCCTGGCCGACCCGCTGCAAGGGCAGGTCGATAAGGCGGCACCGGTAGAAGGGTAAGCATCAATCAGCTTTGCCCCGGCAGCAGAGCGCCCGGCCGCCGCGCGGCAACCGGGTACCAGCCAGACAACACAAGCAGTGCGCGCCTGCTACTGCACTACCAGGCGAGTGGCCGCCGCATCGCTACGCACTACGTACACGCCTGGTACCAGGCCAGCGGCCAGTGGTGCCGTGCCGGCCGAATCGGCCGTAGCGGTGGCCACCACGCGGCCCAGGGCATCGAGCACCTGCACGGGCGCCCCCGCTGCCAACCCACTAAGCGTGGCCGTACCAAAGCTGGGGTTGGGATAAATGTGCAGCCCACCCGCCAGCCCCGACGAACGCACGGGCAGGGGCGTGAGGGCCGCGTCGGTGACGCGGGCAATTACGGTGTGGTGGCCGGCGATGGCGGGCAGCCCGAGCGAGCCAAAGGCAGCGCTGCTCGTCCCGATAACGTAACCAGCTACGTACACCTGCTGGCCAACTACGGCTACGTCTACCCCTTGGTCAGTATCGATACCGCCCGCCACCTGGCTCCACTGCAAGGCCGCGCTGGCCCCCTGGTCGGTATATTTCAATAGGAGTATATCGTGGGAGGTGGTGGCGGTGGCGCCATTCACCTGCACGGTGCCGGGCGTGGTGCCACTGCCTCCAAATACCACGGCCATGGCATTGCCGGTACCGTTGGCGATGCTGCCCGTCACGTACACACTGGTGCCGCTCACGGCTATACTGGCGCCCGTATCGGGATAGGTGCCCCCGCCCACCTGGCTCCAGCCAAAAGTAGCGCTGCTGCCCTGGTCGGTATATTTAGCCAGCACAATGTCGTAGTCCACGTTGTTGGTAGCGGTGGCCCCGTACTGCGGGTGGGTACCGGCCGTGGTGCCATCGCCCCCAAATACCACGGCCATGGCATTGGTGATGGTATTGTTTAGGTTGCCCGTCACGTACACGCTGGTGCCACTCACGGCTACGTCGTTGCCTTTGTCGGGGCCGGTGCCGCCGCCCACCTGCGTCCAGGCCAGGGTGGCGCTGGGGCCATTGTCCAGGTATTTGGTCAATAGAAAGTCCACGCTGGCCGTATTGGTAGCACCCTTTACCTGCGTGGTACCGGCCGTGGTGCCATTGCCCCCGAATACCACCGCGTTGGTATTGTTGGTGTCGTTGGAAAGCGCGCCCAGCACGTACACGCTGCTGCCGCTGAGCGCAATGGCGCTGCCCGCGTCGGGGCCAGTGCCGCCGCCTATTTGCGTCCAGGCCACGGTGGCGCTGCTGCCGTTGTCAAGGTATTTGGCCAGCACAAAATCAGGGCTGCTGATGCTCGTAGTACCATTTACCTGCACGGTGCCGGGCGTGGTGCCGTCACCCCCAAATACTACCGCGTTGGCATTGCTGGCGCTGTTGTATAGGCTGCCCGTCACGTACACACTAGTGCCGCTCACGGCTACGTCCGCGCCCACGTCGAAGCCGGTACCGCCGGCCACTTGCGTCCAGGCCAAGGTGCCGCTCGTGCCCTGGTCGATGTATTTGGCCAGCACCAGGTCATAGTCGAGCCGCGGGCTGGTCCCGTTTACCTGAACGGGGCCGCCGCCGGGGCCGCCCCCAAATACCACCGCGCCGGCGTTGCTACTGCTGTTATAGAGGCGGCCGGTTACGTACACGTTGCCATTGCTCACGGCGATGCCCTCGCCGCCGTCGACGCCCGTGCCGCCCCCGCCCTGGGCCCAGGCCCAGGTGCCGGTGCTGGGCACAAACTTGGCTACGAATATATCGTCGGTGCCCAGCAGGCATCCCGTGCAGCCTGCGACGCCTACGCTGGTGAGCACCGTGCTGCCAAAGGTCACCGTACCCGCAAAGTAGCCTGTCACGAAGACGTTGCCGCTAGCATCAATGGCCATGCTCCTGGCAACAGTGATGCCATTGACGGGGCCGCTAGTGGTGGGGGCCTCCATCCAGGCGGCGTTCCAGGCGGGTGCCTGGGCGTGGGCCGTGCAGGTGGCCAACAGCCACAAGAGCAACAAATAGTAGCGCTGGCCGCGGCCCAGCTGGTGGTATAAGTGTAGCATGTAGGAAGAGAAGGAAGTGAGTAAGACAATAATACGTAGGCAAGCGCAAAACACTACTATATTCTACTGCCCTAATGCAGTGGTCCCCACGCGAAAGCGCCCGGCTACCGCGAGGCAGCCGGGCGCAAACCAACAGCCAGCGCTAACGCCCTTACTGCACTACCAGGCGCACCATTCGCGCCCCGGCGCGCACCACGTACACGCCGCTGGCCAAGCCGTTCGGCAGCACCAGCCGGGCGTTGCCGCTGGCATCGGCGGTGGCGGTAGCTACTACCTGGCCCAGGGTATCAACTACTTGCACGATGGCCCCGGCCGTAGTACCCGTGAGGGTTGCCGGGCCAGTGGTCGGGTTGGGGTACACGGCCAGCCCGTCGGCCAGCGCCGGGGTGGGCACTGGCACCGTGCGCACCGGTGAGTAGGAGGCCGAGCCATCGAGGTCTACTTGCCGCAGGCGGTAGTAAAGCAGGGTGGCCCCGGTGGACAGGGCGGCATCGAGTAGGCCGTAGGTGTGGGCGGCGGTGGTGCTGCCCGCGGCGGCCACCTGGCCTATTTTGCTAAAGCCAACTCCATCGATGCTGCGCTCGACCTCGAAGTAAGCGCTGTTTTGCTCTGATGCCGTAGCCCAGGCCAAGCGCACGGCGGCCGGGCCCTGGGCCACGGCCGTGAAGGCCACTAGCTGCACCGGCAGCGGCGCGGCGGCACTGGTGTAATAGGCCAGGTAGTTGGCTTCGGTAGGGCCGGCCTGGGTGAATTTGCCACCGGCATATACGCTGGTGCCGCTCAGGGCCAGCGCATTGACGGCATTGTTTGTGCCGTTGGCCGTGCTTGTGCCCAGGGGGGCCCAGGTAGTGCCATCCCACTGGGCTATGAAGTTGGCACCCTGGCCTGGGCCGCCCGCTTCGTCAAATAATCCGCCTACGTATACTATGCCCCCGCTCACGGCCAGGGCATTCACGCTGCCATTCACGCCATTGGCCGCGGCCGTGCCCAGGGGGTGCCAGGCGGTGCCATCCCATTGGGCCACCCCATTTGCACTGCTGCCGCCAGCCTGGTCAAAAACGCCTCCTACGTATACGCTGCTGCCATTTAGGGCCAGGGTCAGCACGGGGCTATTTACCCCAGCGCCCAGGGCACTCCAGGCGGTGCCATTCCAGCGGGCCACGTAGCTGGCAGCTGCCCCCCCGGCTGTCGTGAAGAAGCCGCCCGCATACAGGCTGTTGCCGCTCGCGGCCAGGGCCCTCACTGGCCCATCTACCCCAGCGCCTAAGGGGCTCCAGGTGGTGCCATCCCAGCGGGCCACGTTGGCCGCCGGGGCGCCGCCAGCCTGGTCAAACTGCCCGCCCACGTACACGCTGCCCTCGCTCACGGCCAGGGCGTAGACATAGCCCCGCACCCCGTTGGCCGGGCCGGCGCCTAGCGAGTTCCAGGCGGCACCGTCCCAGCGAGCCACGGCGCTGGCGGGCACGGTGCCCCCGGCCGTATCAAAAAAGCCCCCGACGTACACATCCGTCCCGTTCACGGCCAGGGCGTTCACGGGGTTATTCACGCCATTGGCGGTGCCCGTGCCCAGCGAGCTCCAGGCGGTGCCATTCCACTTGGCCACGTAGCTGGCAGCAATGCCGCCGGCTATGGTGAAGCTGCCACCCACGTACACGTTGCGGCCACTTATTGCTACGGCCGCGACGGAGCTGCCAGCGTTTTTGCTAGTGCCGGAGTTCACGCCGTTGGGGGCGTCGGTTCCCAGCGAGTTCCAGGCGGTGCCGTCCCACTGCGCTATATTATTGGTGGCCAGGCCGCTGGCCTGGGTAAAGCCGCCCCCCACGTAGAGGCTGGTGCCGGCGGCGGCCAGGGCGTAGGCCGTGGTGCTGAGGCCGTTGGTGGCACCGGTGCCCAGGGGGCTCCAGGTGGTGCCATTCCACTGGGCTACGTTGTTGGCCCCCACGCCGCCGGCCGTGGCAAACTGGCCGCCTACGGTCACGCTGCCGCCACTCACGATTAGCGAGTTAACGGCACCATCTACGCCGTTGGCGGCCCCGGTGCCCAAGGGGCTCCAGGTGGTGCCATCCCACCGGGCTACGTACTTGGTGTCAATCGCCCCCGCCTTCGTAAACTGGCCGCCGATGTACACGCTAGTGCCGCTCACGGCCACTGTTTTCACAATATCATCCACACCAGTGCCCAAGGCACTCCAGGTGGTGCCATCCCAGCGGGCCACCCGGCTGGCCCCCACGCCGCCCGCCGTGGCGAACTGGCCGCCTACGGTCACGGTGGCCCCGCTCGCGGCCAGGGCATAAACGGGCGCATCTACGCCATTAACGGCGCTGGTGCCCAGGGGGCTCCACGCGGTGCCATCCCACTGGGCCACGTAGTTGGCCCCCACGCCGCCCGCCGTGGTGAAGAAGCCACCGGCGTAAACGTTGGGGCCACTCACCACCAGGGCGTCAACGAGGTCGCCCAGCCCGTTGGTGGTGCCGGTGCCCAGGGGGCTCCAGGTGGTGCCATTCCACTGGGCCACGTAGTTGGCGGCGGCCCCGCCGGCCAGGGTAAAGGCCCCTCCCACGTATATGGTGGGGCCGCTCACGGCCAGGGCAAACACGATGTTGTTTACGCCATTGTCGGTGCCAGTGCCCAGGGGGCTCCAGGTGGTGCCATCCCAGCGGGCCACGTTGTTGGCATCGATGCCGCCGGCCTGGGTGAAATTACCCCCCACGTACACGCTGGAGCCACTCACGGCCACGGCCAGGATGGGGCCATCTACGCCGTTTTGCATACCTGGCGCACCGTTGCCCACGGGGTTCCAGCCGGTGGCAGCGGTGCGCAGCACGGGCTGGCCGCCCTTGCCGTAGCTAAGCTGGTAGCCCGTGGCATTGAAGGAGCCCTGCGCCCCGGTGCGCAGCGTGCCATCGGGGTTGAGGATGGTGCTGACGGAGGGAGCCGGGCCGGCGGCCTGCGCCTGGGCAGTGGCCGTGGCCACCAGCCAGCACAGCAGCACCCGCAGCAGCGGCGCTAGTCTGGCGGCAGTGGCAGTGAATAGAG
The DNA here is from genome assembly GCA_050954845.1 of Janthinobacterium lividum. Lineage (GTDB taxonomy): Bacteria > Bacteroidota > Bacteroidia > Cytophagales > Hymenobacteraceae > Hymenobacter. The sequence goes on from JBPBQK010000057.1 coordinate 85,867, forward strand.
ACCGATAGAAATGCGTCACACTAACTAGCTTATAGAGTAGAGAAATATTTTAGCATGCTGTGTAAGGCAGCCCGACTAAACTCAACAGGAAGGCAATGTGGCAAAGGTCGAGGTTATAAGCTAATAATGAAAACGATTAGGTCAGCTTTAGTAATTTATTTATGCGTGCTACACAGACCCTTATGGTAGCACTATAAGCAAAGCGCCCGGCTACCGAGAGGCAGCCGGGCGCAAGCCAGGGAAGAGTAAGTGCTTACTCTACGCTCAGGTGCAGACGATAGTAAAGCACGGTGGCCCCGGCGGGTAGGGCTGCAGGCCGTAGGTGTGGGTGGCGGCCGTGGTGCCGGCGGCGGCTAGGATTTTGCTGCGGGCGCAGGCACTCCGCCCTAGGGCTAGCCTTTCTCCAAACCCCATACTGGCTGCCCTACCCTACCGGCGCCAAGCCTGGGCCAGCAGCTCCCCTTTGGAATTAACGTGCAGCTTGCGGTACACGCTGCGGATGTGGTTGCGCACCGTATCGAGGCTGATGCCGTGGCGGTCGGCGATAAGCTTGTAGCTGAGGCCGTCTTCGATGCCCCGCACAATGTCCAGCTCGCGGCCCGTGAGGGGCTGGGCGGGGGCCGCCGGCGCGGGGCGCGGCGCGAGGCGCTGAAAGGCCTGCACCACGTGCCGGGCCACGCCGGGACTCATGGGCGAGCCGCCGGTCATCACCTGTAAAAGGTGCTCCTTGAGCTGGCGCAACGGCGTGTCCTTGAGCAGGTAGCCCACGGCCCCGGCGCACAAAGCCTGGTACACCCGCTCGGCCTCGGTGTACACGCTCAGCATCACTACCTGCGCCTGCGGCAGGCGGGCCCGGATGAGCGGCAGCCCCTCGATGCCCGAGCAGCCGGGCAGGCCAATGTCGGACAGAATGAGCTGCGGGGGATGCGCCGCGCCGGGCAGCATCGCCAAAAACTCCTCGACCGAGCCGGCCACCACCTCGCACACGAACTCAGGCTGGGCACTGAGGTACTCGTGCAGGGTTTCGCGAATGGGCGCCTGGTCTTCAATAAGGGCGAGGGCGTAGGGAGCGTCGGACACAAGGCAAAGGTAGCCGCCACCCTCACGCGGCGCTATGACATAAAGATGCCAGGGACTGGCTGCTTAGTGGCTAATCGGATAGTCGGTCATGCAGAGCGCAGCGAAGCATCTCGCGTGGCGCAGTAATATCTTACGTGAGCAACGATGCGAGCGAGATGCTTCGCTGCGCTCTGCATGACCGACTATTCGGGCAGCTTCTAAGCCGGCCTATCCTACGGCAAGGGCAAGCTCACCACCAGGGCAAAGCCCGCCGGCTCGGCGGCCGCGTGCAGGGTGCCGCCCAGCGCCTCGGCGCGCTGGCGCATGTTGCGCAGGCCGTGGCCGCCGGCCCGGCCGGGCTCGGCTGCGGTAGCCAGGGCCTGCCCGTCGTCTTGCACGCGCAGGCCCAGGTGGGGACCGTCGGCAAAGACGCGCACCGAAACTAGGGTGGCGTGGCGGGCGTGCTTCACGGCGTTGTGCAGGGCTTCCTTATAAATGAGGTAGAGGTACTGGCAGGTGAGCGGCGCGGGTGGGTGGGCAGCGAGGTCGGGGGCCACCCCAAAATCGACGGCCAGACCGGCCGCGGGCAGCACCTCGTGGGCATGGTCGCGCATGTGGGTCAGCAGCTCGGGCAGGGTGAGGGCGCTGGTGTGCAGGCCCCACACCACATCGGCCATCTGGCGGCTGGCGCGGCGGCTGGTGTCGCTCAGGCGCTGGAGCCGGGCCAAGGACTGCTCGGCCGAGGCGGCGGGCGTTTCGCGCAGCAAGTCGGCTTGCAGGCTTACTTGGGTGAGCAGATTGCCCACGTCGTCGTGCAGGTCGGCGGCCAGGCGCTGGCGCAGGGTGGCCTCGCGGGCACCCTGGCGGCGGCGGTAGTGGCCGCGCAGCCAGCCGGCCAGCCCCAGCGCCAACAGCGCCAGCGCCCCGAGGCCCGCTAGCTGCTGGCGCTGGCGCAGGCGCTCGACCTCCTGCTGCTGGCGCAGCAAGTCGAGCTGCAGCTGGGTGCGCGAGCGCAGGGCGCGGGTTTGCACGGCGGCCAGGCGGTGGCGGGTATCCTCACTGCTGAGGCTGTCGGCGTAGGCGCTGGCCAGCGCCTGGTACTGGTAGGCGGCGTGGCCCTGCCCGCGCTGGTCGCTGACTAGGGCCAGCAGCTGGGCGGCGTCGCGGGCCTCGGGGCGCAGGTGGTGGGGGCGGGCGGTGGCCAGGCTGAGGGCGGCGTAGCGGCGGGCGCTATCGGGCTGGGCGGGCTGCCAGGTGCGGGCCAGCAGCAGGGCGGCCTGGGCCACCTGCTCGGGGGTGCCGGTGGCGCGGGCGCGGCGCAGCAGCCCGGTGGCGGCCTGGCGAGCGGCCGGCAGCTCGCCCAAGCGGTAGGTCATCTCGGCAATGAGTATCTCGTAGGGCAGCAGCCCCTGCGCCTTGTAAACCCCCGCATAGGTGGTGCGGACTTGCTGGTAGTAGCGGCGGGCCGCCCGCCACTGCCGCTGCTCGCGGCTCAGGTCGCCCAGCAGCAGGTACACGGCCCCCGTGCCCAGGGGGTCGTGGGCGGCGGGCACCAGGGCTTGGGCCTCGGCCACGTAGGCGCGGGCGGCGGCCACCTCGCCCAGCCTCACCTCGATGCGGGCGGCCTGAATGAGCTGAAACAAGGTAGCGCGGGCGTTGCGCAGCGTGCGGGCCAGGGCCAGCCCGTCGAGGCTGGGGGCCAGGGCGGCGGCGTAGTCGCCCTGCTCGGCGTAGCTGCGGGCCAGGTTGTAGTAGGCCCGCGTCTGGTTGAAGCCGCTGTGGGTGCGCCGGGCCAGCGCCAGGGCCTGCTGGCTGTAAGCGATGGCCGAGTCGTACTGGTTGTGCGCCCGGTAGTAGTAGCCCAGGTTGAAGGCCGCCTCTAGCTCGCCGCGGGCAAAGCCCAGCTGCTGGGCCAGCGGCAGGGCCTGCCTCGCCAGCTGCTGCGAGCGCGGGGCCTCGTTGGTGCGCAGCAAGAAGGACAAGGCATTGAGGCGCAGCACCCGCGTGGTGTCGGCGCGGCGGTCGGCGGCCAGCAGGCGGGTGAGGCTGTCGCGCACCACCGCCTGGCGGGCCAGCGGCCGCGGCGGGGCCTGCTGCGCCGCCGCGGCCCCAGTGGCCAGTACTCCTAGCAATATCCCCCCTATCAGGCGCAGCCAGTTGCTGCTCTGCTCACCGCTTCCCTGCGCTACGTTACAATCTATCTGCATGTGCCCGCTAAACCCGGTCCAGGTTAAACAGGTTTTGGGGTGGGCAGTGTTTGAGGCAGATAGCAGGAGGGTAAGGGGGTAGGAGGGTAGGAGGTGTGTGGTTGGAAACCTCTTACCCCCTTACCCTCCTGCCCTCTCCCCTACGCACAAGCGCCCGGCCACCGCGAGGCAGCCAGGCGCAAGTCATAAGGAGAGCGGGTAGGTTTGTTTAGAGCAGGTGTAACGGCGGTAGCAACCCGTGAAGGCAAGGCGTTCTACTAATGCTGCAAAGGTCGGCGCTAAACCAACACGGCGGTATGACATAAACATGTCATACCGCCGGCCGGTGCTACCCCCCAGCGGCGGGCGCGCCGCCGGGGGCCACCGCCTACTCCACGGCCAGGCGCAGAGCCTGCTGGCCAGCGCGCACCACGTACACGCCGGGGGCCAGCCCCGCGGGCAGCGCCAGCACGGCCGTGCCCGTGGCATCAATGGTGGCCGTGGCTACGCAGCGGCCCAGCGCGTCGAGCACCTGCACCAGCGCGCCGGGGGTGGCACCCGTGAGGGTGGCCCCGCTAGAGGCCGGGTTGGGGAACAAGCTCAGGCCCGCCGCCGCCCCGCCCAGCGCTACCACCCGCACGGGCGAGTAGCTGAAGGTGCCATCCAGGTCTACCTGGCGCAGGCGGTAGTAGAGCACCGTGGCCCCGGTGGGCAGCGCCGCATCGAGCAGGGCGTAGGCGTGGGTGGTGGCCGTGGTGCCCGCCGCCGCTACTGTGCCCACCTTCGTATAGGTTACGCCGTCGGCGCTGCGCTCGACCTCGAAGCGGGCGCTGTTCTGCTCGGAGGCCGTGGCCCAGGTGAGGCGCACGGCGGTGGGGCTGGCCACCGTGGCCACGAACTGTACCAGCTGCACGGGCAGCGGGGTGGCGCTGCCCGTGAGGTAAAACTCCGAGAAGTGGTCGGCCACGCTGAGCTCGGCCACGAAGTAGACGGTGCCGGCCGGGCTGCTGGCCGGGGCGGGCAGGGTGCGGTACTCGCCGGCCGGGTCGTCGTTGGCCAGGTCGCAGTCCTCGTTGGCCCCGCTGTACTGGGTGGCCTTGAGGTTGGTCATGGTGGCCGTGCCATCGGCGGCTTGCAGGCGGGCCTGCTCGGTGTTGAGGCCGTAGAGGCGCAGGGCCACCGTGCGCCCGTCGAAGCGGCCGGCGCTGGCCGTCAGGTGCCAGTTGCGGTCGAGGTAGGTGCGGCCTTTGCCGTCCTGGCGCACGGGCTGGGCGGGGTCGGCGCGCAGCACGTCGAGGGCCAGGGTGCCCAGGCTGGCATCGGTGTAGTTGTAGGCGGCCACCACCTGCCCGCCGGTGCTCAGCAGGTAGTGCCACGCCCCGTCGTTCAGGGTGGCGGTGGCGGGCACGGCGGCCAGGCAGGTGCCCACGGGGCCGCCGCTATACACGGCCAGTGCCGTGAAGGGCTGCGCGGCCGGGGTAGTGCTGCCCGTCGTCACGCTCACCGGGGCGCTGCCCGCCGCCAGCCCGGCCGGCACCACGGCCGTGAGCGTGGTGGCCGACACGTAGCTGACCGCCGCCGCCGTGCCGCCAAAGCTCACGGTGCTGGCCGCCGTGAAGCCCGTGCCGGTGAGCGTGACCACCTGCCCCGGCAGCTCGGCCGCCGGGCTCACGGCCGTGAGCGTGCTGGCCGGCGGCAGCGTGTAGAAGCCCACGTTGGACACGACCTTGCTGCCGTCGCCCACGGCCGTGAACGACCCGCCCGCCACCAGCCGGGTGCCGGCCAGGGCCAGCGCCCGCACGGTGCCGTTGAGGCCCGTGCCCAGGGCGTTCCAGGCGGTGCCGTCCCAGCGGGCCACGTAGTTGAGCGCCTGGCTGCCGGCCACGGCGTAGGCCGTGGTGAAGTTGCCGCCCACGTAGAGGTCGCTGCCTACCACGGCCAGCGCATACACGACGTTGTTCACCCCGTTGTTGCTGGCCGTGGCCGCCGTGGTGCCGTTGCCCAGCCCCTGCCAGGCGCTGCCCGTCCAGCGCGCCACGCGGAGGAGCGACTGGCTGCCGGCCACGGCGTAGGCCGTGGTGAAGTTGCCGCCCACGTAGAGGTCGCTGCCCAGCACGGCCAGCGCGTTCACGGTGTTGTTTACCCCGTTGTTGGTGGCCGTGGCCGCCGTGGTGCCGTTGCCCAGCCCCTGCCAGGCGCTGCCCGTCCAGCGCGCCACGTAGTTGAGGGGCTGGCTGCCGGCCACGGCGTAGGCCGTGGCAAAGGTGCCGCCCACGTAGAGGTCGCTGCCCAGCACGGCCAGCGCGTTCACGGTGCCACTCACCCCGTTGTTGCTGGCCGTGGCCGCCGTGGTGCCGTTGCCCAGCCCGTTCCAGGCGGTGCCCGTCCAGCGGGCCACGCGCAGGAGTGGCTGGTTGCCGGCCACGGCGTAGGCTGTGGTGAAGGTGCCGCCCACGTAGAGGTCGCTGCCCACCCCGGCCAGCGCGTTCACGGTGCCACTCACCCCGTTGTTGGTGGCCGTGGCTGCCGTGGTGCCGTTGCCCAGCCCGTTCCAGGCAGTGCCGTCCCAGCGGGCCACGTTGTTGGCCGGCACCGTGCCCACGGCCGTGAAGATGCCACCCACGTACACGTCGCCGTTGGTGGCCGTCGCCACGGCATACACGGTGCCGTTGGCTCCGTTCTGGCCGGTGTTGAGCCCGGCAAAGGTGGTGCCCGTCCAGCGGACCACGTTGCTGGCGGGCTGCGGGCCGGCGGCGGCGGTGTAGGCTGTGGTGAAGCTGCCGCCCACGTAGAGGTCGCTGCCCACCACGGCCAGCGCGTTCACGGTGCTGCTCACCCCGTTGTTGGTGGTGGTGGCCGCCGTGCTGCCGTTGCCCAGCCCCTGCCAGGCGCTGCCCGTCCAGCGGGCCACGCTGGGGAGCACTTGGCCGCCGGCCACGGCGTAGGCCGTATTGAAGGTGCCGCCCACGTAGAGGTCGCTGCCCACCACAGCCAGCGCGTACGCGTAGCCGTTCACGCCGTTGTTGCCGACCGTGGCCGCCGTGGTGCCGTTGCCCAGCCCGTTCCAGGCAGTGCCGTCCCAGCGGGCCACGTAGGCGAGCCTCTGGCTACCGGCCGTGGTGTAGGCCGTGCCGAAGAGGCCGCCCACGTAGAGGTCGCTGCCCAGCACGGCCAGCGCGGTCACGGTGGTGTTCACCCCGTTGTTGGTGGTGGTGGCCGTCGTGGTGCCGTTGCCCAACCCGGCCCAGGCGCTGCCCGTCCAGCGGGCCACGCGGAGGAGCAGCTGGTTGCCGGCCACGGCGTAGGCCGTGCCGAACTGCCCGCCCACGTAGAGGTCGCTGCCCAGCACGGCCAGCGCCTGCACGGTGCTGTTCACCCCGTTGTTGCCGGCCGTGGCCGCCGTGGTGCCGTTACCCAGCCCCTGCCAGGCGCCGCCCGTGTAGCGGGCCACGTTGTTGAGCAGCTGGCTGCCGGCCACGGCGTAGGCCGTGGTGAAGGTGCCGCCCACGTAGAGGTCGCTGCCCAGCACGGCCAGCGCGTTCACGGTGTTGTTCACCCCGTTGTTGCCGGCCGTGGCCGCCGTGGTGCCGTTGCCCAGCCCGTTCCAGGCGGTGCCGTCCCAGCGGGCCACGTAGTTGAGCAGCTGGCTGCCGGCCACGGCGTAGGCCGTGGTGAAGGTGCCGCCCACGTAGAGGTCGCTGCCCACCACGGCCAGCGCGTACACGGGGCCGTTCACCCCGTTGTTGCTGGCCGTGGCTGCCGTGGTGCCGTTGCCCAGTGCCTGCCAGGCGCTGCCCGTCCAGCGGGCCACGTAGTTGGCCGGCACCGCGCCCACGGCCGTGAAGCTGCCGCCCACGTACACGTCGCCGTTGGCGGCCGTGGCTACCGCCCGCACCGTGTTGTTGGCCCCGTTCAGGCCGAAGTTGTCGGCCCAGTTCTCGTCGCCCGCGCCGGTGGTGCGAAACACGGGCGCCCCGGTGCGCGGGTCGAGCGTCATGCGGTAGCCCTTGGCGTCGAACGAGCCGGGCCGGTCGCGGCACACGGTGCCGTCGGGGTTGAGAGCCGCCCCCACCGAGGGGGCCGCGCCGGTGGCGGGCGCCTGGGCGTGGGCGGCGCGGCCGGCCAGCAGCAGGGCCAGCAGCAGCAGGGCCACCAGCCAGCCGCCGGGCCGCCGGGCCGGCGAGGTATGCGGGCGGGCGGGCAATGCGAAGTACGGTATAAACATAGTAATTAGTAAGTATAATCTCTTAACCATAAGGGGGCAAGACTGCGACAAAGGTCGGCCTTAAACCAACACGGCGGTATAGCATAAAGATGCTAGTAGCCCGCCCGCCGCGCGCCGCGCTTTCGCGGCCGGGCCGGGGGCGGGCGCGGCCGGCACGGCCGCAAAAAACCCGCTGGCCGCAGGGCCAGCGGGCTAGGTGTAGCGCGGACGCTGCGAGTCCGCGCAGGGGTGGGCGGTGAACGGAGATACCTACTTCCTTCGCGGACCCGCAGGGTCCGCGCTACACCGGCTACGCCCCTATTGCACGATGCGGCTCAGCACGTCGGTGTAGGGCTGCTGGTCGGTGTCGCCGCCCACGGCAGCCACTTTGCAGTACACGCGGTCGGTGCTTTGGCACTGCGAGAGCAGGGCGTCGCCGTCGCGCACTACCACCGTGTACCACTCGATATCGGGGTCGGTGGGCGTGAGGGTGTAGAGGTACTTGAGGGCCACGGAGTGGGGCGGGCGCTTGGCCTTGGCGCAGAGCGTGCCGGGCTGGGGGCCATCCACGAGCTGAAACTTGCCGGGGGCGTCGAGGGTGGTGTGGCGCTCGGGGGCTTTGCTGAGGCTGAGGCCCGAGGAGAGCAGGGCGGCCTCGTCGTCGGGGTAGAGGGCGTTGGCCATGTTGGCCACGGCGCTCAGGGTTTGGTTAAGGGTGAGGCGCAGCTGGGCCAGCTCGGCGGTTTGGGTGGGCGTGGGGTGCAGGATGGCCGCCGCCGTGAGGTAGGGCGTGAGGGCGGCCTGCACATCGTCGGTCTGGGGCTTGGTGGCGAGGTAGCGGGGGTTGCCGATGGTGTTGGTGAGGCAGTTTTGGGCCAGTGGCCCGATTTCCATCTTGGGCGTGTTGGCAAAGCTTGTAATCAGTTTTCGCATGAGGTTGGGAGTGTGGTGAAAAAAGGTGAGAGAAAAGCGAGAAGGCAGAAGAAAGCGGCCGGCCAGTGAAGGAGGCGAACCGGACAGCGCGTTCAAGGTCGTTGACGCGCCATCCCAGGTCGTTGACGACGCGTTCAAGGTCGTTGACGCGTCATCCCAGGTCGTTGACGCACCATCCCAGGTCGTTGACGGGCTGTCAACGACCTTGAACGCGCCGTCAACGACCTGGAATGGCGCGTCAACGACCTTGAACGCGCCATCAACGACCTGGGATGGTGCAAGCAAAGCGCCTGGCAAAGCGGCCCAAACCGAGGATGCGGCCAACCGATTGCCGGGCGCGATAGCCCAAATATAGAAGCACTTAACCCACTTTACCCAGCTTATTTACGTATTCTAGTTTTTATATAATACTATACCCTATAAATACCCGACCGCCTACCCGGCGGCGGGCACGGCCACGCCGTAGCGGGCGGCCACGGCGGCATCCACGGCGGCTTCGGCGACGCGGGTGTTGGCGGCGGGGTCAGCGGCTTTGGCGGCCAGAATTTGGGTGACCAGCGCCGCGATGGCGGCTTGCTCGGCGAGCGTGGCGTGGGGGATGGGGAGCTGCGTGAGGTACCTAGGATTGTACTCGTAAAAGTCATTCTGCAACTTCGACTCAATTGACTTGAAGAAGTAATCAGTGGCCGCCGAGTTGAGAACTCCCAACAAGAACATATTATCCGTGGCTATTATAGTCGTCTTATTGTTAGAGTAAAGGGCCAAGGTGTCATAGGCATAAGGAGCATACTTCGAGAATGACGCAATAATGATTTTGGGCTTCTCAAACTCCTTTTGAATTTCCATACGCGGGCGCTCTAACGCAAACCACGGGTAACGCCCAGCCTTAACCTCCGAACGCGCCTTCAATTCCTTCTCGTACTTCATCAAGTGAGCTTCAATTGACGGGTATTTGGTCAACTCAAATTTCCAGTCAATAAAGAGTAAATAGCTATCGGCTTTAGGTTGTTGGTAACGCTTGACATCACGGCCAGCAAGGAATGGCTTAATCACGTCAGCAGCAGAAGGGTCAGCGGAAACTATTTCCTGTCGCGTCGCAGCATCAATGACAAACGCTTTATTAAGCGCCGTTTTTACTCCGTTATACATACCTCCCAGCTCATGCTTGATTAAATACTCGCCCAATGACAAGCCTGCCGCTTTCATCGTGTCTAGTATTGCTTGCCCGGCATCATCGTCCATATTCCACGCTTCGACTTTCAACCCGGCCTGCGACACGGGCCGCACGTTGTTCTCGACCAATACCTCCAGCGTGGGCGGGGGCAGCTTGGGCAAGGCGGCGGCGCGAAACTGACTGCCGGCCAACGGCGCGGCCCGGCGCACCGACACGATGGCCGGGTAGGTGGTGGCTTCGGCAAAGACGGGCAAGTCGCCAAAATCGAGGAACTCCAGCAGCGTGTGGTGCTGGGGCAGCCACTCGCGCAAGGGTGCGCCGTAGCCGGCCCGCAGCCATTTGTTGGGCGCGATGTACGACAGCTCGCCGCCCGGCGTGAGCAGGTCAAGCCCCAGCTCGATGAAATACACGTAGAGGTCGGCCTTGCCGTCGAAGGTCGCAAAGCGCTGCTTAAAGAGCGGCTTGCTGTCGGTAAAGGCCTCCTGCCGGATATACGGCGGGTTGCCAATCACCACATCGAAGCCCCGGAACGCCCCGGCCTCGTCCAGCACCTCCGGAAACTCGAAGCGCCACTCGAAGGCATCGCGGAAGAGCGCGCCCTGCTCGTGGGCTTTGATGTCGGCGTCGAGCTTGTCGGCCAGCAGCTCTAGCCGGCGCATTTCGAAGAAGCGGGTTTCGGCCTCCTGCTTCGTTTCCGGAATCAGGCTGACCTGGGTATCGAGCACCAGGCGCTGGTTGCGGGCCAGGCGCAGGGCCTCGCGCTTCTTGTCCTTCTTGTGCAGCACGGCCGTAAACTGCTCCTTTAGCTGCTGGAAGTAGCCCAGCAGGCGGGCCTTCTCCTCGCGCCCCCGGCTGCCGAAGTATTCGCTGCTGGCGGCCCGGTATTCTTTCAGCGTGAAGCCGCCCCGCTTAAACACCTCCGACAAGTCGGCATCGAGCCCAAAGCGCGCCAGCAGCGAGTTGCCGGTTTTCACGTTGAGGTCGAGGTTGGGCAGCGTCTCCAACTCGGCAAAGCCCGACTCGGGCCGGTAATAGGCGTGCTTGAGCAGCTCTATCCAAAGGCGAAGGCGGCAGATGCGCACCGAGTTGGGGTTGAGGTCCACCCCAAAGAGGGCGTGCTCCATCAAGGCCCGCTTTTCGCGGAACAAGGCCCGCTGCAAGCGGGTGCGCTCGGGGCCCACGGTGCGCTGCCCGGTGTCGGCATCGAAGGTGGCCACACGGTAGGGCGCGGGCAGGCCGTCGGCGTCGGTCACGAGCAGCTCGTCGTGCTCCACGTCGAGCAGGTAGGGCAGCCGGGCCCCCTCGTCGTCGAGAAAGAGGCCCAGGCGGCTCTTGAGGGCCAATAATTCGTTGAGGGCGCTCACCAGGAAGTGGCCCGAGCCCACGGCTGGGTCGAGCACGGTGAGGGTGTTGAAGTGGGCGGCCGCCCGCTGGCGCTCGGCGCGCTTGGTGCCGGCCAAGGCGTCCTGCAAGTCGTCGAGGCTTTCGCAGCCCGCCAGCGCCGGCCACGCCGCGGCCTGGGCAAAGTGGCGCAGCACGGCGCGCCCCAGCGTGTGGCGCGCCATGTACATGGTCACAAAGCCGGGGGTGTAGAACGAGCCGTCTTTGTAGCCGTTTATTTTCTCGAACACCAGCCCCAGCACGGCAGCCGAGAGCAGGGGCCGCGCCGCCTCCGCGGGGGCCGGGCCCGCGGCACCCAGGGCCGGCGCGGGCGCACTGGTGGGGTCGGTGGCAAAGTCGTAGGCATCGAGAAAGTGCAGCAGATAGGGCAAGGCCGCCCACTGGGGCGCGGCGCTGGTGCCGGCCTTGGCGGCGGGCACCGGGGGCGCGCCCGCCTTGCGCAGCACCGAGCCGGGGTACGGGGCCAGCCCCAGCCCATCGCGCAGCCCGCTGATGTCGAGGGTGTGCCCCTCCAGCGTGCTGGGCTCGAAGAGCGACGAGTTGAGGTAGGGCACGTCGGGGAAGTTGGCCACCACGTCGGCCTCGCGGTCGGCGGGCGCGCGGTTCAGCACCTCAAAGAACAGCGTCTGCACCTCGTCGTAGTCGGTGAGCTTGGCCGGGTGCAAAAACCGGAAGCGGGTGGCGTGGGCGGCGTCGTGGTAGCGCACCAGCTGCCCCTCCAGCAGCTTGAGAAACAGCAGGCGGTTGACCCACATGAGGCACAAGGCCAGGGCCACGCCCTCTAGCTGGGCTTCCAGCGTATCGCCGTAGGGCAGGCGCTCGGCGGTAGCCAGGTTGTTGAGGCCGTGCCCGGTTTTGAGCTTGCGCAAGGTGTTCTCCAGCAGCGAGCCGGGCTGCTGCTCACCCTCGGGGCAGCGCCCAATGCGGCGCAGGCCGCCCTTCTTCTCCTCCTTCAGCCCCATGAGGTACAAGAGTTCGTTGTAGAACTCCTGGTTGAGCGTGTTGGGGTCGCGCCGCCCGGTCAGGGGCTCCTTGAGCAGGTAGCCAGGGTGAAAGAGCCGGTAAAGCGGCGTGAGGGCGGCCGGGGTAGCGGGCAGGCCGGGGCGCAAGTCCACGTAGGCCACCGGCAGCTCGCCCGCCAGCGCGGCCAGCTGCTTGCCCGCGATGCTCTTGTAAAAGAAGTCGGTATCGGTGGCGGCCTTGGCCCCCGCCTTCCAGTCGCGGAACGCCTTGACAAACGCCTTGTCTTTCTAGAACAAGCGATTGAAGTCAAGTGCATCGAAGACGTACCACTCGTAGCCGGTGGTCACGATGAGGCGGCGAAAGTCGTCGGCCTGCTCGTCAGTGCGGTCTTCGAGGTAGTAGAGCAGCAATTGCTGGAAGGCCTTGCGGTTGAGGTCGTCGGGGGCCAGCATCTCCTTGGGGTTCTTGGGGCCCTTCACGTCCAGCACCACGGCCACGGGCGTATCGGCCGTGTCGCCGAGGTGCAGCACCAGGTCGCGCTTGTCCTTGACGTTGCCGTAGCGGCTGCCGCCCTCGGTGGGCCGGGTCACGGCCAGCAGGAAGTTAAGGATGTGCGTCTCCGCGTGCCGCTCTATCTTGGTCGGGTCGAGGTGCTTGAGCATCTCCGCCAAATACCCCTTAAACTCGGTGAGCTGGGCGGCGGTAGGCCGCAGGCGGCGCAGGGCGGCCGTGGCCACGTCGGGGGCCAGGAGCTTAGGGAGCAGCATGGCGGCAAATGTAGCGGGGGCGGCGGGTGCGCCCTGGCGTGCACCTCACCCCCAAGCCCCCTCTCCTTGGGGAGAGGGGGAATTAGCCATAGCCTTAGTCTACTCTCTATAAATTAGAACTAGCTCTAGTCCCCCCTCTCCCCAAGGAGCGGAGGCTAGGGGGTGAGGTGCACGCCAGGGCACGCCCTCCCTCCCCTACTCCGCCGGCACGGCCGGCCGCACAATATACCCCGCCGCCCAATACGCCAGCCAGGCAAAAAACGGCGCGGCCACCACGTCATACGAGTAGTGCACGCGCTGCACCAGCACCAGCACCGCAATGCAGAGGGCTGCCAGCGCCAGCGTGCGCCGCCACCAGCGCCCGCGCACGGCCAGCGCCAGCAACGCCACCGTAGAGGTGTGCCCCGAAAAGAATAAGTCTTTGGTAATGGCCTGGCTGGCATCGGTATGAAAAACCAGCGCCAAGAAGGGGTCGGGCATGGCCACAATGTCGAGCGGCGGGGCCATCGGCACCAGCCAGATAGCGGCCATCCGCATCAGCAGCAGCAGCAGGTAGCCCCACAAGCCTCTCAGAAACAAGTAAGGGCGGGCCGTAAGCCAGCCCGCCGCCGCCAGCACGCCCCCATACATGAGGGCGAAGATGGGCCACGCCACATCGAGGCGCGGCAGCAGCCCCAGCACGGGGTCGGCCACCACGCTGGCCGGCCGCAGCTGAATGTAGTGGAAGAAGCCGGGCACCAGCGGTATCACCACCCCAAAGAGCAGCACCACCAACACCCCCCAGCTCCACCGAAACGCGGGCCGCGCCCACCCCTGCCGCCAGGCCGCAAAGCCAACGGTAGCAACCGGCGCAGCCGCAGCAGTGGCAGGCGATAAGGTAGAAGGCAATACGGGCATGAGACTACTAGCTAACGAAACGGGCACCACGAAGCTGGCAAAATTAAGCCCGACCAAGCCACCAATGGCAGCCGGGCCCTAACAAGTAGGCGTGGCGGGCGTGTTCCCGGCCCCTTGCTTTTCCTTTATGTTGCGCCCCAGCCTTGCTGCCGCACTATCCGGCGGCCTGGTTAGTACCTTGGCGGTTATGAAAAAAGCTACGTCTGCCCTGCTCGCCGGCCTGGCGCTAACTCTGGCCACCCCCGCCGCCCACGCCCAGCGGGCGGCCCTGCACGCCCGCATCAGCACCCTCGCCGCCGCCGAGCAAGCCAAGGTAGTGGCCTGGCGGCGCGACCTGCACGAGCACCCCGAGCTAGGCAACGAAGAAACCCGCACCGCCGCCCTCATCGCCGCCCAACTCAAGAGCTGGGGCATCGAGGTGCAAACCGGCGTGGCTCGCACCGGCGTAGTGGGCATTCTGCGAGGTGGCAAGCCCGGCCCCGTAGTGGCCCTGCGCGCCGACATGGACGCCCTGCCCATCACCGAAGCCACCGGCCTGGCCTTCGCCAGCACCGCCAAAACCACCTACCTCGGCCAGCCCGTGGGCGTGATGCACGCCTGCGGCCACGACACCCACGTAGCCATGCTGCTCGGCGCAGCCGAAGTGCTGAGTCAGATGAAAAAGGACTTGCCCGGCACGGTGAAGTTCATCTTCCAGCCCGCTGAAGAAGGCTCGGTGCCCGGCACCACAGGCGGGGCCAAGCTGATGGTGCAGGAGGGCGTATTGGACAACCCCAAGGTGGATGCGGTATTCGGGCTGCACATCTGGGCCTCGGCCCCGGTGGGCCAATTACAGTACCGCCCCCGGGGCGAAATGGCCAGCGCCGACCGCTTCTCGATAAAGGTTATCGGCAAGGGCGCGCACGGGGCCAAGCCCTGGAGCGGCATCGACCCCATCGTGACGGCCGCCCAGATTATCACCGGCCTCCAGAACATAGTGGCCCGCGAGATTGACCTGACCCAGGACGCCGCCGTGGTCACCGTGGGCACCGTGAATGCGGGCGTGCGCTACAACATCATTCCGCCCGATGCCACGCTCAGCGGCACCATCCGGGCGTTCAGCCCCGAGACGCAGCAGCGCATCTGGGCCGACATTCGGCGCACCGCCACCGGCATCGCCGCCGCCAACGGGGCCACGGTAGAAGTCGACATTGCCGCCTACGTGCCCGTCACCTTCAACGACCCCGCCCTCACCACCCGCATGCTGCCCACCCTGCAAGCCGTAGCAGGCGCGGCCAATGTGGTCGAGATAAAAGCCGTGACCGGGGCCGAGGACTTCGCCTTTTACCAGGAAAAAGTGCCCGGCCTGTTCGTGTTCCTGGGCGGTACCACGCCGGGCAGCGACTTCAGCCAGGTGCCCGACCACCACACCGCCGGCTTCAAGGTCGATGAAAGCGCCTTCCCGCTGGGCGTGAAAACCCTGGCCACGCTGGCTGTCGATTATTTAAGTAAGAAGTAACTGCCCCAATAGCCTGTCATTGCGAGGAGGCACGACGAAGCAATCGCACCAAGATGAGCCGTTCAGGTTCCGCTCTGGTGCGATTGCTTCGTCGTGCCTTCTCGCAATGACAGCTATTTTAAGAGCGCCCTCCTAGTCGTATTGCACCAGGGGCCGGCCCTTCTTGGGGTGCAGGCCAAACTCTAGCTTGAAGGCCCCGGTGATGAATTTGTCCAGCTTGTCGGGGTTGGCGCGGTCGCTCACATCGTCGAGCAGGTCGGTGGTGGTGAAGTTGTAGAGGCCTTCGAGGGTGAGGGCCAGGTAGGAGTCAAAGCGGTAGGTGATGCCACCGCCCACGGGCAGCACGGCGGCCAGGTGCGGGTACATGTAGAAGCTGCTGCGCCGCTCGGGCGGCAGCACCACCGTCACGCCATTCTGCGACACCGACGAAGTGGGGTCGAAGAGCAGCAAGCCCGCGCCGGCCTGCGCAAAGGGCTGCCAGTGCGAGGCATGCCGGGCCCCGGCAAAGAACATCGCCTCATCCGACAGGAAGTTGTAGCGTACCATGGCCGTGAGCGTGCCATTGCTGCCCTCAAAGCGCAGGCCGCGGTCGGGGTGCTGGTCCACGGCCTTGAGGCGCACGTAGCTCAGGTCGCTCACGAAGCTGACGTGGGGGCTCAGGGGCAGCACGATGCCCCCGCTGAAGCCGAGGCGCAGGGTATTGTCGGGCAGCTGGCCGGTAATGTCACCGTTGTAAGTAGCCAGGTTGACCCCCAGCGCAATACGCAGGGGCGGGCGGCGGTAGCCCTGCTGCTTGGTGACGGTGTGCAGGCGGTTGGGGGTGTGGTAGCCACCGCGCAGCTGGGCCGCGCCCGGCAATGCCAGGGCCAGCGCGCCGGCCGTAAGTAGTGCAGTAAAAAGAAGACGCATAGAAAAGAGGTGTGATTATAGCGGGGTAAAGATAGACAGAACCACTATCCGATACATACGCAGCACGTTGCCCCGGCAACTTACTTGGCTAGCAGAGCCCGGAACGGCGGCCGTATCTTGCGGCATCTAATCTGGTTTGCTCCGATGACCGTTCATTTTTCTCTCCCCTACCGCACCGCCTACGGCCAGCGCCTGGTGCTGTGCGGCTCGCTGCCCGCCCTGGGCCACTGGCAGTTGGCCCAGGCCCTGCCCCTGCACTACGACGAAGCCACCACTCGCTGGAGCGCCGAAGTCGAGGTGCCCGCCGAGGCAGCCACGGCCCCCATTACCTATAAGTATGTGCTGCTGTTTGAAAGCGGCGGCGTGGTGTGGGAATGGGGCGACAACCGCACCCTGCCCCTACCGGCCGACTCGCATAAGTACCTGGAGGTGCGCGACTACTGGCGCGCCCCGGCCCAGGACGACAACGAGCTATTCACCTCCGCTTTTACCAAAGCGCTGTTTCGGCGGCCCGCCCCGGCGGCTACCGCTGCCGCCAAAGTAGCCACGGCCAAAGTAGCAAAAGGCAAAAAGAAAGCCGACGCTACGGCCGTTGCCGAAGTGGCCGCCGCCCCCGCCCCCAACCTGCGCCTGCGCCTCGAAGCGCCCCGCGTGGCCACCCAGCACCAGGTATGCGTGCTCGGCTCGGACCCCGCTTTTGGGGCCTGGGACCAGGGCCCGGCCCTCGTGCTGTCGGATGCCACCTACCCCGCCTGGCAGGTCGAGGTGGCGCTGCAAAATCCCGAGGCCGAGCTTCAGTATAAGTACGGCCTCTGGGACGCCGCCACCCAAACCGTGGTGCAGCTCGAAACCGGCGACAACCGCGTGCTGCCGGGCAGCCACGGCAGCGCCGACACCCTGCGCGTGGTCGATGACGAAGGCTTCCGCTACGCGGCCGGGCCGTGGCGCGGGGCCGGCGTGGCCCTGCCCGTGTTCTCGCTTCGCAGCGAGAAAGGCTTGGGTGTGGGCGAGTTTCCCGACCTGAAGCTGCTGGTAGACTGGGCCGAGAAAACGGGGATGAACGTGGTACAGATTCTGCCCATCAACGACACTACGGCCACGCACACCTGGGTCGACTCGTACCCTTACGCGGCCATTTCGGTGTTTGCGCTGCACCCGCAGTACCTCAGCCTAGACAGCATTGCCAAGCTCAAGGATAAGAAAGCGGCCGCCGAGCTGGCAAGCTTGCGCGAGGAGTTCAACGCCAAGGACTTCGTAGACTACGAGCCGGTGATGAACGCCAAGTGGAAGTTCATCAAGCTGCTCTACCAGCAGGAGAAAGCCAAGTTTCTGGCCGACCCCGAGTTTCACAAGTTCAAAGTAGAGCAGGGTTCTTGGCTGATTCCCTACGCGGCCTTCTCGGGCTTGCGCGACCGATTTGGCACCGCCGACTTCCACGAGTGGCCGCAGGAGTTCCGTGCGCCGCACGCGCTGCCCGAGTTGGTAGACGAGCACGGCCCGCACTTCGATGAGTTTGGCCTGCACTTCTTCACCCAATTTCACCTTGACAAGCAGCTGCTGGAGGCCGTGAACTACGGCCGCGAGCGCCACGTGGTGCTCAAGGGCGACCTGCCCATCGGCATCTACCGCCACTCGGTCGATGCCTGGACGCAGCCCGAGCTCTACCACATGGACCAGCAGGCCGGTGCCCCACCGGACGACTTCTCGACCACCGGCCAAAACTGGCGCTTCCCAACCTACAACTGGGAGCGCATGGCCGAGGACAACTACGCCTGGTGGCGGCAGCGCCTGGGCCACTTGTCGCGCTACTTCGACATGCTGCGTATCGACCACATCCTGGGCTTCTTCCGCATCTGGGAAATGCCTGCCGACTCTGTAGAGGGCCTATTGGGCCACTTCTCGCCCGCCCTGCCGCTGCACCGCGACGAGATTCAGCGCCGCCTGGGCTGGTTCGACTATGGCCGCTTGTGCGAGCCCTATATCCGCTGGCATCTGCTGGAGCGCACGTTTGGCGGCGAGGCGCAGACGGTGCTCGATGAGTTCATGACGGCCGACCAGTACGGGGCTATTCAATTTAAGCCGCACGTGGCCAGCCAGCGCCAGATTGAGACGTACATCGACGAGGAAATCAAGCTGCATCCCGAGCGTGAGGAATACCTACTGCGCGTGCGGCCGGGCTTGTATCACTTCGTAAATGAGGTGCTGTTTTTGCCCGCTGGCAACGACTTCTACCACCCGCGTATCACCCTGAATAAGTCGGCTAGCTACGCCGAATTGGATGGCGAAGATACCAAGCGCCGCCTCTACGACGACATCTACGTAGACTTCTTCTTTAGTCGCCACGAGGAGTTTTGGCGCGAGCAGGGGCTGGTAAAACTGCCCCCGGTGCGCTACGCCACCAACATGCTCATCGCGGGCGAAGACCTGGGCATGGTACCCGCCTCAGTGCCCGGCGTGATGAAGCAGCTCGGCATGTTGAGCCTCAACATCCAGCGGATGCCCAGCAACCCCAAGACGGAGTTTGGCCACCCCAACGATGCGCCCTACCTCTCGGTGGTGAGCCCTGGCAGCCACGACATGAGCACCCTGCGCGGCTGGTGGGAAGAGGACCGTGTGCGTACCCAGCGCTTTTTCGAAACCACACTAGGCCACTGGCGGCAGCTGGCCCCCTACTACGCTGAGCCGTGGGTAATCCGCGAAATCATCGCGCAGCACCTGCACTCGCCGGCCATGTGGGCCATTTTCCCGCTGCAAGACCTGCTGGCGATGGACAACCACCTGCGCCGCGCCAACCCGCACGACGAGCAAATAAACGTGCCCTCGAACCCCCAGCACTTCTGGAAATACCGTCTGCACGTGCCCCTCGAAGAGCTCAACGATGCGGCCGGCCTCAACGAGCCACTGCGGGCGCTGGTGGAGGAAAGCAACCGGGGCAAAGTATACTAGCCCGTCCCATTTTGGGAGTCCCGTTTTAGGACTTTAACTAATAACCGTCCTGTTAGCCTCGCGGCTAGCAGGGCGGTTTTTTTATGCCTTTACGGTTCGGTACGGTGCAGGCAATTGGAAGTGCTGGCGGCCACTCAGGACTGAAATAAGGGGGTGCTATTAGTACAAAAGAGCGAAACACGGCCGCTAAACAGTGCTTTACCAAGGGATAACGGACAATCAGTGGAGCTGAACTGTAGGCATTGGATTGACTTACCAGAATACTATTTCTTCATTTTTACTGACGAGCTTATACCCTGCAACTCTGATAGTTGACTTGCTGGGGGTTTCTATGCTCATCAGTAAAGAAATTGATTTTAATCATTTTTTCATCTGGATTGCAGTTATCCCATAATACAAAAAATTATAAATCATCTAATATAGATACAAAATGATAATTGTTTAAATGAAAATATCCTATTATACATCACATAATTACCATTAATACCCCCTATATCCCTTTTTAAGTGCAAAACGTATCGTTCTGCATGAGCCCATAATTTTCTATCTTTGTTAAGAGCAAAACAGGATTATTCCTAACTACCGACTTACACTATCACTTCTTACCTTCTTCTTATGCAGACATACCTACGCCTTAGGCGCTGGGCAGTCGGGCCTCCTTTACCTGCCTGGCTTAGTGCTATAACGAGGCTGTTGCGACCAGCAGCTTTGACACCGGTGCTGGCCCGCATGGCCACGCCTTTTGCTTTTTTGCTGCTGCTGCTGGGCGCGCTGGCTTTTCGGCCGCAGGCGGCAAAGGCCGCTATTATTGCCGACACGAAGTACGCTGCGGTTGGCATCCAGAATAAATCGTATGCCTTGCCAGGATTAACTGGTTCTGCAACAGTATTTTATAGCTTCAATGGCACTTTCGGGATTGCCTCTCTTCCGCCAGCAGCTAGCGGTATTCTGCAGTACAGCAACAATGGCACGTATACTAACGCTGCTGTTGGTACTATACTTTCGGCGTCTCAGGCAGCAAGCCTGATATTCATACCAGCAGCAGGCGCTGCTGTTGGCGGTGTAAAATTCACGTTCTACGCACGAGGAACTGGGCTTCCTAATACCTCTGCCAACGCGGACTATAACATATACCTAGCTGCGGCAGATGCCCAGACCAGCCCCATACTTTCGAATAGTGCGGGGCAAAAGGTTATTCCGGCCCTGACGGCAGGCACTGCTTCGCCCAACAACTACATTATCAAAACACTGCCCAGCTCAAGTGCGGGCATTCTGTATGTAAACGGTACGGCGGCTACGACCAACCAAGTCATTGCGCCCACTGCTACGCTCACTTTTGCGGCTACTACGGGCTACTTCGGCACTACCTCGTTTACCTACGCACCCGCCGACGCCGATACTACTCCTACGGCTGGTGCCGGCGATGTGGCAACCTACGCCATTCCGGTAACGACAGCCGTTTGCGGTAACAACAACAACAGCGTGCTGGACTTCAGCCGCCGCACCGTCGGCGAGGACTGGACGAACCACGCCAGCGTGGCAGTAAATGCATCTAACATCACCACTGGCAACTACACCTCGAACGGTGCCAGTGCCAACTCGTTTATCGTTGACAACAACACAGCGCTGCCCGGCCCCTCGTTGGCTTGGCGGCAAGTGAATACGGGCTTTGACCCGGCCACTACGCCTAATACCTCGACGGTCACCTTCACGTTTGATAAGCCGGTGAGCAACTTGTCCTTGTCGATTCAGGACATTGACCAGAACATTACGGCCACGCAGTCCTTTACCGATGCGCTCACCCTGGATGGCTACAGTACTGCCGCCAGTACTACCCCAATTACCCTGGCGGCGGGCAACTTTGCCCTCGGCAACACCAACACGTTTAGCGGCAGCAACACGGTAACCGGCACTGGCAACAGCAACATTGACCCGGCCAGCAATATCGTGGTGACGTTTACGAGCCCAGTGCAGCGCATTACACTGACGTTTAAAAACACCGCTCCCTACACGTCGGCTACCGTCAACCGGACGCATACCATGGGCATTACATCCATGACGTGGTGTCGCCTGGCCCCAATAGCCAACAACGTAACGACGGCCACCCTGCCCAGCACATCGGTGCAAGCAGGCATCAGCCCGCTTAGCTCGACGGTCGATGGTAACGTGACGACTTACACTATCGTCACCATTCCCAACGCGACTACGCAGGGCACGCTGTTCTACAACTCGGCGGGCACCTACGTAGCCGTAACGGCCGGCCGGACGCTGACCGCAGCGCAGGCCAACACCTTGCGCTACACTCCCCTGGATGCCTCTAGCGGCAATGCCACCTATACCTACACGGTGCAGGATGACAATGGCCAGACTTCTAACACGGCTACCTACACCATTCCGGTGCAGAACCTCACGGCCTGCACCATGGCTACTACCACTCTGAGCTTTGGCGCGCGCCAGAGCACCAATGCCGGCGAGGACTGGAAAAGCCACACCGCCTTGGCGGTGCCGGCTAACTCAAACACGACTATCAGCTCGGGTAACTATTCTAATAGCGCGGCTACAGTCTCGACGCTGCAACTCGGCAATGCCAACTCGGCCTCGCTGGCCTGGAACAACGACTACTCCGGCGCGGGCCGCACGTCGTCGGTGACGTTCACGTTCTCGCGGCCGGTGTCCAACTTCACCGTACAGGTGCAGGACATCGACGCTACCCCGGCCAACTTTATCGATGTGGTCACCTTTGGCGGTGCCAATGGCAACACGAACGTGACGCCTTTGCTGACCGCCGTCAACCCTGGCGCGGGCGTGGTGAGCATCAATGGCGCTACGGCCACTGGCCAAACCAGCACCAATAGCGCAACGGATGGCACGGTAACAGCTTACTTCCCCAGCCCTATCCTGACCCTCACCATTACCTATGCCAATGGCACTGCGGCGGCTGACCCCGGCGCGCAGCGCATTGGCATCGACCTCATGACGTGGTGCCAGGCTGCGCCCGCGGCCGTGGACGTAACCAGCGCCACCGTGCTTAGCTCGGTAGGTGCTACCAGCATCAGCTCGCTCGCCTCGACCTACGATAACGGGCCGGTTACTTACACGCTCCAGTCGATTCCGACCGTGGCGCAAGGCGTACTCTCATACAATTCGAGCGGCACTACTTATACGAACATTACGGCGGCCAACTTTGCTTCGCTCAACCTGACGGCGGCCCAGGCAGCTAGCCTGCGCTTTGCGCCGGTGGCCGGCACCAGCGGCAACGTGACCTTTACCTACAAGGTGAAGGATGCCAACAACCAGACCTCGGCCAACACGGCTACCTACACCATTCCGGTTAACAACACCACCTGCGCCGGCACCGGCACCCTGGACTTCTCCAGCGCCAGCGTGACCAATGGCGACGACTGGACGACCCACGCGGCAATGGCCGTGCCTACCGGCTCGACCATGACCACCATCAGCAGCGGTGGCTATACCACGCCGGCTTCGGCCGCTACCAGCACGCTGAACGTGACGGCTGCCAATGCCACTATGAATATAAACGGCGTGAAAACGCTGGCCTGGTTTACGGACTACGCCAACACGACGGCCAACACGTCGAGTGTGACCTTCACCTTCAACCGCCCGGTGAGCAACTTCGCCATGCGGGTGCAGGACATCGACAAATCGGAAGCGCCAGCTAGCGGCGGCAACGCGGCGTCGGCTTTCGCTGACCAAGTAACCTTTGTGGGGGCCAATGGCGGCACGACGGTACTGCCTTCGCTGGCGGCCGTAGGCGCAGCTAATACGGTGCTTATAAGCGGCAACGTGGCCACGGGCACTACTAACATCGCGAACACGACCGACGGCACGGTGATGGCTTACTTCGCCAGCCCTATTACGTCGATAACGCTGACTTACAGCAACATTTCGACCTACTTGGCCGACCCCACGACTAACGCCATCGGCATCGACCTGCTTCAGTTCTGCCGCCTGGCCCCAGTGGCCAACGACATTACCAACACCAGCCGCCTCAGTGGCCAGAGTGCTATGGCCATCAACAGCCTGAGCGCAACGGCCGATGGCACGGTGGCTTCGTACACCATTACGGCGCTGCCGGCTGCCTCGCAAGGCATCTACTACGTGAATAACGTAGTGCTGAACACGACCAACTTCCCTGGCCTGGTGCTAACGCCTACCCAGGCTACGCAGTTGTCTTTTGCGCCGGCTGGCGGCTTTAGCGGCAATGCAGGCTTCACTTACTTCGCAAAAGACGACGCTGGCGTGGCCAGCAACACGGCTAACTACGTGGTGCCCGTAACCACCACGGGCGGCTCGGGCACGCCGGCCGCGTGCGCTACGCCGGGTAAGGACGGTGCGCCCACGGGCCTCACGGGCGTGGTGAACACGTACTTCGCGGGCACGGCTTCGGTAGCGGCCAGCACCTCGGCTACCAGCATTCCGGTAGCGGCTTCGGTGGGTGCCACCACGGGCATCACGCCCGGCGACCTGCTGCTGGTTATCCAGATGCAGGGGGCTGACATCAACTTTAGCAACAGCAATAGCTACGGAGCCAACAACGGCACTGGCGGGGGCAACCTCAACAACACGAACTTCATTGCCGGTACCTACGAGTACGTAGTGGCTACCAGCAGCCTGGCCGCCAACACGGCCGGCTCCATCAACGTGACCAAGCTGGTGAACAGCTACTCGACGGTGGCCGCTACGACTACCACACCGCGCCAGTCGTACCAGGTGGTGCGCATTCCGCAGTACACCAGCATCACGCTAGCCGGCACGCTCAGTGCCCTGGCCTGGAACGGCAACGCCGGTGGCATCCTGGCCATGGACGTGGCGGGCACGCTGAACCTGAACAACCAAACCCTTAGCGCTGCCGCGGCCGGTTTCCGGGGCGGGGCGGGCCTCAAGTACACGGGGGCTGCGGGCGCTAACACCGACTACCGCACTTCGAGCGCCTTGACGGTGAACGCCACCAAGGGCGAAGGCATTGCCGGCACCCCGCGCTACACGTTGCAGTCGCTGACGACGGCGGCTTTCGACAACAGCACGAACACGGCCGCCTTCGCCTCGGGCGTGGTGAACGGCTACCCCAGTGGTGACAACGGCAAAGGTGCCCCCGGCAACGCGGGCGGCGGCGGCACCGACGACAACCCAGTTAACAACGGCATTAACACCGGTGGCGGCGGCGGTGCCAACGGTGGCACGGGCGGCCTGGGCGGCTGGCCCCGCATCAACGGCAGCACCATCAACACGGCTAACCAAGCCATTGGCGGCGTAAGCTTTGCCCCGGTTTCGTCTTCGCGCTTGGTAATGGGCGGCGGCGGCGGCGCGGGCAGCAGCAACGACGGCAACGGTGACACGAATAGAACCGGTATCTACAGCAGCGGTGCCCCCGGTGGTGGCCTCATCCTGGTGCGCACGGGCAGCGTTAGCGGCACGGGCACGGCCAACGCCTCGGGCGATGGCGGCTACTTACTCACGGGTGCCAACGGCAACAACGACGGCGGCGGCGGCGGCGGCGCGGGGGGCACGGTGCTCATCACGGCCAGCACTCCGGCCGGCCTGGCCAACCTGACGGTACTGGCTACCGGCGGCAAAGGCACCAGCAACAGCAACACCGGCGACGTGGCCCACGGCCCCGGCGGCGGCGGTGGTGGTGGCGTTATCCTGGCCAACGGTACCCTCAACGCGGCTTCGACCGTGGCGGCCGGCGCGGCCGGCACTATCGCCAGCAACGACTCTTACAACAACACTACCTACGGGGCTGCACCCGGTGCTACGGGCATTCTCAACACCCAAATCAGCGGTAGCATTGCCAATAGCGTGGCCGGCACCTCTTGCGTGGCCAACGTAGCTACGACCATCACGGGCCCGGCTACGGCCAATGCGGGCCAGCCCACGGGCAACTACACGGTGACGTTCTCGAACGCGAACACCTCGGGCGCGGCCAACGTGACGCAGACTGTGGCTTTGCCCACGGGCGCCGGCCTCACGGCGGCGCAGCAGGCGACCATCCTGGCGACTTACCCCGGCACCACGTTCACCACCACGGGCTCGGGCGCTGCTATTAACACGAGCATCAACTTCGGCACGACTACCCTGCTGAGCGGCGCTTCCAACTCGTTTGTGTTTGCCTACACGGCCGCTACCACGGCCGGCACCTACACCACAACCAGCAACACCTCGACCACGACCAACGAAGCCGGCCAAACGGCTAACAACACGGCTTCGGTGAACACGACCGTAGGCGTAGTGGCCGACGTGACGGTGAGCCTGTCCGGCCCGACCACGCTCAACGCTGGCCAGCCCACGGGCACCTTCACGGCTACCTTCACCAACGAAGGTCCCGGCGCAGCGGCCAGCGTAGCCCGCCTGATAACCCTGCCCGCCGGCGCTAGCCTCACTACCTCGCAGCAGGCCACCATTCTGGCGGCTTACCCGAATGCCGCCTTCTCGACCGCGGGCGGCCTCACGACCATCGACTTTGGCTCGCTGACCTCGCTGGCTAATGATGCGTCGAGCGCGGTGATGTTTGCCTTCACGGCCCCGAACACCACCTCGACCACCCTGACGGGCAACACCAGCACGATGTCTCCGGAGGGCAACAACATTGCCCCCAACCAGAGCACGCTGACCCTAAGCTCGATTGCAACGGCCGACGTGGCTGCCACTATCACGGGCTCGACCTCGGTAGTGGGCGGCGTGCCCACGGGCACGTTCAACGTGGCTTTCACCAACAACGGCCAGCAAACGGCGGCCGGCGTAACGCGCACTGTGCAGCTGCCCACCGGCCTCACGGGGGTAATGGTAACGGGGGCCGATGCCGGTAGCTACAACGCTACCACGGGCCTCGTGACCTACACCACCACGCCTACCACCTTGGCTAGCGGCGCTACGCTGAACTCGGTTATCACCTTCCCCATCCCGACCACGGGCGGGCAGGTGCCAGCCACGGCCAGCGTGAACACCACCACCAACGAGGCTGGCCTGACGACCAACAACTCGGCCACGGCCGTGCTGCCGGCCGCCTACGACCTGACCACGACCATCAGCGGCCCCACCACGGCAGCCATTGCGGGCTCGCCGGTGACCCTGTACGTGACCACGACCAACAACGGCCCCAGCACGGCGCCCTCGGCGCTGCAAACGGTGAGCATCCCGTCGACGGCCCCGCTGACGGATGTGTATATCACCAACGGTGGCACGTATACGTATAACAACACGACCAAAATCGGCACCGTGACCTTCCCCGACCCGGCCAATACGGCCAGCGGCGTGACGGTGACCAACCTGCCCAGCGGCCAGACCATTGCCAACAGCATCAGCTTTACGGCCCCGGCCGAAAACTTTGCGCCCACGGCCACGGTAGCCCTCAACAGTGGTGGCAACGGCACCGGTGAAATCAACACCGCCAACAACACGGCCTACCTCAACGGTGGGGTTGCCGGCACGCCGGTGGTGGTGAACACCAGCACGGGCATGCTAGCCACGGCCAACGAGTCGACGACCATCACCACGGTTTCGAGCATTGTGAGCGCAGGCACCAACGTGACCTATAAAGTAGCAGCTACCAACCACGGCCCCGGCGCGGCCGCCAACGTGGTTGAGCAAGTGCAATTGCTGCCGGGCCTCGCAGCCACCGCCTTCACGGTGGGCGGCATCACGGGCACGGGCACGGGCACCATTACCTTCACCTCGGGCACCACCACGGTGGCTACGTATAGCAGCACCACCGGTATTCTGACCTACGCCACCCTGACCACGCAGGCCAGCGGCGCTACTCAGAACTTTGGTGACATTGTGCTGACCGTGCCGGCTACTACCGGCAACAACGGCCAGTTGCTGGTGACCGCCGCCGTGCGCACCAGCACCAACGACCCGGTGCCGGCCGACAACGTATCGGCGGTGGCCGTGAAGGTGACTTCGACGGCTGACCTGGCCACGACCATCACCGGCCCCACTACCACTACGGCTGGCCAAACGGCCAACTACACGGTGTCCTTCACCAATAATGGCACCGGCACCGCCGGCAACGTGGCTGAAACCATGCAGCTGCCCGCCGGCCTCGGCACCAGCGTAGTGGTGCAAGACCCCACCGGCAACGTGCTGGCCGGGGCTTACAACTCGACTACGGGCGTGGTTACCTTCTCGACCGTGCCCAACGATGCAGTGGGGGCTACCCAGGTGTACAACGTGCTGTTCCCGGCCCCTGGCCAGAACTACTTGGTAAGCAGCAGCATTGGCAGCGGCACCACCGACAACGTGGGCACCAACAACACGTCGGTACTGGCTACCACCGTGAGCCCATCGGCCGATGTATCGGTGGTGGTGAGCGGCCCGGCGGCCACTACGGCCGGCAACGCCGTGACCTACGCCGTGACGACCTTCAACAACGGCCCCGACCAGGCTAACACCGTAACGCCCAGCATCGTACTGCCCATGAACCTGACCGGCGTGACCGTGGTAGGCGGCACGTATGACGCTGCTTCGGGCAAGGTATCGTTCAACGCTTACCGACTGGCCTCCGGCGAAAGCCGCGTAAGCCTGGTGACGTTCCCGATGCCTGCCACCCCGACCAACGACTTCGTGACTGGCGTTGCAACCGTGACAACGGCCAGCAACGACCTCGTGGCCAGCAACAACACGGCGGCCATCACGACCAGCGTGGCCCCGGCCACGCCCGACCAGGCCGACCTAGTAACGAGCATCACCGGGCCGAGCGGCTCGGTAGCAGCCGGCTCGCCGCTGTCCTACACCATCCGGGTGTCCAACCTCACGGCCTCGACGCCGGCCCTCAACGTGGTGCCTACGGCGTACCTGCCCGCCGGCCTCACGGGGGTTGAGGTGAAGGATGCCAATGGCGTAATCCTGCCCAATGCTTACAACAGCACCACTGGCCAGGTTACCTTCCCGAACATTGTCAGCCTGCCATTCGGCACCACGCCGGCCTACACGGTCAGCCTCACGGCCCCAGCCGTACTGAGCCCTGGCGCTGGTCCTACGCTCATCACGGCCTCGGCCGTGTCGGCCAACACCTCGGACCCCAACCTGGCCAACAACTCGGTGGGCAACTCGCTGTCCGTCACCGCTTCGTTTGACGAGGTGACCAGCCTCAGCGGCCCGACTTCGGCCCTGCCCGGCAGCACCAACACCTACACGGTGACGACGACCAACAACGGCCCCTCTACCGCGCCAACTACGGCCAACACGGTGCAAACCGTGACGCTGCCAGCTGGCGTAACGGTAGTACCTGGTTCGATTAGCGGTGGCGGCACGCAGTCGGGCAACGTGATTACGTTCCCGGCCATCACTGCTGCCCAGGCTGCCGGGGCCAATGGCGCGATTGTGAACACCTTCAGCATCGTGATGCCGGCCAGCGGCAGCCTGCCGCTGGCGGCCACCGTAACCTCGACCGGTGAAAGCAACGGGGCCAACAACGGGGCTACCCTCACGACTTTGCCTACCAACCAAGTGCCGGTAGCCGACAACGTGTGGAACACCCTGCAAAGCGCCCGTGGCAACACGGCCAACCAGGTAGCGGCCACTGGCTTGCCCATCTCGCCGCTTTCGGCCATCGACCCCACTGTGGGCGGCAGCATTGCCAGCTACAGCATCACGAGCCTCCCCGACATTTCGCAAGGCATCCTGTACTACAATGGCGTGGCCGTAACGGTTGGCAAACCGATAGCCGCCAGCGGCCTCAGCTTTGCCCCGGCCACGACCTTCGTCGGCAACGCGACCTTCACCTACACGGCCCTCGACAATGGGGGCGCGGTGAGTAACACGGCCCTCTACACCATTCCGGTGGCGCGGGACCTGGCGGCTGCCTACATCACGTATAACGGTACCAAAGGCGGGGCCAACATGTACGTGACCGGCGATGTACTGGCGCAGGTAGCTGATGCAAGCACCGACACCTATAACAGTGCGGGCCTCATCTACAATGCCACTACGGGGGTGCAGCAGTCCGGCACTGTCAACGGTATCACCAGCGCCACGGTAACCTCGGGCACCCTGCCCGCTGGCGTGAGCCTTGACCCGGCTACCGGCCGCATCTACGTGAGCAACGCCAGCCAGATGGTGAACAACCCCACCGTGCAGACCTACACCGTGACCATAACCACGGTGGACAGCAACGGCGGCGTAACGACCCAGCCCGTGAGCTTCACCATCGGGGCGTACCCACTGCCAGTAGTGCTAACGGAGTTCACGGCCACGGCCGTAGCCAACCGCGACGCCCTGCTCAAGTGGGCCACCGCCTCGGAGAAGAACAACGACCACTTCGACATCGAGCGCAGCTTCGACGGCACGAGCTTCACCAAAATCGGCCATGTAGCCGGCCACGGCACCACCACGGCGGCCTAGGCCTACACCCTGACCGATGCCAACGTGGCCAGCAAGGCCACCGGCCCGGTGTACTACCGCCTGCGTCAAGTTGACCTGGATGGCACGGCGACTTTCTCGCCCGTGCGCACCGTCAGCTTCACGGCCGCCGCTGCTACGTCGGTGGTGCTAAGCCTCTACCCCAACCCGGCCCAGGCCAGCACCACCCTGGAGCTGAGCCAGCTGCCGACCACGGGTACTTACCAGGTCGTCTTATTGGATGCTACGGGTCGCACGGTACGCTCGGCTACGCTGGGCGGGGGCCTGCCCCAGCCCCTGGATATCAGCGACCTGGCCACCGGCTCCTACCACGTCGTGGTAACGGGTAAGCTGGCTGATGGCTCGGCCCTGCACCAGGTACTGCGCCTGATTAAGGACTAAGCTTCCCGCTTATCTCTGAAAGCCAAAACGGCTCCTCCCTTCTGGGGAGGAGCCGTTTTTTTGGGTTAAACCTACGTGCACTCGTGAATTAGGCAACTTAAGGGTTTTGCTTTTTTCTTCAAAATATACTATTTTTTTTATTGAGAGCCAGTACCTGTTCAGTTTATTTAACTGGTGCTCGCCTGCCCTTGGCGGCAACTTAGGCAGCTACTGTTTTATATGCTGCCCGCTCACTCCTCTACCGAAAAGGCCACCTACTAAGGTGGCCTTTCTTTTTGGTTAAAATTAATATATAATAAATAAAATATTATTCACACGCACGGCACTTATTGATGATTGAATTAACCTTATCCAAGAACGCGGTTTTCGGACGCTGACGCGCTCAGGCAGCGACCTGCACGCGAAGCCTCCCTCTAAGCTGGTGAGGCAACAGGTTGATTTTCAATACTAAAGAGAATAATAAAAAACAGCTTATCAAGCTTATGTACTTACTAATCAACACATAATGCCATTGTGCAGAGAATCTTAAGCTGAACGGAGGTTTTTTGGTTAGTTCACCTACTAAATCGGGATGTTCACACCGAAAACGATTGGGTTTAACGAAGAGCGAATGAACACGGCGGGGGTTAAAAATAATTTTGCTCAACCAAAAATCTGGCTTTGATTCAAAATCATCCCCTAATGTTTTTACTATCGGCAGCCCCTACTAAGTCTGTCCGCTAGCTACTAGCCCACCCAGCCAGCCGTGTCTATTACCTCGACACTGGCAACTGACTTGCCGGGCTGCCCCTGCTACTCTCGCCTGTTGCTTCGCTCTTCATTCAGTTTCTCTCCTACGCCCATGCCCTACTTTTTCTCCTATTTAGCTTCTAGATGGCCCTGGGCCCTTCGAGGCCCCAATCCGCCCTTCCGGCTGGCCTATGTGGCGGCGGCTTGGCTGGTGCTTTTGGCGGTGCCTTCGGGCCAGCTCTGGGCCCAGACCAGCTGCACCCAAACCAGTACGCTGGGTTATTACGAGGCCAACTCGACCAACACGGCGGTGATAGAAAAGCGGGCCGCGACCGAAAACGTGCTCGCGACCAGCTTTACCTACGGTGGGTATAGCTCGACGGCAACCATAACGGACCTGTTCCGGCTCAGTAGCGAGCAGCAAGGCACCAACCTGGATGGCCGGCTGCTGGTGTGGCGCGAGCAGAACGCGGGCACGCCGGGCACCAACAACGCGGAGGTCGACCAGACCAGCCCGTTCAACGCGAAGGTGACGCTCACCTTTTCGCGTCCGGTGACCAACCTGACGTTCGTGTTTCAGGATATTGACCGGAGCATCAATGGCAACGGCGGCAGCAACTTTACCGATGAGGTGAATTTTTATGCCCTGAATGGCAGCACGCAGGTGCGGCTCGCGGGTACTGACATTGGCTATGGGCCGGGCGCTACGCCGGGCACGGGCACGCCTTCGGTCAACAAATTTGTGCTGGGCACCAACTTCGATAACGTAACGCAAGACGCCGTGCAGGGCACCGCCCTGAATGGCGGCATGGGCAATAACCCCAGCCGCGCCGGCAACGTGACGGTGCGCTTCGCCTCGCCGGTAACAACGGTGCGCCTGACGTTCCGCAACCTGAACTCGCGCAGCGACGTGGTTTCGAACGGCAGCCCAATACGCTTGCAGACGGTAGGCATCGAGCAGATTTCGTGGTGCAGCCGCGCCGACCTCACTACCTCCATCAGCACGCCGACCTCGTCGACCTCGTCGGTGACGGCGGGCACCACGGGCACTTTCAACGTTAGCTTCTCGAACGTGGGCGACCTGACCACGGACGCCACCACCGCCCGCGTGCAGCTGCCCACGGGCCTGCTGAATGTGAGCGCCACCAACGGCGGCACCTACAGCAGCACCACTGGCTACGTAACCTACCCCAACACCACAGCGCAGGCCTACGGCTCGGCAGCCGTTACGTCGGCCATCACCTTCACGGCCCCGGCCACCGGGCCGGTTTCGGCTACGGCCACCATCACCTCGGCTACGGCCGAAACGCCCACGCCTTCGCCCGACCCCAACCCGAATACGGATATGGCTTCTATTGCCGTGACGCCGGTGGTGCTCACGGGTTACGTGTTTGAAGACGTGAACTACGGCGGCGGCGCGGGCCGGCCCCGCACCGCCAGCGGGGCCAGCGTGCGCTCGGGGGCTACCGTGGAGCTGTACTCCAGCACAGGCGCTTTCATCGCCAGCACTACCACCGATGCCAGCGGCCAGTATGCCTTTAATGCCCCGGCGGCCGGCGCTAGCTACACGGTGCGCGTGGTAAACAGCACCGTGACCAGCAGCCGCACCGGCTACACAAGCAGCCTGATACCGGTGCAAACCTACAATGGCACCACTACCCGCGTGGGCGGCGAAAACCCGGCCTACACCGACGCCCTGGCCAACACCGGCACCCAAACCCTGGCCAACCTGACGAGCGGCACAGTCACGCCCGAGTCGATTGCTACGACTAGCATAGCTCAAGGTGCCAGCACCAGTACCGGCCCCGATTTCGGCTTCAACTTTGACCTAGTGGTGAACACAAGCAACGCGGGCCAAGGCTCGCTGCGCCAGTTCATCAGCAATGCTAATGCGCTAGGCGGCGAGGCGGCCCTGGCTCAAAGCGGCTCGCGGGTAGATGCCACCGGCACCACCCAAACGCTGCCGGCCAGCAAGGAAACGAGCATTTTTATGATACCCGATGGCGCGGCCCACGCCGGCCTGCTGGCCAGCGCCAACGGCGGCCCGGCTTCGCAGCTCACCAATGGCGTGGCGTTGATTTCGGCGGCTTCGACGCTGACTTTGAGCGGCGCTAATGCAGCCAATACTATCATTGATGGCACCACCCAAACGGCTAACATCGGCAACACTAATAGCGGCACGGCTACCAACACCAGCACCCGCACGGTGGGCACTGATGCCCTGAGTTTGGCGGCTTTGCAAAAGCCGGAAGTAGAGCTGGTGGGCGCTAACCTTGGGTCGGTACTCGACCTGGAAGCGGCCAGCAGCACGGTGCGCGGCCTGGCCGTGCACGGCAGCAATACCAACGGGCAGGACATACTGGTGGGTGGCAGCACCGCCAGCACCGGCTACGTGCTCGAAAACCTGCTGGTAGGCACCGCCGCCGATGGCACCCGCCCCGGCAGCAACACCACGAGCAACTTCGGCATCTTCCTGGCTCCCAATGCCGGGGTAGGCACCATCCAAAATTCGCTGGTGGGCTTCACTGGCAACTCGGGCATCAACGTTGCCAACGGCACGGGCGTGGCCGGTACTACGCAGATTACGAGCAACTTCTTTACGAAGAACGGCTACGTTTCCAGCGGGGGCGATGGCATTACGCTAGGCGACAAGGCCCTGGCTGGGCCGGTCAACATCGCGGGCAACTCCTTCTCGTTCACCAATTCGAGCGGGGTGCAGTTTGAGATTGGCTCGACTTCGGCCAGCACCGTTACTAATAACACGGTTGACAACGCCGGCAACATCAACGATGCCGGGGCCGCCAACTCCAACCTAGAGGGCTCGGCCATCGACTACTTGCAGCGCGACGGCAGCAAGCGCGGCACGCAGGCCGACGTTATCAGCAAAAACGTGATTACCAATACGGCGGCTTCGGGCATCGTGATTGGCTACGGGCAGCAAAACGTGACCTTGTCGCAGAACAGCATCTACAACAGCGGCACCAGCGCCGCCAACGGCAGCGGCAAAGTCGGCATCGACCTGATAGGCTCGAACCAGAGCGTAAACAGCAACAACGGCGTGTATGGCATGGGCGATGGCGTGACGCTGAACGACGGCAACGCCCCCGCAACGGCCACGGCCGACCTGGCCAACCGAGGCGTCGACTTCCCGGTTATCACCTCGGCCGTTGTCACGGGCGGCAACCTAGTGGTGAGCGGCTATAGCCGCCCCGGTGCGGTGATTGAGCTATTCAGCCCCGGCTCGCCGAGCAATGGCACCAACTTCGGCGAAGGCCAGACCTACCTGGGCACCGTAACGGAGGGCGCTACCACTGGCATTGTTGACAATGACACCGGCACGGGCAGCTACACCGGCACCCAGCCCGACGGCCTCAACGAAGGCACGGACACCGGCGCCAGCCGCTTCTCGTTCACGATTCCGCTCACCGGCAAGTTTGCCGGCTACACGTTCAACTCGCTGCTCAGCAGTACGGCCACGCTTAATAATTCGACTTCGGAGTTCTCAGGCATCGTGCGGGCCACCACCCCGCCGGTACCCAACGATGTGACCAACGTGAGCATCCCGAACAACACGACCACGCCGGTAGCGCTGAGCCTCGGCTTGTCGGGCACGGCATACGGCAACACGGCCAACGTGACGACCACGACGGCTACCGCCATCGCCAGCTACACGGTGAGCTTGCCCAGCAGCGGCACGCTTTATTACAACAATGTGGCCCTGACTGGCCCGACGACGGTGGCGGCCAACAACCTGGCCAACCTCAAGTTTGTGCCCGCCTACGGCAGCACCGGCAGCGCCACCTTCACCTACACCGCCACTGACACCGACGCCCTGACCAGCACCCAGCACAGCACGGGCGGCACCATCAGCAACGGCGCGGCTACCTACACCATCCCGCTGACGCCCTCGGCCGACGTGACCACGGCCCTCGCCGGCCCCACGCAAGTGAACGCCGGCCAGCCGGTAACCTACACCGCTACTTTCACCAACAACGGCGCACAAACGGCCAATGGCGTAACCCGCGTAATCGCGCTGCCCAATGGCGCTACGCTGAGCTCAACTCAGATTGCGGCCCTGCCTACTGGCGCGGCTTATAACTCGGGTACTAATACGATTACGTACTCGGCGCTGACTACGCTGGCCAGCGGCAGCAGCTCGGCGGTGAGCTTCACCTTCACAGCTCCTACGGCCGTGGGCGCGGCCACCCTCACCAGCACCGTGGGCACTAATGGCACGCCCAACCAAGGTGCGAACAACGCCCCCGACGTGGCTACCCTGACCCTGAACGTGACGGAAGTAGCCAACATATCGGCCACCGTGACGGCCGCCACCACGCCGGTAGCGGCGGGCGGCACCGGTACTTTCAACGTGGTATTTAAAAACGCCGGCCCGCAAACGGCCAACGGCACCACCTTCACGGTGCAATTGCCCACCGGCCTGAGCGGCGTGAGCGTGACCAACACCAGCGGCGCGGTAATCGGCAGCTACACTAGCACGACGGGTATCGTCACGCTGACCTCGCCGCCCACCAGCCTCGCGCCAGCCGGCCAGGCAGCTCTGAATGTCAGCTTCACGATGCCGGCCACTGGCCTGCCCGTGACGGCCGTAGCCACCAGCACGACCACCACCAGCGAAGCCGGCCAGACCGCCGACAATGTGGCCAGCGCCACCATCACCTCGTCGCCGGCCTTCGACCTGACCACCAGCCTCACCGGGCCTACTTCGGTAATGACCGGCAACACGGGCACGCTCTACGTGACTACCACTAACAACGGCCCCTCGGCCGCCTCGGGCGTGGTGCAAACGGTGAACGTCGGCACTGGTCTTTCGACGGCCAATTTGTTTATCAGCAATGGCGGCACGTATAACAGCAACACCGGCGTAGTTACCTTCCCGACCCTGGCTACCCTGCCCAGCGGCCAGACGGTGGGCAACACCATCAGCTTCGTGATTCCGGCTGCTTCGGTCACCTTCGAGCCCACGGCTACCGTGACGCCGAACACCACCGGCGCGGGCGAAACCAATACCGCCAACAACACCGCTCGCCTCAACGGCGCGGCCGCCAACACGGCCGCCGCCCAGGTAACGACCACCGCCGCCACCGGCGCAACGGTGAACGTGTACACCACCATTTCGAGCACTTCGCAGCTAGTGACGCCCGGCAGCGCCATTGCCTACATGGTAGTGGCTGGCAATGCCGGCAACCCCACCGCCACGGCCGCCGACGTAACCACCAGCGTGCAATTGCTGCCCGGCCTCACGGGCACCACCCTCACGCTGGGCGGCACCACGGGCACGGTTGGCACGGGCGCCAATGCCAATATTTACTCGTACACCTTCAACGACAACGGCGGCACCAGCCGCACGGCCACCTACAACTCGACCACCGGCCTAGTAAGCATCTCCACCATCACGGCTTTGGCCAGCGGCAGCTCGCGCTCGTTTGCGTTGGTAATGACACCCCCGGCCAGCGTAATCGGCAACGGCGGCCAGGTACTCGCCACCTCGTCGGTAATGACTAATCTGCCCGACGCCATGCCCGCCGATAACCTCGACGCGGTGCGCGTACTGGTAAGCCCTGTGGCCGACCTGGCCACGGTAGTTACCGGCCCGACCTCCACGGTAGCCGGCCTGCCGGTGACCTACGGCATCACGTTCAGCAACGCTGGCCCTTCGCTGGGTACCAGCGTGGTGGAAACGGCCCAGCTGCCGCGCAACCTTACTTCGGTAACGATACTCGACAACACCGGCGCGGCCGTGAGCGGCGCTAGCTACTCGGCAGCTACTGGCCTGGTGACCTTCCCGACTCAGGCCAGCTTGGCCGCGGGCGCTTCGCAAGCTTACACGGTGAGCTTCGCGGCCCCGAACACCACTTCGTACCCGGTGAGCGCGGCCATCAGCGGCAGCACTGTTGACGGCAATACGGCCAACAACTCGTCGTCGGTAACGACCACGACTTCGGCCCTGGCCGATGTAACGGTGGCGGTGAGCGGCCCGGCCTCGGCCGTGGTGGGCAACCCCGTGACTTATAATGTGACGACGACCAACAACGGCCCTTCGGCCGCGGCCTCGGTGACCACCACCTTGCAGCTGCCCAGCGGCGTGGCGCAGGCTAACGTACTGGCGGCCCCGGCTGGCACTACTTATGCGGTGTCGGGCGGTATTATCACAGCTACGTTCACCAGCGTGAGCAGCCTGGCTAGCAGTGCCAGCGTGGGCAATTATCTCACCTTCACCATGCCCAATGCGACGGCGGCCCCGGCCACCGGCATTGCCACGGTAGCCACTTCGACCACCGAAAGCAACGCCGGCAACAACCAGCAAGCCGTGCAAACCGACCTGGCCCCGGCCACCACGACCACGGCCGACCTGGGCACGACCATCGCCTACAACGGCAACCCAGCTACGGTAACCGTGGGCACCAGCCTAACACTGAACGCCACGTTTGTGAATAATAGCACGGCCGCCGTGGGCAGCGTGGTGCCACGCATCTACCTGCCAGCCGGCCTCAGCCTCACCAGCATTACCTCGGATGCGGCGTTGGGCACCGGCACGTATGACAGCAATACGGGCGTGGTCACTTTCGCGCCCATCACGATGGCAGCGGGTGCTTCGCTCAACTCGACCATTGTGCTGCCGGCTCCGGCCAGCGGCCCGGTAGTGGCTACTTCGAGCATTACCTCGAACACCACCGACCCAACCCCGGCCAACAACGTGGCCAGCGCCACCGTGGCCATTACGGCGGCTTATGATGAGGTAACGACCATCAGCGGCCCGGCTTCGGCGCTGCCCGCTTCGACGGCGGTGTACACGGTGCAAACTAGCAACAACGGCCCCACGGCCAGCACCTCGGCCGTGACCCAGACGGTGACTTTGCCCAGCGGCGTAACCGTTGTAGCCGGCTCGATTAGTGGGGGCGGCACGGTTTCGGGCAGCACCATTACCTGGACTATTCCGGCGGGCCAGGCGGCCGGTGCCACTGGCATCGTGACCAACACCTTCGCCGTAATTACGCCCGCTTTGGCTACGACCACCTTCACGCTGAATGCCAGCGTAACGGCACCCGGCGAAAGCAACACCGGCAACAACACGGCCTCGACTACGACCACGCGCACCAACCAGCCGCCCGTGGCCCTCAACGTGACCAACCTGCTGCAAAGCCCGCAGAGCAACACCGCCGGCCCGCTGCTAATCTCGCCGCTCGCGGCTAATGACCCGCAGGCCAGCACGCTCACCTATAAGCTGACCAGCTTGCCCACGGCCAGCAGCCAGGGCGTGCTTTCGTACAACGACGGCACCGCCAACGGCGCGTACACCACCATCACGACCACTAACTACGCCACCCTCTCGCTGTCAGCGGCGCAGATTGCCACGCTGAAATTTGACCCGGTGAGCAACTACGTGGGCAACGTGTTTTTCACCTACACTGCCACCGACGCCCTGGCTCTGACCAGCAACGAGGCCCTCTACACCATCCGAGTGGGCCAGGACAATAACTCGACCTACGCCGTAGCGCCCGCCAAAGGTGGTAGCACCGTCTACCAGAACGCGGACGTGCTCGCCACGGCCTTCGACTGGAACGGGGGCCGCTACACCAGCACCGGCACCATCAGCGCCACCAACGGCGTGGGCTCGGTAACCCTGACCTCGGGCCCGGTGCCTGCCGGCACTACGCTCTACACGGTGCCTACCACGGTGGGCGGCATCACCTACAGCGCCG
The DNA here is from genome assembly GCA_050954845.1 of Janthinobacterium lividum. Taxonomy (GTDB): domain Bacteria; phylum Bacteroidota; class Bacteroidia; order Cytophagales; family Hymenobacteraceae; genus Hymenobacter. The sequence goes on from JBPBQK010000057.1 coordinate 124,015, forward strand.
GCCAGGTGGTCGTGACCGACCGCACCAAGCTGGTGGCCGGCTCCTACCCCATCACCGTGCAAACGGTGGATGCCGATGGCGGCGTGAATACGGTATCGTTCACCATCGTTATCGGGGCCTACCCGCTGCCAGTGGTGCTGACGGAGTTCACGGCCACGGCCGTAGCCAACCGTGATGCCCTGCTGAAGTGGGCCACCGCCTCGGAGAAGAACAACGACCACTTCGACATCGAGCGCAGCTTCGACGGCACGAGCTTCACCAAAATCGGCCAGCTCGCCGGCCACGGCACCACCACGGTGGCCTCGGCCTACACCCTGACCGATGCTAACGTGGCCAGCAAGGCTACCGGCCCGGTGTACTACCGCCTGCGCCAAGTGGACCTGGACGGCACGGCTACCTACTCGCCCGTGCGCACCGTCAGCTTCACTTCGGTGAGCGGCCCGGTGGCACTGAGCCTCTACCCCAACCCAGCGCAGAACAATACTACCCTGGAGCTAAGCCAGCTGCCGGCCACTGGCACCTACCAAGTACTGTTGCTCGATGCCACCGGCCGCACGGTACGCTCGGCTACGCTGGGCGGGGGCCTGCCCCAGCCGCTGGATATCAGCGACCTGGCCACCGGCTCCTACCATGTGCTCGTGACTGGCCAACTGGCCGATGGCTCGGCCTTCAAGCAAAGCCTACGCCTGACAAAAGAATAAGCTGCTCGTTTGCTTTGGCCAAAAAAAAGCGGCTCCTCCCCTTGTGGGAGGAGCCGCTTTTTTTTGGCTGCCTACCTCTTCTGGAGTGGGATGCAGCTGGCCCCACCGGGCGCGTCGGGCGCGGGCCGGTTGCGCGTGGCAAAGGAGGGGCGATTGCTAGCCTGAGCAAGGGACGGCTGAAGTAGAAAAGCACATGCAAGAAAAATGGCCTAATTTAAAAAATTATATTTTTTGTAAATAAAACCCCACTGTACATGGGGCCTAAAGTAGCTATAATTTGCATAATTCAAGTAATATGTTTGATAGTTCAGATAAAAACTGATTTTTACATACATTCAAAAGTGATGAATATCATTTTTATAAAGTGCCTAGAAAGCCCCTTAAGGAGCTTTTTCAGTCGCTCACACAGAAAATTATACTGTTCAACGAATGAATACACAACCCCCTTAGCAGAGTGATAATTTTGCACTGGTTAAAGAAGGCCAACTTTACCTTTGTCCAGCTTTAGTACCATTAATATTTAATCGGCATTTCTTTTAAATGTTAGCTCACATCCTCTCCACCCAACCCTAGCCCTAGTTACTACCCTTGCCATGGACTATTTATCCAGCAATCGCCTAAAAATCTGACTAATACTTATTTACCCTCAATAACACCTTTTTATTATGCGATTATTCTTACGACTCACCTTATTGCTGCTGGGACTGGTGCCCTGGGTGATAAGTGCGCAGGCCCAGGCGCCAGCCTTTAGCTGCGATGGTACTTTTTACCAGATTCGGCAGGTAAATGGTACGTCCCAGATTTTCAAGGTCGACCGCAGCAACCCAGCCAGCTACACGACCACGGCGCTCAACATCATGGGCGGCACTTCCAATGACCTGGGCGTACTACTCAACGGCCTGGCTTACAACTCGCAGGACGGCTATATGTATGCCCTGACGACGACGGGCAACAGCGCGACGATTCCCACCACGGTGACCATGTACAAGATTGGGCAGGGCGGCATCTCGGCGCTGGGCACGGTGAAAGTGGGCACGGCCAACCTGGCGCTGATTGTGGCAACGGGCACGTTTGACAAGGCGGGCCACTACTATTTCAGCAGCCAAAACACCGGCAACCCGGCTAACTATAACCTTTATACCCTCGACCTCAACAGCACGACGCCGCTGGTAGCTACGGCCACTTCGTTTAAGACGACGGCCGGGGCGGCTTCGAACAGCACGTTTTATGACTTTGCCTACAACCCCGTTGATGGCCTGCTGTACGGGGCCAGTTGGGTGGGCTCGCTGTTTAAGATTGACCAGAGCACGGGCACGGTCACGAACATCTCGGCCGCGCCCACCCAAAGTGCCAGCCAGGCCGTGGGCTCGCTGGCCTTTGACGTGGCCGGCAACCTGTTTGCCTACAACAATGGCGACGCCAACAACCCAGCCGATTTCTTTCAGGTTAACCCCGCGACCGGGGTTTATACGACCATCAGCGCCATCAACACCGCCAGCGTGAGCGACGGGGCGAGCTGCATAAACCCGGGGTACAGCATCGACGTGACCAAGACGCTGAACAACGTGCGGGCCGTCAATGCCTACACGTTTGATATTACCTACTCCATTCGGGTGCGCAACACCTACACCTCGACCCTGCCCAACGTGCAGGTGTCGGATATTCTGACGGGCACCAACTCGACGTTCCCCACGGCTACCTCGGTGGCCCTGGCACCCGCTACGGCCGTGACCATAGCTAACCTCGACGGCAGCAACCTAGCCGTCAATGCGGGCTTTACGGGCACGAGCACTACCACTACCGGCACCGCCATGAACGGGGCTTCGCTGCTGAGCGGCACTCAGGCGCTCACGGCCAGCCAGCGGGCCATTATTACCTACACGGTGCGCGTAACTTTTGGCACCAGCGCTGCCAACGTGCCGACTACGGCCCAGAACAATACGGCGTATGCCACCAGCTCATCGGTGAGCCCTAACCGGGGCTATATCGTGGCGGCCAATGGGGCGCTGCTCTCGCCAAGTGATTTGCTGGCTAATGATGCCTCGACCAACACGGCCGACTTTCCGGTGCTGCGCGCTGGCGACCCGGCCTACGGCACGCCGATGCCAGTGGACGCACCCTCGCCGACGCCGGTAGCATTCTCGCCCAGCATTTCGGGCACCGTGTTTGAAGACGTGAACTACGGCGGCGGCCTGGGCCGCAGCCAGGGCACCAGCAACGGCGTGGGCCGCCCCGGCGCCCGCGTAGAGCTGTACTCGGGCACGGGCACTTCGGCCACTTTTGTATCGGCCCAGACTACGCTGGCCGATGGCAGCTACAGCTTTACGGGCCTCACGGCGGGCAGCAGCTACGTGGTGCGGGTGGTAACCAGCACCGTAACCAGCAGCCGCAACACTGGCAGCGCCACCGGCCTGCTAGGCGTGCAAACCTACCGCACCAGCGTAACGGCGGCCGCGGGCACCACCCCCGACCCCAACCGGGTAGGCGGCGAATACCCGGCCCGCGCCGATGCCGGCAACGGCAGCACCACGCTGGGCGCGCTGTCGCTGAGCACTACTTCGGCCCCGGAAAGCATTGCCAACGTGACGCTGGCTAGCTTTAACAGCAGCATGAACACCCCGGCGGTGGACGTGGACTTTGGCTACAACTTCGACACGGTGGTGAACACCAACAGCACGGGCCAGGGCTCGCTGGCGCAATTCATCACCAACGCCAACGCTCTCGACAACAGCGGCCTCGACCAGGACCCGGCTAGCACCGGCGGCAACAACCCGGTGGCGGGCGTGGAAACGAGCATTTTCATGATTACGGACGGCGCGGCCCACGATGGCCTGACGGCGTATAATGCGACCACCAACCCCGGCCTGGCTTCGCAGCTGGCGGGCAGCACCAATGGCGTGGGCGGCACCGTAGCCACCATCACGCCGTCGGCCGTGCTGCCGACGCTGACCGGCACTTATGCCGCTAACACGAGCATCGACGGCACCACCCAGACCCAGAACGTGGGCAACACCAACAGCCTGGTGCTGGGCACCGGCGGCACCGTGGGCACGGGCAGCAAGACCCTCGACAAAGTAGGCGGCCCCGAAGTGCAGCTGACCGGCGGCACCAGCATTGCCTACGGCCTCGACGTGGCCGCCTCGGCCACCGGCACCACCATCAGCGGGCTGGCCATCTACGGCTTTGGCAACGCGCTCGACAACAACGACGGGGCAAACATCCGCAGTGCGGCCAACGGCCTCACCGTGACGCAAAGCGTGCTGGGGGCCACGGCTACCTCGTTTGCCGCGCCGGGCGTGGCGGCCAATGCCGACAACATCCGCCTGATTGGCGGCACCGCGGGCATTAGCATCACCAACAACCTGATTGGCTACTCGAACAGCAAGGGCATCTCGATTAGCTCGGGCGTGACCAACGTGAGCGTGACCGACAACGAGATTCGCAGCAACGGCCAGGGCGGCTCCAACTACGATGGCGTCGACATTCAGGGCAGCCTGGCTACCGTCATGGGCAACTTGCTGACGGGCACTTCGGGCCAGGGCGTGGACAGCTACCGCTCGGTGGGGGGCAACACCATCAACGGCAACACGATTACCGACAACGGCCGCGGCACTACGGTGAGCGGCGTGGGCGAAACGCCCGGCGTGCGCATCTATGGCGCGAATAACACGATTAGCCAGAACATTATTTCGGACAACTACGGCGCGGGCATCATGCTCGAAGGCGCTACGGGCGTGGCGGCGGTGAGCAACACCGTCATCAGCCAGAACTCCATCTTCAACAACGGCAACGTGCTGAGCCGGGGCAACGCGGCCGCCACCGGCCAGATTGGCATTGACCTGCAAGTGAATGGCAACGCGGAGGCGACGGGCACCTCGACCTACGTGACCATCAACAGCGCCACGACTACCGGGGCCAACGGCCTGCTGAACTTCCCCGTGCTGACCTCGACGGCCCTGGTGGGCAACACCCTGGTGGTGACGGGCTACGCCAAGACCGGCGCTACGGTAGAGCTGTTTACGACCCAGAACAACCCGAGCGCGGTAAATGCGCTGGGCACGTACTTTGGCCAGGGCAAAAACTACCTCGCCAGCTTTACGGTGGGCACCACGGGCGGCAGCAGCTACGCGGGCCCCATCAACGGGGTGAACCCTGGCTCGGACACCAATGCCCAGGCATTTACGGTAACTCTGGCCTTGACCAATGGCCAGCTCAACGGCCAAACCATCAGCAACGGCTTGCTGCTGACCAGCACGGCGACGCTGAACAACGCCACCTCAGAGTTTTCGAGCAGTGCCCGCGTTATCATGCCGCCCGTGCCCAATGACGTGACCAACGCCAACGTGGCCGACAACACGGTAGTGGGCGTAGTGCTGAACCCCAACGTATCGGCTTCGGCCCCCGGCCTCACCAGCAACATCACCACGACCACGGCCAACAGCATTGCCAGCTACACGGTAAGCCCCATCACGACGGGCGGCACGCTGTACTACAATGGTACGGCCGTAACGGCGGCTACCTCGGTGCCGGTGGCCAACATCGGCCAGCTGACCTTCATTCCGACGCGCGGCTTTATCGGCAACGCGACCTTTACCTACACCGCTACCGATGTGGACGGCCTCACCAGCGGCACGCACAACACGAGCGGTACGGCCAGCGCCGGCCCGGCTACATACACCATTCCGGTGGTGGCCTCGGCCGACGTGACGGCCAGCCTGAGCGGCGGCACCACCCTGAGCGCGGGCCTGCCCACGAGCTACTACGTGGCCACGTTTACCAACCTCGGCCCCGATGCGGCCAGCGGCGTAACCCAGCTGGTAACGCTGCCCGCGGGCGCTAGCATCTTGACGGCCCAGCGCAACGTCATTACCACGGCTTACCCCGGCACCACGTTCAACACGGCGGGCACGGTTATCACCTTCCCCGCGCAGCCTACGATGGCCAGCGGGGCGATTAACGCGTACCGCTTTGCCTTCACGGCCCCGGCGGCTACGGGCAGCTCGACCATTGTGGCCAGCACCAGCCCCACCAGCAGCGAGGGTGCCAATGTGGCCCCCAACACGGCTACGCTGACGTTGAACACGACGGCGGTTGTTGATGTGCAGACTACGCTTGTGGCCTCGGCGGCTAGCTTAGCGCCGGGCGCTGCGGCTTCCTTCACGGCTACGTTTGCCAACCCCGGCACGCTGCCCGCGGCGGGCATCGTAAGCACCGTGCAGCTGCCCCTCGGCTTGACGCCTACCAGCGTGAGCGGCCAGGCGGGTACGGTTGCGGGCGCTAATGTGAACTACGGCACCGTGGCTTCGCTCAACACTGCCACGGGCGTGCTGACGTATGCAGCCACTACGCTGGCGGCCGGGGCTAATGGCTCGTCGGCCATTGCCTTCACCATGCCCAGCACCGGCGTGGTAAATGCCACCGCCAGCATCACGACGACTGATACCGAGAGCAACCCGACCAACAACGTAGCCTCGGCCAGCATCACGGCCGCGCCGAGCTTCGACCTGAGCACCACCCTCTACGGCCCGACGGCAGTAGTGGCCGGCTCGCCGATAACGCTGAACGTGACGACCACCAACAACGGCCCGCAGGCCGTGGCTGGGGCCGTGCAAACCGTGCAGCTACCGGCTGGCCTCAACGGCACCACCCCCGCGGCGAGCCCTAATGTGTTCGTCAGTAATGGCGGCACGTACAATAACACGTCGGGCCTAGTCACCTTCCCGGCGCTGGGCAGCCTGCCCAGCGGCCAGACGGTGGCCAACACCATCTCGTTTGTAGCGCCCAACGGCTCCTTTACGCCGGTAGCTACCGTGACGCCGAACACCACGGCGGCCGGCGAAACCAACACGAACAACAACGTGGCCTACCTCAACGGGGCGGCCAACGGCTCGGCTACCGGGGCGGCCCTGGCACCGGGCACCGCCACTAGCATATCGGCCAACATCTACGCCATCCTAAGCACGACCTCGACCATAGTGGCCGCGGGCACCCAGGTAACCTACACCACCGGCGTGGGCAATGCCGGGGCCAGCACGGCCAGCAACGTAACCGGCCAGCTTCAGCTCATTCCGGGCCTGGGCATCGGCACCCTCACGGTAGCCGGCACCAGTGGCGTGCTCCAGAATGGCTTGTTGACGTACGCCAACGGCGCTTCGTACAACCCGACCACGGGCCTGCTCACCTTCCCGGCGCCTGCCTCCTACCCGGCCTATGCTACCTTGACCAGCGCCGCTACCAACACCTTTGCCGTAGTTGTAACCGTGCCCGCCTCGGTGGGCAACGGCGGCCAGCTGCTGGCCACGGCCTCGGTGGGCAGCGCCACTTCGGATGCCGTGCCGGCTGACAACGTGAAGGCGGTGGCCATTACGGTCCTGCCGATTACGGACGTAGCCACCACCATCACGGGCCCGACCAGCGGCGTACTTGCCGGCCAGAGCGTGACCTACACCGCCACCTATACCAACAACGGCCCCGCCGCGGCCAGCGCCACCACCGAAACCGTGCAGCTGCCCGCCGGCCTCACGGCCAGCAGCCTGCTGGTGAACGGTAGCACGGGCGCAGTTTCGGGTGCCAACATTGTCTACACTTCGGGTGGGGCTACGGTAGCTACTTATACCCCGGCTACCGGCCTGGTTACGCTGCCCGCCATTGCCAGCGACGCCGCAGGCGCGGTGCAGTCGGTCAACCTGACCTTCCCGGCTCCGGCCCGCAACTACGTAGTAAGCAGCGCCGTGAGCAGCGCCACTACCGAAACCAACCAAGCCAACAACGCCGCCAGCGTGGCCACCACCGTGACGCCGACCACTGACGTGTCCGTAGCCATCGCCGGCCCGGCCACCGCCGTCATCGGCAACTACGTGACCTACACCCTGACCACGACCAACAACGGCCCCAGCACGGCGACCAACGTAATTCCGTCGGTGCAGCTGCCAAAGGGCCTTGTCATTCAGGCTTCGGGCCCCGGCACTACGCCCGCCCCGGTCTACAATAGCACCACTGGCTTGTTGACCTTCAACACGATTGCCAGTCTGCAAGCCGGCGTGAGCGCCGAGAGCTACGTCACCTTCACCATGCCCAACATCACCGGTGGGCAGATAAGCGGAGTGGCCTCGGTGAGCAGCACTACTACTGATAACGTACCGAGCAACAACACGGCCGCCCTGACCACCAGCGTAGCGCCCGTGACGACTGCCACCGCCGATGTACTCACCAGCATCAACATCCCGGCGGCCCCGACCAGCGTGGTAGCGGGCAGCCTGGTAACCTACACCATCGCTTACCGCAACAACAGCGGCATCAGCGCCACGGGCGTAGTGCCCACCGCAGCCCTGCCCAGCGGCCTAACCCAGGCCACCCTGCAAGTGGGCGGCGCTACGGGTACGCAGGCCAACGGCCTCATCACGTTTGCCAACGGGGCCACCTACGAGGTAGCCACCGGCCTGCTCACGTTCCCGACCATTGCGAGCCTGCCGGTTAGCAGCGCGGGTACCAGCTACTCGGTTACCTTCCCGGCTCCGGCCAGCGGCCCGCTCATCGTGGTGTCGTCGGTGAGCTCGGAAACCTCGGACAACGTGCCGGACAACAACAACCGCAACAGCAACGTGCCGGTTACCCCGGCCTTCGACCTGACGACCAGCCTCACCGGCCCGGCCGTGGCCCTGCCCGGCACCCCGAACGTGTACACCGTAACGACCACCAGCAGCGGCCCCTCGGCGGCAGCCGCTACGCAAACCGTGGCGCTGCCCAGCGGCCTCACCGGCAGCACCCTGCTGGTAGCCGGCCAGACTGGTAGCGCACCCGTTAGTGGCGTTATCACTTACTCCAACACGGGGACTACCTACAACACCAGCACGGGCGTGCTGACTTTCCCGGCCATCTCCCTAGCACCCGGCTCGGTTACCAACTCCTTTACCGTGACGATGCCCGCTAGCGGCACCCTCGTGGCCACGGCCACGGTATCGACCACTACCAGCGGCGAAACCAACGGGGGCAACAACACGGCCACGCTGCCCACCAGCACCGCCACGCCGAGCCTTGCCCCAGTGGCCGAGAACATCATCAACCGCAAGCAGAGTGCCCGCGGCAATACCTCGAACACCAACCTGCCCCTGCTCGGGCTGAACGCGACCGACCCGGATGGTGTCATCAACAACTACACCATCACGAGCCTGCCCACCAGCGGTACCCTGTACTACAACGGGGTAGCCATCATAGCGGCCAACTACCCGGTGGCCGATACCTCGCTGCTAAGCTATAAGCCCGCTACCGGCTTTGTGGGCAATGCCTTCTTTACCTACACGGCCACCGACACCCGTGGTGTGAGCAGCAACTCGGCCCTGTACACGATACCCGTGGCCCAGGACCAGAGCTCGGCATATACCGCCTACAACACGGCTAAGGGTGGCTCGAACACGTACAAGGACAGCGACGTGCTGGCCCAGGCAATTGATGCCAACACGGCCCGCTACAACAGCTCGAGCATCATTTACAACACTTCGGGCGCGCTGCAAAGCGGGGCTTCCAACGGCCTGCCCCTGACGGGCACCAATGCCACCCTGCCCAGTACCGGCCCGGCCGGCAACCCCAGTAACACGCTGCCCAGCGGCGTGAGCCTCGACCCGGCCACCGGCCGCATCTACGTGAGCACCGCCAGCCTGCTGCCCAAAGTGACCACGGCTACCACCTACTCGGTGTTCGTGATTACCACCGACCTCAATGGCGGCATCAACCAGGTGCTGGCTACCTTCACCATCGGGGCGTACCCGCTGCCGGTAGTGCTGACGGAGTTCACGGCCACGGCCGTAGCTAACCGCGATGCTCTACTGAAGTGGGCCACCGCCTCGGAGAAGAACAACGACCACTTCGAAGTCGAGCGCAGCTTCGACGGCACTAGCTTCTCGCAGATTGCCAAGGTAGCCGGCCACGGCACCACCACCACGGCCTCGGCTTATGCCCTGACCGATGCCAACGTGGCCAGCAAGGCCACCGGCCCGGTGTACTACCGCCTGCGTCAGGTAGACCTGGACGGCACGGCGACTTTCTCGCCCGTGCGCACCGTCAGCTTCACCGCGGCCACCGCACCGGTAGCCCTGGGCCTGTACCCTAACCCCGCCGCTACCCAGACCAGCCTCGACCTGAGTGCGCTGCCGGCCACCGGCACCTACCAGGTGCTGCTGCTCGATGCTACTGGCCGCGCGGTGCGCAGCTGGTCGCTGGGCGGCGGGCTAGTGCAACCCCTCGACGTGCAGGAGCTGGCTTCGGGCGCCTACCTGCTGCTCGTGACCGGCCAGCAGCCCAACGGCTCGGCCCTCAAGCAGACGTTGCGCCTCACCAAGGACTAAGCGGCAACGCCTACTGCCTTGAAAAACCCTTATCGGCCTCCGGTAAGGGTTTTTTCTTGCCCCTACCCCACTGGCAAGCGGTCCGGCGCTGGCTGCAGCGGTGCTTATCAGCAGTTAGCCCTCTTCATTTTTAGCTCCACAGCAAAAAGTTCAATTATTCTTAATGTAAGCTCAGCCTAAAGATTTACAGTTAGATACAATTTGAAGGCTAAATACGCTCACAACAGCGATACATAATTTATAAAAATAATTACATTATGTATTTTCATAAAATTTGCATCACTGGGTAATGCATATCACTTTTGTGCATGATATAAGTCATTAATATGCATTAAATACATTATTTATGAAAATAAGTACAATTAGCGAGAGTCTGATTTTATTAAACTTAAAACTTCAATAATTCATAAATAACCTTTTAACTCCCCAACCTTAAAATTCATTTTCTTTAGCGATATACGCCCTTATTTCTAACACCTGCTATTTTTATGCGAACATCATTACACAAAACACTGCTGCTGGCTGGGCTGCTGGCGGCCCCGGCTGGCGGAGCCTGGGCCATCGGCAACTCGCTCAACTTTAATGCCGCCAACAGCTCCTACGTGCAGGTGGCCCGGCCCGCCAGCGTAAGCGACGACTTCACCATCGAGTTCTGGGTGAAAACCACCATGGCCGGCCCCACCGGCACCAACTGGTATGATGGCGCGGGCCTCGTGGATGGCGAAATAGGCGGCGTGACGAACGACTTCGGCATCTCGCTGCTCAACAGAAGGGTAGCCTTCGGGGTCGGCGGCCCCGATGTAACCATCCAATCGACCACCAGCATCAACGATGATAAGTGGCACCACATTGCCGCCACGCGCGTGCGCAGCTCGGGTTTGATGCTGCTTTACATCGACGGGGTGCAGGAAGCCAGCAGCACCGGCAAAACCACCAGCACTAACTCGCAGACCGCCGCTACCAACCTGCGCCTGGGCAGCATCCAGACGGGCCTGCCCGCCGGCACGGCTTTCTTCACGGGCCAGCTCGACGAGGTGCGTATGTGGAGCACCGTGCGAACGCAGGCGCAGCTAGCGGCCAACATGAACTACCTGCTGCCCGCCGGCACCGCCAACCTGGCCGCCTACTACCGCCTCGATGAGGGCACCGGCACCACCACCAGCGGCACGGGCACCGGCGCAGCCGGCACCCTCACCAACAGCCCCACCTGGGTGGTGCCTTCCACGGCCCCCCTCTACGGGGTGCCGGTTATTAGCTCCTTCGCGCCGATGAGCGCCGTGACCGGGGCGAGCGTCGTTATTCAGGGCAGCAATTTCACGGGGGCTACCTCGGTGCAGTTCAATGGCGTGGCGGCGAGCTTCACGGTCAGTTCGAATGGGCAGCAAATCACGGCTACTGTGCCCTCTGGGGCCACCAGCGGCCAGATTAAGGTAGTAGGGCCGGTGGCTAACGCGACGGGCACGGCGACCTCGACCGGCACCTTCACGGTGCTGCCGCACCTCACGGGCACTGTGTTCGATGATGTGAACTACGGCGGCGGCGCGGGCCGGTCATTGGCGACAGCCCAAGGCTCGGCCAGCAATTTCACCAACCTCGGCCGGCCGGGGGCCACCGTCGAGCTGTACCTCAATGGCATGCTGCAAGGCACCGCCACCACCGACGCCAACGGCGTGTACAGCTTCTATAACCTGAGCACCGGCACCTACACGGTGCGCGTGGTAAGCAGCACCGTAACCGCGGCCCGCACGGGCAGCACGGCGGGCCTACTGCCCGTGGTGACGTACCAAAACGGCACCACCGACCAGGTAGGCGGCCCCAGCCCGGCCCTGCCCGATGCGGCGGCCAACGCGGGCACCAGCCTGGCCGCCCTCAGCACCAGCACCCAGGCCGCCGAGGCCCTGAGCACGGCCGCCGTGAGCAGCTCGGCCAGCACCAGCGGCGTCGATTTTGGCTTCAACTTCGACCTCGTGGTGAATGCCAATGCCACCGGCCAGGGCTCGCTGGCGCAGTTTATTACGAACAGCAATGCGCTGGGCAACGAGGCTAAATTGGCCCAGGCCGGCAGCTACCTCAGCGAGATAGTGGGCACCAATGCCACCGGCACGGCGCTGCCGGCCGGCACCGAAACCAGCATTTTCATGGTGCCCGACGGGGCGGCGCACGATGGCCTGCGGGCGGCCAATGCCTCGCCGGCCGGGCCGGGCAGCTTGCTCACGGCAGGCGTGGTGGTCATCAGTCCCACCACGGCGGCTGGCTTGCCGGCCGTGAGCGGCCCTAGCACTGTCATCAACGGCTGGACGCAGACCTACAACATCGGCAACACTAATAGCCGCACCGTGGGCAACGGCGGCCCGGTGGGCGTGAACAACGTGGTGCTGCCGCAGCTAAACGCGCCCGAAGTGCAGCTAACCGGCACGGCCACCACCAACGTGGGCCTCGACCTCACCGGCGCAAATACCGGCGTAATGGGTTTGGCCGTGTACGGCTTCGGCAACGGCGGCGATACGAATACCTACGCCAACATTCGCACCTCGGGGGCCAACGTGACCGTGCTGGGCAACCTAATCGGCAGCACGGCTGGCATCTTTGCCTTGCCCGGCAGCGGCGCGGGTAAGAGTGATGGCATCCGGGCCACGGGCGGCGCGGGCCTCATTGTGCGCAACAACCTCATTGGCTACAATGGCGGCAAGGGCATTGCCGTGGGCAGCGGCGTGACGGGGACCAACATCAGCCAAAACGAGATTCGGAGCAACGCCTCGGGCAATGCCACCTGGGATGGCGTGGACATGCAGGGCAGCGCCTCGACTATTCTCAACAACCTGGTAATCAACAATGCCGGCGTGGGGCTGGATGGCTATAACTCGGCCGGCAGCAACTCCTGGACCGGCAACACCATCAGCGGCAACGGGGCGGGCACCAGCGCGGGCGTGGGCGAAACGCCCGGCGTGCGCGTGTTTGGCCCCGGCAACACGATTAGCCAGAACCTGATTTTCAACAACTACGGCGCGGGCATTATGCTGACGCCGGGGGCCACCACCACGGTTATCAGCCAAAACGCGGTATATGGTAACGGCAGCGTAGCCGCCGCTAATAACGGCGCAGCCAGCGGCCAGCTGGGCATCGACCTCGAAGCCACCGGCCAGGACATCAGCCTGGGCACCAACCCCTTCGTGACGCTTAACAGCACCACTACCACCGGGGCCAACTCGCTCCTCAACTACCCCATTCTGCAAACGGCCAGCCTGCAAGGCACCACCCTCACGGTGCGCGGCCTTGTGACTTCGGGGCGCAGGGTCGAGCTGTTTTTGGCTACGCCGAACACAGTAACTTCGCCCGCCACGGGCAATAATTTTGGGCAGGGCAGCTCGTACCTGGGCCCGCTGGACGTGACACGCACCGACTCGACGACCAACTACGGCGCGGGCAATATCAACGGCTTTGCGCAGGGCAGCAACTCGGGCGTGCCATTTTCGGCGCGGCTATCGCTCACTAGCCTCACGGCGGCCCAGCGCGATATTTTGGCCGCCGGCGATGCCCGGCTTACCAGCACGGCCACGGCGGCGGGCATCGGCACCTCGGAGTTTTCGGGTATCGTGGTTGTTTCGACCGCGCCCACGGCCTACGATGTTGTCAACCAGAAAATAGCCGCCGGCACCAGTACCAACAACCCCGCGGTGGCCCTCAACCCCGGCCTGACCACGCCGCAGGCGGCCAACGACCCGGCCAGCACCATCGCCTCGTTTACGGTGCGGCCGGTCAGCAATGGCACGCTTTACTACAACGGCACGGCCATTGCGGCGGCTTTTGAGGTGCCCGCGGCCGACACTAACTTACTAACCTTCACGCCCACGGTGGGCTTTACGGGCAACGCCAGCTTTACCTTTTCGGTGAAGAATGCGAAAGGCACTGTCAGCAATTTGGCTACGTATACCATTCCGGTGGTGGCCAGCAACAGCTTTGTGGCCAACGACGACGGCCTCGACGCCAAGCAGAACACCGCCACCTCGGGCAACGTGGTACTCAACGACCTGAACCCCACCAACACCACTAGTTTTACGGTGACGCGGGTGAACGGCCCCACCAACGGCACCCTCACGCTGGCGGCCAATGGCTCGTACACTTACACGCCCACCAGCGGCTACCTCGGCCCCGATAGCTTCGTGTATAAAGTGTGCTCGGGCACCTCGACCACTGACTGCTCAAACACGGCCACGGTGAGCATCAACGTCTATAACCCGGCCACGGTGTGCAGTTCGGCCACCGGCCCCAACCTGCTCATGAACCCTGGCTTCGAGGCGGGCAACGACGGCAGCTTTACCTCAGCCTACACGTTTGTGCCGCGCCTCAAAACCAATAACTCGCCCAACTCAAGCGGGCTGGTGCCCGAAACCACCTACGCTGTGGACACCGATGCCCACTACTACCACAGCGGCTTCACGGGCCTGGGCCGCGGCGGCAGCGGCAGCTTTATGATTGTGAACGGGGCCGCCAACCAAAGCAAGGTGTACTCACAGGTGGTGACGGTGGTGCCCGACCGCTACTACACGTTCTCGGGCTGGGCGCAGTCGGTGAATACCAACAGCCCTGCCGTGCTGGGCTTCGTTATCAATGGCAAGTCGGCCTCGGTTTCGACCACCCTCACCACGGCACCCAACGACTACACTCAGTTTTCGGGAGTGTGGTACTCGGGCACCAGCCGCACGGCCACCTTTGAGGTGCGCGACATCAACCGCGACAGCGGCGGCAACGACTTCGGCCTCGACGATGTGTACTTCGGCACGTGCAGTGTGAACCTGCAAGCCGTGACTAAAACGCAGTCGCCGGCCGTGCCCTACCAGGGCGCGCCCACCAACCTAAACCCGCTCGAAGCCACCCTCACCAGCACCGGCGCGTCGGTAGCCTCGTTCGTGGTGCAGACCGTGCCCACCGATGGCATGCTGCGCCTGGGTGGCCCCGATGGCACCCTTGTTGTGCCCGGCCAGGTTATTCCCTACGCCCAGCGCGGGGCCATCTACTACCTCGCCAATGGCAGCGCCAACACCACGTCTACCACGTTTACCTACACCGCCGTGGACAGCGAAGGCGCTGGCTCTAACAACATTGCGACCTACACCATTCCGGTAGTGGCCAGCCCGCTGCCGGTGGTGCTCACGGCCTTCACGGCCCGCGCCAGCGGCGGCAGCGCCCTACTCGACTGGGCTACCGCCTCGGAGAAAAACAACGCCTCCTTTGCCGTAGAGCGCAGCCGCACGGGCCGGCCCGTTGACTTCGTGGCCATTGGCCAGCTGGCCGGCCAGGGCACCAGCACTGCCGCGCACACCTACCGATTCACCGACCCCAACGCCGCCGCTATGGGCGCGGTGGTGTACTACCGCCTGCGCCAGGTCGATGTAGACGGCACCAGCACCTACTCGCCGGTGCGTGCCGTGTCGTTTGGCGATGCCAGCGCCGCCGCCAACGTGGCTCTCTTTCCCAACCCCGTGGCCGGCCTCAGCACCAGCCTCGACCTGAGCCAGCTGCCCGCTACCGCCACCTACCAAGTGCGCCTGCTCGATGCCACTGGCCGCGCCAGCCGCCAGTGGGCGCTGCCCGGCGGCCAAACCCAGCCCCTCGACCTCGGCAGCCTAGCCCCCGGCACCTATCTGCTGCTAGTAAGCGGCCAGCGCGCCGACGGTAGCGCCCTGCGCCAAGTGCTGCACCTGACCAAGGAATAAGCCCGCAAGCTGGCTCGTTTCATTAAAAAAAGGCCTTTCCAATCATGGAAAGGCCTTTTTTGATTTATCGCTGCTCAGAAGCTGCTTGAGTTAATAAACGCAACCTAGAAACGGCTGTCATTGCGAGCGCAGCGAAGCAGTCGCACCTGTTAAGCACCGCCGTTCAGGTGCGATTGCTTCGCTACGCTCGCAATGACAGCCGAAAATGGCTATCTAGAGCAAGCATTTCTATTCGGGCGCATCAGCGCGCTGGGCCATCATTTGGGCGTTGCGGCGCTGCTTGGCTTTGTTGGTTTTGGCGAAGTTCTCGGGGCTGTCGGGCAGCAGGGCCATGCTGCGCAAGTAGGTTTGGGCCTGCGGAGTTTGGCGCAATTTGCCGTAGTCGCGCAGCTGGCCGGGTGACAATATTTTAGCTACTACCTGGTCGAGCTGCTCGCTTTCGGTGGCGGTTAGGTTGGGCGTGTCGGCGGTGAGGCCGTTCACTGCCAGCACGTTCAGATAGTTCACCTCCTGGTCGAGGTAGGTGTGCAGCGAAGCGGTTTGCTCGGGAGCCAGCTTGAGCTTGGTTTCGCAGAGCTGGGCGAATTGCCCGGCGCTGGCCTGCGCAGCAGGCGTAGGCGTGGCAGCCAGGCCGGTTTGGGCCATAGCTGGGGCAATTAATAAGCCCGAGGCACTCAGCAGCAAGCCGGCCACTAGGCGGTTGGAAACATAGCTCATAAAAGGTAGGATTTAAGCTGGAACGGTTAGGCTTCAACTGCGAATGCACTTAATAAGTTGCCCCCGCAAAATTCTGGCTAATGCGATGCCCCCAGCTAGCGCATGACGAATGCCCCACCGCCCCAAGACCACCACTATTTTACCACGCCCAGCGTAACCCGCAGACGGCACTTACCTGTTTAAGCAAGCTGGCGATTTGCTTATCCTCACTTATTTAGTTCTATCCAATGGCTTTCGACTACGACGTGCTAATAATCGGGGCGGGCAGCGCGGGCCTCAGCGCGGCTCTTACCTTGGGCCGCTGCCGCCGCCGCGTGCTGCTGGCCGATGGCGGCGCGCCGCGCAATGCCCCCTCCGGGGCCGTGCACAGCTTTTTCACCCGCGATGGCATTCAGCCGGCCGCGCTGTTGCACCTGGGCCACGAGCAGTTGGCCCCCTACCCAAGCGTCGAGGTCAAGGAATTAAAAATAAAATCGCTGACCAAGCAGGCCCACGGCTTCCAGGCCACGGGCGAAAACGCCCAGGGCCACCCGGTGCAGTTTACCACCCGGCGCATCTTGCTGGCCACCGGCGTCGAGGATATTTTGCCACCGCTGCCCGGCTTCCGCGAGCTGTGGGGCAGCAGCGTGCTACACTGCCCCTACTGCCATGGCTACGAAGTGCGCGACCAGCCGCTGGCTGTGTACGGCCGGGGCAAAGCCGTGGTGGGCCTCGCCCTGCTCATCAGCCGCTGGAGCCAAGATGTAGTGGTCGTCACCGACGGCCCCGGCCACCTCACCGACTACGCCCGCCAGCGCCTGCGCCGCCAGCGCATACTGGTGCGCGAAGAGCCCATAGCCCGCCTCGTGGGCACCGCCCAGGGCGGCATGCGCTGCGTCGAATTCACCGATGGTACTTTCCTCGAGCGCACCGCTCTGTTCCTGCATCCGCCCCAAGAGCAGCGCAGCCCCCTGGCCGCCGAGCTGGGTGCCCGCATCACGGCCAAAGGCGCGGTGTGGGTCGATAAAACGGCCCAAACCACCGTTCCCGGCCTCTATGCGGCCGGCGACATGGTGCCGGGACAGCAGCAGGCACTGCTGGCCGCCGCCAGCGGCAGCAAAGCCGCCATTTGCCTCAACGAGGCACTAACGAAGGCCGAAGTAGCGTAAGCTTTAGCTTGCGAGCGAGCGCAACGAGCATCGACATAAGCGAACGTCTGCTAGCGTGAATGCTCGCTGCGCTCGCTCGCAAGCTAAAGCTTACGCTACACAGTCAGCCCGCCGCAGGCGGGCGTATCCGTTAAATCAGTTTAATCCGTTTGAATCTGCGGTCAGCCAATGACACGCGGCCGATTCTTCCACAAAAGTGGCAATCAAACAATCGGCCTCGGCGGCCTCTACCACGGCCGTGACGGGGTGCTGCGCCCGCAGTGGCGACACCAGAAACGCCAGCCGCGCCGGAGCATCATAACGCCCGCGCAAAGAAGGCGCAAACTCGTGGCCAAACCAGACGTTGACCAGCGGCTCGGTCACGTCTTCGCGGCGGCGCAGGTCGAGCAGCCACTGGCCGCAGTGGCAGTCGTCGGCCACGGCCCGGATGGCGAGGTAATCGTGGCGCAGCTCGGCGGGCGTGGTTTCGCGCTGCCAGCGGGCAATGACCAAGCCTAAATCGGGGCGGTGAGCGAGCGTGAGGCTAGGGGCTGACATAGACGAGGTTATCGAGGCCAGCAAGGGCGCTGAGCCGCAAGATAAGTCGCCACTCCGCATAGCCAAGCCATACTTTTACTCCGTAGGACAGTTTAATTTACTGTCATCCGCATTTCTGCTGCCTATGAACCCAACCACGCCGGCCCCCGCGCCGCCCGACCCTTACGCCGCGCTGCGGCTCCCCGATTTTCGCCGCTACATTTCGGCCCGCGCCCTGTTTTCGGTGGCCACCCAGATACAAGGGGTGGTGGTGAGCTGGCAGATTTTTAAGCTCACCAACGACCCGCTGGCCCTGGGTCTTATCGGCTTGGCCGAGGCAATTCCGAGCATTACGGTGTCGCTGTTTGCCGGGCACGTGGCCGATACGGTGCGGCGCAAGCGGATAGTGGTGCCGGCCGTGATGGTACTGTTTTTGTGCGCCGTAATGCTGTGGTGGCTGGCGCATCCGTTGCAGGAAGCCCTGCTGACGCGGGGCCGCCTGCACCTCGATTTTGCGCACGCTACCATCGTGTGGCCGCTGTATTTGGTCATTTTCGTGAGCGGCATTGCGCGGGGTTTTATGGGGCCGTCGCTGTTTGCCTTTATGCCGCAGCTGCTGCCCGACCGCAGCTTTCTGCCCAATGCCGTGACCTGGAGCTCGACCACCTGGCAGGCCTCGGCGGTGCTGGGGCCAGCCATCGGCGGCCTGCTGCTCAAGTACATGAGTATCGAGTTTGCCTACGGCGTCGACACGGTGATGGAGGGGCTGGCGCTGCTCTTTTTCATCAGTATCGCCAGCCGCGAGCTGCCGCCCATCGAGGGCGAGCGCCTGGGCTTGGGCGAAAGCATTACCAGCGGTATCAAGTTCATTTTCAGCAATCAGCTGATACTCGCTGCCTTGTCGTTGGATATGTTTGCGGTGCTTTTTGGGGGCGCGGTGGCGCTGCTGCCCTTCTTCGCGGCCAATGTGCTGCACGACCCCGGTGCCTTCGGCAACCTGCGCGCGGCCCCGGCCGTGGGCTCGGTGGCGATGGCCATTTTCCTCACCTTCTCGCCCCTCAAAAAAGGTGCGGGCCGCAAGATGCTGTGGGCCGTGGCGGGCTTTGGCGCGGCCACGGTGGCCTTCGCGCTCTCGACCAATCTGTACCTCTCGCTGTTTTTACTTTTCCTAACGGGCGTGTTCGATTCGGTGTCGGTTATCGTGCGCCAGACGCTGGTGCACACCTTCACGCCCGAGTACATGAAAGGCCGCGTATCGGCCGTAAACAGCATTTTTATCGGCTCCAGCAACGAAATCGGGGCCTTCGAGAGTGGCACGGCCGCCAAGTTTATGGGCACCGTGTACAGCGTAGTATTCGGCGGCACAATGACGATGCTGGTAGTGGCCATCACGGCCTGGAAAGCCGACAAGCTACGCAAGCTGGAAATGGGCGCGGAGAAGAAGTAAATGCGTAGGCTTGTTCCTGAATTAAG
The DNA here is from genome assembly GCA_050954845.1 of Janthinobacterium lividum. Lineage (GTDB taxonomy): Bacteria > Bacteroidota > Bacteroidia > Cytophagales > Hymenobacteraceae > Hymenobacter. Next base: position 143,625 of record JBPBQK010000057.1, read on the forward strand.
GAAAATAAAAGACGGGTCATGCTGAACGCAGTGAAGCATCTCTACCGCCCCGTTTGGATTCGTTCAACGGGGCGGTAGAGATGCTTCACTGCGTTCAGCATGACCCGTCTTTATACCTGAGAACACTTCTCTACCACCGCTCCGACGATTCCCGCACTATCAGCTTAGGCTTCAACACCACACTCTTAGCCGCGTTGGCTGCCCCGCGCCGGGCGTCGCCCTGAATCATTTGCAGCAGCAGGCGCACGGCGGTTTGGCCCATTTGGCCACAGCACTGGTCTACGCTGCTGAGCTGCGGCTCGGTGAGTTCGGTGAAGGCTTCGTTGCTGAAGCCGACCAGGGCCACGTCTTCGGGCACGCGGCGGCCGTGCTTTTTCAGCACTTGCAGCGCGCCCACCACGGCGAGGTCGTTGGAGGAGAAAATGGCGTCGGGCGGCTGGGGCAGCTTGAGGAGCTGGCGGGTGGCCTGGGTGCCGCCGCGGCGGTCCATCTCGCAAAATACTGTGAGGGCTTCGTCGGGGGGCAAGCCGTGGGCCTGGAGGGCGTCGAGGTAGCCCTGGTGGCGGTTTTTGTGGATGCCCAGGTGCAGCGAGCCGCACAAGTGGGCCACGCGGCGGCAGCCCTGGTTGAGGAGGTGCGTCACGGCCTGGTACGCGCCCTGGTAGTCGTCGAGCACCACGGCGCGCACCTGCTCGCCCTCAAAACCTTCCACCGCCCGGTCGAAAAATACCAGCGGCACCTGCTGCGCCCGCACCTGCTCGAAGTGGCTGAAATCTTCGGTCGTCTTGGCCAAGGACACCAAAATACCCTCAACCTGCGCGGTCATAAACAAGTCGAGGTGCTGGCGCTCCTGGCCGGCGTCTTCGTTCGACTGGCAGATGAGCACCTGGTAGCCTGCCTTGCTGGCCGCCACCGTGATGCCGTGCACCACCTCCGGAAAAAAATGCCCCTGAATGTGCGGCACCACCACGCCCAGCATCTTGCTGCGGCCCCGGCGCAGGGCGGCGGCTAGCTGGTTGGGCTGGTAGTGCAGCTCGGCGGCCAGGGCGCGCACGCGCGCCTTGGTGGCCTCGCTCACGTCTTTGTGGCCCGAAAGGGCCCGCGAAATGGTGGACGGCGAGAGATTGAGCGCAGTTGCTAAATCGGTAATGGACGCCCGGCGAGTAGCCATGATAACTAGATAAAAAGCAAAAAAACCAGTTGCCAACTCACTTAAACTGGCCGCGCGCCGTAGTAGCTACCCAACTGCCATTTTAGTGATGACCACCAAAAAATCAAGCCTTTAGCCCGTAGTAGCTAACCAAGGTGCCGTACTGCCCGCTCACCCGGCCAGTGCCAGCCACCGGGCCAGCCAAGAACCGCCCCCCGGCTAACGACCGTTAGCAAAAATTAGCCTGTCGGATAGTACCTTTCGGTAGTTTTCGATTACGAAAGTAACTCTCCCAGCCTCTACCTGCCCACCCAGTGGAAATAGTGCGCGATTTTTCGGAATCAGATTGCCTGCGTCGGCTCAAGGAAGGCGACGAGCGGGCATTTGATGCGCTATTTCGGCACTACAGCAGCCTGGTGTACCGCTTTGCATTCAGCTACCTCAAGTCGCGCCCGGCCGCCGAAGAGATTGTGCAAGAGTGCTTTATTAAAATCTGGGAAAAGCGCACCCAGCTGCGCGACGATGTGCCGCTGAAGGGCTACCTCTTTACCACGGCCCACCACGCCGTGCTGAATGAGCTGCGCCGCGACCAGCATCACCTGCGCCTGCACGGCCAGGTGGCGGCCGCCGCCGGCCCCGCCAGCGTGGCCAACGAGGCCGAATACCAGGAGATGGAGGCCCTCTACCAGGCCGCCCTCGACCGCCTGCCGCCCAAGCAGCGCGAGGTATTTGTGCTGAGCCGCCAGCTCGGCCTCTCCTACCCCGAAATAGCCGAGCGCCAGGGCGTATCGGTCAAGACGGTGGAAGCCCATATTATGCAGGCCCTCAAGACGATGCGCAGCTACTTCCGGCTGCACGGCGGTGGCGTGCTGGGCGTGCTGCTGACGCTGGCTATCGGCCAGTAGCGAGCGGATACCAGGGGCGCTGGCCGCCGCTACGCCATCGTAGCGCACTTGCGGCCGACCTTCGCAGTGGTATTTGTCATCTCGCCCTATGCTCAAAAAGCTTCTCCTTCTCTCTTTGCTGGGCGCTGGCCTCAGCCAGCTTTGGCCGGCGCGCTCGGTAGCCGATGCCGCCCGGCCCACGCTTGATGAGTTGAAAATTGTATTTTTTGGCTCGTCGGTGCCTTTTGGGCAGGGTGCTACTGCTAAGTATGGCTACCCCAGCCGCTTGGCCAAGCTGCTAACGCAGCGCGCCGCGGCCGGCCAGGGAGCGGCCTGGAGTACGGCCAATATTTCCGTCCCCGGCGATAATACCCTGAAAGTACTGGAGCGCTGGGAGCGCGACCTGCCGCCCCAGCAGGGGCGCTACGTGGTGTATGCCCTGGCGCTGGGCAATGAAGGCATCCACGAAGGTGGCCAGCCCAAGTTCGACCAATTTAAAGCTAACATGCAGGTGCTCATAGCGAAGGCGCGGGCGCAGGGCCTGGTGCCGGTGGTCACGAACAGCTACACCCGCAACGACTACACGGCCGAGGACTATGCCTACATCCGGCAAATGAATTTGCTGCTGCACGCCTGGGCCGTGCCCACCGTGAACCTGCTCGGGGCCGTGGACGACGGCCACGGCCGCTGGGCCGCCGGCTACTTCGACGATGGCTTTCACCCCAACGACCGCGGCCACGCCGAGCTGGCCCACGCCTGGGTGCCCTCGCTTTTTGATGCCCTGCGGGCTGGCAAGGCCCTGCCCCATGCCCACGCCACGAGCGGCGTGCGTCCAGCCCCGGCTGTGGCGTTTACGCTGGTGCCCGAGGCGCTGGTGCATCCGTTTACGCAGGTCATTAGCTTCCGCACGGCGGGCACTGGCTCCCTGCTCGTGCTGCAAGACAGCACGTTGGCGGGTAGCCTGCGCATTGAACCCAGCGGCGCGCTCACTTACGCTTCGGCCAAGGGCGGCCGCCTCAGCAGCCCGGCCCGCGTGAATGATAACCGCTGGCACCAAGTGGCTTTGACGCATTATTTCGCCAGGGGCGAAACCCAGCTTTACCTCGACGGGGCCGAGGTGGGCCACCTGCCTGAGCAGCTGCACCTGCGCCAGCTTACGCTGGGTGGTGCCCGCACGCCGCGCGGGGCGCAGTACCGCAACTGGCTTTTTTACCGGGCGGGTATGAATGCCGATGAGATGCGCGCCCTGGCGGCCGATTCGCTCTTAAAATCCAGCCTGGAGCTGTATGCCCCGCTTGATGGCCGCCGCACGGCCGCTCCCGACTCTTTGGCCAACCTGGCTCAGAGCACCAACACGCTGCTGCTTGTGCCGGGGCCAGGTAAGCAGCGCGCCCGGCGCTAAGCAAGTCCATTTATCGTTTGCTGGTGCTTGCTCTTCAACCAGGCAAGCCAGGCTACGCGTGGGCACAAGCCACGGTAGCCTAAGCGCCACTCTATTCTTTCGCCAGCAGCTAGGCTGCGGGTGAGGTGAGCGCTTGTGTCTGATACTGCTAGCATTTTTTGAAATGCAAATAGCAGATTATCAATAAAGTGAGTAATTACTCAAAAAAAGTTTTCTTCTTCACTAAGGGTGCGAGGCGGGGCGGCGTGTAGTACTGCAAACGATTGTGGTAGCCACATCGCCCAGGAGGAAACGCAGAACGCCCACTACGCCCCATTAACCGGCTTTTTGCCAACCTCGCCCAACGGCCTAACCGCCTATGACTCCAGATATTACCCACGACTTATTTATTGCCTACGTGCGGGGCACGGCCACCGAGGCCGAAGCCGCGACCGTGCGGGCCTGGCTGGCCCAGCCGGCGCACCAGCTGCTGGCCCAGCACTGGATGCTTCAGCATTGGGAAGAGCTGGCCGCCCAGCCCGCGCCCGCGCTCGCCGATGGCCCTGATTATGAGGCCTTGCTGACCCGCACGCACGAGCAGCTGGCCTTTGGCCAGCGCGAGCAGGCCGAGGCGGCCCCGGTGTGGCGGCGCTGGGCCGCGGCGGCGGCCGTGGCCGGCACGCTGCTGGGTGGGGGCAGCTGGTGGCTGCTCACGCACCAGGCCCCGGCCAGCCAAACCATTGCCACCACCTACGGCCAGACGCGCAGCGTGCAGCTAACCGACGGTAGCCGCGTGCTGCTGAACGGGCACTCGACCCTGCGCTACCCCACGGCCTGGACGCCGGGCCACCCCCGCGAGGTGTGGCTCGATGGCGAGGGCTACTTTGAAGTGCAGCACCAGGCTGATAATCAGCGCTTCGTGGTGCACACCAAGGCGGGCTTTAATGTGGAGGTGCTGGGCACCAAGTTCACCGTGTCGCGCCGCCGCGACCAGGGGCGCGTGGTGCTGCTCTCGGGCAAGGTGCGCGTGAGCTTTGAAGACCGCCAGCACCCCGACGTGCTGCTGAAGCCCGGCGAGCTGGTGGAAACCCGCGAGGTGCAACCGGCCCAACCCGTGGTGACGGCCTACCGCAAGGTGCACACTGCCCCCTATGCCTCGTGGAAAGATGCCGAGCTGGTGCTCGACGAAACCTCCATCGCGGAGCTGGCCAACCGCTTGCAGGACACTTATGGCCTGGAGGTGGTGACGACGCCTGGGCTCAACCAGCGCCGGGTAACCGGCACGGTGCCCGTGCGCGACCTCAACGTGCTGCTGCAATCGCTGGAAGTAGCCTTCCACCTGCGAGCTACCAGGGAGGGCAACCGCCTGATTTTGACCGAACAACCATAAACTTTCAATACCCTTTTCCCCACCCTTTATATGACCAGACCCCTTACTTACCTGGGGTGGCCGATGGCGCGCCCCGCGTGCCTGGCCGCTAGCGTAGCGGTGCTCCAATTGCTGAACACGCCCGCCCACGCGCAATTTTTGGCCGTGAACTCGGTGCGCCAGAGCGAGCCCGCCGAGGCGATGAAAACGCCCAAGACGGTGCTGCTCAAATCGCTGCTGAAGCAGTGGGAAAGCGAGTACCACGCCACCATTTTCTACGAAAGCAACCTGGTAGATAATAAGCGCGTGCAAACCCAGGAAACCAGCGGCTCGCTGGCCGACAAGCTGGGCGCTGTGCTGCCGCAGGTTTCGCTGCAGTTTAAGGAGCTGCGCGACAATTACTTTGTGGTGACGAGCCGCCCTAGCGCGGCCGCCCTGGCGGCCGCAGCGGCCGTAGCCCCGCAAAACGTGCCCGTATCGGGCCGCGTGACCGACCCCAAGGGCGAGCCCCTGCCTGGCGTGACGGTGCTAGTGAAAGGCACCACCAATGGCACCTCGACTGGGGCCGACGGCACTTTCTCGCTGAGCGTGCCCGAGAATAGCACGCTGGTATTCAGCTCGGTGGGCTTTAAAAGCCAGGAGCTGCCCATTACGGGTGAGACCAGCACTATTGCCATTCGGCTGAGCGACGACCAGCAGGCGCTGAATGAAGTGGTGGTGGTAGGCTACGGCACCCAGACGCGCCAGGAGCTGACTACTGCGGTAGCCTCAGTGGGCAGCGCGGCGCTGGCGCGGCAGCCGGTGGCGGGCTTCGACCAAGCCTTGCAGGGTCAGGCGGCCGGCGTGCAGGTATCGGCCCCGAGCGGGGCACCGGGCGCGGGTATTAACGTGCGCATTCGCGGCAATGCCACGGTGAGCTTGAATGCCTCGCCGCTCTACGTGATTGACGGGGTGCCCGTGCTGCCGACCTACGACCAGGAGCTGACAGTGGGCGGCCAGCGGCCTAACCCGCTGAACACCATTAACCCCAACGACATCGAAAGCATTGACGTGCTGAAGGATGGGGCGGCGGCGGCCATCTACGGTTTGCGCGCTTCCAACGGGGTGGTGGTTATCACGACCAAGCGTGGCAAGGCGGGCCAAGCGCAGGTGGGCCTGAACGTGTACGCGGGCCGGCAAGTAATTCGGCGCAAGCTAGACGTGCTGAACGGCCAGCAGTTTGCCTCACTCTACAATGACATTCGCGCCAGCGGCGGCTTGCCCCGCGCCTTCAACCCGGATACGGTGCGGACGAACACCAACTGGCAGGATGAGATTTATCGCCCGTCGTCGCTGCAAAACTACCAGCTGAACGTGAGCGGCGGCACCGACAAAACCCGCTACTACCTGGCGGGTGGCTACTTCAAGCAGAACGGCATCAGCCTGAACTCGGGCTTCGACCGCTACACGTTTAAGGTGAACCTGGACCAGCAGCTCACGAGCCGCTTCCGGGCGGGCACCAGCCTCAACCTGAGCCGCACCTCCAACAACAACAGTACGCGCAGCGAAAATGGGGCGGGCTCGTCGGGCACGGTGCTGGCCGCGCTAGCCCAGATTCCGACCATTCCGGTGCGCAACCCCGATGGCACGTATGCCATCAACAACTTTGACCGCACGTTTAGCAACCCGGTGGGTGGCCTGCTTGAGAGCCGCAACATTGCCAATATCTACCAGGTAATCGGCAACGTGTACGCGGAGCTGGACATTCTGAAAAACCTGACTTTGCGTTCGTCGGTGGGCATCGATTTCCGCTCGCAGATTGAGAACGAGTTTTTGACCCGCAACTACCCCGGCACGGCGGCTTCGCCGGCGGCCCAGCAGGGCCAGGGCCGCACGGGCACCAACCAGCAGGTAATCTGGCTAAATGAGAACACGCTGACTTACAAGCCCAAAATAGGCGACAAGCACGACCTGACGCTGCTGGCCGGCGAGTCGATGCAGGCCTCGGACCGCTTCACGTCGAGCGCGGGCGGCTCGGGCTACGCCTCCAATGCCGTGCCTTATTTATCGGGCGTGTCGGTGTTTACCAAGCCCAGCAGCTACGAGGACCAGTGGGGCCTGCTGAGCTTTTTTGGGCGGGCTATTTATAACTACGACCAGCGCTACCTGGCCACGGTGAGCTTGCGGGCCGATGGGTCGAGCCGCTTTGCCGATGGCAAGAAATTTGGCTACTTCCCGGCCGTGGGCTTGGGCTGGCGCATTTCGAAGGAAGCCTTCTTCCCGCAGAACACCACCGTGTCGGAACTGAAGCTGCGTGCCAGCTTTGGGGCCAATGGCAACCAGGAGTTTTACACCTACCAGCGCTTTCCGCGCTACGGCGTGGGGTATAGCTACCCCGGCCTAGGCTCGACGGTAGCGCCCGGCATTACGCAGACTGACATTGGCAACAACGATGTGAAGTGGGAAACGACCTACCAGTACAACGCGGGCCTGGACATCGGCCTGCTTGCCGACCGCCTGACGCTGACCATCGACGTGTACCGCAAGAACACGCAGGACCTACTGACGCTGGTGGACATTCCGCTGAGCACGGGGGCCGAGACGCTGAACATTCTGCAAAACGTGGGCAACATTCGCAACCAGGGCATTGAGCTGGGGCTGAACACGACCAACGTGAAGGCGGAAAACGGGGGCTTTGCCTGGTCTACCAACTTCAACGTGAGCATGAACCGCAACAAGGTGCTGAACCTGGGGCAGGTGATTAATGCGCAGGGCCAGTCGGAAGACCGCCGCCTGCCCAACGACAACGGCTTTACGCTGGTGGGCCAGCCGCTGGGCGTGTTCTACGGCTACCAGGTGCAGAGCATTTTCCAAACCGCTGACGAGATACGCACGGCGCCTACTCAGAGCGCCCAAACGGCCCCCGGTGATATTCGCTTCCGCGACCTCAACGGCGACGGCATCATCAACGACAAGGACCGCACCATCATCGGCAACCCCAACCCGAAAGCAGTGGGTGGGGTGACTAACAACTTCTCGTACAAGGGTATCGAGCTGAGCGTGTTCTTCCAGGGCAGCTTCGGCAACGACATCTACAACCAGAACCGCGAAACGCTGGAAGCCATGTCGTCGCCCCTCAACCAGGACACCCGCGTGCTGAACCGATGGACGCCAACCAACACTAATACCGACGTGCCCCGCGCCGCCTTTGGCGACCCCAACAGCAACGCCCGCTACTCGGACCGCTTTATGGAGGATGGCTCTTATGTGCGCCTCAAAAACCTGACGCTGGCGTACAGCCTGCCCACCACCCTCACCAAGCGGGCCCTGCTCAGCAATGTGCGCGTGTATGCCACCGCCCAAAACCTGATAACCTGGACGCACTACTCGGGCTACGACCCGGAGGTAAGCTCCTCGCCGTTTTCGACCACTGGGTTTGGCCGCGACTTTGGCGTGTACCCGCAGGCGCGCACCTACACGGTGGGCATCAACGCTAACTTTTAATCAGCTGACTACGCCAGAATTCCCATGAAAAAGCTTTTAATTCCCGCGCTCTCGCTGACTTTGCTTGGTAGCTGCAACGTGCTCGACAAGCAGCCGCTCACGTCCATTGCGCCGTCCAACTTCTTCGTGTCGGCCACCGATGCGGAGGCCTCGCTCACGGCTTGCTACGATGGCTTGCAGCAAAAGGGCTGCTATGCTGAAGTGCTGCCGCTGCTGGGCAACATGCCTTCCGACGATTGCACGAGCCTGAGCAACGACGTGCGGGCGCTCGACGTCATCAACTGGAACTCCTCGACCGGGCAGATATACGACGCCTACCGCGCTGGCTACGACGCCATTAACCGCGCCAACTCGGTGCTGAAATACGTGCCTGGCATTGACATGGTAGTGGCCCGCCGCAACCAGATTGTGGGCGAGGCGATGTTTATCCGGGCGCTGTGCTACTTCAACCTAGTGCGCCTGTATGGGGGCGTGCCGCTGCGCCTTGACCCCAGCGAGAGCGGCGCGCCGGCGGCCCTGAACCTGGCCCGCGCCACCGCCGACCAGGTGTATGACCAGATAGTGAAAGACCTGACCACGGCCGAAGGCCTGATGGCCAACTCGAACCCCTCGCGCGCCGCCAAAGGAGCGGCTGATGCCTTGCTGGCCCGCGTGTACCTCACGCGTCGCCAGTGGAGCGCCGCCCGCGACGCGGCGGCCAAGGTGGCCACCAGCGGCGGGGGCTACGCGCTGGCCACTAGCTTCAACAGCCTGTTTCCGGCCGATAACAAGACCGAGTCGATATTCGAGGTGCAGTTTTCGGGCAGCACCGATGGCGGCACGTTCAACACCCTGCCCGACCTGCTGCTGCCGCAGCCCCCGGCCACGTATTCGTTTCAAAAATTCAACATCCCGACCACCGATTTGCTGCAAGCGGCCGACACGGTGAATGACTTGCGTTGGCGCGACCAAGGCGGCGTGAATGCCGGCCACAACCACGCCAGCTACGTGTACCACCGCTCAAGCAATGCCAACGACAACGGGCCCTTCGTGTATAAGTGGCGCAGCGACCCCAACGGCTTCAACTCGCCCGACAACTACTACGTGCTGCGCTACGCCGACGTGCTGCTGATGCAGGCCGAAGCCAACAACGAGCTGAACGGCCCCTCGCAGGATGCCCTGAACCCGCTCAACCAAATTCGTACCCGCGCCGGCCTGACGGCCCTCACGCTGAGCAGCCCCGAGGCGGCCACCAAGAAAACCCTGCGCGACCAGATTGACTTGCAGCGCCGCCGCGAGCTGGCCTTCGAGGGCGAGCGCTGGTTTGATTTGCTGCGCTATGCCCGCCACAACCAGGCCGAGGCCGGGGCGCACAACGTCACGGCGCTCAACCTGATTCAGCAGAACCGCAACACGGCCGATGTCAACTACTTGCTGCTGCCCATTCCGCTATCGGAGTTGAACACGAACACCCAGATTCAGCAAAACCCTGGGTACTAAGCTCACTGCCAACTAGCGGCTGCTGTGGGGTGAGGGTGGGAAAAGTGGAAAACAGCTTCTTCACCTTACAGCAGCCCGCTTGGGCCGGCCGCCAGTCCTATTCGGGCTGGCGGCTTGCCGGGCAGCATTCATCAGGCATAATTTACTACTAACCAGCCTTCTATCGACAGCACAACTACTTTACCTCCTTGCTCATAGCAGCTACTTCTGCGGGGGCGGCTACTATTCACGTTGTTTATGACTTACTCTTTGGCTCGGTTCGGAATAGTGACGCTCGGCTGGCTGGCGCTGGCGGCCCCGCTGGCGCAGGCCCAGCGCGGGCCCGCCAATGCCCCCGGCTGCTGGCTCACCACGCCCGACCAAACGCAGCTGCTGCGCCGCCAGCCCGGTGGGTTGGTTTTCAAAAAGGCCGCCGCACCCACTGGCGCAGTGATTGAGATTGATGACAGCCAGCGCTTCCAGACTATGGATGGCTTTGGCTACTGCCTCACCGGGGGCAGCGCCGAGCTGCTGCACGCCATGAGCGCTCCGGCGCGGGCCAAGCTGCTGCGTGAGCTGTTCGGCACCGATGGCACCAGCATTGGCGTCAGCTATTTACGTATTAGCATTGGGGCTTCGGACCTTGATGCGCAGGTGTTTAGCTACGACGACTTGCCGGCTGGCGAAACCGACCCTACGCTGGCCCGCTTTAGCTTGGCCCCCGATGAAAAGCACCTTATTCCGGTGCTGAAGGAGATTTTGGCCATTAACCCCGGCCTCAAGCTGCTGGGCTCGCCCTGGAGCCCGCCGACCTGGATGAAAACCAACGGCGAAACCAAGGGTGGCTCGCTCAAGCCGGAATTTTACGGAGCCTACGCGCAGTATTTCGTAAAATACCTGCAAGGAATGCAAGCGCAGGGCATTCGCCTCGATGCCATTACGGTGCAAAACGAGCCGCTGCACCCCGGCAACAACCCCAGCCTGCTGATGCCCGCCGAGGCGCAGGCCGAGTTTATTGGCCGGCACCTGGGGCCGGCCTTCCGGGCGGCGGGGCTCAAGACCAAGATTATTTGCTACGACCACAACTGCGACAAGCCCGACTACCCGCTCACGGTGCTCGGCGACGCCACGGCTAATCCCTACGTCGATGGCTCGGCGTTTCACCTCTATCTGGGGCCCATTGAGGCGCTGAGCAAGGTGCACGATGCCTTTCCGCAGAAGAACGTGTACTTCACCGAGCAGTGGGTGGGGTCTAAAACGGCCTTTGCCGACAACCTGGGCTGGCACCTCAAGAACCTCGAAATCGGCGCGCCGCGCAACTGGGCTAAGACGGTGCTGGAGTGGAACCTCGCCGCCGACCCGCAGCAAAACCCGCACTCGCCGGGCGGCTGCACCGAGTGCCTGGGGGCCCTCACCCTAGCCCCTAATGATGCCATAACGCGCAACGTGGCCTACTACACCGTGGCCCACGCCAGCAAATTCGTGCCCACCGGCTCGGTGCGCATCGCCTCGACCAGCGCGGCCGGGCTGCCCAATGTGGCCTACCGCACGCCCACCGGCCAGCACGTGCTGCTGGTGCTTAATGACCAGAAAACGCCCCAGACATTCAGCCTGCTCTGTAAAGGGCAGGCCGCCCAGGCCACGCTGCCGGCGGGCGCAGTGGCCACCTACGTGTGGTAGCCTTGGCTGCCTACTTTGCTGATTTTATTTCCCTTTTTCTCCTTTTCAAGCCCACCCATCATGAACAAGTTTTTTACCCTCCCCGCCCTTGTGGCTTTCACCGCTGCTTCGCTCACGGCGCAGGCGCAGTTTACCATCGACGGCACATTGAACGCCAACGAAATCGGCACCGGCACCGGCAAGTACCAGCTAGTGGGCACCTACACCGGCACCCACTCGGTGGCCGACCGTGGCCTGAAGGCGCTGTACGTGGGCACCACGGCTACTACCCTGAATATCATGGTGGTATCGTCGCCCGAAATAGCGGGCTACAACTCGCTGGTGCTGTACCTCGACGTGCCGGGCAAAACCGGCGTGGCCGCGGGCACCCGCCTGCCGGGCAGCAATAGTACCAACTCGCCGCTGCGCACCCGCCCCACCCTGGATATGCCGACCGACTACGGCTTCCGCATCACGACCTCGCCCCTAGCCGATGCCAACGGCGGCGCGATGTACCTGAGCCGGGTCGACTACACGGTGACGGCCCCCACGGGCGGCTACACCGAAATCGGGATGGGCACGAACCCCAAGAATGGTACAGTTACGAACGATTCGAATGACCCGGCGGGTGCGAGTGCGCAAACGGCCTTCAAGACCGGCACCACGGGCAGCGTGGCCGCCAACACCAGCACGGGCTGGGAGTTTCAGATGCCGCTAGCGGCGCTGGGCGGCGTGGCCGCGGGCGGCCTGGTCAACCTGATGGTAGCCTACGTGGCCGACGACACCAGCTACAACTCGGATGTGCTGCCCCAGATTACAAGCCAAACTGCCTCGCTCGGCATCGACCCTAATTTCAGCAACATCGCCGGCAAGCAGTACTACACCTACCAGGTGGGCACGGGCGTGCTGGCCACGCGCAGCGCGGGCACCTCGCTGCAAGCCTCGGCCTACCCCAACCCGGTGGTGGCCGATAGCCGCCTCATCTACACCGTGGCCGACCAAACCCAGCCCGTGACGGTGGAGGCCTTCAACAGCCTGGGCCAGCGCGCCGCGCTGCTGCTCGATGCTACCCAGGCCCCCGGCGAGCATAGTGTGGCTCTGGCCCCGCTGCACCAGCTGGCCCCCGGCGTGTACCTGGTGCGGGTGCGGGCGGGCAGCCAGCTCACCAGCCAGCGCGTGGTAGTCAACTAATTACTGGCCCGCTTCTCTTGGCTGCGGCCGGGAGAAGCGGGTTTTTCCTTTTCGTTTGGCAAGGCGTTTTGAGGCAATAAGATAGACTTATTTCTGAATTGGCTAAATCAAACAACGTTGGTCATGCAGACCGAAGGGAAGCATCTCGAGTGGAGAACTAACCTCAAAAACGTAAGGAATTACTACATCAAGCGAGATGCTTCGCTGCGCTCTGCATGACCAACCAAATTATATCGTTTTCCACTTCAGGAATGCATAAGCTTGATGAATAAAAAGCTACCTATCAATTTCTAAGGTCTTTTTAGCCTGCCCAATTTCTCTCTTCCCACGCATTCCTCTTTTATTGTTTTCCATGTTTCAGGTTTTTTCCACCCGCTGGCAGGCCTTGCCGGGCTTATTAGTAGCGCTGGCGCTGCTGGCCGGCAGCTGCAAAAAAGACGACTCGTCGGGCAATGTGACACCCACGCCCACGCCGCCCACCCCCACGCCCCCTACCACCCTGCCCTCGCAAGTGGCCGTGTGGCTGACTACGGGCGACAAGAGCGCGCTTTTTTACCGCCAGCAGCTGAATTTGCGTTTTGCGGCCAACACCAACTCGAACCCGACCATTGCGGTTGACACCACCCAGACCTTCCAGACCATGGATGGCTTTGGCTACTGCCTCACCGGGGGCAGCGCCCAAGTGATGAGCCGCATGAGTGCGGCGTCGCGGGCGGCGCTCATCAAGGAGCTGTTTGCTACTGATAGTACCTCACTGGGCATCAGCTACCTGCGGGTCAGCATTGGGGCATCGGACCTCAACGACCAGGTGTATACCTACGACGACTCGGGCACGCCCGACCCCACGCTGGCCAACTTCAGTTTGGCCCCCGACCGGGCCTACGTCATTCCGGTGCTCAAGGAAATCTTGGCCCTGAACCCGAACATCAAAATAATGGGCTCGCCCTGGACGGCCCCGGTGTGGATGAAATCGCCGAAGCCGGGCACCAGCGCGGCCAGCACGGTGGGCGGCTCGCTGCTGCCGCAGTACTACGATGCCTACGCCCGCTACTTCGTGAAGTACATCCAGGGCATGCAGGCCGAGGGCATTCCCATCGATGCGGTGACGCTGCAAAACGAGCCCCTCAACCCCGACAACAACCCGAGCATGATGATGACGGCCACCGAGCAGGCCACGTTTATCAAAAACAACGTGGGGCCGGCTTTCCGCACGGCGGGCCTCACGACTAAAATTATCGCCTACGACCACAACTGCGACGTGCCGGGCTACCCCATTTCGGTGCTCAGCGATGCCGCGGCTAACCCTTATGTGGATGGCTCGGCCTTCCACCTCTACGCGGGCAGCATCGATGCCCTGACGACGGTGCACAATGCCTTCCCGGCTAAGAACGTGTACTTTACGGAGCAGTACACGCGCACGCCCGGCAACTTCCCCTCCGACCTGCTCGAGCACGTGCGCGACCTCGAAATAGGGGCCCCGCGCAACTGGAGCCGCAACGTGCTGGAGTGGAACCTGGCCAGCGACCAGAACTACGGCCCCTACACGCCGGGCGGCTGCTCGGTTTGCCTGGGCGCGGTCACCATCAATAGCAACACCGTGACGCGCAACCCGGCGTACTACACCGTGGCCCACTCCAGCAAGTTTGTGCGCCCCGGCTCGGTGCGCGTGGCCACCAACGTGCCCAACAACCTGCCCAACGTGGCCTACAAAACCCCGGCCGGCAAGCGGGTGCTGGTGGTGCTGAACACCAGTTCGACGCCCCAAACGTTTAACATTCAATACAAAAACAAGGTAGTGACCCCCACGCTTTTTGCAAATTCGGTGGCTACGTACATCTGGTAAGCAGCTTATAGCCAGCGGTGCGGGGGCTGGCCGCGGCGCTGGCTATCTATTATAGGACTTACGCAAAAGCGGTTCTATTCTACCAGCCTTTTCCCACCTTCAATTAATGGCTACCCAACTCTTTTCGGCCGCGGCCCTACTTGCTACTTTAGGGCTGAGCCAGCTGGCTATAGCCCAAACTATTTACTCGGCGGCCGGCAAGCAAGCCCAGGTGTACACCACCGCGCAGGGCACCACGCAGCGCCTGGCCGCCGGGGCACCCCTCAGCTTTCAGCCCGCGCCGCAGCCAGTCGAAACCCAGGTTTGCGTATTTGTCGACCCCACGCATTCGTTCCAGACGCTGCTGGGCATCGGCGGGGCGCTCACCGATGCCTCGGCCGAAACCTTTGCCAAGCTGCCCAAGCCGCAGCAGCAGGAGTTGCTGCAAGCGTTTTATAGCCCGAGCGCGGGCATCGGCTACTCGCTGGCGCGCACGAATATTGGCAGCTGCGATTTTTCGAGCGATAGCTACTCGTATATAAAGGAGGGCGACGCGGCGCTGAAAACCTTTAGCGTGGCGCACGATGAGAAGTACAAAATCCCGCTCATTAAGCAGGCTACAGCGGCGGCGGGCGGCAAGCTGCCCCTCTTCGTGAGTCCCTGGAGCCCGCCGGCTTTCATGAAAACCAACCACGACCTGCTGCACGGCGGCCACCTGCTGCCCGAGTTTCGGCAGCCGTGGGCCGATTACTACGTGAAGTTCATCAAGACCTATGAGCAGAAGGGCATTCCAGTGTGGGGCCTGACGGTGCAAAACGAGGAAATGGCGACCCAGATATGGGAATCGTGCCTGTATACGGCCGAGGAAGAGCGTGATTTCATCAAAGGCTTTTTGGGGCCGACGCTGCAAAAGGGCGGCCTAGGCGATAAGAAGCTCATTGCCTGGGACCACAACCGCGACCTGCTGTACCAGCGCGCCAGCACCGTGCTCGACGACCCCGAGGCCGCCAAGTACGTGTGGGGCATCGGCTACCACTGGTATGAAACCTGGACCGGCAGCGGCATGCTCTTCAACAACGAGCGCGCCGTGAAAGAGGCTTTCCCTAACACCAACCTCATTTTTACCGAAGGCTGCATCGAGAAATTCGACCTAACCCGCGTGAACGAGTGGGCCCTGGGCGAGCGCTACAGCCACTCGATGATTAATGACTTCAACGCCGGCACCGTGGGCTGGACCGACTGGAACGTGCTGCTCGACGAAACCGGCGGCCCCAACCACGTGGGCAACTTCTGCTTCGCCCCCATCATCGCCGATACCAAGGCGGGCAAGCTCATTTACACCAACATTTACTACTACATCGGGCACTTCTCGAAGTTCATCCGGCCCGGTGCCAAGCGCATCGCCAGCACCACCAACCGCGACTGGCTGCAAGCCACCGCCTTCCGCAACCCCGACGGCAAAGTGGCCGTGGTGGTGATGAACAGCGGCGACAAGCCCCAGGAGTTTCAGCTGTGGGTGAAAGGCCAGGCAGCCAGTACGACGAGCCCGGCGCACTCCATTGCTACTTACGTACTTAACTAACGCAGTGACCTCACCCCCAGCCCCTCTCCTTAGGGAGAGGGGAGCCAGACGATAGTTTACGTCTGTTGGCGTGTGCTTGCGGTCGGCTCCCCTCTCCCTAAGGAGAGGGGTTGGGGGTGAGGTTACTACGTTGGCATGCCTTTGTTATGCTTAGTTCGCGCTTTTTTAGCTTCCTGATTCTACTAGGTAGCGTCTTGCTGCTACAGGCCGCCCATGCCCAGGCGCCCGTGGCCGACTGGGCCAACCTGGCCCGCTACGCCGAGGCCAACCAAAAGCTCCCCGCCTCCGTCGCCAGCCGGCCCCGCGTGGTGCTCATGGGCAATTCCATCACCGATTTCTGGCCCAAAACGGACTCGGTTTTTTTCGCGGGGAAAACCTACGAATACATTGGCCGGGGCATCAGCGGGCAGGTATCGGGGCAAATGCTGCTGCGCTTTTGGCCCGATGTGCTGGCGCTGCAGCCTAGGGTGGTCGTTATTCTGAGCGGGGCCAACGACATTGCCGAGAACGGCGGGCCGTACAGCCCCGAGGCTACCCTGCACAACATCATGGCGATGGCCGAGTTGGCGCGGGCGCACGGCATCCGGGTGGTGCTGTGCTCGGTGCTGCCGGCCTACAGCTTTTGGTGGCGCAAAGACCTGGAGCCGGCCCCTAAAATCATTGCCCTCAACCAGCAAATCCGGGCCTACGCCGCACAGCAGCACCTCAGGTACCTCGACTACCACACCGCCATGGCCGACCAGCGCCAGGGCCTGCCCGCCGCCCTCGCCCCCGACGGCGTGCACCCCAACCTGGCCGGCTACCACCTAATGGAGCCCCTGCTGCAACAATCAGTAGCGCAGGTTTTGCGCCACAAATAATTCATTACTTTTGTGGCGGCCTATGCTGAGGCCCCTCCTAGTGCGCGCCCTATGTGCGGCTGCTCCCCGCGCGCATTTTTTATTCATCTCGTAAAGAAGACAACGTGAAAACAGTCTATTTTACGGATAGTAGCGGCGTGGAGCAGAACGCGCTACAATCCCTCCTCGCCTTCGAGGAAAAAGAAACTATTAACCGGATTGCGGTATTTCCCGACATCCACTACTGCTCCGAGCGCTCCATCCCGGTAGGGGTGGCCTTTCAAACCACCGAGGTTTTTTATCCCCTGGTTACGGGCAAAGACATGGGCTGCGGCGTAGCCTACCTGCGCATTCCGCGGCAAGAGGTGCTGCGGCCTTTCGACAAAGCCAAGCACTACCGAGCGCTGGAGCGGGCGGTGCATGGCATGACCAATGAGGGGCTCGGCGGCGGCAATCACTTCCTGGCGCTGGAAGCCTCGGCCGATTATTTTTATATCATCGTGCATACGGGCAGCCGCAACCTAGGTATTCACATGTACCAGCAAAACTGCCACTTGCTGCAACAGCACAACCCAGGGCAGGATTGGCTACCAGTTGAGCTAGCCACACCCGCTTACTTGCAGGAATATGAGCGGGTGCTGGCGTATGCGGCAAGCCGTCGGCAGGAATTTGTGGATAAAACCTACGCCTTTTTGCAACGCAACAGCTACTTGGCGGCCGGCACCCCTGTCTTTGCCGACAGCTGCCACAATCTGCTGGAATTTGCGCCCACCGGCGTTATCCACCGCAAAGGCAGCACTCAGCTACATGCAGACGGTGAAGTAGTTATCCCGCTTTCAATGAGCCGCGGCTCTCTTATTGTGAAGCCCAACCGCTGGGACGCCTCAATCGAGCAGACTCTCTGGAGCTGTGCCCACGGCGCAGGCCGCCAATACAGCCGCACCGACACGCTAAAGCACTGGCACTCCCTCAAAAAAGCGGAGAAAGATGCCTACCGCCACCGCTTTTCGGAGCTGCTCAACCGGCAGGGCGATTTCGACAGCAGCATCCTGCAAGAGTTCGACTTTGCCTACAAGGACTCTGCCTCCTTGCTGGCAACGCAGCCTCACCTTATTAAATGCGACGAAACGCAGCCCATCGCCACGGTGAAGTTTACGGGCGTTTAACGCGCTGCTGCGCTTAGCTTACTAGTAGCATGGCCTCGCCGAGGTTGTGCTACTAGTAAGCTAAGCGCAGCGCAGGCTGCCATTATTCGCAGCGCACGTATGGCCGCAGCTTCGCAAAGCTTTCTTCTTTCAGAATCTTGATTTGCCGCAAGTCTTCGGGCGTTTTGTATGGGCCGTGCTGCTTGCGGAACGCCACGATGAGTCGGGCCAGCGACTTGCCCACGTAGGGCTGCGGCCAAAGCTCATCGAAAGTAGCGGTGTTGATATTCAGCGTTTGCGGCACGAAGCCCGGCGCTACAAACGTGTATTTGCGCAGGCTGTCCACCAAATCAGGCGCATCGCGCAGCACAAAAACATCGGCCAGCTGCGCCTCATCGAGGTAGCCGCCCAGGTCGGTGCGGCGCTGCACTATCCACTTGGCCCGGCCCCGGCCAATGCCCCTTATCTGCTGCAGCTGGGTTGTATCGGCCTTGTTGAGGTCGAAAGGCAGCAAGCGCGACGACTTGCGCGGGAAGCGGTTGAGTGAATTTGCCGGAAAGGTCGCGCCGCCACGCGCGTAGTCCTTGCGCCCTGGCAACTCATCGGGCAGCTGCATAAACGGGGCGAGCCGCTGGTACACCGAATCGGACAAACCATACACGCGCTGCACTTGCGCTTTGGCTTTGAAGCCCCCAGCCTTCTGACCATAATTGACCAAGCGGCCGGCTACAAAATGCGGCACGCCCCGCGCTTCCCAGCCATTCGCCGTCAAGGCATTAGGGTCGAAAGGAGCTAGCTTCACCTGGGCCACCTGCGGATAGCGCGCAGCGCGCTCGGCCCCAAAATTGCGCCGGCCGGCGTAGCGCTGGCGCTCGGCCGAGTCGCTTTGTGCCAGCCGCGCCGACAGGTCTTTGGCCCAGGTGTCGAGTTGCTGCTGGTCGGCGGCAGGCAGATATACTGGGTCGGCGGGGCGCAACAACGGGGGCACTACAGCCACCCCCAACAGCACGAGCAGCAACAGAACAAAGCCCCGCGTTGCGGCTCGCGAGAACCCAAAGTAGCGCCGTAGCCAGCGCCAGATTACGGCCAACCCCCAGGGCTGGCGCGGCGAGGGTGGCGGGGGCGTAGCGGGCATAGTAGCAGCAAGCGCCCTCCAGCGAAGCTCAGTAGCTGGCGGGCAAAAGGAGTGAGTGAATCACCGTATCAAACTCTCCTCCCAAGCTCCTCACTACGGCCGGCTAAAGGTAGCTTACTGCGGCAGCGTTAGCAAGTAGCCAATGGTAAAATTGGCGTCCCAGTCAAATACAAACTGCTTGCAGCCAGTAGCCTCGGCCACCGAGCGGTAGATATTCAGGCCGGCTTTGCCCTTGGCATTGTCGAGCTGGTAGGCGCTGGCCGCGTCGAGCACGGTGTAGCGCTCGGTGCCCTTGCGCACTTTTTTGGCCAGCTCAAACGGGATGCCGCCGATAATAAAACACGTGGCGCGCAGGTCGGCGGGCACTTGCTGGGCCTTGGTTTTCACGTCGGCCGCTACGGTGGCATCGTCGGTGCCGCCCTCAAAATACTTGGCCCCGTAGGTTTCTACCGACTTGGGCGCGCCGCCCGCCAGCCACGAAATCTTGGTGTTGCCCGAGCCAATATCCACCACAAACGCCTTGCTGGCATACGACGGCGGCAGCACCGAGCGCAGCCCCAGCACGCCTTCCTTCTCGGGCGTCACGGTGTTCACCACGTAGCCAAGCTTGGCCAACTGCTTCATGATTTTCTGCGTGCCTTCGGCCTTCAGTGCGCCCGAGCTCACCATAAAATGAATGTCTTTGCCACTTACCCCAAAATCGAGCATCTTGGCGATGTACGATTTCAGGCCCGTGCGCACGTCCTCGTCGGTGGCCATATTCTCCATTACCAGGCTGTTGCCAAATTCGGCTTTGTTCAGCTTCCAGTTGTGCTGGGCATCGGTGCGCACAATGAAGGAGTTGAAGCCGCTGGCCCCCAGCTCTACCACGCCGCGCAGCCGCCCGCCCGTGGGCTCGGGCGCGGTGTAGGCGAAGGGCGCCCGCTCGCCGCTGGCAGTAGGGCTGGCAGACGTAGCTGATGTAGCTGTATCGCCCTGGTTGGCTGCGCCCGGCGTCACGCCCGTGGTGGTCGTGGCGGGGGCCAGCGCTCGGTTAGCGGTGAAGTAGCGAATACCGAAATAGATGCCAATCAGCACGATAGCCGTGATTAACAGGCGGCCGGCGACGGTTAGATTTTGCATGTGAGGTAAGTTGGTGTGAAAGAGGAAGGAAGAGTAGGTAATTTATTCTAACAGACTGCGGTAGCCAGCGTCCTTAGCCGGGGCCGGGTCGCCGGGGCGCGGCGCGGGAGCCAGGCTATCGGGGCGGCCTTCGAGCTGCACCAGCTTAAACTCGCCCTTGTTGTAAGCGTCGAGCATAGCCTCGCCCTTGTCAGACAGGATACCGTTTTGCACGTCTACCGAGTTGATAAAGTCCATCGACAAATCCATGGCGCGCTTCATTTCCCCCAGCTTCTGGCTCATGTCGTCCTGGATGTATTCCATCGACTCGTCGAAGTAAAACTTCTTGTCGGGGTCGCCCTTGAAGATGCTCACCGCAGTGCGCAACGCACTGGAGCTTTCTTTCACAATCTTGTATTCGACTTCCTTGAGCCGCACTTTTATCTCGGTCTCCTTGATGATGTAGTCGGCGCTCTGGTTGACTTTTTCCATGAAAGCCAATACCATCTGAATGTTGCGCTGCAAGGGCAGCAGCTTCTCATTCATCTGCTGCAAGCCCGCTCCCTCGATGGTGGCCAGCGAGGCAGTTTCCTTCATGCCGGGCCGGTCGAGCATGGTGCTGGCCTTGTTGGCTTCGGCAAATTTTTGCTTGATTTCGCCGTTGTTATCGGCTATTTTCTTGTTCAGCTTCACCAGTTGCCCGGCCAGGGTATCTATCTGGCCCTGCATTTTCTGGCGTTTTTTCTTCAGGTCGTCGATGTAGATTTTGAGAATCGCAATCGGGTCGAGCTGAATCACGATGCCCGTAATCTTGCGCATCAGCGTTTTGAACAAAAAGAAGAGGCCCGTGCGAATATCCCGGCTCGTAAACAGGAATATCAGCAGCCCCAGCGCCCCCAGCAAAAAGGCCAGGTGCAAAGTATTGGTAGTGACCTCAATGAGAAATTTCACTACCTCATTAAAGTAAACCAGCCCCACGCCTACCAGCCCGGCCAGCACCGTCAGCCCCAAAATACCCTCGGGCCGCGACCAAAACGAACGTTTTTCGGCGTCGGTGGCCCCGCCCAGCTGCGAAAAATCAGGAGTTGCCATTGTGTTGAATTAGAAATTGAAGGAGGTAATGTAGCTCGTTGAATTAGCGAAAACGGCTCTATCCTTGCGAGCGCGGCGAAGCAAGGACAGCCGCCCCATGTATCGCCGCGCAGCCGCCAGCATTACAGCAACGGCGCTCAAAACTATATCGGCTATTTTAAATACCGCGTAATCCTGGCCAAGTCCTCGCGAATCTGGCCCGTGAAATGGCCGTAGGTCACCTCGTAGTTCTGGCGGTTTTGGTTGAGCTTGCCGCTCTGCTCGGTTATTTCGCCGCCGATGGCTGCCAGGCGGGTTTGGTTGGCCGCTAGCTTCTGCTGAATTTCGGCTAGTTGGCGCGTCAGGTTCTGCGTGTCGGCTTGCAGCTGCTGCTGCTCGCGCTGCAAGCCGCCCACGCGCTCAGCTATGGCGGCCTCTACGCTTTGGCCAAAGGCCTCCCGGTCTTTGCCCAGCGCCGCCAGGTATTGGTTGGCCGCGCTGGTAAGCTGGGCTACATCGGGCGCACCACCCAAGGCCTTAAAGCTGGCCCAGGCAGCCTGGTACTGCTGGTCTTCGCTAAGGTTCAGGCTACCCAGGCTCCGCAGCGTCTCCCGAAACTCGAAGTAGTCGGGGCCCGGCAGGTTATTCTTGGCCAGCACGTTAGCGAAGTGCTCAGCAAATTTGGCATCGACCGTGCCCGTGGGCGGGGCCGGAGTGGGCGCTGAGCCAGAGCCGGCCGAAGCTGGAGCGGCCGAGGCTGGCTTGCCCGACAGGCTTTCTTCCTTGATGAAAAAGCTCAGGATTTTATGGCCGAGGTTGTCAGAATCGGGCATGGCGGGCGGGGTTAAAAGGGTTTAGGGCCAGCAATATTACCGCTTTACCTGGTCGCCCCGCTTTCAAGCGCCAGCCGCTGGCTTTACTTCAGCACCGGCTGGTACAGCTTTAGCAGCTGCTCGGTGGCGTAATCCACTTCGGCTTCCGTATTTAGTTTGCTCATCGAGAGGCGCACCGTGGGCCGGTTGGGGTCGGCGCCCAGCGCCTCCAACACGTGCGAGCCTAGCTGCGCCCCGCTGGTACACGCCGAGCCACCCGATGCCGCTACCTTGCTGATATCCAGGCTAAACAACAGCATTTCGCTCACCGGCGATGGCGGCAAGCTCACGCTCAGCACCGTGTACAAACTTTTATCAGCTTCGGCCGAAAGGCCATTAAACTGCACGTCGTCGATACCCGCCCGTAGCTGCTCGATAAAGCGGTTTTTCAGGGCCTGAATGTATTGCTGGTGCGCCGCCATCTCGCGGTAGGCGATTTCCATAGCTTTGGCCAGGCCCACAATACCGTACACATTCTCGGTACCCGAGCGCACGTTGCGCTCCTGCGAGCCGCCGTGAATGAGCGGGGCTACCTCAATACCGCCGCGCCGATACAGAAAGCCCACGCCCTTAGGCCCGTGAAATTTGTGCGCCGAACCCACCAGAAAGTGGTTTTTGAGCTGCTGTACGTCGTGGCGGTAGTGGCCCATCGTCTGCACCGTATCAGTGTGGAAGATGGCGTCGTACTTGGCGCAAAGAGTGCCAATGGCCTCAATATCATTGATATTACCGAGCTCATTGTTGCCGTGCATCAAGCTCACGAAGCTGCGCGGCTTGGTGGCCAGCAGCTCCTCTAGGTGGGCCAGGTCGAGGCGGCCCAGCTCGTCGTGGCGCAGGTAGCTAAGCTCGGTTTCGCCGGCTTTGGCCAGCGCCTGCAGGGGGTGCAGCACGGCGTGGTGCTCTAGCGGCGAGGTGATGGCGTGGCGCAGCCCCAAGGTGCGTACGCTCCCAAAAATGGCGTAGTTGTCGGCCTCAGTGCCGCCCGAGGTAAACGTGATTTCACTCGGCGCGGCATTTACCAGCTGCGCTACCGTCTTGCGCGCCAGCTCGATAGCCGAGCGCACCTGCCGCCCCGGCCCGTGCAGCGAGCTGGGATTGCCATAGTGCTGGCCTAGGTAGGGCAGCATGGCTTCCAGCACTTCGGGGTCGAGGGGGGTGGTGGCGGCGTTGTCGAAGTAAGCGTGCATACTGGCAATGGTTAGTTGTTAATGGTGAACTGTTAATGGCAAAACGGACGACTATTCTACCTGCGAATACTGACCGTTAATCATTAACAATTCACCATTAACCATTGATAATCTCCTTGATATCGGCAATAATCTTCTGGGCCAAGTGGTCGGCCGTCGCGTTGGAATCCGACTCGGCGTAGATGCGGATAATCGGCTCGGTGTTCGACTTGCGCAGGTGCACCCACTCTTTCCCAAACTCGATTTTGACGCCGTCAATCGTGTTTACCGGCTGCTTGGCGTAGCGCTGCTCCATCTGGGTTAGCACCTGGTCGGTGTCGATATCGGGCGTCAGCTCAATTTTATTTTTGGAAATAAAATAGTTCGGGTACGAGTTGCGCAAGCGGCTCATTGTCAGGCCCGACTTAGCCAAGTGCGTCAAAAACAACGCAATACCCACCAAAGCATCGCGGCCGTAGTGCAGCTCGGGGAAGATGATGCCGCCGTTGCCCTCGCCACCGATGATGGCACCGGTTTCCTTCATCTTGGTCACCACGTTCACCTCGCCTACGGCGGCGGCGGTGTAGGTACCGCCGTGTTTTTCGGTCACATCGCGCAGGGCGCGGGTGCTGCTGAGGTTGCTCACGGTGTTGCCGCCGCCATTCTGCTTCAGCACGTAGTCGGCCACAGCCACCAGCGTATATTCCTCGCCAAACATCTCGCCGTTTTCGCTTACCAAGGCTAAGCGGTCCACGTCGGGGTCCACCACGATACCAACGTCAAAACCGCCTTTTTCCAGGATTTTAGCAATGTCACGCAGGTTTTCGGGCAGCGGCTCGGGGTTGTGGGCAAAGTCGCCGGTGGGCTCGCAGTGCAGCTTTTCCACGGTTTCGACGCCCAGCGCGGCCAGCAATTGCGGCACCGCAATGCCACCCGACGAATTCACGGCATCGACCACCACCCGAAATTTATGCGCCCGAATGGCCGCTACATCCACCAGCGGCAAGGCCAGAATAGCGTCGATGTGGGCCGTCAGGGTCGTGTCATCGGTTTGGTAGCTGCCGAGCTTGTTCACGGGCGCAAAGTCAAAGGCTTCGCTATCGGCCAAGGCCAGCACTTTTTGGCCTTCGCTGTCCGAGATAAATTCGCCGCTGGCATTCAGCAACTTTAGCGCATTCCACTGCTTAGGGTTGTGCGAGGCGGTGAGGATAATGCCGCCGGCCGCCTTGCGGGCGGGCACCACCATTTCCACCGTTGGCGTGGTCGAGAGGCCCAGGTCGAGCACATCGAGGCCCAGGCCTTGCAGCGTGGCGGCCACCAGGCGGCTCACCATGTCACCCGACAAACGGGCATCGCGCCCAATAACAATTAGCTTACTGTCAGTCTTTTGGGTTGTCACCCACGTGCCATAGGCAGCGGCGTACTTCACCACGTCGAGCGGAGTCAGTCCTTGTCCGGTGGGGCCCCCAATGGTGCCCCGAATGCCGGAAATCGATTTTATGAGCGTCACAGTTTGTTTCTTTAGCCTGCAAAAGTAGCCCACCCCCCGTTTTTATGTACACCGCCCGCCGTTAGGACGCTGCTTTGTGAGCTTAC
The DNA here is from genome assembly GCA_050954845.1 of Janthinobacterium lividum. Lineage (GTDB taxonomy): Bacteria > Bacteroidota > Bacteroidia > Cytophagales > Hymenobacteraceae > Hymenobacter. The sequence continues at coordinate 168,529 of JBPBQK010000057.1, forward strand.
TTTTTGCTGGCTACGCTGGCAATGCGGCGGTTAGCCTTTCGTTACTAATCTGATTATGGAAAACCCACTGCTTGCCCCCTCGCGCCGCCCGGCGCAGCTCGAAGCCTTCGGCCGCCTGCTCGACGTGCTCAACCGCCTGCGTCAAGAGTGCCCCTGGGACAAAAAACAAACCCTCGAAAGCCTGCGTCACCTCACCATTGAGGAAACCTACGAAATCAGCGATGCCATCCTACGTCAGGATTTGCCCGACCTTAAAAAAGAGCTCGGCGACGTGATGCTGCACCTCCTGTTCTACGCCCGCATCGCGGCCGAGCAGGGCGTATTCGACATTGCTGATGCGCTTAACGCGCAGTGCGACAAGCTTATCTACCGCCACCCGCACATATATGGCGATGTGCAGGCCGACGACGAAGACGCGGTGAAGCGCAACTGGGAGCAGCTCAAGCTCAAAGAAAAAGGCAACACCGGCGGCGTGCTCGGCGGCGTGCCCACCTCGCTGCCCGCGTTGGTAAAGGCTATGCGCATTCAGGAAAAAGCTCGTGGCGCGGGCTTCGATTGGGAAGACCCCGCCCAAGTGTGGCTGAAAGTGCAGGAAGAGCTGGCCGAGTTTGGGGCCGAATATGGCCACGGCCAGCCGCCCGCCGATGCCGCGCAAGCCGAGCGCGCCGCCCAGGAATTTGGCGACCTGCTATTTTCGCTCGTCAATTTTGCGCGCTTTGCCGGAATTAATCCAGAAGAAGCTTTGGAACGTACTAATCGCAAGTTTATTAGCCGTTTTCAGTATCTTGAGGCCGCTGCGGCGCGTGCCGGCCAACCACTGGCTTCGCTGACCCTGGCCGAAATGGATGTTTACTGGGAAGAGGCCAAAAAGCAGGCTCGTGAGCCAGCCGCCGGTTAAACCTTATTGCCTAACTCCCCGTTCGCAGCTTCATAAAAAGCATACTCCGGCAGGGCCGCTGAGAGTGAGCTAATACTTAGTAGTTTCCTCCGTTGCCTGAATATTAGGTTTTCAAAAAAATTATTGATTTGGCAGCGACTTTCGTGGCTTAGACGTAGATTCGGCCCCGGAAGCTGCTTAGGCCTGCTGGTTGGTTTTATCCCGCACTAGTAGTTAAGCCTTTTTTCCGTCTAATTTATTTACCCCTCAACCCAACCCCCACCTCCTACACTTCCCGGACACATGGAACAGAAAAATGCTGTAAACCCGGGCGCCCGGCCCACTACCCCGGCCGCTGCCCCCAAGGTTGCCCCTGATACTGCTAAGAGCAGCGGCGGCGCCTCGCTGTTTTCGGTTATCGTTATCATCGCGGCTTTTATCCTGAGCCAGCTCATCTTCAATTTCGTGTTGGGTGATGGTAGCCGCTTCAAAGGTGGCGTGAACACGAATGACCCCCTACCCGGCGACTACCTCGCCACGATGTATAAAGGTGGTGTTATCGTGCCGTTCCTGCTGACGATGTTCTTGTGCGTTATCACGTTCGCTATTGAGCGCGCGTTGACCATCGCTAAGGCTAAAGGCAGCAAGAGCATCGAGTCGTTTGTACGCGGCGTACGCCAGAAACTGAATACCAACGACATCGCTGGTGCCATTGCCCTCTGCGACCAGCAGAAAGGCTCGGTAGCCAACGTAGTTCGCGCCGGCCTGAAAAAATATCAGGAAATGGGCCGCGAGCACACCATGAACACCGACCAGCGCGTGCTGGCCATCCAGAAAGAAATCGAAGAAAGCACCGCTCTGGAGCTGCCGATGCTGGAAAAAAACCTGGTTATCATCTCGACCATTGCTTCGGTAGCTACGCTTACCGGTCTGCTCGGCACGGTATTCGGCATGATTAAGGCCTTCGCGGCCCTTGCCCAAGCTGGTAACCCTGACGCGACTGCCCTGGCATCGGGTATCTCGGAAGCCCTTATCAACACGGCACTGGGTATCGGTACGTCGGCCCTGGCTATCGTGGGGTACAACTACTTCACCAGCAAGATTGACGAGCTGACTTACAGCATCGATGAAGCTGGCTTCAGCATCATCCAAACCTTCGCTGCTCAGCACGGCGCAAAAGGGCAGGAGTCGTAGGCTATTGGCACAAAAAGCGGGGTAGCGGCGTTTCGGCTGTCGCTACCCCAAACTTTTTTTCGGCCAGGCGTGTGCAGTTTGCCGGGCAGCGGCATCAGTACCAATGAGCGGCTCCCGCCCCCTACGGGCGGCCCGCTGATGGTTTCATTCCGCAGCCCCTCACTTCTTATGTCTCGGCCCGCCACCTTTAATATCTTCTGGCAATGCCTAAAGTAAAACCTCACCGCACCTCGCCATCGCTCGACATGACGCCGATGGTAGACCTGGCCTTCCTGCTGGTAACATTCTTTATGTTGACCACGCAGTTTCGCCCTGAGGATGCCGTGGTAGTGGACCCCCCGTCCTCGACTTCGGACATCCGCAACCCCGACAGCGACGTGCTAACGCTGACTATCGACGACAAAAAGCGCATATTCTTCGGCTTCGACAAAGCAGCCGTAAAAGAAGAGGCGCTGAAGTCGATGGGCAACAAGTACGGCGTGAGCTTCACCAAGGCGCAGCTGGCGCAGTTTCGCAACATCAACAGCATCGGGGTACCGATTAAGCAGCTGGGCTCTTATTTGAGCAAGACTACCGAGCAGCGCAAGGAGCTAAATGCTGGCTTACCCGGCATTCCGTATGACTCGCTCAACAACCAGATGATTGACTGGGTACAGGGTGCCCGTCAGGCCAATCTCAACCTCTTCAGTAAGCAAAGCTTCATAGCCATTAAAGGCGATGGCGCAGCCGACGTGCAGACGGTGCAAACGGTTATTAAGGAGTTGCAGAAAGCCAAAATCAACCGCTTCAACCTCATTACCAGCCTGGAGGGGAAACCCACCGCCGCTGCTAAATAACCCGCTGAACCAATGGCAGAAATCCAACAAAAAGGAGACTCCGGTAAGGGAGGCAAGAAACGGGCGAAAAAAGCGTCGACCAAAATCGACATGACGCCCATGGTTGACCTTGCCTTCCTGCTACTGACCTTCTTCATGCTCACCACCACTTTTGCCAAGCCCAACGTGCTACAGCTCACGATGCCGGCGAAAGTAGAGAACAAGGAAGAGAACACGAAAATCAAAGCCTCAGAGGCGATGACGGTTATCCTCGCTCCCGATGATAAAGTGTTCTACTACTTCGGCCTCAACCAGCCCAACGACCCTTCGGTGTCAGTGCCCAAGATAGAAGTAACCGACTTTTCGGCCAATGGCATTCGGAAGGTGCTGCTGCAACGCAAGCAGCAGGTGCCCAAGCTCACCATCCTGATTAAAACCTACGTGGACAAGGACAAGCAAGCCAAGTACAAAGACATGGTTGACATCCTGGATGAGATGAACATCACCGACCAGTCGCGCTATGCGCTGGTCGATATTAGCAAAGAAGACCTGGACCTCATCAAAAAGCAGAACTTACTATGATGGATAACGCTCAGCTGGCTAATGCCAGCTTAAACGACATCGTATTTGAGGGGCGCAACAAGGCTTATGGGGCCTATGACCTGCGGCGCGTCTACGGCCGCAACGTCACACGGGCGCTAATCTTTGGAGCTTTCTTTATGTGCCTGCTCGTGCTGATACCAGCCGTGGCCCGGTACTGGGAGGAGCACAAGCCCAAAGAGGAGCTTAACCTCAAAGTGAACGAGCTGATGGAAGCTCCGCCACTGGACAACACCCAGCCACCGCCCCCTCCGCCCCCCCCCAGCACGCCGCCGCCCCCCCCGCCGCCCGAGCCGCCTAAAGTGAATGCTATTCGCTTTACGCCGCCCGAAGTGGCTAAGGACAAGGAAGTGCGCCAGGAAGAGGACGTACCCGACGTGAAGGAAATTAAAGACCAGAACGTAGGTGTGAAGACCGTAACTGGTGGCCTCGATGCTGCTCCCGACCTGAGTGGTCTGAGCGGCGAAGGCACCAAAGCTGCTCCGGTAGCTGAGGTAGTAGAAGACAAAGTCTACACCTACGTAGAGCAAATGCCCCAGCTGCCCGGCGGCGGCGGCACCCAGGCCATCGTAAACGCCATTCAAAAAGCCTTCCGCTACCCGGCGGTTGACTTGCGCAACCAAGTAGAAGGCCGCGTATTCGCCAAGTTTACGGTGGATGAAAACGGCAACTTGATTGACGTAGAAACGGTGAAAGGCCTGAGCTCGACGATTGATGCCGAAACCATCCGCGCTATCAAAACGCTGCCTAAGTTTATCCCAGGCAAGCAAAATGGCCGGTCGGTGAAAGTATCGTTCACGGTGCCGATTTCACTGAAGATTCAGTAGTCTGACTTAAGTCAGTTACAACCAACAAGCCCCACATGCCTAGCATGTGGGGCTTGTTGCGTTTTAGGGTGGTGGGTGGTCGGCGCAACTCTTAGTTGGAGTAATGATGACTGAAAAATTACTCGAAATAAGTAGCTGAGCAGTGTGGAAAAGAAGCTGGCCGGGCATCAACTAATTGACTGGTGGCCACCGGCGTTTTACTCACTTGCTCCATACTGCTCATGTCACTACTCACCAATTTATTTCCGGCTTCGCTTGACGCGCTCGTTTTTGAGGGGCGCAACCAAGCCTACGGCGCCTACCAGCTGCGCCAATCATATGGTAGCAACATGCGTAAGGCGCTGGGCTCGATGCTGGGTTTATGCATCCTACTATTGCTAAGCATTGCGGCCAGGGAGCACTTCCGCCCGGCAAGCGTAGTAGAAACGGTAACCAAAACCAAGCTTACTGAAGTAACTCCTATTTACGTGACGGAGCCACCCCAGCCTATTGCACCGCCGCCCCCAGCCGCGCCTAGCCACCCCGCTGCGGCGGCCGTCTCCCCTGCCACCACCAGCCTCCCCACCAAAATAGAAAAAGATGAGTTAGTAACACCTAAACCTCCTGAAACAATTGTAGAAAACGTAGCAGATGTGCCACCGGGACTGACTACTACCACCGGGCCAACCACCGCAGATGCTACTGCCGGGGGCATACCGGGCAGCACGGGCACCGCTGCTACCAGCACCACAACCAGCAGCGAAAGCGCCCCGGCCGTAACCGGCCCTTATCTGGTAGTCGAAAAAATGCCCGAATTTGCGGGCGGCACCGAGGCGCTGATGCGCTACTTGCGCAACCACTTGCGCTACCCTAGCGAAGCGTTGCGAGCACAAGCCGAGGGCCGCGTGTACGTGAGCTTCGTGGTGCAGGCCGATGGCACGATTGCCGACGTCAGCATACTGAAAGGCTTGGGTTTTGGCCTGGATGAAGAGGCCCAGCGCGTGGTGCGCCAAATGCCAGCCTGGACGCCCGGCCAGCAGTCGCACCACGCTGTGCCAGTGGGCTTTAACCTGCCCATTACGTTTCGCATTCAGTAAGCTGTTACTGGTTGGATAGGATTAAAAGCCGGCTCATTATGAAAAGCCGGCTTTTTTTACCTCCTTTGCAGTTGCGTTGCGAGTTACGGGCAGCTGTTCAGAACATTTTTGCCGCTGGCACCTGTTATAAAGGGCAACTTCTTTTTTCCTCACATGCGCGATTCTTCCACGGAAGAGCGGCTGGGTCCTTCCCAGCAGCCGACCCGTTTTTTTGACTTGCTGCGGGCAGTTGGCTACCTGGCACTGGGCGGCTGGCTCGTGTACACCGCCAACCGGCCCATGGCTGCCGGCGCACTGCTGCCTCTCAGCCACACCACCCGTTTGGTACTTGGGGGCATCCTTATTCTGTATGGCATCGTGCGCTTGGTGCGGGCGCTGCCTTTTCAATTTCGCAAATCCCGGCGTGATGACTTTCGCTAATTTCTCGGGCCCTAAGGGTCGTGTGCGCGTAGGCACGCTGCTGCTGGCAGTGGGCTTGCTTTCGGCTTGCCACAGCGGCAGCCAACCGGGCGCGGAAGGGACGGACACGCCCACCAGCGGCCATGTCTCGATTAGCGTCGATGAAACGTTTGCGCCGATTCTGGAGTCGCAGGTCGATACGTTTCAAAAGCTGTACCCCGACGCGCACGTGAAGGCTTCGTACCAGCCCGAAGACAGCGTGATACTCAACCTGCTCAATGACAAGGCGAAGCTAGCCATAGTGTCGCGCGACCTGACCGCTGAGGAGAAAGCAGAGCTGGTAAAGCAAACCATGACACCGATTGTCACGCATATCGGTATCGATGGCCTCGCCATTATTCTGCACCCATCCAACCCCGATTCGCTGCTGACGGTGACGCAGCTGCGCAGCATTTTCAGTGGCCAGACTACCAGCTGGAAGCAAGTGGGTGGCCAAACGAAGCTGGGCGATATCAACGTCGTCTTTGATGCCAACCGTAGCAGTACGCTGCGCTTTGTGCGCGACTCGCTGCTACGCGGGCAGCCGCTGACCAAGCGCGTGTTTGCGGCCAAGTCCAACTCCGAGGCGCTAGCTTATGTGGCGGCCCACCCGGCGGCCATCGGGGTGGTGGGCGTCAATTGGGTATCGGACCACGACGACCCTAATGTAATGAGCTTCCTGCACACGGTGCGGGTGGCAGCCATCACGGCGCGGCCCAACCCTACCAAGGATGATTATATCCCGCCGTATCCGCGGTATTTGGCCCCTTATACGCCCGAGCAGCTAAAAGCCGACTCCAGATTGCAGCGTTATCCTTTGCAGCGCAACATCTACGTGATTAACCGCGAAGCGCGCACTGGACTTGGCTCGGGTTTTGCCTCTTTCATTGCAGGGCAGAAAGGCCAGCTTATATTCTATAAGTCAGGCCTGCTGCCCGCCAAAATGCAGGCGCGTATCGTTTCCATGCCAAAGCCCGATTGAACTCCCGGCGCGGCTCTCGCGTAGTTTAGCTGACACTTATCTCTCACCCTGATTCTTCTTCTCTCTTTCGCTTATGAGTTTCAAGCCCTGGAAACCGCTGTTGCTGACCGCCGTTACCTTGGGGGCCGGCGCTACGGCCGCCACCGCCCAAGACATTGCCGCTGCCCAAAAAGCCATCGAGCTAGAGCGCTATAACGAAGCGCGCGGCTTGCTGCGCAATGCCAGCTCGCCGGAAGCCAACTACGAGTTGGGTCGCCTTTACCAAATGCGCGACCTCGACGATTCGGCCGCTACTTATTTCAACAAAGCAGCTGGTCCTACGCCCTTTGGGCAAGTAGCCGCTGGCCGCGCCGCCCTGGTAAAGGGCCAGACTGATGCGGCCGCTACGTCGTTTGACGCTGCCGTGAAAGCCACCAAAAGCAAGGATGCCAAGGTGCTGACGATGATTGCGCAAGCCTACGGCGAGTCGGATGTGAAAACCATCGACAAGGCGTTGACTTACGTGAATGCTGCCCAGGCTGTCAACAAAAAAGACGAGCCAGCGCTGATGGTAGCGCGGGGCCAAATCTACCTGAAGACCGACCAAGGTGGTGGTGAGGCTATGACCAGCTTCGACCGCGCTACGATGGCCAACCCAAACTACGCCCAGGCTTACTACAAGAAGGGTGAGCTTGATGTGCGTAGCCGCAATGCGAAGGACGCCATCACTAACCTGGAAAAAGCCATTGAGCTAGAGCCTAAGTATGCGCCGGCTTATAAGGAGCTAGCTGAGATGTACTACTATGCCCAGCAGTACCCCAAGGCGCTGAGCACTTTTGAGCAGTACCGCAACGTGGCCGAGCGCTCGACCTACACGGATATTGAGTACGCGTCGTTTCTGTATCTGACGAAGAAGTACCCAGAAGCGCTAACGGAAGTAAACGGCGTGTTGGCGACAGAGCCAAACAACGTGACAATGAACCGCCTCAAGGCCTATTCGCTGTACGAAACCGGCGACTATGCTGGTGCCGCTACGGCTATCGATAATTACTTCCGTATAGCACCAGCCGATAAAATTATTGCTGATGACTACGCATACCAAAGCCGGATTTTGGGCAAGACCAACAAGGCCCAAGAGTCGCTGGTTGCCATCAATAAGGCTATCGAACTAGCTCCGGCCAGCAAGAAGCCTGATTATGAAGCTGAGAAAACCAAAATTCAGCTACTCAACAAGGATTATTCTGGCGCGCTTGGTGCACTTAAAGAAAAAGCCAAAACTGGCGACCTAGCTGACCAGTATCGCTTGGCGGCGGCTTATGCTTCGGCCAAGCAGTACCCACAGGCCGACAGCGTGTTTAACATCATCAGTACGGCCAAGCCCGACTATGTTCCGGCTTACATAGCCCGCGCTAAGGTTAACGCTGCACTCGACCCTGAAGCGAGCAAAGGCTTGGCTAACCCCTATTATCAGAAATACATTGAGCTAGCTAGTGCCGACCCTACCAAATACAAGGCCGGGCTAGTGGAGTCGTATGACTACCTTGGTGCTTACTACGCACAGAAGAACGATAAAGCTTCCGCTAAGGCAAGCTTCGAAAAAGCCCTGACAGTTGACCCTACTGACGACTTCGCGACCAAGTCGCTGAAAATTGTGAATGGTGCTGCTGCTCCGGCCAAAAAGCCAGCTGCCAAGCCTGTTCCCAAGAAGAAATAAGCTGTTGCGAGCTTTTTGCAAAAAGCCCCACTACAAACATTGTAGTGGGGCTTTTTTGCGCCTATTGGTTTTCGCTCCACGCCTGCCACTTGGCCAGCGCGGCGCTGAAATCCTCGGGTAATTCTGCTTCAAAAAACATTTTATCGCCTGTGCGCGGGTGCACAAAGCCCAGCGAGCGGGCGTGCAGCGCCTGCCGGGGCAGCGTGGCAAATACGTTCTCAACAAAGGCCTTGTACGTGCCCGTGGCCTGCCCCGAGCGGATGCGGTCGCCGCCGTAGGTAGCATCGGAGAAAAGCGGGTGGCCGATATACTGCATGTGCGCCCGTATCTGATGGGTGCGGCCGGTTTCGAGGCGGCATTCCAGCAGCGTGACGGGACCGTAGCGCTCAAGCACGCGGTAGTGCGTCACGGCGTGCTTGCCCTGGTCGCCGTCGGGGTAGACGGCCTGCACCTTGCGGTCGCGCAGGCTGCGGCCAATGTGGCCGCGCACGATGCCCTCGTCTGCGTCAAACTTACCCCAGGCCAGAGCTAGGTAGCTGCGCTCGATGGTGTGGTGGAAAAACTGCTGCGAGAGGTGCGTCATAGCTGCTTCGGTCTTGCCGATGACGAGCAGGCCCGAGGTGTCCTTGTCGATGCGATGCACTAGACCGGGGCGAATTTCGCCGTTGCGGCCGGTGGGCAGGTTGGCAAGGTGATAGGCTAGCCCATTCACCAGCGTGCCTTCCCAGTTGCCGTAGGCGGGGTGCACCACCATGCCCGCGGGCTTGTTTACAATGAGTAGCTCGGCATCTTCGTAGCGGATGTCGAGGTCCATCTTTTCGGGCTCGACCTTGCCGGTGCGCGGCGGCTCGGGCAGCGTGATAGTGATAGTATCGGCCGGCCGGATGCGGTAGCTGGCCTTAGTAGGCCGACCATTTACTTGCACCGCTTCGGTTTCGATGGCCGCCTGAATCTTGGTGCGCGAAGCGTTGGCTAGGCGATTAAGCAGGAATTTATCGATGCGCAGCAGCTCCTGCCCCCGGTCTACTACAATGCGGTGGTGCTCGTATAGCTCGTCGCCTTCGCCGGTTTCGTCTTCGTCGGGGTCCTGGGCTTGGGCAAACGGTGGTAGCATAGGTAGTTTCGGTAAGGGCACAAAAGTAGGAAGCTACTTCGGTTGGCAAATTCCCTCATGCAGAGCGCAGCGAAGCATCTCGCGTGGTGCAGTAATTAATTACGATATAATTACTGCACCACGCGAGATGCTTCGCTACGCTCTACATGAAGGACTTTTTTTCGGTCGCTACTCTATTGCCGAGGCTGCAAAAGCTTCGCAATCAAGCCTGTCCAACCCGTCTGGTGGCTAGCGCCGAGGCCGTGACCATCATCGCCGTGGAAATACTCGTGGAAGAGCAAGTAGTCCTTGAAGTGCGGGTCATTTTGCATCAATTCGCTGTCGCCGAAGGCTGGGCGGCGGCCATTCTCATCCTTTAGCAGCAGCTTATTGAGGCGTTCGGCCAGCTTATCGGATACTTCCAGCAGCGTCATAAGCGTGCCCGAACCTGTAGGGTATTCTACCTTGAAAGAATCGCCATAGTACGTATAAAAACGCTGCAATGACTCCACAATTAGGAAGTTAATCGGGAACCACACTGGGCCGCGCCAGTTGCTGTTGCCACCAAACATACCTGAGTCAGATTCGCCCGGCAGGTATTGCACCACAAAGTCGGTTTTGCCGGCACGGTACACGTAGGGGTGCTCGTCGTGGTAGCGCGACAGCGCCCGAATGCCGTATTCCGACAAAAACTCGCTTTCATCCAGCATCCGGCGCAATAGCGCTTTGAGGCGACTGCGGCGCAGCAAGCTTAGCAGGTGGCGAGCACCCTTGCCCGGCTCCTGCCAGCGCGATACCAGCTGCGCCAGGTGCGGCCGGTTACTCACCAGCCACCACGCCCGGCGGGCAAAGAGCGGCATAGCGTTCAGCAAATCCTCGTCGATAATCTCGACCGCAAATAGCGGAATCAGCCCCACAATCGAGCGCACCTTGAGCTTGGTGCGGGCATTGTCGGGCGTGTGCAGCACATCGTAGTAAAACTGGTCCTCGTCGTCCCAGAGGTTGAATTTGCCGTCGCCGCCGCGCGTCATAGCATCGGCAATGTAGAGGAAGTGTTCGAAAAACTTGCCCGCCATTTCCTGGTACACCGGGTTGGTTTTGGCCAGCTCCAGCGCCATGCGCATGAGGTTAAGGGCGTACATAGCCATCCAACTGGTGCCGTCGCTCTGCTCAATCTTGCCGCCAGTGGGCAGCGGCGCCGAGCGGTCAAAGACCCCAATGTTATCCAGCCCCAGGAAGCCACCCTCGAAGATGTTGCGCTCGTCGCGGTCCTTGCGGTTGACCCACCACGTAAAATTCAGCACCAGCTTGTGAAATAGCCGCTCCAGAAAGTCGGTATCGCCCTTGCCATCATTGCGCTTCTTGTCCATCTGGTACACGCGCCAGGTGGCCCAGGCATGCACCGGCGGGTTCACGTCGCCAAAGTTCCACTCGTAGGCCGGCAGCTGGCCGCTGGGGTGCAGGTAGCGGTCCTTGATGAGCAAGCGCAGCTGGTTTTTGGCAAAACCCGAGTCCACCATCGCCAGCGGGATGCAGTGGAAAGCCAAATCCCAAGCCGCATACCAGGGGTATTCCCACTTGTCGGGCATCGAAATGAGGTCCTGGTTGTGCAGGTGCCGCCAGTTGGCATTGCGGTTCATGCGGCGCTGGGGCGCGGGCTTGGGCATGGCGGGGTCGCCATCGAGCCACTGCGTCACATCGTAGTAGTAAAACTGCTTGCTCCACAGCATCCCCGCGAAGGCCTGGCGCTGCACGTTGCGGGCATCGGGGCTGGTGAGGCGCTCCTGCACGCAGTCGTAAAACTCATCGGTTTCCCGCAGCCGGTCGGCCATCAGCTGGTCAAAGTTTTCAAATGGCGCTGCCAGCTCGGCTTTGCTCAGACGCAGGCGCACCGTGCGCGACTTGCCGCCCGGCACTTTTAGCTCGTACTGGGCAGCCACTTTGGTGCCGTGCTGCTGCGGGTTCACGGCGTGGGTCCGGCCCTCCACCACGTAGTCGTTGATGCCGTCTTTGAAGTACAAACCCTCGCCCGGCAGGCCGTAGAGGCGCGGGCCGTTGCTGTCGTTTTCGCAGAACAGCAGCGTGGGGTCGCCCTCGCAGTAGAAGTGGTAGCTGCCTAGGTCGCGGTGTTCGGCCCGCGCCACTCCGGGGGCCACTTGCGTTAGCAGGGGCCGGTAGTCGTCGTAGCCCCAGCCCCAGGTATTGCGAAACCACAGCTGCGGCAGCACCTGCACGGTGGCCTTGTCCTTGCCCCGGTTGTGCACCGTCACCTGCATCAGGATGTCGTCGGGCCCGTCTTTGGCGTACTCGATAAAGACGTCGAAGTACCGGTTATTCTTAAAAACCCCCGTATCCAGCAACTCGTACTCGGGCTCTAAGCGCGTGCGGCGGGCATTGTTTTCCAGCAGTTTGCGGTAAGGAAAACGCCGCTGCGGGTACTTGTACAGCATTTTTTGGTACGAATGCGTGGGCGTGCTGTCGAGGTAGTAGTACAGCTCCTTCACGTCCTCACCGTGGTTGCCTTGGCCATTGGTCAGGCCAAAGAGACGCTCCTTTAATTGGTCGTCCTTGCCGTTCCAAAGACCCACGTTCAGGCACAGCAGCTGCTGGTCGTCGCTAAAGCCACCCAGGCCTTCCTCGCCCCAGCGGTAGGCATAGGAGCGGGCCGCGTCGTGAAAAACGTGGTCCCAAGCACTCCCATCGTGGCTATAATCTTCGCGTACCGTGCCCCACTGCCGCTCGGTGAGGTAAGGGCCAAATTTCTTCCAGTTTACCGTTTGGGCATCGGACTCGGCTAAGCGTGCTTGTTCCTGCGTCATGCGTTCTTAAAAATCCACCAATGGAACGCTATACGCGCCCAACCTTGATTTTTCTTAAATAAAACCGGTTAAATTTATAATTATCTATCCTACAACAAACTATAGCGCCATTGTTTAGGTAACTACCGCCCGCTACCTATAATAAAAAAGCCGAGGCTAAATAGCCTCGGCTTTTTAAAGGGTAATTTATACGATTATTTCTTCTTGGGAGCGGCTTTCGGGCCGGCCGGCGTAGTTACCGCGGGGCCAGTCTGCTTGTTAGCATCGGGGGTCGGGGCCGGGGCCGTGGGCGTGATGCCCATCTTCTTGAGAATCAGGTCCGAAATATCGCCTTCTTTGGGGCCGTGCAGCAAGATGGGGCTCGAGCCAGCATCCGAGTTCAGCACGTAGGTATAGCCGCTCTCGGCTGCTACGAGGTCAATGTTTTTCTGAATTTTGTCGAGCACCGGGCTCAAAAGCTGCTGCTGCTTCTGCTGCAGCGACTGCTGGGCCGTCGACTGGAACTCTTGCAAGCCCTGCTGCATGGTTTGCAACTCCTTTTCGGTGTCAGCTTTCACCACAGCCGTCATAGCCCCACCACCTTTCTGGTAGGCATCGAGCTTGGTCTGGAAAGCGGTTTGCTTGCTCTTCATCTGGGCCTCCAGCTGGCCGCTGTAGGTTTTCAGCTCCGATTCAATCTGCTTGCGCTCGGGCATTTGGCTCAACACGTATTCTACGCTGGTGTAGCCGATTTTGAGCGGAGCTTGCGCGTGGGCAGCGGGGGCAAAAAAAGAGCCGATAACAAGCAGCGCGGCGGCGAAGGTCAGGTGAACGGTTTTCACTTGGTTAACGAAGAAAATCAAGGTTCTGGAAAAAGTTAAATGCAAAGTTAAGAATGTTACGGCTTCTTTTGCGTGTCCAGCGTTTCGGCTGGATGGCTGGCGGCCGCCGGCGTAGTGGGCGCTCCCGAATCCGTGGGAAAGCGGGGGTCGGTACTGCGCCCCGCCGTACCCGGCGTGCGGGGCGGGGCCACCGTTTTTACCGGGCCTTTAGGCGCCGGCTGGTTGCGGTCGGGCGAAGCCAGGCCCAGCTCTTCCAGCACGTACTCGGTATAGTCGAAGGTAGGATTGGTGTAAATCATGGTCAGCTCGCTGGCTTTATCAAGCACGATATCCAGCTTTTTGGCTTTCACCATTTTTTCCACCGCCTCAAAAATCTTGTCCTGCACCGGCTTGTTCAACTCCGCGCGCTTTTTGAAAAGCTGCCCTTCGTAGCCGAACTGTTTGGTTTGGTACGCCTTTATTTCCTGCTCTTTCTTGAGGATTTCATCCTGGCGCTTTTTCTTCATGGGCTCAGTCAGTACCACTTCCTCATTCTGGTAGTTGCGGTACATCTTGTCCAGGTCCTTTTTCTGGGCTTCAATCTCCTTCTGCCAGGTATCTGAAATTTTATTCAGTTCTACCTGGGCCAGCGCATACTCGGGCATTTTGCCCATAATAAACTCGGTGTCGATATAGCCCAGCCGCTGGGCCTGCGCCGGGGCGGCAGTCAGCAGTCCAAGAAAAGCAAATGCGCAGAGAAATCGTTTCATACCGTAAGTAAATCCGGCTATTGCTAAGTCCGTGCCAGACGCCTCCTAACGCAGAGTGCGCCGCAATATTTCAGGAAAGCCTCACCAGCCAGCGTTTGGTAAACTGAGTTAGGCCAGCCAAACGTTCCCGTTGGCTGGCCCTAGCACCTAGCGAATCTGCTGACCGATAATAAAGTGGAAGTGGTTGAAATCCTGCTTGGTACCGGCCGGCGTGCCCGAAAGCGGCTGCACAGTATCGAAAGCGTGGCCGTAGTCGAAGCCCAGCAAACCAAAAGCCGACATGAAGATACGGGCACCTACCCCCGCCGAGCGGTACAGGTTGTAGGGGCTATAATCCTGGTACGAGTTCACCGCGTTGCCTGCCTCGGCAAAGCTCAGGATGTACACCGTGGCAGCCGGGTTGAGGCTGACGGGGTAGCGCAGTTCCACCACGTACTTGTTGTAGGCAATGCCGCCGCTCTGCCCGCTTTGGGCCGTCGGAATGGCGTAGGCCGCGTTGGGGTCGTCGTAGCCGCGCAGGCCGATGTAGTCGGTGCCCACCAGGAACGAGCCGCCGCCGCCGTAGCCCAAGCCGGCGCCGCCCATCTTAAAGCGCTCAAACGGCCCCACGTCGCGCCCGCCATACGAGCCAATGAAGCCAAAGTGGGCCCGCGTGTTCAGCACCAGCTTGCCCACGATGGGCGTAAACCACGAAGCGTCGAACATCCACTTGTGCAACTCAATCCACTGGTTTTCGTTGGGGTGCGCGCCCGGAAACAGCGAGTAAGGCGGCGTCAGACTTACTGACAGCGATATCGACGAGCCGCGGCGGGTATACGTCGGGTTGTCGATGCTATTACGGGCCAGGGTGGTGTTAACGGTAATGTTGTTGAACGTACCTGTGTTAGCCCCCGCGATAATGGCGTAGTTCTGCGTCTGGTACTGGCTGTACGAAAGAGAGTTACTTAAAGTAAAGTAGTCATCCGGCACGCGCAGCTGGCGGCCTAGGCCCACCGTAATGGTGTTTACCTTGATGAAGCTACCCGTGCTCACATCAAACACCCCGCCGTTGGAAATACGCGACACGCTGCGGTTCAAGCTCACGCTTAACGAGTTGGGCTTGCGCCCGCCCAGCCACGGCTCGGTAAAGCTCACCGAGTAGGCTTGGTACTGCAAGCCGTTGGCCTGCACGTTCAGCGCTAGGCGCTGGCCGTCGCCGCCCGGCACGGGCGTCCAGTTGTGCCAGTCGCTGGCTTTGCGCAGCGAGAAGTTGTTGAACACCAAACCTACCGTGCCGATAAAGCCGGCGTAGCCGCCCCAGCCGCCCGAAAGCGTAATCTGGTCCGAAGGCTTTTCTACCACCGTGTAGTTGATGTCCACGGTCCCATCGGCCTGGTTAGGCACGGGGTTGATACCGATTTTCTCGGGGTCAAAATAACCCAGCGTGGCAATCTCGCGCTGCGAGCGGATGAGCAGTTCGCGGTTGAACTTGTCGCCGGGCAGCGTGCGCAACGTGCGGCGCAGCACGTGGTCGCTGGTCTTGGTATTGCCCGTGATGTTGATGTCCTTCACCCGCGCCTGCACTCCTTCCGAGATGCGCATCTCGATATCGATAGAGTCACCCTGCACCTTGGTTTCGACCGGGTCAATCGAGAAGAACAGGTAGCCGTCGTTCATGTAGAGCGAGGTCACGTCCTGGCCGGTGGGGTTGTAGCTCAGGCGCTTATCCAGCGTTTCTTTGCTATACGGCGTACCCTTCTTGATGCCCAGCACCGAGCCCAGCGTCTTGCTGTCGTACAGGTAGTTACCCGTCCAGGTGATGTTGCGGAAGTAATATTTCGGGCCCGCGTCAATCTTTAGGGTCAGCGCCAGCCCTTTGTCGTCGCGCACCAACGTGTCCGACACAATGGCGGCATCTCGGTAGCCTTCGTTGTTGTAGAAGTCAACTAGTTTCTTCTTGTCGTCTTCGTACTCCGAGCGCTGGAACTTGCCCGGCGTCAAGAACTTATAAAACTTGCGCTCCTTAGTTTTCTTGAACTGCTTTTGTAGCTTGCTATCCTTGAACGCCTTGTCGCCCGTAAAAGAAATGTCGTGAATACGGACTTTCTTGCCCTTGTCCACATCAATCTTCAGGGCCACGCTGTTGGAAAGCATGGAGTCGGCCACCTGGCGAATTACCACCTTGGTATCCAGGAAACCCTTGTTGGTGTAGAACTTACGCACCTGGCTGCGGGTGTTCGACAGCAAGGCGTCGGTTACCACCTTACCGCGGATAAGCTTAATTTTCTTCTCCAGGTCTTCCGATTGCCCTTTGCTGATGCCCGTGAAGTTAAACTTCGACAAGCGAGGCCGCTCGCGCACGTTGAAATCCAGGAATATCTTGTCGCCCTCGGTGCGGGCAATGCTCACCGACACGTCGGCCAGAATGCCCTGATTCCAGATTTTGCGAATGGCTTTGCCGATTTCCTCGCCCGGAATGTTAATCGGGTCGCCAATGCGTAAACCCGACAGGCCAATCAGCGTATTAGGGTCAAGCGCTTTAGCGCCGCTCACCGTGATGCCTCCCAGCGTGTACTTGCGGGGTTCTTCTGCGGTGCTGGCGGCCTGCTGAGCATGAGCCGGAGCAGCTACCAGCGCGGTAGCCGATAGCAGCAGGCCCAAAAGCGTGCTACGTAAGTAAGTGCGCATTAAATAGATAACTAAATCAGGATACGGAAAGCTGTTCGCTGGTTTTGCCAAAGCGGCGCTCGCGCTGCTGGTAGGCCACTAAGGCCGCCCGCAGGTGGCTGCGCCGAAAATCGGGCCACAGCACAGGGGTGATGTATAATTCGGTGTAAGCCAATTGCCACAGCAAAAAGTTGCTGATGCGCTGCTCGCCGCTGGTGCGAATGAGTAGCTCAGGGTCAGGAATGCCAGCCGTAGCCAAGTAGCTCGCTATGGTAGCTTCCGTCACAGCCTCGGGCTGGAGGCGGCCAGCGGCCACATCAGCGGCCAGGCGCCGGGTCGCCTGGGTCAGGTCCCAGCGGCCGCTGTAACTCAGGGCTAGCACCAGCGTCATGCGGGTGCCACTCTTAGTCAGTTCAATAGATTCGGCCAGCTCGCGCTGGCAGCTTTGGGGTAGCGTAGTCAGGTCGCCGATAGCTTGCAGGCGCACGCTATTTTTGAGGAGGGTCGGGGTTTCCTGCCGGATGGTGTGTACCAGCAGCTGCATCAGAGCCATTACTTCCAGCGCGGGCCGGTTCCAGTTTTCAGTTGAGAAAGCGTAGAGCGTCAGGTATTTCACCCCTAGCTCGGCAGCTTCCTCTACCGTATCGCGCACCGATGTGATGGCGCTTTGGTGCCCGAATACGCGCAGCCCCCCCCGCTGTTTAGCCCAGCGCCCATTACCATCCATGATAACGGCGATGTGGGCGGGAATATTAGAGAGGTCGATTTCGGACCGTTCGGCCATTGTTGCGGTTTGCGTATAAGAGGCCGCAAGTTACGCATAGGGTTGCAGATGCGCCGGCAAAAACGCCCAGCGAGAGCCTACCCTACCTGCCTTGTCCTATTTCAACAGGCCCCTATTACGGCCATACGGCACTGGGCACAGTATTTTATAAAAAGTATACGAAAGGCTGATGCCATTGTAATAATACCAGTCCTGGTCGTGCGAGTTGACTAGCAGCGGGTCCTGGTCGCCGAGGTGGTCGAGTTGGTCAGTAAACGTTTTGCGCACGCCGACTTCTGCACCTAAGTTAAAATGCTCGGATAAGGCAATTTTCAGCCCTACGCCCGCCGGAATAGCGATACTCACTTTGCTGCCCTTGCGGTTGAAGTCCGGCTGCAATAACGGGTTTTGGCTTTCCGTAGTGGTATTGGCGTAAAAGCCTGCCAGCCCGATAAATAAGTAGGGCGACACGTGCACCCGGTGCAACTCACTACGCTGGTGGTAATCGAGAAAATTATACTCCACTACCCCGGATAGCTCCAGCACGCTGCCCTTTAGGCTGACCTGGCGGTAGTTCTGCAAGGGCGGCACGCCCCCATTGGCGCCTTCTACGTTGGCATCATTAGCCCGCAGCCCGCCGTAGGTAATTGCACCCCGCAGCGTCACGGGCACCGATATATCGCGCCGATAAAAGATTGTGAAGGCCGGCCGGTTATTTTGGAACTGGTACTGTGGCGAAACCTCACCTTTGTAATTAGTGCCGCCCAGGCCAATGCCGAGCTCACTGGTATGCTGGGCACAGGCCGGAGCCGCCCCTAAAAACGTACTCCCCGCTAGCACCAGGCCAGCGAGGAGTACGGATGAAAACGATGTCTTGGGCATTCAGCAAATATAAAGGTTGAGCCCGCAGCAGTCGCTTAGCGGAACTTGGGGTTTTTGATGCGGGGCGTCAGGATGTAGTTGAGCGAAAAACCGCTAACTGTGTACCAGTCGCTTTTGCTGTTGCCACGCTGCTGGCCAACACTGAAGCTGTTGCCCAGGCCGGTCGAAGTATTCGTGATACCACCAGCGGTAGTGCCACCAGTGGCAGCATTATAACCAGCAAAATATTGGGCTTCCGGGCTTTTACCAGCTGCACTTGCGTAGGTGTCGCTCACATCGTCCAAGTAATTGGTGAACGTTTTGCGCAGGCCGATTTCGAACGAGGCATCCAAGTTGCGGTTGATGCGGTAACGCACACCAGCACCAAATGGTATAGCAAAGCTCACTTTGCTGTAATCTTTGCCTTCGGTTTGGTACTGCTGCAAATTATACCACTTGCCATCCGTGTACTGGCCCTGCGGGTTGTGGTAGAAGCCAGCTAGGCCAGCAAACACGTAGGGGACGAAGTCAGGGCGCTTGAGGTAGTTGTTACGGTTCTCAATCAGGTCTACAATCAGCACGGCCGAAGCTTCGGCAATATCGTTGCGGAAATTTGCATTGCGGGTATAGCGGAAACGAGCGTTAGCATCGTCGCGGTTCGCGTTGTCGCCATCCTTGGCCGTAATGCGACCGTAGTTCAGGCCGAAGCGGCCCGATACGCGGGGATAAAAACGGTGGGTAATCGTGATGCCCAGGTTGGGGCGGGTATCGCCGAATTTGAACGAGGCGAAGTTAGTATTCGGGTTCAGGTCACCGAAATAGTTCATCGCGTTCAGGTTCACCCCGATGGAGGTGTACTGCTTGCGCTTGCTAAACTGCTGTGCATCTGCCTGCTGCGTCGAGCCGAGCAGGGCAAGCCCCGCTAATAGGGCCGTTGAGTAGGTGAAAAACTTGGTCATATAGGCGCAGATAGAGATGAACTATGCTAAAAACTCAGTACAGGGTTCGCTGAACATAGCTACTAGTGAAGACAAAAGTAAGCACTAAAGAGAACTAAAAAAACTTATAGCTGTTTTTTGTAGCTTGTTCCTATTTGGAAGTCAGGGCAGAACCGGGGTTTCTGCGGTCTAATCCCCAGTTGAGCTTATTCCGCAGGGTACTCAAAAAATTTACGTGATTAAGCTTAACCAGGCGGGCATTAAAGGTTTCGCGTCGCACGGCCATTTGCACGGTGGCTTCGACGGGTACTGAGCGCGAGTCGAGCGCCAGCAAATAGCTGGTGCCGCGGCCTTCAATCTCGAAGGAAAGCACGCTTTGGTCCGATACTACAAGGGGCCGCACGTTTAAATTGTGGGGGCATACGGGAGCGATAATAAAATTGTTGGTCTGCGGCAGCATTACGGGTCCGCCGCAGCTAAGCGAGTAGCCCGTCGAGCCCGTGGGCGTGGAGACAATTAGCCCGTCGGCCCAGTACGAATTTAGGTATTCGCCATCAATATAGGTATGTACGGCAATCATGGACGAGCTATCGCGCTTGAGAATGCTGAACTCGTTGAGCCCAAAGTTTAAGTCACCAAACACGTCAGGGTCGGTTTCGACGCGGAGTAGACTGCGCTCTTCAATGGTGAAATGGCCGCGGTAGAGCGCATCGATGGCCTGCGGAATGTAGCTGGGTGGCGTGGGGGCCAGAAAACCCAGGCGGCCGGTATTGATGCCGAGAATAGGTAACTGCAAGGCCCCCACGTAGGTAACGGTATCGAGCAGGGTGCCGTCGCCCCCGATGCTGATGACGTACTGGACGCCCCGCAGCGAGTCGCCGCGCCGGAAGGTGCTGCTGCCCGGCGGCAGCCGCAGGCCGCGCTGCTCCAGAAAGGTGCGGAAAGCCTCGACAATGAGCACTTGCGCCTGCCGATTGGCCAGCTCATCAAGCAACGCCTGAATGAAAGGAGCCGCCGCCTCGTCGAAAGGCTTGCCAAGGATAGCGAATTTCATAACAAAAAGGTAACAGCAGATACTGCCGAGGTTAGATAGGAAAGGAGGACCGGATGAAGAAACCCGTCTGGGCCTGGGCCGTGCGTGTCAGCTCAAAGCAAAAAACCCGGTCGTAGTATGTCACTAGGTGCAGCCCCAGACCGGCCGATGCTAACAGCCGGCCCGGCAGTTGGTTGGAAGCGGGCTCGGGGCGGCCCTGGCTGCCGCCCGCCAGGCCGGCGTCGGCAAAAACGTTGAGGTACACGGCCAGCGGCAGGGTATTGATTTTGGGATTGCTGATAAACGGAATGCGCAGCGGCGGCGGGGCCCAGGCGCGGTAGCTCAGGCCCTGCTGCACCAGGCCGTAGGCGCGGCCATCTACAATGTAAGCGTCGTAGCCGCGTACCAGCGCATCGTAGCCCAGGGCGCGCGAGTCGGCGTAGGCATAGCGCTGGGCTAGTAGGCGCACTTGCCCGCCCAGGCCCAGCGCATAATAAAACCGGTGCCCCAGGCTGAGATAGCGGGCGTAGCGCAGCCGCGCCGTGGCAAAGGAGGGCGTGGCGTCGGGCGCGCCATCCAAAAACTGCCGGTAGGCCAGCGCCACCTGCATAAATTGCCCGGTGAGGGGGTAGGCGAATGTATTGCGCTGGTTGTTGCTGGATACTACGCTGATTTCGGCGTACTTGCGCTGGGTGCGATTGAGAAAATAGCCTGGGTTAAGTTGGTAGATAGTGTTGCTGATACTCTCGCGGTGGTACGAGACATCGATAGCCGTGATAAACTGCACGGTGTGCCGCAGCCGTAGGCCACCCGATATGTAGAAGCGCTGAATCGGGAAGGCATCTTCCTCGGGCTGCGCCAAGGGCTTGGGGCGGTCGTCCTCGGTGATGTAGTCGAGGTTGCGGCTTTGGTAATACGAAATGCCGAAGCCCATGCCGATGCGCCGCCGCTTGCCAAAACCAGGTACTTCGTAAAACAGCTCGTACTTGCGGTTGAAGCCAAGCTGGATATTCGTAGTGAGCTGCTCGGCGCGGCCCCGAAAATTAGTGTGCACCAAATGCAGGCCGTAGTCGAGGCGCTGCCAGCGCTCGGCGCCGGGGCGGTCGAGCCAGCGCTTGAAATTGGGGTCGGCGATGGAAAGGATGGGCGTCGGGATGACGTACCAGCGCTCCTGCACGCTGAACACAATGATGAGCTGGCCCCGGCTGCCGCAACTGGCCTGCGCCAGCACAGCATGAAACAGCTGGAGGTTATAGAGGCGGCGGCGGTTGGCTTCGAGGCGGGCGGGTAGGTCGGCGAAGGTCAATGAGTCGCCCTCACGAATATTCAACTCGGCGCGCAGCGTGCGCTCGCGGGTGATGGCATTGCCCACAAATAGGATACCCCCCACGCGCACCTGCGGCCCGGCACCGGGGCAGGTACTAATACGCACCAGGGTATCGGTAGGCACCACCACGGGGGCCAATGCCGGCGGGCGAGGTTTGCGGCTGAGGCGACGCAGGCTGTCGGATGGAGTGGCGACCGAGGCTTGGCCGAGTGCGGGCCGGGTAATGCCCAGCAACCCGCCCAGCACAACCAGCAAAAAACAACGGAAAATAAAATGCGGCCGGGCCAGAGGGTTCACCTCGCAAAGTTAGACGCTGAGGTAGCGTAGCAGCGCGTCGTAGCGGTCCTGCTCATCCTCGCCCACGGCCGCGGTGCCACTGAACTGTGCCGATACCATGTAGCCAAACCGCTCGAGCGTGGCCGTGATACGGGCCAGGTTATCGGTATTCAGCCGCAGGGTGAGGCGAATACGGTACGGGTCGTGCTCATCGGTGACGACGTGTGCCGAGAGGATTTTGGCGTTGTTCTCTTCTACGTAACGGCTTATCTGCGAGAGCGAGTAGTCGCGCTCCTCCATTGTGAGCACCAGAATGCTGCCCTGGCCAGCTGCGCCGGGCACGGGGCCAAAAGCGGCCAGCGCATCGCTCACCGTTACCACGCCGGCGTACTCCTGCTGCTCGTCAAGCACGGGCACGAGCTGGATTCTATTTTGAATCGCCAGCTCCATTACCCGAAAGAAATGCTGGTCGTGCTGCACGTGGGTATCGGCGAAGCGCAGGGGCATTTCGGCCAGCTGGGTGTCTGGGTCTTCGTAGTCGGCGAGGTCGTTTTCGGTGATGAGGCCGCGGTACTGTTTGCCCACCAGCACGGGTAGCTGACCCACATGAAACTCTTCCAGCCACCGGGCGGCCTTGGCCGCGGTGTCAGTGCTTTTGAGTGGTGGAATCATCTGGTTTAGTAAGTCTTCAGCAAGTAGAGCAGACATAACGGCGCAGACTAAAAGGCGGAAAGGAAAGTCCTACTCCACGAGTAGGACTAGGATACCCCGAGAAAGGTTGCCCTTCAAGGACAAAAACCAAGCCGGTACTCGACCAGGCAGCGCTTTTTCAAGCCGAAGTAGCCACGGCAGTCGTTGGCTGCCAAGCTACTGAGGCTGAACGCTCAAGAAACTGGCCTAGACATCGATTAAAAGCCGCGGGGCGCTCCATCATGGGCGCGTGGCCGCAGTGGTCAAGAAAGCGCAGCGTAGCCTGCGGCAGTAGGCGGTCGAAGTCGTGCGCTACCGACGGCGGGGTAATCGTGTCGTTCAGGCCCCAGACCAGCAGCGTGGGCACCGCAATGCGGTGCAGCTCGCGGCCCAGGTTGTGGCGCTGCGCCGAGCGCGCAATGCTAATCATGCGCAGGCACTTGGCATTGGAGTTGGTAACGGCAAACACCTCATCGACCAGCTCTTTGGTAGCCACGGCCGGGTCGTAGAAGGTATAACCTACTCGCTCGCGCACAAAGTCGTAGTCGCCGCGCTTGGGGAACGAGCCGCCCATGCCATCTTCAAACAAACCGCTGCTGCCCGTGAGCACCAGCTGGCTCACGCGGCTGGGATTGTGCAGGGTGTATACCAGCGCAATGTGGCCGCCTAGCGAATTACCTAATACCGTGAAAGAAGTGGGTAACTCCAGCTTTTCCACAAAGTTTTCCACATAGGCCTGCAAGCCCGGCACGGTAGCTTGCAGCAGCGGCATATCATACACGGGCAGCACCGGAAT
Organism: Janthinobacterium lividum; assembly: GCA_050954845.1. Classification (GTDB taxonomy): domain Bacteria; phylum Bacteroidota; class Bacteroidia; order Cytophagales; family Hymenobacteraceae; genus Hymenobacter. The sequence continues at coordinate 191,843 of JBPBQK010000057.1, forward strand.
GATAACGCGGTAGCGTGGCGAAAACTCGGCCACGACATCGTGCCAATTGCTGAGCGCGCCAAACAGGCCGTGGAGCAGCAGCAACACCGGCCCCTGGCCTTCGTCGATGTACTCGAACCCGTGCTGATGCTGGCGGCGCAGTTCCACAGTGGCTGGTTGGCTAGTTATTGGGGCTGAAGACTGGTGGGCAAAGTCCCGGCAGCCTTAACCGGGGCGACAGACGCAATGTTACAACAGCGCATCCAATTGCGCAGCCAGTCCAGGCCATAGACCGTGAGCAAGGCTTCGGGATGAAACTGCACGCCGTAGAGCGGTAGCGTGGCGTGGCGCAGGGCCATCAGCTCGTGGTCGGCGTCGGTGGTGTGGGCCAGCGGCCGCAGGCTTGGGGGCAACGTGTTGGTTTCTAGCGCCAGCGAGTGGTAGCGCGTCACAGGCTGGCGGCGAGGCAGGCCGGTTAGCCAGGGGTCATCGCCCAGCAATTCTATCTCCGACACTTTGCCGTGCATGGGCCGGGCCGACCGCCGCAGCTGCCCTCCAAAAAATTCGCCCAGCGCCTGCTGGCCCAGGCACACGCCCAGCATGGGTAGCCGCTGGTGATACTCCTCAATAACGGCCAGCAAGCAGCCCGCCGCAACTGGCGAGCCGGGGCCGGGCGACAGCACGATACCCTTAAAATCGAGCGCCCGCAGCTCGGCCAGGGGCACGTCGTTGCGCCGCACCAGCACCTCGGCCCCAAGCTGGCTCAGGTAATCGGCCAGGGTGTAGGTGAACGAGTCGAAATTATCGAGCAGTAGAATGTTGGACACGGATTTTATAGTGGCTATTTAAAAAGCACTAGTCATGCTGAGCGCAGCGCAGCGGAGTCGAAGCATCTTGGCTGGAGTTACTAACTCCTTACGCTAGCAACGAAGCGGCCAAGATGCTTCGACTCCGCTGCGCTGCGCTCAGCATGACAATCATACTTTAGGCAGTCGCATTTAGCATGACACGGCAGTAACCTGGTAGCGCTTTTTGAACTGCAACGGATTCTCGCCCGCTACCCGGCGGAAGGTTTTGGTGAAATATGATAGGCTTTCGAAGCCGCAGGCCACGCACGCCTCCGACACGGTTTTGCCTTGCAACAAAAGCCGCTGCGCCTGGTGCACGCGGTATTGGTTGAGAAACTGCGTGAACGTGAGCCGCGTCAGGCGCTTGAAGTAGCGGCAGAATGCGCCCTCCGTGAGATGGGCCAGCGCGGCGGCTTCTGCTAGGTCGATTTTGCGGGCGTAGTGCTGGGTTACCAGCTGGCTCACACGGGCCAGGCGCTGTTGCTCTTCGTGGTTGTAGGCCGTGGCGGGGGCACGGCCGTGCAGCAAATCATACTCAGCGCTGGTGGCTAGCTGCTGAAAAATGCGCAGCAGCGCGAGCAGCCGCTCGAAGGGCGGCAGGCGTGCCAGCGCTTGCAGCTGCGGCCCCACGGCCTCCTTAGTGGCGCCGTGAAAAGCGACGCCCGAACGCCCCCGCTCAAACAAATCGGCAATGCTGGCCAACTCGGGCGCTCGCGCCAACGCGCCACTCAAAAACGCTTCGCTGAGTTGCACCACCACTTTTTCGTACTCGGTGCTGATGCCGTAGTCGAAATTGGAGTGCGGAATATTGGGGCCGATAAATACGAGGTCGCTGCCTTCGTAGCGCGAGAGGTGCTCGCCCACATGACGGGTGCCGCTGGCCCCGTGCAGGTATACTATTTCGTATTCAGGATGGTAATGCCAGAAATACACATCGGGCATGCGCGGGTTGACCAGCACCTTAAACGAGCTGTTCGCATCAGTCTGAATATGCTCATGCAGCAGCCGCATAAGGAAGGACTAGCCAAGTTTATGCTACAAATTAACGCGCCACCCGAGTTAGGCGATGCTCAAGAGCAAGATTGAGCAAAAAGTGGCGACTTCCGTGCTAACACGGCACTAGCCGCACGGCCGACCTTTGCTGGGTTACTTAGTTTCTCTTGTGAAAAAGCATTTTTTGCCGCTGGCGCTCGGCGGCCTAGCCATTGGCACCACCGAGTTTGTGATGATGGGGCTGCTGCCGAATATCGCGGCCGATTTTCGCATCACCATTCCGCAGGCGGGCTATACCATTTCGGCCTACGCGCTGGGCGTGGTTATTGGGGCGCCGCTGCTAGTGCTGGGCAGCCGCCACATCGCCCCCAAAACCACGCTGATTGGTCTTATGGGCTTGTTTGCGCTGTTTAATTTGCTGTCGGCTTTTGCGCCTAATAATGGAATTCTCTTCGCGGCGCGGCTGCTGGCGGGGCTGCCGCACGGGGCTTTTTTCGGCGTGGGCTCGGTAGTGGCTAGCCGGCTGGCGCGGCCGGGCAAGCAGGCGCAAGCCATTGCCAGCATGTTTAGCGGCCTCACGGTGGCCAATGTGGTAATGGTGCCGCTGGGCACGTATATAGGCACGGCGTTCTCGTGGCGCTTTGCGCTGGGCGGCGTGGGGGCGCTAGGCTTGCTCACGGTGGCGGCCCTGCAATGGCTGTTGCCCGTGCTGCCGCCCACCCCTACCCCACCGCTGCGCACCGAACTGGCGCTGCTCACGCGCCGCACTACCTGGCTTATTATACTGCTGACGGCCATTGGCACGGGCGGGTTATTTTGCTGGATTAGCTACATCGCGCCGCTGCTGACCAAGGTTTCGGGCTTCACGCCAGGGCAGGTGCCGTATTTATTGGCCATTGCCGGCCTAGGCATGGTGGCTGGCAATGCGCTGGGCGGCTGGCTGGCCGACCGCCTAGCCCCGGCCCGCGCCTGCCTGCTCTTATTGCTGGCCATGACGGCCACGCTGCTCCTCATGTACTGGCTGGCCCCATACCCGATACCCACGGCGCTACTAACGTTTGCGGGGGGCTGCTTTGCGCTGGCGGTGGCCGCGCCCATTCAAATTTTGATGATTCGCTCGGCGCAGGGAGCCGAGATGCTGGGGGCGGCGGCCACGCAGGCGGCCTTCAACATGGGGAACGCGCTGGGCGCTTACCTGGGCGGATTGCCGCTGGCGGCAGGCTTTGCTTACACCTCGCCCGAACTGGTAGGGGCCGCCATGGCGCTGGGCGGCGTGGGCTTTGCGGTGCTGCTCTTGCGCGACAGTGTGGCCGCAACGCCCGCGCGACCCCAAACGCCCGCTACTGAAGCCGAAGCCAGCCTTACATCGCGGCCTTTAATTTAGTCAGCAGGCCTTGGGCGAAGGGCAGCACGTAGCCCGTGAGCTGCAAGGCCAGCGGGATGGCTTTTTGCACCCAGGGCAGCACCACCGAGCCCGCGGTGAGGCCGGGGGCCAATAAATTCCAGCCCGCCAGCGTGGTGCCGTGTAGCAATAAGCTCAGGCCAATGAGCCACTTGAGCGCGCCGGCCGCCCCGCCCAGCAGATTATCCAGCACGCCAAGCGGCGTGAGGTGCACGGCCTGCTTCACCAGCCCGCCTAGCAGGTGCACGCCCCACATAATGCCCACCAGCACCAGCAAAAACGACACCAGCGGTAGCATCCCAAACAGCTCGCCCAAGTACGAGCGCACCACCGGAACGGCCGCGCTCAGCAAGCTTAGCCCGCCCACCACGCCCACCACAAACGCCAGCAGCGACACCACCTCCAGCACCAGCCCGCGCCGGTAGCCTTTGACGGTGCCCACGGCCAGCGGCAGCAGAAGCAGGAGGTCGAGCGGAGTCATTTTTAATGGTTAGTTGTTAATGGTTAATTGTTAATGGCTTACGAGAAGTAATTAACCATTAACAACTAACCATTAATCATTACTAAAAGTCCGTGTTGTTCAGCAGCATGCTAACTACTTCCGAGATGCGCTTGCCATCGGCCTGGCCGCTGAGCTCGCGGGCGGCTACGCCCATTACCTTGCCCAGGTCGGAGGGGCCTTTGGCACCGGTACGCTGGATAATGCCGACGAGCTTCTCTACCAGTTCGCTTTCGGTGAGCTGCTGGGGCAAAAACTCCTCGATGATGGCCAACTCGGCCAGCTCGGTTTCTTCGAGGTCCGAGCGGAACTGCTCCTTATAAGTAGCGGCCGAGTCGCGGCGCTGCTTGGCGGCTTTGTTGAGGAGCTTCAGCTCTTGGTCGGCGCTGAGGCCGGTGGCGCTGGCACCTTCGGCCGTTTCGGCCAGCAAAATCTGCGATTTAATGCTGCGCAAAGCCAGCAGGCGGGTTTTGTCTTTGGCGAGCATCGCTTGTTTGATGCCGGCGTCGATGGTTTCTTTAAGAGCCATTAGAAAGAATGAGGTGAGAGATAAAGATGCCTAGTAAACGGCCAGCGGCCAAAACCGGCCAGCCGCCAGTTGGTTGCGTAGTACTTCGCATTACTAACGAAAAACTCCCACGCAACGACCGATGGGCAAATGTACCTTGCACTGCCCATGCCGGCCACTACCCGCCAGCTAGCCACGCCGCAGGCGCACCTCAAAACCTGCTACCAATCCCCGTAAGCGTAGTCAGCCCGCCGCAGGCGGGCGTATCCGTTCCATCCGTTTAATCCGTTTGAATCTGCGGTCCCGTTCTGAATTTATGGTCAAATTGAGCGTCAACATCAACAAAATAGCCACCCTGCGCAACGCCCGTGGCCTGCATGCCCGCCCCGACTTGCTGCAAGCCGCCCGCGATATCGAGCGCTTTGGGGCCGAAGGCATCACGGTGCACCCGCGCCCCGACGAGCGCCACATTCGCTACGACGACGTGCGCAACCTCAAAAGCGTAGTCACCACCGAGCTGAATGTGGAAGGCAACCCCACGCCCGACTTCATCGCCCTCATCCGCGAGGTACGCCCCGAGCAGGTGACGCTGGTGCCAGACGCACCCGACGCCATTACCTCCAACGCCGGCTGGAATGTCGTGAAGCACCAGGGCTTTCTGCGCGATACCGTGGCCGAATTGAAAAGCTACGGGGCCCGCGTCAGCATCTTCCTCGACCCCGACCCGGCCCTGGTGGCCGCCGCCGCCAGCACTGGCACCGACCGCATTGAGCTCTACACCGAGGCCTACGCCCGCCAGTACGCCGACGACCGCGCCGCTGCCATCATCCCCTACCGCGACACGGCCAAGGCGGCCGTAGCCGCTGGCCTCGGCCTCAATGCCGGCCACGATTTAGACCTGGAAAACCTGGCTTATTTAGCCCAGGAACTGCCCGGCTTACAAGAGGTTAGCATCGGCCACGCGCTGGTAGCCGATGCCCTGTACCTGGGTTTGGAGAATGTGGTGCAGCTCTACAAACGGCAGCTAAAGCAGCAGTAGCCGGGATGCTGCGAGCTTGGGCTACCAGCTTACCTCTACCACAAATTGCCCAGGGTCGGCCAGCGGGTCGGGTGCCTGCGCCGGCAGGGCCTGCGGCGAGTACAGCGCGCACAGCGTATTGCCTACCTGCACGAGCTGGCCCGGCAGCCCGGCGGGCAGGCCATCGAGCAGTCCGGCCAGCACTTCCCAGCGGGGGTGGCCGGGCTGGCGGCTGGCATCGTGCCACACCACTACCGTGCCCGGCCCCACCAAGTGCTCAAACACGCGCTGCGTATCGCGGCGCACGGCGGCGTAGCGGTGGTCGCCATCAATAAAAATCACGTCAAACGGCCCGCTAGCCCGCTGCAAACCCGCTAAGTCGAACGTAGCCGAGTTGCCGTGCAGGTGCGTGACATTGGGCAGCGGGCGTGAGAAGTGGCCGTGCAATTCGATGTAGCGCTCGGGCAGCTTGAGGGCCCGCATTTCGTCGGCACTCAGGTTGAGGGTGTGCACAGTGGCAGCTTCGGCGGCTACGTTGGCTGCGCTTTCGCCGCGCCAGGTACCTATTTCGAAGTAGCGGCAGCCGGGCCGTTGCCGGGCCAGGGCACGCAGAAACAGCAAATCGGTCGGCAAAGAGCCGCCATCGCCGAAGGCAAATGGTGCTACCGTGCGGGCATCGGCTGGTGCCGTGGGGGGCACAAAGTGCGCAAATGGCACCAGCGGCAGCCCAGCTGCGCCCAAGCCCGGCCAGCGGGCCACGTGCGCCAGCGCCCGCTCGCGCCAGGCCGCGGTGTCAGCGGCCAGTACTTCGGTGAGCAAAGCGGGGGTGCGGGCTAGCGCCGCCAGCGCCCGCCAGGCAGTTAGAAAGCGGTTGGCCAATAGATTAGATATATCTACTATAAATTTAGTTTCACAACTATCTTTATAGTAATAAGAGTAGCGCCCTAGCAAATGAGCATTTTTGGCAGCAGCCGGCTGGCTCTGGCGGCGCAAGTTATTCGGCTTTCTACTTTTTTCGACTTTTATGCTCCCATCCCCTATTCCGATTACTGAGCTCACCCGGGCCGAAGAGCAGGTGATGTTGGTGCTGTGGCAGCGCGGCACCAGCTTCGTCAAAGATGTACAGGCAGCCCTGCCCGCCGACCCGCCCCTGGCCTACACCACCGTTTCGACCATCATCCGGCTGCTCGAGCAAAAGGGCTTTGTGGAACACGAGGCGTTTGGGCGCACGCACCGATATTTTCCGGTCATCGGGCAGGATGCTTATCGCCAGCACCTGCTGCATAAGCTGATTAGCAACTACTTCGACGGCTCGTTTGGTGGGCTGCTCAGCTTTTATATCCGCACTGCGGGCCTCGATGCGGCCCAGCTGGGCCAGCTGGTGGGCCAGGCATACCAGCAGATGGGGCCCGCGCCCACGCCTCCAGGGCAATAGTGCAAGATACTTTGCCAACTGGTAGCTAAGCGGCTAACAAGCGGCGCAGTACTACCACTATCTTTGCTCAATCTTCATTTTCCATCTTTCTCTTCACCGGTGTTTTTTATTTCCAAGCCGCACGTTGTGCTGGCTACGCTGAGCTTATTAGCGGTAGTAGCGTCCTGCCAAAACCGCTCGGGCCAAGGCGAAAAGGCCACGGCCGACTCGCTTGCCGCTGCGAAAGCGGCTCCCGTCGATACCATTAAGCTCAAGCGCCTGGCTTTGCAGCGCGACTCGCTCAAGGCCGATAGCATAGCCCGCAAGACCGGTCAGCTGCCGGGCGCGCTGCTGCCGGGGCACCGCATTGTGGCGTTTTATGGCAACATCCGCTCGAAGGGCATGGGCATTTTGGGCCGCGAGCCCAAAGACCAGATGATGCGCAAGTTCGACGCTGTGCTGAAGGAATGGCAGGAAGCCGACCCCAGCATTCCGGTGCTGCCGTGCATCCACAGCGTCACCATCACGGCGCAGGGCGCGGCTGGGTCCGATGGCAAATACCGCCTCATGAACTCGAAAAGCACCATCGAGGAAACCCGCGCCTGGGCCAAGGAGAAAAACGGCATTATGTTTATGGACGTGCAGGTGGGCCTGAGCGACCTGCCGCACGAGCTGCCCAAGCTGGAAGAGTACCTGAAGGACCCAACCATTCACCTGGGCATCGACCCCGAGTTTGCGATGGCGACCAAGAATGCCCGCCCCGGCAAGAAAATCGGCACCTACGACGCCAAAGACATCAACTACGCCATCAATTTCCTGGCCCGCATCGTGAGCGAAAACCACCTGCCGCCCAAGCTGCTGATGGTGCACCGCTTTACGCAGGGCATGGTCACGAATTATAAAAATATTAAGCTTGACCCCCGCGTGCAGGTGGTGATGGACATGGATGGCTGGGGCAACCCTACGCTGAAGAAGGATTCGTATAAGGCCTACATTCAGAAGCAGCCGGTGCAATACACGGGCTTTAAGCTGTTTTACGAGTACGACCCCAAGCAGAAGCCGCACCACATGATGACGCCGAAAGAGGTGCTGGATACCACTAACCTCAAGCCTACGCCGCTGTACGTGCAGTATCAGTAGCACGGGGCGGCCATTGGCCACTCCTGTTGAAAAAGCTCCAGCCTGGCCGGCTGGGGCTTTTTTAATGGCCTTTACGGCAAGCTCATAGCGGGCGTAGCTATGTCATTGCGAGCGCAGCGAAGCAATCGCACCCGTTCAGCGACACCGTTCGGGTGCGATTGCTTCGCTACGCTCGCAATGACACTGTTATACTGGTTCTAAAATCGCTGGTCGTGGCCTCAGCGCCGTAGTATCAACCGCACTTCGCTGGCATAGGCAGTGCCTGAGTTGCCGGCCGCGCAGCCTGGCAGTTCAGGCGCTAATTAATTATTCATTTTACACACGGGGTAGACGATTGTATCTTGGCGGCCGAACTTTTAATTTTTCCATGAAGCAATTTTACTGTCGCCTCGGGGCGCTCCTGCTGGCGTTGTGCACGGTGGCCTTTGCCGCGCAGGCTCAGATTGAGCCGGCTGCCCAGTACACCACCCTCACGCCAACCCAGCTGATGGCCTGGACGCCTACCGGCTCCACGGCCCTCCCGGCCAACGTGAGCACCGTGCCGCTGGCCACGCGCCAAAACTCGCTGGCGCCCCAACTCAATCCTAACCAGAGCTTTAGCTCAAAGGTGAACTGGTGCCCCGATGGCATGAACAACTTCGTGGGCTACCTCAACGAGCAGCCCCAATTCAACCTCTACAACTTCACCCACTGGCAGTACCTCGATGTGCTGACGTGGTTTGCCAGCCCGGTGGGCATTCCGTGCCGGCCCTGGGTCGAGGCGGCCCACCGCAACGGCGTGAAGGTTATCGGCACCGTGTTTACCGACCGGACGGGCTTCGTAGCCCTCTGCGCTAAGGACGCCAATGGCAACTACATCGGCGCGCAGAAGCTACTAGATGTGGCCAATTACTACGGCTTCGATGGCTGGTTTTTCAACGCGGAATCGGCCATGACGGCGGCCGAAGTGACCGAGCTGCGCAATATGCTGAAGCAGCTGGAAGCCAACAAGCCCGCCAGCATGGAAGTCCATTGGTACGACGCCCTGATTACCACTGGGGCAGTGACGTACCAGAACTACCTCAACAGCCGCAACGCGCCTTTCTTGCAGGATGGCGCCACGCGGGTGAGCGACGCCATTTTTACGAACTACGTCTGGATTTACTCGCAGTACACCGCGGCCTCGCTGGCCAACGCCAATGCCCTGGGCCGCAGCCCCTTCGATGTGTACACGGGGGCCGACCTCTGGCCGGGGCGCAACCCGCAGCAGCTGTTTCCTTTTTATAACTACCAAGGCACGCCCAACAGCGGTTGGATGGACGACTACTACATCAACGGCAACCTGACGACGCCCTACACCTCGCTGGCGGTGTTTGCGCCCAACATCACCTACAACGGCGGCTTCACCAACTTCAACTCCAACCCGGCCGACTACGCATCCTTTTACAGCACCGAGCAACGCCTGTTTTCGGGCGATGACCTCGACGTGACCACCGCCGATGCCGCCGGGGCCTGGAAGGGCTTTGGCTACTACCAGCCCGTGCGCTGCGCCGTCACCAGCCTGCCGTTTGAAACCAACTTTTGCGTGGGCCAGGGCAAAATATTCGCTAACAACGGCGTAGTGGCCGTTAAGCCCTGGACCGACATGGCCAAGCAAGCCATTATGCCTTCGTGGCAGTGGGCCAAAACCGGGGCCGCCACCGTGCGCGCCGGCTTCGACTTTAGCCGCGCCTGGTACGGAGGCACCAGCCTGAAGCTGGCCGGCAGCCTGGCAGCCGGGGCCAGCACCACTGTCAAGCTCTACCAAACCAAGCTGCCCATCACAGCTACTACTAACCTCAGCCTCACCTACAAAGGCGCGGCCGCCGGGGCCAGCAGCACCAAGCTGGCGCTGTATTTCAGCGACAACCTCGCCGCCCCCGTGTACCTCGATGTGCCCGCCGTGGCGGATACGCTGTGGGCCACTAATGCCCTCTCGCTGAGCGCGTATGCTAACCGTGAGCTGGCCATCATCGGGGTGCAGGCCACGTCGGCCACCGCCGTGGCGGCCTACCGCTTCAACCTGGGCAAGCTGGCCCTCTACAACGGCACGGCCGTGGTGGCGGCCCCCAAAGCCAACTTTGCGGCCACGGCCACCACGGTGCTCACGGGCCAGGTGGTAACCTTCGCCAACTCTTCGACCAACGCCACCAGCTACGTCTGGACTATGCCCGGCGCTACGCCCGCCACCAGCACCGCCGTGCACCCCAGCGTAACCTACGCCACGGCTGGCACCTACGACGTAACGCTACAAGCCACGGGCGCGGCCGGCCAGGATGCCCTCACCCGCACGGCCTACATTACCGTGAATGCGGCCCCGCCCGCCGGCAGCAATACCTCGCTCAGCTTCGACGGCATAGCCAAATATGTGGACTGCGGCACCCTCAACCTGAGCGGCGCGGCCCTCAGCTTTGAATGCTGGGTGAAGGTGAACACCTTCAAACCCGCGTCGCCCTACATCTCCAGCCTCATGGGCATAGAAGATGGCGGCTCCAACACGGCCGAGCTGCGCCTCGGCGATGGCGGCCTGGCCGCTACCCAGGCGCAGTTTGTGCTGCAGCTGGGCGCTACTACCGCCAAGCTGGCCTCGAATGCCCGCCTCACGGCCGGCACCTGGACGCACCTAGCCGCCACCTACGACGGTGCTACCATGAAGCTCTACGTGAACGGCACGCTCGATAACAGCCAGGCCGCCACCGGCAGCGTGGTCGCCAATGCCGCCTTCACGCTGGGCCGCAACTACGCGGCCTCGCGCTCGCTCGATGGCCGCCTCGACGAAGTGCGCGTCTGGACCCGGGCCCTCACCGCCGCCGAAATCACGGCCCGCACGTGCAGCGCCGCCGGCACCACCAACCTGGAAGCCTACTGGCGCTGCAACGAGTCGCCGGCACTGGCGGCCACCGACGTCAGCGGCCACAGCCACACCGGCAACTTCGTGAGCATGAGCGCCAGCGACTGGTCAACCGATGTGCCCGCCACCTGCGGCGTGCTGGCCACCACCGCGGCGCGCCCCACCACCAGCGCCCTCTACGTAACGCCCCTCGAAAACCCTGTGCCCGGCACGCAGGCCAAGGTAGCCGTATATGGCGCGGCCGGCCAGCCCGTTACCCTGCGCCTCTACAACACGCTGGGGGCCCTGCTGCTGACGCAGGAAGTAAAATCGGCCCCCGATGGTGAGCCGATAAGCCTGACCCTGCCCGCGGCTTCGGGCCTGTATGTGCTGCAAGTAAAGGCCGGCGGCCAAACGGCCTCTACCCGCTTAGTGAAGTAAAGGGCAGTAAAAGCCCATCAAAAAAGCCTCTCCTGACTAGGAGAGGCTTTTTTGATGGGCTTTTGCTAAGCGCCGGGCAGCCTACTTCAGCAGCTCAACCTGGGCACGCAGCACCTCGCGGGCGATAGCCAGGTTGGTTTCGCGCGAGTTCACTACCAGGTAAATGAATTTCTTGCCTTCGCCCACCAGCTTGATGAGGTGCAGCTGGTTGGTGAGAGTGATGAGAATGTCATCCATCACTTCGCCTTGCAGCTTGAGCGCCGCCATTGCCTTCTGCTTCTGCTTCACCACTTCGGTGTTGTAGGCAGCGGCGGTGTCGGGGTTGATGCTGGAGTTGGTGTGCGAAGCCAGGCTCATGCCCGAGCTGATGTCCACAACGGCGATAGCCATCAGGCCAGGCAGGTCGTTGAGGATATTCTGTACGGCTTGGCCGGCGGGGGTGGAAGTTGAGTAAGCCATTGAGAGTAATTATTGGAAAAAGTAAAAAATAAAAAGAGAAAAGTAATTAATTATCAATCTGTTGCACCACCGCACGGGCTAAGGCGGCATTGGTATCCTGGGTGCGCACGGCCAGGTATAAGAGCCACTCGGCCTGCGGCAGCACCCGCAGCAGGTGCAGCTCGTAGCGCAGCGTAACGAGAATATCGGCGAGCTGCTCGGTGTCAGTCAGTTGCAAAGCCTCGATAGCCAGGTGCGTCTGCCGCACTATTTCGGCGTTGGCCAGGGCCACTTCTACTGCCCCGCCGCTGTGCCCGGCCCATTGCCCGGCCAAAATCTTGCCGGTAGCCGCCTCCACCACCGCTATGGTAATAAAAGTGGGTAGCTCCTGCGCCACGCGGCGCACCAACTCATCGGCTTGGGCGCGCACCTCGGCACTCCGGGCCAGTGGCTCGGCCTCGGGCAAGGGGGCCGCCTCGGGGGCCACCGCCGCAACCTCGGCCTCTGCGGCGGAGCTGGCGGCTGGCTCGGGCTGGCTGCGCTTTAGAAAAGATAAATTAGAGAAGAGGCCCATTATATACTGCCGCTGCTAGCTCCGATTGGTGGCCCGCAACGCGTTAATTATTCAAAAAAAGCTATTCGCACTAGCTAGCTATAACCTACTCAATTTCAAAGTAATACCTTGCAACATAGCTTGCTTTTCGGCCGAGTCGCTGTCGCCCGGCAGCTCGGTCGAGAGCATGCCCTGCGCCTGGAGGCGGTCGGCCGCAATGCCCTGCTTCACTAGCTCATCTACGGCCAGGGTGGCGCGCTGCAAGCCCAGCCGCATGGCCTGCGCCTCGTGGTTGTTAGCATGGCCCACCACTACCAGCCGGGCCTTTGGAAACGTTTTGAGCAAGCTGGCCACATTGCCGAGCTGCTGCGCGCCCTCGGCCCCCAGGCGGGCCTGACCCAGGTCGAAGCTGAGGCGGTCGACCGCAATATCGGCGGGCCGGGGCAGGCTGGGTTTCACCAGCCGCTTGTAGAGTAGGCTCTCCGTCGAGTTGATGCCCACCGTGAGGGTGGCGCGATTTACGAGCTTGATAATCAGGGGCTGACCTTCGCCTTTGGGGTAGCGCCCCGCCCCCACGTTGAACTTGCCGCCCACCTGTCGGGCTAGGGCCGCATTGCCAACGGTATCGCGCAGCCCAGTGGGCGCGGTCATTACCGGAGCGGCCGCCTTGGCATAAGCGGGCTTCGAGACAGCGGCCACTTCAGCCGGCGCGGGGGCCACCACGGCTGGAACCACAGGCGTGGCTGCCGAGGCCACCACGGCGCTCGGGGGCTGGGTCGTAGACACCGCGGCCACCGAAGCAGCTACTGCCACAGGAGGCGCGGGCGGCACTCCATCGGCAGGCCGGCTAAGCATAAAGTAGCCTCCCACGAGGCTAGCGGTTACTATTCCCCCAACTGCCGACCAACTAATAAGCTTGGCCTTGCTAGCGGCAACCGGCATTTGCGGCAGGCCTGCCAACACTGCCGTGGGCAAGGTGTCGGGCACAGGCTGTTTCATCAGCCAATCGCTCGTACCCTGGGGGGTGAAGCCTGCAAAATCGGCTTGCTCGCCTACCATTGCCAAGGCAATAACGGTGAGGTAACCCAGCAAAGTGTAGGCCTGGTCGGGGTAGCCCAGGGGCTCGGTAAGAGCGGCTACCTGGCTGGTGCCTAGCAGCCGCTGGGTTAGGTGGCGGCGGCGCCTAGGCCAGCCCAGGTCGGTCCGCAGTAGCTCTTCGGGCTGGGTTAGCAGCTGGCTTAAGTAAAGCTGGCGGCACATATCCCAGCGGGCATTTTGCTCATCGGCCTCAACGGGCACGGCCAGGGCCTGCACTATCATCGGCACTGCGCTGGCAGCAATAGACCGAGCCCCCGCCACTGGCAGCGCCGATGCCTCGGCCAACTGCGCTAGCAGCTCGTCAGTAAGGTAACGGTTTATGCCGGCAATGAACGCCATATAACTAAGGAATAATACTAGTAGCTTGCTCGATAAGATAGTTTACTGCTTGCTGCCCAGGCCCGGCTACGAATAAGTGGCTCGTAGAATAATTGGCCAGGCAGCTTAATTTTTAACGCTGGTTGGTGTCAGTAGTAAGCGATTGTCTAGTTGTCAATTAAAAAGGTATTACCTAAAGGAAGTACAAATTAAAGACAGAAAAGGGGATTAATCTTCTCCTACGCGTCAAATTATTTCAAATACTCGCCGAAGTGGCCAAAAAACGGGTTTAAACCCCTATTAATAGTTTATTCACTGTTCAGCCACTCATAAAAATAGCCCCTGGGCACGCTAGTGCGCCCAGGGGCTATTGAATACTTTTTATTGAAAAAGTTATATTGCGCTAGTGCGCCGCATTCATGTCGATTTTCTCGCCGGGCTTGTTGCGCTTCACTAGCATGATGAGCGGCACGCAGGCCAGGAAGAAGTATCCCAGCGCCCGGAAAATCTGGTCGTAGGTTACGAGCGACACGTTTTTCATGAGCATGCCCTCGATGGCGGCGTAGGCTTGCTGCTGCGCTTGGGCCATGGTGTAGCCTTTGGCCATGAAGCTTTGGGTAAAGCCCTGGAGGCGCTGCACGGTTTCGGGGTTGTAGAGCGAGATATTGGGCAGCAGGGCCACGCGGTTGTTTTGGATGCTACGCTCGAGGTAGGTGCCCACGATGGCCACCCCAAACGAGCCGCCGAGCTGGCGAATCATGCCGGTGAGGCCGGCGGCCTGGCCCGCATCGCGCCCTTGCAAGCCGGCGAGGCTCATGGTCGTGATAGGCATAAAAATCAGCCCCAGCCCTACCCCACGGGTGATGAGCGGCCAGAAGAAATCCTGCTCGCCAGCGGAGGGCGAGATGCGGCTGGCCATCCAGAACGTGAAGCCGAAGAAGATGGCGAAGCCCACCGGCAGCATGGCTTTCTGCGGCACACCGGCCATGAGCATGCGGCCCACCACGGGCATCATGAAGCCGGAAGCTAAGGCACCGGGCAGCAATATGAGGCCAGTTTGGGCGGCCGAGAAGCCCAGGATGCGCTGGGTGAAAATCGGGAACACGAACACCGAGGCGAACAGCCCGAAACCCAGCACAAAGGACAGGAACGCACCCACGGCCAGGTTGCGGCTCTTGCCGAGTACGCGCAAATCCACGATGGGCGCTTTGGCCGTGAGCTCGCGCCACAGGAAGCCGACGATGCCGATGACCGCTAAGGCCGTGAACAGGCGAATGTTACCATCATCGAACCAGTCGTTGGTTTCACCTTGCTCCAGCACAAATTGGAGCGAGCCTACGCCCAGTATCAGCAGGCCAATACCGGCCCAGTCGATTTCGCGCAGCGGCCGGGGAATGGCATTTTTAATGCGCTCGGGGTCGCGGATAAACAGCACCGTAAAGATGCTGGCCAGGATGCCCACCGGCACGTTGACGTAGAAAATCCAGGGCCAGCCGAGGCTGCTGTCTACGATGTAGCCGCCCAGCGTGGGGCCGATGGTGGGGCCGATAATGACGCCCATGCCAAACAGGGCCTGGCCCAGCGGCAGTTGCTTAGGCGGAAAGGTGTCAATAAGAATGGCCTGCGAGGTGGCCATGAGCGCACCGCCACCCACACCCTGGATGAAGCGGAATGCCACCAGCTCCCATAGGCTATGGCTTTGGCCGCAGGCCATAGAGGCCAGGGTAAACAGGATAACCGAGGCCAGGTAGTAGTTGCGGCGGCCGAACTGCTCGGCCAAAAAGCCGGTCATCGGAATTACAATCACGTTGGCAATGGCATACGAGGCGATTACCCAGCTCACTTCCTGCTGCGTGGCCGAGAGGTTGCCCATCATCTGGGTCAGGGCCACGTTTACGATACTGGTGTCAATCAGCTCCAGCAAACAGCAGAAGACCACCGTAATAACGATAATCCACTTTCTAAATCCGGTTTCCATTCTGTATAGGGTAGAAGGGTATGGGGGTAGGAGGGTAAGAGGTGCTTTCTTTGGGAGAAGCTTCTACTCTGCTATGCCGAATAATTTATCAAATTTTGATTTTGCCGAAGAATTTCGGCAGCGCACAAAAGCATTTGCCTTGCGTGTATTGAAGCTGGTAGACCGCCTGCCCAATGCGCCGTCGTGCCGCGTAGCTGGCATGCAGCTAGCCCGGTCGGGCTCGTCGGTGGCCGCTAACTACCGAGCCGCTTGCCGGGCACGCTCCGAGCGGGAATTTATCGCTAAGCTGCACATTGCGCTGGAAGAGGCCGACGAATCGGTGCTGTGGCTTGAGCTGCTCGGCGAGGGGGGCCACCTACCCGAAGGCAAGATTGATGCTATACTAGCCGAGGCCAAAGCCATCTTATCCATCATCGGCAAAGCGGAAAAGACGGCCCGCGACAGGCAAAAGAATATAACTCACTCAAAGTAGTAAGGGAGGCAGGAAAAGTAGGAATTGATTTAAAAGTACCAACTCCTACCCTCCTACCCCCATACCTTCCTACCCTAGAAAGCTATTTCACCGCTACTATCGCGTTCACGCTCATGCCGGCGCGCAGGGGGTGCTGGGGGTCTTCTTTGTTAAGCACGATTTTAACCGGTACGCGCTGGGTCACTTTCACGAAGTTACCGGTCGAGTTGTCGGGGGGCAGCAGGGCAAAACGGGCACCCGTGGCCGACGACAGCGACTCGACGTGGCCTTCGAAGTCTTCGCTGGGGTAAGCGTCCACTTCCAGTTTCACTGGCTGGCCCACTTTCATGTTTTCGAGCTGGGTTTCCTTGAAGTTGGCAATCACCCAGGTTTTACCGCTGCTTACTAGGCCTACTAGCTGTTGGCCGGGCCCTACTACCTGGCCGGGCTGCACGCTTTTCTTGCCTACGTAGCCGGCGGCCGGGGCCACGATGGTGGTGTAGCTAAGCTGGAGCTTGGCATTGTCGAGGTCGGTCTGGCGCTGCTTTACTACGGCCTGGGCCACAGCTACTTGCTGCTGGGCCTGGGCTACCTGCTGCTGCGCGGCCGTCACCTGGTTGCGGGCTACGCTCACTTGGTCCTGAGCGGTGCTTTGCTGGGCGGTGGTCATTTTCAAGTTGGCGGCTACGGCGTCGTAGTCGCTCTGCGGAATAATGTCCTGGTTACGCAGCTTGGTGCTGCGGGCCAGGTCTTGCTGCAAGCGGGTGCGGGTGGCCGCGCTCACGCCGATGGTGGTTTGGGCGGTGCGCACGTTGGCCTGGGCAGTGCCCACCCCAGCCTGGGCCGAGCCCACCCCGGCACGAGCAGCCGTTACCTGGGCCTGGGCAGCAAGGAGGGCGGCCTGGGCCGCATTCACGCGCTGGATGTAGTCGGCCGGGTCGATGGTTACGAGGGTATCGCCCTTCTTCACCATCTGGTTATCATCGATGTAGACCTTGGTTACCGGGCCCGCCACGCGGGGGATAATGGGGTACACGTCGCCTTCGACGGCCGCATCATCGGTGCTTTCGTGGGCTGCAAAAAACTGGTAGCGCGTCCAGCCATAGTAGGCGCCGGCCAGAAATACTAGTGCCACGATAATAAGCACCAGCGGATTACGCTTCTTTTCGGGTTCGAGCGGCTCGGCAACGGCAGTCGGAGGAGCGTCTTGGAGAGTGGATTCAGTAGCCATTTCTTACAGGGGTATTGCTGGTTGGTACTTGCGAAAAAATGAGTGCCGCGGAAACTTGCCTGGCAGTAATCAACAATTAATTTAAAAAAGCTATTCTCTTACGAGCATGGTGGGGCAGTGGGCGGTGCGCACCACCACTTCGGCGGTATTGCCCATCAAAAAGCGGCTGAGGCCGGTTTGGCCGTGCGCGCCTATCACGATGAGGTCGGCGTGCTGGCGGCGGGCTTCGGCCACTATCTGGGGGGCGGCTTCGCCGTGCAGGGTGTAGGTGCTCACGCGGCTGGCGCCGGCGGCCTGGGCGGCGGCCCGGTGAGCGCTTAGCTCGGCCTCTACCCCAGTGGCCAGCAGCGTGGCGGGCTCCTGCACGTAGAGCAGGCGCAACTCGGCCCCGGTGCCCACGGCCAGCGCGGCAGCATACGCCACCAGCGCCGCCGAGGCAGCCGAAAAATCGAGCGGGCAGAGAATGGTGGTGAGGGTCATTTTGGTAAGGGTGTGGGGGTAGGAGGTTAGGAGGGTAAGAGGTCAGTGTGCAGGTAGTTTTCTCAGCGAAACAACCTAACTCATACCCTTATACCCACTTACCCTCCTACCCTATAAACTATTGCCAAATCTGCTCGCCGGTGGCGCGGCGCAGCTGGTACTGGCCCAGCGTGTAGTTGTACATGGCCTGGGCGCGGGCCAAGCGGGCCTGGGCTAGCTGGGTTTCGGCATCCAGCACGTCGAGGTTTTCGCCCACGCCATAGCGGTAGCGGCCCTGGGCACGGGTGAGGGCGTCGGTGGCCTGGGCTACCTGCTGCAAGGCATTGTCGTAGCGCGCCTGGCTGAACTGCATGTTGTTAGCCGCCTGGCGCACATCGGCCCGAATCTGGTCCTGCGTGTCCTGGGTGCGGGCCTGGGTGGCGCGGTAGCTGGCGGCGGCCTCTACTTTCTTCTTCTTGTTGAGGTTACCGTCGTAGATGGGCAAGCTCAATTGGGCCACGCCCACCGTGTTGAACCGAATGCGCTTGAGGGCTTCCGAGGGGTCCACACCGGGGATAAGGTAGCCGTTTTTGCCGCCGGCCTGCACGCCCACGCCCAGTACGGGCAGGTTGCTGCGGTCGATGAGCTTGGCTTGCAGCTCGGCAGTAGTTTCGGCATCCTTGGCCAGCTTGGCCTCGGGGCGGTTTTCAGCGGCTTTGGCTAGCTCAGCTTCCAGGTTCACGGGCTGCGGGTCGTAGCTGAGGCGGCCTTTCACCGGAATGTCGGCTTGCTGGGGCTTGTGCAGCAAGCGAGCCAGCTGCACCTGCTGGTTGAGGAGCTGGTTTTGCAGGTCGAGCTTCTGGTTTTGGGCCTGCGTGATGCGTACGTCGGTGGTCGTCACGTCAAACTTGGTGCTCACACCGGCATCCACGCGCTTCTGCATTTCGTCGCGGTGGGCCACCAGCGAGGCTATTTGCTGGTCTTGCACCCGAATGCTCTCCCGCATAAACAGGATGTTGAAGTACGTCTGCGCGGCACTGAACGCCAGGTCGCGGCGGGCCACCACAATGTTGTCTTGCGCCGTCTGCGTCTGCGAGCGCGACAAATTGGTATTGGCCGAGCGCTTGCCGAAGTCATACAGCTCGTACTGCGCCGTCAAGTGCGCATCGAAGTTATTATTGGGCGCAAACGAGAGTACGTCGCCGCCCGGCGTCAGTGAAATCTGCGATACCGGGTCGATGCGGGTATACGTAGCGGAGCCCGTTATCTGCGGCAGAAAGCCCGCCTGCGTTTGCGAAAGGCGGCTGTTGGCCGCATTAGCTAGCTCGGTAAGGTTGGTAACGCCGGGGTTGGCATCGAGCACGGCCTGCACGGCGCTTCCAAGGTTCAGCGAGTCGCTAACCAGCCCAATAGCTTGGTTGGAGGCCGGAACACTCGGCTGGTTTTGAGCCAGCGCCGGTTGGGTCAGGAATGCGCCAGCTAGCGACAGCCCCGCGAAACCGGCCAATTTATATCGTGAAAACATAAGCCAAGTGGCATAGTAGTGTGCTCTCAGCTTACCGAAAGTTGTGCCAATTGGTTATCGAGGAGTTTTATTTTCATAAAATATTGATTATCAAAATAATATTAGTATAAATGCTAATTTCCAGCTTTCTAAAAACATTCACCTTAGAACAGGGTTTCCTTAAATAACAGGAATTTATAGCTATTCTCCTTACGCATGTCTCCTACCAACACCGACGACATTCTGCTGCTGCACCTCAACGAAGCCATCGCGACCATCCGCGACAAAGAGCAGCTCTTTCAAATTATTGCCCGCAAGCTGCGGCTGATTTTCCCGTTCGACATGATGGGCATTAGCATCTTCGATGAGGAACTGCTCAACAAGCGCTTATTCTTTAAGGATTATACCACTATCACTCCGCCCGACCCGGCCCCAGCCAATCTGGCCGTGTTCACGCCCATTGCCGGCTCGCCGGTTGAGCTTTTGCTCGAAGACCCACGCATTCAGCACATTGAGCTGCGCGAGTACGTGCGGCAATACGCTGATTTTGAGCCATACCAGCGCTTGCTGCGCCAGGGCATTCAGTATATGACGATGGTGCCCATGTGGCTTAGCGGCCGCCTCACGGGCTACCTTATTCTGGCCACGGTGCGGCCCCCCGTCTACTCGGCCGCCGACGAGCAACTGCTCGAAAAAATAACCTCGCTGGTAGCCGTTGCCGTGCGCAACTCGCTTGATTTTGAGGAAGTGGCCCGCCGCGAGCAGCAGCGCACTCTCCAGCTCAACGTCACCAATGCCCTGCTCAGCATCAAGCAGCGCGAGCCGCTGTTTCAGGCCATTGCCGAGGAGCTGGGGCAAGTGGTGCGGTTCGATTATTTTGGCATTCGGGTGCAGCGGGCCGGCGAGCGCAGCACGTTTGGCGGCTTCGCCGAATTTGCCCGCCCCGACGAAAACGTGCACGGCCCGCTGCTGGCCCTCGACCCCGACCGGCACGCCAATGCCAGCACGGACATGACCAGCCTCTACAACCAAATGAGCGACCTGCTGCAAGTGCCTGGCCTGTACAGTGGCGACGCCTTTCGGCAGCTGGCGGTGCGCTACCCGGCCATGCGCTACGCCTATGACGAGCACAAAGTGCGCGCCATGCTCATCGTGCCTATCTGGCAGCGGCCCGATGGGGCGGCCGTGCTCACGCTGGCCTCGCCCGACCCGCTGGGCTTCGACTCCAACGACCTGGCCACCGTGCAAAACCTGGTGCCGCAGATTACGCTGGCGCTCGAAAACCTCTTCGCCTTCGAGCAGATAGAAGAGCTGAAGGCCCAGGTAGAGCAGGAGCGCACCTACCTGATAGATGAAATCAACACCGACCGGCCCGCCGACGGCCTCATTGGCATCAGCCCGGCCTTACAGCTGGTGCGCCAGCGCATTGGGCAGGTGGCCAGCACCGATGCCACGGTGCTCATCACCGGCGAAACCGGTACCGGTAAGGAGGTGGTAGCGCGGGCGTTGCACCACGCCTCGCCCCGCCAGGGCCGGGCGCTGGTCAAAATCAACTGCGCGGCCCTGCCCGCCCAGCTTATTGAAAGCGAGTTGTTTGGGCATGAAAAAGGTGCTTTTACCGGCGCGGTAGAGCGGCGCATTGGCAAGTTTGAGCTGGCCGACGGGGGCACTATTTTTCTGGATGAAGTGGGCGAACTGCCCCTCGACCTGCAAGCCAAGCTGCTGCGCGTGCTGCAAGAAAAGGAGTTTGAGCGCCTGGGCGGCAACCGCGTGCTGCACACCGATGCCCGTGTGATAGCCGCCACCAACCGCGTGCTTGAAGAGGAAGTGCGCGCCGGCCGCTTCCGCGCTGACCTCTACTACCGGCTCAACGTGTTCCCGATTCAGCTGGCCCCGCTGCGCGAGCGGGTGCAGGACATTGAGCCGCTGGTGCAGCACTACCTCACTACTCTCAGCAAGCGGCTGGCGCGGCCAGTGCGCGCCATTCGCCCGGCCGATATGGCGGCGCTGCAAGCCTACGCCTGGCCTGGCAATATCCGGCAGCTCGAGCACGTGCTCGAGCAGGCCATCATCGTGAGCCAAGGCGCGTGGCTGGAGTTTGGGGGCTTTGCGGCGGCGCAGCTGCTACGGGCACTGCCGCCCGCCCCGGTACTGGCCGAGCTGGCTGCCGTAGCCCCACCGCTGCCCGCCCCCGATGGGCCGATAAAAACGCTCCGCGAGCAGGAGCGCGACCACATTCTGGTGGCCTTGCAGCACACGGGGGGGCGCGTGAGTGGCGCCCAGGGCGCGGCCGTGCTCCTCGACATCAACCCCAAAACGCTGGAAGCAAGAATGAAAAAGCTGGGCATTCGCCGCACCGTGGTAGCAGGGTAGCCTTTGCTTGCTGCCACTACGATTAATGCAAATTATATTTTCATAAATAGTGGCTTCTTTCACGTAGATAAACAGGGCAAAATTTCCTTATTAAAAAAATGAGATTGGTAATTTAAAAAAGTGACAAAAGTCAAAATATAACATAACATCTAAAATATGCGTCATAAATAGCAATTAAATAAGACAAGCAGTATATTTGCCTGGTATTGAACAGCTGGGTAATTAGTCGATGAGGCTAATTACCCAACTATTTAAGAAGGCAAGTCTTCGATACTCCTTATCTTATTATAATGAAAAAAATACTATTTTTTTCCTCGTTATTGCTATCAGGTTCTCTAGCGTCACATGCCCAAAGCATTGCAGGAACTGTCTTTGAAGATATCAATTACGGTGGCGGCGCGGGCCGCAGCATGACGACGGCCAATACAGTGCTACCGGGCTCGGCTGCCGCCGTATCAGGCGTTACCGTGGAGCTGTACAATGCTTCCAATCAGACCTATATAACAAAGGCTACTACCAATACCGCGGGTGTTTACACCTTCAGTGGTACTGGCGTGGTAACTAAAAACACGAGCTACATAGTGCGTGTGGTAAACAATACAGTACGCTCGACACGCACGGGCTCTATCGCCGGCCTGCTACCCGTGCAAACCTATGTAGCTGGGAACGTAAACCGGGTGGGCGGCGAAGCACCCGACCAAGCCGATGCGGGAGCCAATACTGCTACCATCAAAGCGCTCCTGAGCGCCTTTGTCGCCCAAAGCAAAGCAACCGTAGCAGTGGGCACCGGTACCGTCACGGGCGTGGACTTTGGCTTCAACTTCGATGTCATTACCAATGATAATGACAGTGGCCAGGGCTCGCTGCGGCAATTCATCTTAAATGCCAACGCCTTGACCAACAACGCCGCCCTGCGGCAGGTAGGCCGGGCACCGCGCCGCGAAACGTCAATCTTTATGATACCAGACGGGCTGGTGCACCCAGGGCTACGGGCTGGCCTTACCACGCAGCTAACGGGTGGCACCAATAGCGCCGTGGCGGTGCTGAGCCTGTCGGCGGTGCTGCCCACCGCCACGGATGCGGCCACGGTGCTCGATGGCACCACCCAAACCACGAACGTGGGCAACACCAACACCGCCCTGCTCGGCACGGGCGGCATGGTGGGGACCAGCAGCCTGATACTCGACAAAATAAACGGCCCCGAAGTGGAGCTTTCGATGCCCAGAAACACTGGCTCCGCAGTGGTAATGCTTGTCCTCAGCGGCGACTCGTCGGTGATACGCGGCTTAGCGGTGCACGGCTCTTATAACAGTGTGCAAGTTGGCGGGCGCGGGGTGCTGCTGGAAAGCAACGTACTAGGCACCAGCGCTATTACGGTGGACAACCCTGGCGCAACGAGCACGGGCAACACCGTTTTGGTGCTGTCGTCGCTGACCGGGACGCTACGCAACAATTTGATTGGCTACGCTGGCAACTCGGGCATGAACTACTCGGCGGGCTCGGGCACAACCGGGGTTTCTATTCTCAACAACGAGTTTTTGCAGAATGGCCAATTGGTAGCTGGGGGCGACAACATCACGGTCGGCGATAACGGGGCGGCGGGGCCGCTGCTCATCGAGGGCAACTTGATTACGCTGGGTAATAGCAGCGGTATTCAATTTGAAATCGGCAGCGTGAGCAATAATATCGTTCGCAACAACACCATTACGGCTAATGGTACCAGCGGCTACACGACCCGCCTCGAAGGCTCGGGCATTCACTACCTGGCGCGCAACAACTCGGTAACCAGCACAAACACTGACCTCATCACGCTCAATGTTATTGCCAACAACCAGTCGTCGGGCGTGGTGGTCAACTATGGGCAGAAAAAGGTGCGCATCAGCCAAAACTCCATCTATGAGAATGGCAACGGCACGACCGGCGGCCAGGGCCTGCTGTCCATCGACTTTACCGGCCGCACTGGCTACGTGGGGGGCGATGGCAACTACGGCCAGGGCGACGGCGTAACGGCCAACGATGGCTTGCTTGATATTTTAGGCACGCTCCTGAATGCCACCTACTACCGGCAGGGCGACGGGGGTATTGACTACCCCATCATTACCAGCATCACCAAACAAGCTGGCACCAATACGCTGCGCGTGAAAGGCTACGTGGGCACCCTGCTGAGCATCGGCAAGTTTGCGGGAGCTACGATTGAGATATTCAGCGCCAACAACGCCGATACAAACCAAAATGGCCCCACTTCTGTAGACGACCTCCAGGCCGTGGCGCACGGCGAAGCTCAGTACTACATCGGCTCCGTCACGGCCGATGCCTTTGGCAATTTTGACGGCCTCATCACCAACCCCGCGCACACTATTGATGTAGGCGATAATATTACGGCCACCGCGTACCTGCCCGATTTTGGCACCTCAGAGTGCGGCATCAACCAGATTAGCACCTTCGCCGTGACCCCGCTGCCCGTGGTGCTTACCAGCTTTGCGGCCGTGGCCCGCGGAACCGATGCCGAGCTTAGCTGGGCCACCGCTTCGGAAATCAACAACGCGTATTTTGCGGTAGAGCGCTCGGTCGATGGCCAGCAATTCATTGGTATCGGCCAAGTGGCTGGGCACGGCAGCACGGCCGCCAGCCACGCCTACTCCTTTCTCGATGCGCAGCCGCTGCCCGCCGGCGGCACCTGCTACTACCGCCTGCGCCAAGTAGATACCGACGGCACGGGCACCTACTCGCCGGTGCGCCCCGTGGCCCTGGCCGCCCCGGCTACTATGCCCTCGCTCTACCCCTCGCCCGCCACTACCGATGCCGTCACCCTCGACCTGGCCACCGTGCCGCCGGGCGACTACACGGTGACGTTGTGCGACCTCACAGGCCGGCAGCTGCGAGCGTTGACCTTGCCCGGTGGGCAAGTCCACCAGCTTGCACTCAATCAGCCGGCCGGCGTGTACCTGCTCACGGTGCGGGGCCTCGGTAAGACGTTTACGCAGCGTTTAGTAAAGGAATAGCGCAGTATTGCGCCTAAGATTTCTGAGTGAATTGACGACTGCCCTTCCTGTTTTTTCCAATGGCAATTGCTACCGGAAAAGCAGGAAGGGCAGTCGTCTTTTAGGGCTAGCCAAGGCAGCCTACTAGCTAGTTGTTAGCTAGTAAAGCAACCTGCTGGCAGCAACGCGCAACCTGCGGCGGCGAATGGCAGTTGAACGGCCCAACTAACTCCGTTCATCTGTCTATGAAATTCTTACCCCAGCTCATTTCGGCTTTCGCGCTCCTCGCGGCCGGCACCGCCGCCGCCCAAAACGTGCCGCCGCCCGCCATGCCCTTCCACATGACGGGCAACATCTACTTGCCCAACAAGCTGCCCGCCACCGATGCCCGCGTGGCCGCCCTCAAAGTGCCGGTCGGCTTCACCATCAGCAAGTTTGCCGAAGGCCTCGACATGCCCCGCATGCTGGCCGTGATGCCCAACGGCGACATCTACGTGAGCAACCGCGTGAAAGGCACCATCACACTGCTGCGCGATGCCAACCACGACGGCAAAGCTGAAGTAATGCGCCAGGCAGCCCAAAAGCCCCACCTGCACGGCGTAGCGCTGCACGGCAATAAGCTCTACATCAGCGCCATTCGTGAAGTGTACGTGGCCGACGTGCAAGCCGACGGCAGCCTGAGCGAGCTAAAAGAACTGTACCACGACCTGCCCGACGCCGGCCAGCACGCCAACCGCGTGCTGCACTTTGGCCCCGATGGCAAGCTCTATCTCTCGGTGGGCAGCACCTGCAACGCCTGCGACGAAGATAACCCCGAGAATGCCACCATCATCCAGCTCAATACCGACGGCTCGGGCCGCCAAGTGGTGGCTCACGGCCTGCGCAATACCATCGGCTTCGACTGGCACCCCGTCACAAAGGAGTTGTTTGGTATGGACCACGGCATCGACTGGCTCGGCGACGAAGACCAGATGGAAGAGCTGAATCAAATAAAAATGGGCGCAAGCTACGGCTGGCCCTCCATCATTGCCGATGGCAAGCACTACCCCGCCAACAAGCCCAAAAGCGGCGAAAGCTATGAGGCCTTCGACGCTAAAAACGTGCGCCCGCTTCTAGTATATAAGGCCCACTCGGCTCCGCTGGGCCTGGTATTCAACAAAGGCAACCAGTTTCCGAAAGAGTACCAGAACGATGCCTTCGTGACCATGCACGGCTCCTGGAACCGCACCCAGCCCAGCGGCTACAAGCTGGTGCGCGTGCATTTCAACGCCCAGGGCCAGCCCGAAAAGTTCGAGGATTTCATCACCGGCTTTCTGGTTGAGAACGACAAATCAGAGTTTGGCCGCCCCTGCGGCCTGGTGCAGGCCCCCGACGGCTCGCTGCTGATGGGCGACGACGACAACGGGGTGATTTACCGGATTTCCTACGGGAAGAAAGGTTAATTACTAGTCTGTCATTGCGAGGAGGAACGACGAAGCAACCTTTCCTTTTACGTAAGCGAACGCATATAAGCGTCTGCTCAACGTGAAGGAAAGGTTGCTTCGTCGTTCCTCCTCGCAATGACAAGTAAGGCAACTTTTTTGCTAATTTTCGCCTTATTCTTGCGAAATATTTTAGCAAAATGGCCAAAGCAAGAACCGTTTATTTCTGCCAGAGCTGCGGCGCGCAGTCGGCCAAGTGGATAGGGCGCTGCCCCTCGTGCGGCGAGTGGAACACCTACGTCGAAGAAGTAATCCAGAAGGAAACTGTTGCCACCACCACGGGGCAGTGGAAGCCCGCCAGCACCGTGCCCGGCGGCAACACTCAAAAAGCCGCCAAATCGCGCCCCCTCGCCGATATCCGGCACGAGGAGGAGCCCCGCATAGTAACCCCTGATGGCGAGCTAAACCGCGTGCTCGGCGGCGGCCTTGTGCCGGGCTCCATTGTGCTCATCGGCGGTGAGCCAGGCATCGGCAAAAGCACGCTGATGCTTCAGATTACGCTGATGATGAAGCAGCTGCGCATTCTATATGTTAGTGGCGAGGAAAGCGAAGCCCAGATAAAAATGCGCGCCGAGCGACTGGCCGACGGCCAGCACCCCGGCTGCTATATTCTGACGGAGACGAACACCCAGAATATTTTTCGGCAGATTGACCAGGTCGAGCCCAACCTGCTCGTCATCGACTCCATCCAGACCATGCACTCGACACTGGTGGAAAGCGGCGCGGGCTCGGTGAGCCAGGTGCGCGAGTGTACCGCCGAGTTCCTGAAGTTCGCGAAGGAAACCGGTACGCCGGTGCTGCTTATCGGTCACATCACCAAAGATGGCAGCATCGCGGGGCCGAAAATACTGGAGCACATGGTGGACACGGTGCTGCAATTTGAGGGCGACCGTCACCTGAGCTACCGCATCCTGCGCACCATCAAAAACCGTTTTGGCTCGACCTCCGAATTGGGCATTTATGAGATGCAGGGCACTGGGCTGCGCCAGGTATCCAACCCTTCCGAAATTTTGCTCTCGCAACGGAGCGAAAGCCTGAGCGGCATGGCCATCGGGGCCACGCTGGAGGGCAACCGCCCGCTGCTGGTGGAGGTGCAGGCCCTCGTGACGCCCGCCACCTATGGCACGCCGCAGCGCAGCAGCACCGGCTTCGACGCCAAACGCCTGCAAATGCTGCTGGCCGTGCTGGAGAAGCGCGCCGGCCTGCGCCTAGGCCAGCACGACGTGTTCCTCAACATCGCGGGCGGCCTGCGCCTCGACGACCCGGCGCTCGATGCGGCGGTGTGCGCGGCCGTAGTTTCTTCGCTAAATGATTTGCCGATTCCGGGCGATATCTGCTTCGCCGCCGAGGTGGGCCTCAGCGGGGAGATGCGCGCCGTGCCGCGCCTCGACCAACGCCTCTCAGAAGCCGAAAAATTGGGTTTTAAGGAGATGTATGTGTCACAATTCAATGGAAAGAACCTCTCGGAGCAGGGCCGCACCAGTATGCGCGTGCAGCCCGTAGGCCGTTTAGATGAAGTTTTGCAGGGATTGTTTGGGTAGAAACTGAAGCTAGCTCGCCAAAAAAAGTGGCGGGCTAGTCTAGGATTATTTGTAGCGATTGCAGTTTAGTGCCCGTTGTCCGCTATCTTCGAACCGGAAATAGAATTTTCCCGCGGAAACGATTTGCTAACTACATTATTTTTTAGGTGGCTTGGCGGGTGCAGCCATGACCTATTTAGTTCGCTATGAATTTTAAAATTACTTCTATCCTTACCTGGGCCACCGGGCTACTACTGACGGGTGGGGCCCTGGCAGCGGCCCAGGCCCCCCAGCCGGGCGGCGTAGCTATTCTTACTGGTCGCGTGAGCAGTCCGCAGCAAGATACTGTGGCGGTAACGATTCGCGACAACCCCTTCGACCCCAAAGAGCGCATCACTTACGCGCGACTTGATGAGAAAGGTGAATTTCGCCTCAGCATACCGGTAACTACTTCAACCAGAGCCGATTTAGTATATGGCGACGACGTAGCCGACCTGTACTTGGACCCTGGTACGGACATCGACGTGCGCTTTAAAGGCAATGATTTATCGGGTACGGCCCGGTTTAAGGCCAACGATGTGCCTACGGGCTTTGGCACAAAGCTGCGCAATGGCGGCAACCTGACCGACGAGCAGCGCCACCGCCAGCAGATGGCCAATGCCAACAATTACTTGTCGGAATTTGATGCGCAGTTCGTGTCGAACGACGGCTTTCAGGTGCTGCCTGATAACATTCAGCTGTATGAGGCCCCCTTTATTTCCTTTATCGAATACCGCCTCAAACACGAGAGAAACTTCTTGGAAGACCGCGCTGCCAAGCAGTCCTTTACCATTGATTTTTATAACTATGCCAAGGCAGAGGTTACTTATTCCAACCTCAACGACCGCATTACCTTCCAGGACCTGCGCGAGCAAGTAGTGAACACCGAAAGCCGGCTGGCTATGACGCCGACCTACTACGACTTTCTGCGTGACCCTATGCTGTACACCGACCCCACGGCTAGCCAGAACGAGCAGTACCAGGAATTTTTGCTCAACTTTATTCACCACACGGCGGCCACGCAAAAGCACCTGCGCTCCGACCCTGATTTTTATCCTTTCTGCTACGCGTTGGCCAGCAAGCGCTTTAGCGGGGTGCCGCGCCTGATTACGCTGGGCCGCATTTTGCAGGAGTCGTTTCGGTTTGGGCACATCCGGCAGTCGGAGGCCATGCTGGCCGACTACCGCAACCTCGATACCAAGCACCGCTTTTTGCCTACGCTCGAAAGCGACTTTAACAGCCGCCGGGCCTTGGCCATCGGCGCGCCAGCCCCGGATTTCCGCCTCGTCACGGCCACCGGCGACACGGTTAGCCTGAGCAGCTTCCAGGGCAAGCTGGTGTACCTCAACTTCTGGAAAACAACTAACGGCCTGTGTCTGCGCGACTTGCCTTATGAGCAAGACCTGGCCAAGCGCTTCGAAGGCAAGAACATTGTGTTCGTAAACGTGGCCCTCGACGAGGCCGAGCTGCCTTGGAGCCAGCTCGTGAAGGTGAAGAAGCTACCGGGCGTGCACATGCGGCTGGCCGAAGGCTACAAGTCGGCCACGGCCCACGCCTACGCCTTGCAGGAAGTGCCCACGTATATGCTCATCGGTGAAGACGGTACCATCCTCAACCCCAAGCCTAAGCGCCTGAGCAGCCGGGCCGCCGTGGATGAAATAAACCAGTCGTTTGGCAAAGCCAGCACGTACAGCTCGGCCATTACGCAGCTTTCGGCCGGCAAGTAGGCAGCAAAATTTTGTCTTTGGAAATTTGCCTCGGCGGCGCGACTAGCTACTTGGCTGGTCACGCCGCCGAGGCTTTTTTTGGGGTGCTCCGGCCGGCCGGGCAAAACATTCGCCACTCGCCGCAGCTTACCGACCTTTACGCCCGTTATGCGCTCCTCTTCCCTTCGCGACGCCCGCTCCTTTATGAGCAAAGCCACGCCCCGCCGCGTGGCCAATGGCCTGCAAGTGGTAGGGTCTTACATCGTGAGCCGCCTCACGGGGCGCGCCCGCGCCTGGGGCCTGCCGGTGGCCATGTCGTTTGAGCCCACCACCAGCTGCAACCTGCGCTGCCCCGAGTGCCCCAGCGGCCTGCGCTCTTTCACGCGGCCCACGGGCATGCTGCCAGCCGAGCTGTTTAAGAAAACGATGGACGAGGTGGCCAGCCGGCTGTGGTACCTGATTTTTTATTTCCAGGGCGAGCCGTATCTGCACCCCGAGTTTTTGGATTTGGTGGCATATGCCAGCAAGAAAGGCCTCTACACCGCCACCAGCACCAATGCCCACTTTCTCACCGACGACAACGCCCGCCGCACGGTAGAAAGCGGGCTGGACCGCCTCATCATCTCGCTCGACGGCACCACCCAGGAAGTGTACCAGCAGTACCGCGTGGGCGGCAAGCTGGAGAAAGTGCTGGCCGGCACCCGCAACGTGGTAAAGTGGCGCAAAGAGCTAAAAAGCAGCACCCCGCGCATCATCTTCCAGTTCTTGGTGGTGCGGCCCAACGAGCACCAGATAGAAGATGCCAAAGCCCTGGCCGAAGCCATGGGCGTGGATGATGTGTGGTTTAAAACCGCCCAGATTTATGATTATCAGCAGGGCTCGCCCCTCATCCCGACCATTGACTACTACTCGCGCTACCAGAATAACGGCAACGGCTCCTACAGCCTGAAAAACAAGCTGGTAAACGGCTGCTGGAAAATGTGGCACTCCTGCGTAGTCACCTGGGATGGCAAAGTAGTACCCTGCTGCTTCGACAAAGACGCCGAATACCGCCTCGGCGACAACCAGCACGAAAGCTTCGGGGCCCTTTGGCACGGCAAAAAATACCAGGGCTTCCGCCAAGCCTTGCTGAAAGGCCGCGACCAGATAGAGATGTGCCGCAACTGCACCGAGGGCACCAAAGTGTGGGGCTAACCAAACCGCAGATTCAATCCAGACCGCAGATTCAAACGGATTAAACGAATTTCGCAGATACGCCCGCCTGCGGCGGGCTGACTAAGCAACTGGTACTACAAAAAAGGCCGCCCAAGTGGGCGGCCTCAGTCACAGTTAAAGACACCTGCTTAGTCAGCCCGCCGCAGGCGGGCGTATCTGCGAAATTCGTTTAATCCGTTTGAATCTGCGGTCTGGATTACTTAGTGCCTTTTACTAGGTTTTTGCCCAGCGATTCTACTTTGAGAATGAACGTATCTACGTCTTCGTTGGCATACACGCCGTAGGCCGACGAGATGGTGCCTTTGGTACCATCGGCCGTTTCGATGGCGTAGAGAATGGCCATATCATCGGGGTTGCTTTCGCCCTCGAAGCGAAAATAGTCCACGATGGTGGTTTCCTCAGGGTCGAAGGTGCGGGCACTATCGTTGTCCATCGTCATCAGGCGGCCTTCCTGCACGCTAAAGTCGTGGGTATAGCCCTGGCTTTTGAGCTTCTTTTCGACCGTGGTCATCGACGTCATTTCTTCTTTGTCCTGCATGGCGGTAGGTGTTTTTGGGGGTGGTTTGGTGAGGGGCCAAAAGCAGGCCGCCCCGGCTATACGTAGCTGGGGCGGTCGTCGTTTTTGCCTTTTTCAGCGAGGCTTCACCGGCTGGCTTGGCGCGCCTCGATGGTGCGCTGCAATGCCTCCACATCAAGGGCCGCGCCGCAGGCCCCGCCGCAGCCTTTGGCGCAGCCGGCCTGGCCTTTAGCCGCGAACATCAGCCACACGCGCCGGCCCAGGTAAAAGGCGGCGGCGGCAAAAAGAGCGATAATAAGGAACAGTTGAATGTCCATGATAGAGCTAAAACTATGGACTCAGCAGGAAAGTTTGCTTGATGAGTTGGAGGCTACTTCTTTTGCTTAGACGCTTCTTCTTTCGCATCGGCTTCAAATAATTCGGGCTGCGCCTGCCGGAGCGCAGTGGCTTGGGTGGGCGTCAGAAAGCAGTACAAACCCGTTTCATCACCCTCACCCAAGTAGTAAAGCCGGCCGGTAGTGTTTTCGCGCACGGCCCACTCTACTAACGTGACAAAGCCCCAATCCATCCAGCCCAGGTCGGACACAAAATTGGCATGATACTGCTGGGAGCCACACGTAAAGGAGAAGGTTGACTTTTGCTTGCGAGCCTGCTGGCCAGGAAAATTATCCTGCACGTTGGCAGGCTGAAAGGCACCCCGCGTGGCCGCCGCTACCTGGCCCAGCGCGGTCGCATACGCCTGTGGCAATTCGGCGTCTTCGCCACCCATTTCTACTACCAGCCTCGGGAAGCTGCGCAGCAAGTCGAGGTGGCTGCTGGCCTCGCCACTCAGGGCTTGGCGGCGGCCTTCGGCCAACTCGGCAGACGGCAGCCTCTCGAACAAACCTAGTTGCTTGTATAAGGCTAGCGCTTCTTCGATGTGCTCGGATGTGAATTGGTCGGCCGCCTGCTCAGGACCAGAAAAAGAGCCCGGCTCGCCCCAGGCAAGTAGTTGCGCTGGTGTCAGCACTACCAGGGCATACTGCGGCAAGTCGGTTTCTTCGGCATTGAGGTTCAGGTAAGCCAGGTATAATCGCTCGGCGGCGTGCTGGTCGCGCAGCCACTGGTTGATGCCCGCCAGACCCTCGGCATCAACATAGGGCTGCTCCGATGCCCGGAATACTTCGCGAGATGGCTGCCAGCCCAAGCGCAAGTGGTTGGTATAGCGCCGGCTACTGGCCAGGAAGCTCAGCACCAGCTCTTGGCTAGTGCCCTTATCGAGCGGGGTTTCGGTTAGCTTGGCTTGCGCATCGGTGTAGCGAAAAGCTGGCAATAGCGCCGCTGCTTCGGCCAGCAGCTGCGGGTAAAGCCGCTGTGGCTCGCGGGGCAGCCCTTTGAGGACGCGCACCTGCTGGCAGTAGGGTAGCAACGCATCTAAGCTCAGCTCTTTGTTTACCCGTGGGTCGGCCAGGGCTTGCTGCTGGCCGCTGGCCGTGAGCACCTTGGCCTGGCGCAGCCGCAGCAGCAGCGAGTCGAAAGCAACCCGGCGGGCCGGACGGGTAAAGCGGGCCATCGCCAGTTGGGCGGCCAGTTGGCACACGCTGGCTTCGGTGGCAAGTTGCTGGGAAGTGAGCGCCTGCTGCACCTGCGTGTAGTCGGGTTGACTCAGCAGGCCCAACTCGTAAAGGTCGCGGGCCGTGCGGGTGCGCGTTTTGCCAAAAACGCTACGGGTCGCGGCAACAAGGTCTTGCCGCGACCCGGTATTGAGTCCAAGTGGTGGGTAAATAGTCCAGCCGGCGGCCGCATCCGAGCGCACGGGCGGGTCTTCGGCCCGAATGGCTTGTTCGGTACGCGCTTCCGAATTGGCGAACCGGCGCATTAATGCTGCCGTGTCGACTGGCGTCTTGCGCAGCATTTCTTGCATTTCTCGCTGCTGGCGCTCGGTCAATGACACTGAACGCTGGAGCTGGGACGCTTGAAAAGCCTGGGCGCAGAATTGCAGCACCGTAGCCGGCACCACCTCATCTAGATGGCCATAGCGACTGGTACCAGACAGGGAATAGGTTCCATTTAGCCGCCCCTCCCCTATCTGGCGCTTTAGCTCGTCGCGGCCAGCTTTACTAAGAATCTGGCGCTCATAAAGCCGGTCGGCAATAGTGGCCGCCCACTCCTTGCCCACAGCTGGGGCTTGCGCCCTACTATGGCACGACCACAGCCCCAGCAGCAACAATAGCGGTACTACCCATTTCATGCCCGCAAGCTACACCGCCGCGCCTACGCCTGAAAACCTTCTTGCCAGTGCTGCTTCATCACGGCCTGCATCTGGTCGTGCACCAAGCCGTTGGTAGCCAGCGTTTCGCGGCTGAAAACGGGGTCGCCATCCTTGAGCCACTGCGTAACGCGGCCGCCCGCCTCGCGCACCAGCAAGATGCCCGCCGCCACATCGTAGGCGTTGATATTAAACTCGAAATAGCTGTCGAAGCGCCCGCAGGCCACGTAGGCCAGGTCGGTGGCGGCCGAGCCCCAGCGGCGGATGCCCCGCGAGTGCTGCGCGTACTCGGTCAGGATGGCCATGTAGGCATCCATGTGCGTGAATTTGTAGAAAGGCAAACCAGTGGCAATCAGCGTGTCTTCGGTGCTGGCGGCGGTGCTGACGCGGATGGGCTTGTCATTCAGAAACGCGCCCTGGCCCTCAGCTCCGCGAAAGCATTCGTCGCGGCTCACCTCATACACCACGCCCAGCACTGGCACCACGCCCCGCGCCAGGGCCACGCTCACGGCGAAGCACGGCAGGCCGTGGATGAAGTTGGTGGTGCCGTCGAGCGGGTCGATTATCCAGCGGTATTCTACGCTGGCATCGTCGTTGGCCACGGTGCCTTCTTCGGTCACGAAGCCGGCTTCGGGAAACAGCTTTTGCAGGCCTTCGACCAGCATTTTTTCCGATTCCTTATCGACGTAGGAAACCAGGTCGTGGAGGCCTTTGGTGACGATTTTCGACTGGTCGAAATTGCTGACTTGCTCGCGGATAAACGCGCCGGCTTGGCGGCAGAGGTCGGCTACAGCGTGCGAAAGTTGGAGGAGGTCGGGAGTCATGGAAAGAGATTAAATAAACCTGTCATTGCGAGGAGGCACGACGAAGCAATCGCACCTGAACGGCACCTAAGCAGCTCGTTTTGATGCGATTGCTTCGTCGTGCCTCCTCGCAATGACAGACGATTTTGGCTTTGGTTTTAAAATTTTTAGTTCTTCCGCACCAGCGGCAGCAAAATTATCCCTAGCAAACCTAGCACCGCCAGCACCTGCGCCCCGCGCCCAATGAGCTCGCCAAAGCGGGCATAAAACGTCACCTCCGTATTGAGGTGCACGGTGGCGCGGCTGGCCGTGGGCACCCAGGCGGGCTCGCGCTGGAAGATGTTGCCCTCCTGGTCGATAAAGCCTGTGAAGCCCGTGTTGGCGGCGCGGGCCAGGTCGCGGCGGGTTTCAATGCAGCGCAGGCTGCCGTAGCGTAGCAGCTGCCGGTAGCCGGGCGAGTCGCCCCACCAGGCATCGTTGGTGCTCAGGGCCAGCAGGGTAGCGCCGTTAGGTTCGTATTCGCTCACGAAGTCGCCATAGATGCTTTCGTAGCAGATGAGTGGCGCGGTGCGCAGGGCCGGCGCGTTGGCGGGCGCGGCGTACACGGTGCGCTCAAGCTGCGAGCCGTAGGAGGTAGCCACGCCGCCGAGGTCAATGTTTTTCAGCATACTGCTGAGCATAACCGGCACTTTCTCGACGCCCGGCACCAGCCGCGACTTGTGGTAAAAGACTATCGGCGCGCTGGCACTCACGAAGTAAGCCGTGCTGTTAAACACATCGTAGTAGCCCAGGTCTTCGCGAAAGCGCGCCGTTTCGCTGGCCGTTTCTTTGGAAGGATACGCAATAATGGTGGTGATGCCCGTGAGCAAGGCCACGCCGGGGTGCTGCCCCAGCCACTGGCGTATGCGCTGAATTTCGGGATTGCCCTCAATTTTCGCTTCCCAATGCGGGTCTTCCAGCGCCGTTTCGGGCCACACCACCAGGCGGGTTTGGGGCGTAAGATGTTGCGCCGATAACTCCAGCAGATGCGTCAGCTGCTGGCCGTGCGACATGAAGTTGGAGCCCTCCGGAAACTTCTCGTTGTATGGGTCGATATTGGGCTGCACCACCACTACTTCGGCGGGGGCACCTTTTTCGTGGTAGGTTGCCCCAATGGCATACGACAGCCCGATGGGCAGCGCAACAGCCAGCAGGGGAATTAAAAGTTTTAAATTAAAAATTGAAAATGAGGGCTTTGCGCTCCCGGCAGCAGGGGCAGCACCTTGCTCCTGACCAGTTTCATTTTGAATTTTTAATTCATAATTTTTAATTAACTGCCAGAACACCAGCAAATTCACCACCCACACCCACAGCGAGCCCCCCAAAAAGCCCGTGTACTCGTACCACTGCACCCACTGCGGCGCGGCCGCAAAGCCGTTGCCCAGCGTGAGCCAGGGCCAAGTGATGTCCCAGTGCAGGTGCAATTGCTCGAAGGCTATCCAGTACACTGGCAGCGAGAGGTAGCCCAGGCGGTTGCCAAAGCGCTTTTTGGTTTGGCGAAACGCCATGAGCGGCAAACACATGAGCAGCGCATTCAGCACCACGGCTACCACCCCCGAAGCGGGCACCGTGGTATTGCCTACCCACCAGGTAGTGAGCGCATTCCACAACACCAGCAGCAGGTACGTAGTCGCAAAAACGCGCCCTTTGCGCGCCCCCTGTTGGGTAAGCTGCCGCTCTAGCAGCAAGTAGGGCACCCAGGCCACAAAAAGCAGCAGCGCCAGCGGCGCGCTGGGGTAGGGCGGCCAGCCGCTCCAAAGCAACAATGCGCCCAGCACGGCCAGCACCGGCGGGCGCTGCCAGAAACTAATCTTGCGCGTCGTCGTCGGCGTCATCGGTATCGTCGGCTGGGTCGTCGCGGTCATCGTATTTGCTGCGTTTCTCGATTTTGGCACCTTCTATTACCAGTACTATTTCGCCCTTAATGGCGGGGCGGGCGGCCAGCGTGGCGGCCAGCTCGCCGAGCGGGGCGGTGAGGGTTTCTTCAAAAAGCTTGGTCAGCTCGCGGCTGACGGAGGCCATGCGCTCGGGGCCGAATACTTCGGCCAGCTGCGTGAGGGTTTTCACGATGCGGTGCGGCGACTCGTAGAAAATCAACGTCCGCGTCTCGCGCACTAGTTCTTTCAAACGGGTTTGGCGGCCTTTTTTTGCCGGCAAAAACCCTTCAAACGAAAACCGCTCGGCCCCGAAGCCCGACTTGAGCAGCGCTGGCACGAAGGCCGTGGGGCCGGGCAAGCACTCTACCCGCAGCCCGGCGGCCAGGCACTCGCGCACCAGCAAAAAGCCGGGGTCGGAGATGCCGGGCGTGCCGGCGTCGCTCACCAGGGCCATGCGCTCGCCTTTGGCCAGGCGCTCTAGCAGGCGGGGCACCACTTGGTGCTCGTTGTGCAGGTGGTAGGCTTGCAGGGGCTTTTTTATTTCGAGGTGCTGTAGCAGGCGGCCGCTGGTGCGAGTGTCTTCGCAGAGGATAAGGTCGGCCTCGCCCAGCACCCGAATGGCCCGCAGCGTAATGTCTTCGAGGTTGCCGATGGGCGTGGGTACGAGGGTAAGGGCAGCGGCTTCGGGCATGGGACAAAGGTAGCGGGTAGGGCTTAGTGCTTGGTGCTTAATGCCTAGGCGCACCTACCCAGTTTCAACTCTACCCCTTAAGCACCAAGCACTAAGCCCTACCTCAACAACCCAAACGGCCGAACCTAAGTACACCCTTCTACGAATTTGCTAAGCCCCTCCCCTCCCATGTCCGTCGACCCCAATAACCGCCCCATCCGCGTCATCAACGACGATACCACCGAAGAAGAATTTGCCGCCGGCCTGCGCATTCCCAATGCCGACCCGCCCAAAAATGAAGCGGCCCGCGGTGGCTTTGGCAACCGCGAGGGCAAGGAAGGTTACGGCACCGATAGCAGCGAGGGCATCACGGCCGTGGCCATGAACGCCCGCACCGACGCCCCCGACAGCCAGCAGCCCGGCGACAACATGCGCACCGCCGCCGAAGGCGCCGACCAGCGCCGCGACCAAGACCTGCCCAGCCCCGACGATGAGCGCGACGAAGACGGCCACCGCCCCCACCGCGGCCCCGTAGATGAGCTCGAAGCCGACGACCTGCGCAAAGGCCCCGACGAAATGGAAGATGCCGACTCCTACGTGGGTATGGGCCAGATGGCCCCCAAGCCCCAGGCCTCGGTTACGGGCACCGATACCAACGCCGAACTCACCGACCCCGGCGCGCAAGACTCGGCCATCGACCAAGGTTTTTAATTGAGTTATGAGTTGAGAATTAGGAGTTATGAGTTTACTCGTGATTTCCGCTTTTCAACTCATAACTCATAATTTCCAACTCATAACTCTCTCAATATCATGGCAGACCACAAAGCCAACAAGCAGGGCGAATCGCACCAGGGCGGCCCTAACGTAGCCAAGCAAGCCGCTGGCACCGGCGAAGACAACGATACCGAGCGCGACGAGAAAACCGAAAAGCGCTTGCAAGAAGATGCCCAGGATGCGCCCGTGACGCACCCCAACCGCCACTAGTTTCGGCTAGGGTTATTTAGGTTCAGTTTTCCACTTAGCTACCTCTTCCCATGTCTACCCACCACACTGAGCAGAACCAGCAGTCGCAAACCAATAAAAACCAGGCTGGCATGCCCGAGCATCCCAAAGCCGATGCCTTGCCCGCCGGCGACCTCGACGAGGCCACCGAAGAGCGCCTTGAGGACGAGGCTGAGGATGCTGGCATCAAGCACCCCAACCGCGGCCACAACAAGCCCGATAATGGCAAAGGCAGCTACGCCTAAGCAGTAGCTTTTTGCCACGAAAAGAACTGCCCCGTGCCCTTGGCCGGGGCTTTTTCGTAGCTATACTTTTCTAAAAAAAAGTCTTCTATGGCTCGTCGCTTTGCTGCTACTGACCTGCACGGCTGCCTGCGCACCTTCCGTTTTCTGGTAGAGG
Source organism: Janthinobacterium lividum (assembly GCA_050954845.1). Taxonomy (GTDB): domain Bacteria; phylum Bacteroidota; class Bacteroidia; order Cytophagales; family Hymenobacteraceae; genus Hymenobacter. The sequence continues at coordinate 229,833 of JBPBQK010000057.1, forward strand.
AGAAATTGCGCCTGCGCCCCACCGATACCCTTTACCTGCTGGGCGACTACGTGAATAAAGGCCCCGACAGTGCGGGCGTGCTCGACTACCTCATGCACTTACAAAGCACTGGCTACCAGGTGCAATGCCTGCGCGGCAACCACGAGCACGAGCTGCTGACCACCATTCACGGCACGCCCAATGCCAACGATATGTGGAAGGCCCAAGCCGAGCGCCAAATGACGCTGGCCAGCTTTGGCGTGGCGGAGCCAGCCGCTATCCCGGCCCACTACGTGGCCTGGATGAGCGCCCTGCCGCTGGAGTTGGAGCTACCCGATTTTGTGCTCGTGCACGCGGGTTACAACTTTGCTCTGCCGCCCGCTGAGATGCGCCACGACACGCACAGCATGCTGTATATCAAAGAATTTGTCTTTGACCCCTCGCGGCTGGCGGGCAAGCGCCTGCTGCACGGCCACGTGCCCACGCCGGTGGCCGAGGTTAAGAAAAGCGTGGCCGCCAAGGCCGGGGCCATTGGCCTCGACACGGGTGGCGTGTACTGGCACAACCCCGAGCTGCGCCACCTCGCCGCCCTCGACCTCGATAGCTGGGAGCTGCACTTAGTCGAAAACCGGGAGGAGCCCTACCCTATCGCCCAGCACTGAGCAGCGCGCTATTGCCCGTTTTTGCCAGCAATTGCCGCAAAGCCGCCACATGCGCCAGCAGCACTATGGGCACCACCGCGGCGGGCAGCCACGCATACGGAAAGTACAGAATAGCCACGTTTGGCTGCTCGAAGGCGAAACGCTGAAATGGCGAAGGGGCCGACAAAATAGCCGTTACTACAATATTGAGCAGCAGCACTATACCCAACCCATTCCAGAGCAATAAGCCCGTGCGCCCGATGCGCTGGCTACGCACGAGGTAATACATAACAGGCGCGCTCAATCCCATGAGAATGTCCCAATTGTGGCCCTCAAACGTCATGCTCTGCGGAATGGCCCGGTGCAAAAACAGCCCCAGCAGCACCAGCTCGACCGGCAGGCGCACCACGTGCACCAGCGTGATTGTATCGAGGCGCAGACCATCGAGGTAGCGCCGGCCGCGGGTTGTGCTCAGTAGCACTAGCGTCAGCACCAAGGGCGGCAGCAGCAGCAGCCCCAGCCGGGGCGGCCAGCCCGTAGCCACGGTGTAGAAACCGCTCATACTCAGCGCCGCCTGCACCAGCAGCCACGCCAGCAGCACCAGCAGCGTGCGCCCCGAGTGGTGCGCCGCGTAGTAAAACAGCCCCACCGCCAGGGCGGTAGTGAGGCCAAAGGCGAGGCCAAGAAACGGCGGCAGGTCGGGGAGCATGAGGCGGGGGGTGAAAGTACCCTGCAAAGGAACCCGCGCCCTGGCGGCCTTTCCTTGCCAAATGGCAAGTAATGCCGGCCCCCGCTACTTCCGGGAAATATCCTTGCGGATGCGACTCAGCGACGTGTCAGTGATGCCGAGGTAAGACGCGATGTGCTTGAGCGGGGCGTGCTGCACCAGCTCGGGGCTGGCGCGCAGCAGGCTTTCGTAGCGGGCGGCGGCCGGCTCGGTAATGGTGGCCAGCATCCGGCTTTTGAGGGCCGCAAAGCCGCGCACCAGCACCGAGCGCCCAAACTCCCGAAACTCGTTGCGGGCGTGAAACAGCGCATTGAGCTGCGCATAGGTGATGCGCCAGCCGGCGCAGTCGGTGAGCGCCTGGATGTACTCTTGCGAGGGCGTGCGTTGGAAAAACGAGGCTACCTCAAACACAACCTGCCCGCTGGCATAAAATGCGGTGGTGACGTCGTGGCCGGCTACGTCGTAGGCAAACGCGCGCAAAAAGCCTTCGCTCAGAAAAAAATAGTCGTCGCTGATTTTGCCGGCTTGCAGCAGAAAATCATGCTTACTGAGCGTTTTATACCTGAACTCCGCGGCAATCTCCCCGGCCTGCCCCGGCGTAATAAAACCCGTGCTTTGCAGATAGTGAACGAGCTTTTCGTTGGTCATGGGAGAATAATACGGTGCGGTAAGCTTAGGCTGGCCTTGCGCGGGCCCGGCGCGGCGTAACTATCGGCAAGCTAAAGCTTACCGCACTACTGCCCCCCGTCGTACTTTTGGGGCTATGCAAGCTACTGCCCCAACCGCCGCCCCCGCCGCCGTGCACGACGCCGTTATTTTCAACCTCATCGAGCAGGAGCGCCAGCGCCAAACCCACGGCCTGGAGCTCATCGCCTCCGAAAACTACGTCTCCGACCAAGTGATGGCGGCCCAGGGCTCGGTGCTCACCAACAAGTATGCCGAGGGCCTGCCCGGCAAGCGCTACTACGGTGGCTGCGAGATAGTTGACCAAATCGAGCAGCTAGCCATCGACCGCATCAAGGAGCTGTTCGGCGTGGCCTGGGCCAACGTGCAGCCCCACTCCGGCGCGCAGGCCAATGCGGCCGTGATGCTGGCTTGCCTCAACCCCGGCGACAAAATCCTGGGCTTCGACCTCAGCCACGGTGGCCACCTCACCCACGGCTCGCCGGTCAATTTTTCGGGCAAGCTCTACCAGCCTTCTTTTTATGGGGTGGAAAAAGAAACCGGCCTCATCGACTGGGATAAGGTGGTGGACACCGCCCGCCGCGAGCGCCCCAAGCTCATTATCTGCGGGGCCTCGGCCTACTCGCGCGACTGGAACTACGCTGCCCTGCGCCGCGCCGCCGATGAAGTGGGCGCCCTGCTGCTGGCCGATATTTCGCACCCCGCCGGCCTCATCGCCAAGGGCCTGCTCAACAACCCGTTTGAGCACTGCCACATCGTAACCACCACCACCCACAAAACCCTGCGCGGCCCCCGCGGCGGCCTCATTTTGCTGGGCCAGGACTTCGAAAATCCCTTCGGCCTGAAGACGCCCAAGGGCGAAACCCGCACCATGTCGGCCCTGCTCGACTCGGCCGTATTCCCCGGCACGCAGGGCGGGCCGCTCGAGCACGTGATTGCCGCCAAGGCCGTGGCCTTTGGCGAGGCGCTGGGCGAAGGCTATACTAAGTACACGCACCAAGTCCAGAAAAACGCCCAGGCATTGGCCAAGGAATTTCTGAACCGGGGCTACGACATCATTTCGGGCGGCACCGACAACCACTTGATGCTCATTGACCTGCGCTCGAAGGGCCTCACCGGCAAGCTGGCGGAGAATACGCTGGTGCAAGCCGACATCACCATCAATAAAAACATGGTGCCCTTTGATGACAAGTCGCCTTTCGTGACGAGCGGCATCCGGATTGGCTCGGCGGCCGTAACTACCCGCGGCCTGGTCGAAACCGACATGGCGCGCATCGTGGAGCTCATCGACGAGGCCCTCACCCACCACGCCGACGCTAGCCGCCTCACCAGCGTGCGCGCCCAGGTCAACGAGTGGCTGCAAGGCTACCCGCTGTTTCAAGGGTGAAGGCGCGAATGAGTGAATGAGTGAATGGGCAGCCCCGCCTATTTGCTCACCCGCTCATTCCCCATTCACTCACTCACTCATTCACTCATTCACAGTTGGCTTCCCCCACTCAAAAGTTTCAGCAGAACCGCGCCGCCGCTGAGGGCGAGGCGGAGATGTCTTTTATCGACCACCTGGAGGCGTTGCGCTGGCACATCATCCGGTCGGCCATTGCGGTGGTGGTGTTTTCGCTGGTTGCGTTTTTCTCGAAGGAATTCCTGTTTCACACGCTGATTCTAGGCCCTTCGCGCTCCGATTTTTGGACTTACCGCATGCTCTGCAAGCTCGGTACGCTGGTGGGCTCCACAGGCGCTTGCGAAGACCAGGTCAATTTCATCATCCAGAACCGGGAAATGAGCGGGCAGTTGGCCATGCACATCAGCACCTCGTTTATGGCCGGTATCTGCCTCACGTTTCCCTATTTATTTTGGGAGTTGTGGCGCTTTATCAAGCCGGGCCTGTACCCACACGAGCGCAAGAATTCGCAGGGTGCGGTGTTCTTCGTGTCGATACTGTTCATCATGGGCCTGATGTTTGGCTACTATATCGCGGCCCCGCTGAGTATCAATTTTCTGGCATCGTATACGGTTGACCAAAGCATCGAAAACCAGATTGACTTGCAAAGCTACCTGAGCACGCTCACGACCATGACGCTCTCGTGCGCCTTCGTGTTTGAGCTGCCCATGATAGTATTCTTCCTGGCCAAAGCCGGCCTAGTGACGCCCGAGCTGATGATACTTTACCGCAAGCACGCCATTGTGGTCATTCTCATCATCGCGGCCGTCATCACGCCGCCCGATGTTACGGCCCAGATTATCGTCACCATTCCTATTCTATTGCTCTACGAGCTAAGTATTTACATTGCCCGTGCTGTGCGCCGCGACCGCACTGCCGCGCTGAATGCCGAGTTGGCCCGCAATCAGGGCACTGGGGGAAGCTAGGTAACTGGCGCTAAGCTTAATGGGTACTGGGAGTAATATCGATTGGTATTACTCTCAGTACCCATTTCTTTTTGCGCAAAAGTCGTTTGTCATTGCGAGCGAAGCGAAGCAATCGCACCTGAGTGGCTCGTCCTGGTGCGATTGCTTCGCTTCGCTCGCAATGACAAACGACTTTTGCGCAAGTTCTATACTTAGTTACTACCGCCGTCGGTACACCTCCGGCTGGTTAGGCACCGCTTCGTAGTTGCCAAACACGCCCGGCAGCAAATACTGTAGGGAAGGCATGAGCCTGCGCTGGTCGATGACATAAGCTGGCGGCTGCGGTTGCAGGCTGGCGGCAATGTGCACCACGGCGGCGTACTCCTGGAGGTGGCTAAAATCTTCCTGCGCCAGGGTCCAGTCGAGGTAGGGGCGGGCGGCGGGGTGCGTGAGGTAGGGCCGGCGGTCGGGGCCCAGCACCAGCACCGGGCCGCTGCCCAGGCGGGCGTAGGCCGGGGCGGGCTGGGGCGCAAACTTGCTTTCGGCGGGCAGGTGCAGCAGGCTTTGCAAGCCGGGCACTAGCTCGCGGTAGCGCAGCAGCCACACGCCGCTTAGCACCACCAAGAACAACAGCTCGGGTGCCCAACCGGCCCGGCCGGGCAGCTTTTGCCACAAAAACAACCCGAAATACGTGAGCGGCGGCAGCAGCAGCACCAGCGAGCCAGGCGCCAGTCCGCGCCCCACTGCCAGCACTGCCAGCGCCACCACCAGCCACACCAGCATCAGCTGCCGAAACTTGGCCTGGAACACCAGCCCCAACGCCGTGCCCCCGGTGCGCAACAAGGCCAGTAGTAGCAGCACGGCCGGCCCCGCCAGCAGGGGCCAGGCCACGGCTGGCGGCAACCCATCGACACTGGCCACGCTGAGGCTGAAGCCGCGCTGCAAGTGCTGGTGGGTGAAATTGGGCAACGCGCCCACGTACAGAAATACCGTGCTCACCAACGCGTAGGGCGATAAAAACCCGCACACCAGCAGCAGCGCGCTCCGAAAAGAATTGGCCGCGAAGATGAGCACCGCAAACAGCCCCAGCACCACAAACAGCGCCAGCGGCAGGTAGCACAGCGCCGCCAAGCCTATCAGAAACCCCGCCCGAAACAGGCGGCGGTTGTCGTACCCCTCGCGCGAGGTGGTGAGCAAGGCGCTGAGGGCGAAGATGATAAACGTGTGCCCAATGAGCAGCGGCGACAGCGCATCGAGGTCGGTGCTGAGACTGCCCACCACCAGGTAGGTGAGCGCCGCCAGGTAGCCGCGCTCGGGGTGCACGTCGCTGCGGTTAAGCACATTGTTGAGGCGCAGGGCCTGGATGAGCAGGATGGCCAGCGCCCCGGCCCGGTACAGGAGCACCGGGCGGTTCCAGGCCAGTTCCATGGCCCCAGCGGCGGCGGCGGCCAGCGGCGCGGTGCCGTCGTAGAGGTCGCGGTAGGGCCAGGCCCCGGCCCCCACACCCTCGCCCAGCAGCAGCAGGCGCAGTTCGGCAGCCGACAGGGGCAGGCCCAGCCACAGCAGCGGCAGCCGCAAAGCCAGCACCAGCACAAGCAGCACGAGCAATTGGGCTGGGAGGGTGCTTTTAAAAAAACGCAGCATTGCGGAGAGGCGGGTTTCTGGTGGCTAGTTTCTGGTTGCTGGTTTCTCGTTGAAACGCCCTAGGCAGGTTGCAAAGGTCGCGCTGATTGCATTGAAGCAGGCAGGTCAAGCTGTTTTGGCCAGTACAAAACCAGCCACAGCAACTAGCACCCAGCACCCAGCAACTGAAAACCGACAACCAGAAACTGAAAACCAGAAACCTACCCCCGTACCTTTGCCCTTTCATTATGGAAAGCAAACGACAGCAAAAAATGGCTAGCCTGCTACAGCAGGAGCTGGCCCAGGTGCTCCAGCGCGACCTGCCGCACCTCTTTGGCGGCGGCCTGGTGCCCAGCATCAGCGCCGTGCACGTGACGCCCGACCTCGCCGTGGCCCGCGTGCACCTCAGCCTCCTGCTCGGCACCGACGCGGCCGAGCGCATCGCACTCATCAAGGAGCACACCAAGGAAATCCGCCACGCGCTGGGCAAGCGCATCCGCAACCAGGCGCGGGTGGTGCCCGAGCTCACCTTCTTTCATGATGACAGCGCCGCCTACGCGGCCCACATGGACCAGGTGCTCAGCAAGCTCGACATTCCGCCCGCCCCGCCGGAGAGCAACGACGACGACGAGCCCGAAACCCCGCGCCCGCGTTTGTTTAATTAGTGAAATGGTGAGCTAGTGAGTTGGGGAGTCTTTTTAGAATCTCCGCTCCTTCTCTCACCACTCACCAGTTCACCACCTCACCAGTTCACCAACTTGTATTACGACCCGATTAAGCGCAGCCTCGGCAACGTGTTCAACCGCTCGCCGTGGCTGCGGCGCTTGTTTTATACCCTGCTCGACCTCTTGCTGCTGCGCACCTGGCACGTGCACCGCGAGCTGCGCCAGTGGGCCAAAGGCCGCACCCGCGAGCCGCAGGATATTCTGGATGCTGGCGCGGGCTACGGCCAGTACACCTACTGGCTAAGCGGCCTCAGCAACCTGTGGCGCATCCTGGCCGTGGATGTGAAAGAAGAGCAAGTGGCCGATTCCAATAACTTTTTCCGGGCCATTGGTCGGCCGCAGGTGCAGTTTGCGGTGCAGGACCTGGTGCTGTACCAAGAGCCCAATGCCTTCGACCTGGCGCTGTCGGTCGATGTGATGGAGCACATTCTGGAAGATGTGGAGGTGTTTCGCAACATCCACGCTTCGCTGAAAGATGGCGGTATGCTGCTTATTTCGACGCCCAGCGACCAGGGCGGCTCTGATGTGCACGCCGACTCCGAAACGAGCTTTATTGAGGAGCACGTGCGCGATGGCTACAACATCCACGAGATTCAGCAGAAGCTGCGCACCGCGGGCTTCGAGCGCATCGAGGCGCGCTACAGCTACGGCGAGCCGGGGCAGGTGTCGTGGCGGCTCAGCATGAAATACCCGATTTTGATGTTGGGTAAATCGCGCCTATTCTTCCTGCTGCTACCATTCTACTATCTGATTACGTTTCCGTTCTGCCTCATTCTGAATTGGTATGATGCCCGCACGGTGCACGACTCGGGCACTGGGCTGATAGTGAAAGCGTGGAAATAGACCGCAGATTCAAACGGATTAAACAGATTTAACGGATACGCCCGCCTGCGGCGGGCTGACTAGCTGAACTGGTCGGCTGCTGTCTTGCTGATAATGTGTTGGCTTACTTTGCTTTGAAATGTACCAGCCTTTGGATGAATGGACGGTTGTCGACAGCTTGGATAGCTCGAATAGCTTGGACAACCTGAGCAGCCTGCATAACTTGGTAGCGGAGCCGGCAGGTAAGTATGCGGTGGATTTGGCGGCGTATAATCCTATTACGCATCGCATTATTGGCTGCGCCATGCGGGTGCATGCGCTGCTGGGCAGTGGCTTCCCGGAGGTTATTTATCAGCGGGCACTTGGTATTGAGTTGGCGCGCGAGGAAGTCGTAGCGCAACGCGAAGTAGAGACACCCATCTACTATCGGGGGCAGCAAATTGGCACCCGCCGGGTCGATTTTCTGGTGGCTGGCCCCACCACCGAGCAGCCTATTCTCGTGGAGCTGAAAGCTACCACCGAGCTAACGGAAGCGCACTTCGCCCAAATTATCAACTACCTTGAGGCATATCGCCTGCACGTAGGGCTGCTGCTCAACTTCGGCACCACCTCGCTGCACTACCGCCGCCTGGTCAAAACCAGCTTCGCCACGTAAACCCACCAAAAAGGCCAGCGCCAAAGCCGCCCCACAAAGAAAGTCAGCCCGCCGCAGGCGGGCGTATCCGTTAAATCCGTTTAATCCGTTTGAATCTGCGGTGAATGTACCTCTCCTCATAGCCAAGCGCTATTTCTTGTCCAAGAAAAAGCGCAACATTATCAGCATCATCTCCAACATCTCGATGGTGGGGGTGGCGGTGGGCACCATGGCGCTCATCGTGGTGCTGTCGGTGTTCAACGGCCTCGAGGACTTGGTGCGCTCGCTCTACGGCAAGTCGGACCCTAACTTGTCCATCACGGCCGTGCAGGGCAAGTCATTTGAAATGACGCCCGCCCTGCTGACCAAAGTGCAAAACACGCCCGGCGTGGCCCTGCTCACCGAGGTAATCGAGGACAACGCCCTGCTGCAATACCACGACCGGCAGATGGTGGTGAAAATGAGAGGCTTATCTGAAAATTACTTCAACCAAAGCCCCATCGACTCCAGCATCAAGGCCGGCGACCACCGCCTCAGCCGGGGCGACCTCGAATATGCGCTGGTGGGCGAGGGCGTGCAGCACGAGCTCAGCATCACGCTCGACAACCGCCTCTCCCCGCTCAAACTGCTGTACCCGCGCCAGATACCGGGCCACAAAACGCTGTCTATCAATCCCGAGCAGGCCTTCAATGAAGAAAGCATCTTGGCGGGTGGCGTTTTCCACATCGAGCAGCACCTCGACGACAGCTATCTATTTGTGCCCCTGAGCTTTGCGCAGCGCCTACTGGGCTATGGCAACCGCCGCACCGCGCTCTACGTGCGGGTGGGCAGCAGCTTCAAGCTCGACAAAGTAAAAGACGAGCTGCGCGAAAGCCTGGGCGCAGGCTTTGTGGTGCAAGACTCCGACGAACAGCATGTTAGCTTACTAAAAGCTATTAAAATCGAGAAGCTGTTCGTATTCATCACGTTCGCGTTTATTCTACTCATTGCCTCGCTCAATATCTTCTTTTCGCTCTCGATGCTGGTTATCGATAAGCGCAAGGACATTGCCGTGCTGTTGGCCATGGGCGCGAGCGAGCAAACCGTGCGCAAAGCATTTTTGCTGGTGGGAGCCATTGTGGCGCTGGTGGGCGCCGTGACGGGGCTGGTATTGGGCGTCACTATTTGCTGGGTGCAGGAGACGTTTCACCTCGTGAGTATGGGCATGGCCACGAGCATTGTTGACTCGTATCCGGTAAAAATGCAGCCTACTGACATTTTCTTTATCTGCTTGGCTATCATTGCTATCACGTTGGCCGTTTCTATCCGGCCGGCGCTCAATGCGGGGCGTATGGATGTGAAAGAGAACCTCTAGCGCCAACGGAGCAGCTTAATGGGCCGAACATTGCCCAAAATAATTGAGTAAGCTGAGCGGATGCGCATTTCTGGCTTTGGAGGCTAACTTGCGCGTTCTCGTGTTCAGCTATGAATGTTTCTACCGCGCAACCCTTTCAACTCGTCTACTCGCTGTTTGCCCACGAATACCTGGGGCATTTGTTCACGGCGCACGTCGTGCAGCTGGGGCCGCGGGGGCAGCTTACGCTCCAGCACCAGACGGTATCGGCCAAGAACGCTCCCGAGTTTTCCGAAGGCCTCGAAGACGATGACTATGAGCTAATTAAGCTGTGCGACGAACTACAGCAGGAGGCAGTAATCAAGGAATTTTGGCCCCGCAAAATCACGACGGCCGAGTTTTTTCTTAAGATTTACCACCCCGAAAAGGGCGACAAGCCCTTGCAGGATGCCATAGCGCGCTACGTGCAAACGCGGCTAGCGCGGCTGCTGGCGGGGCTGCAAGAAAAGAAGGTTTTTATCATGGGCCGCGATGGCGAGCCCACCTGGCGCGAGCTAAAGCTGGCCCCCGTGCCGGCCTCGATACTTTTCCACTTTCGACGCAACGAGGAGAGCACCCATTACTTTCCTACTATTCAGTACCAGAACCAACGGCTTGATTTTCAGTTCAAGAACGCCGTGCTGGTGTGCCAGCAGCCGGCCTGGCTGATGGTCGATAACGTGCTCTACCACTTTCGCCACGACGTGGATGGGCGCAAGCTGCTGCCGTTTCTTAACAAAAAGTTTATTGTGGTGCCGCGGGCCGTGGAGAAGAACTACTTCCAGAAGTTCGTGGCCCCGCTCATGGAGTCGTTTGATGTGCACGCGCGCGGCTTCGACATTCGCACCGAGCGGTACCTGGCGCGGCCGCAGCTCACGTTTTCGGACATGCCGCCCGCCCCGGCCAACGGCTTACTAGTGGCCCCCGTGCGCCCGCCTGGCCCGCCGCGCCGCGGCCGCGTGCCGCTGCCCAAGCCCGTGGTAGTGCCCGGCGCGGGCACCGACGAAGCGCCCCTGTTCTTCAACCTGACCTTCCGCTACGGGGCCTACGACCTGCCCCTGACCCCGCCGCGCCCCATGAGCGTGCAGCTGGAGGAAGACGCCGACTCCTACATTTTTCGCCGCTTGCTGCGCTCGGCCAAGGAGGAAAACGACCGCGCCGACGAATTGCGCCAGCGCGGCCTGTCCCTCGATGCCGACGGCCACGCCACCCTGCCCAAGGCCGAAGCCTTCCGCTGGCTGCACGACAATGCGCCCGCGCTGGGCGAGCTCGGCTTTCAGGTGCAGGGCGGTGCCTCGGCCAGCCAAGATTATTTCATTGGCCCGGTGCGCGTCGAAGTAGGTATTGAGGAGCGCGGAGACTGGTTCGACGTGCGCGGCACGGTGTGGTTTGGGGAGTTTGCAGTGCCGTTTATTCGGCTGCGGCCCTACATTTTGCAGCACCGCCGCGAGTACCGCTTGCCCAATGGCCAAGTCGCATTTATTCCCGACGAGTGGTTTACGGACTACTTGGAGCTATTTGCTTTTGCGGAGGAAACCGACGGTCAACCCTTGGCGCTACGCCGGCACCACCTATCGCTGGTTACTGATTTAGAGAGCGATAATCTCGCTACCGTCACCCTTACGCATCGGCTCGAAAAGCTGCGTGATTTTGCAGCCGTAGAAGACCGGCCGCTGCCGGTGGGCTTCCGGGGCACGCTGCGGCCCTACCAGCAGGCGGGCTACAACTGGCTGCGCTTTGTGCAGGACTACCACCTCGGCGGCTGCCTGGCCGACGACATGGGCCTCGGCAAAAGCGTTCAGACGCTGGTGATGCTGCTCGAGCGCCAGGAAAGCCAGGCCAGCCAGGGCGCAGCCACGTTGCTGGTGTTGCCTACCTCGTTGGTTTACAACTGGATGGCGGAGGCGCGCAAGTTCACGCCCAGCCTGCGCTTGCTGGCCTATACTGGCACCTACCGCGAGAAAAACGTGGCGCAGTTTGCCGATTACGACATCGTACTAACCAGCTACGGCATCGTGCGGCTCGACACCGACCTGTTGGCCAGCTACCAGTTCGATTACGTGATTTTGGACGAATCGCAGGCCATCAAAAACCCGTCTTCGACCACCGCGCAGGCCGTGCGGCAGCTGCGAGCGCGGCACCGGCTCATTCTTACGGGTACGCCTGTGGAGAATAGCACGATGGATTTGTGGTCGCAGATGACGTTTATCAATCCCGGTTTGCTGGGTACGCAGGCGTTCTTCCGCAAGGAGTTTGTCAAACCCATTGAGAAAAACCAGGACGAAGCCCGGACTAAGAAGCTGCACGCGCTCATCAAGCCTTTCGTGCTGCGCCGCCACAAAGCCCAGGTAGCCAGCGAGCTGCCTCAGAAAACCGAGCACCTCAGCTATTGCCCACTGACTGAGGAGCAGGCCCAGTTTTACGAAGAAACCAAGAGCTTCTACCGCAACAAAATCCTCGAAAGCCTGGAGGGCCACGCCCCCACCCCGGCCGGCGGCACCCAGTTGCTGCTGCTGCAAGGCCTCACCCGCCTCCGCCAAATCGCCAACCACCCGCGCCTCGCCGACTCCACCTACGAGGGCGAATCGGGCAAGATGCGCGAGATTCAGCGGATGCTGCGAAGTGTCATTTCGGAAGGGCACAAGGTATTGGTATTCAGCCAATTCGTGCAGCACTTATCCTTGGTGCGCGCGGGCCTCGACGAGCGTCAACTCAGCTACGCCTACCTCGACGGCCACACCCGCGACCGCCAGGCCGAAGTAGAGCGCTTTCAGCACGATAAGAACCTCAAAATCTTCCTCATCAGCCTTAAAGCGGGCGGCGTGGGCCTCAACCTCACGGCCGCCGACTACGTCTTCATCCTCGACCCTTGGTGGAACCCCGCCGTGGAGGCCCAGGCGATAGACCGCGCCCACCGCATCGGCCAGCAGCGGCCGGTGTTCGTGTACAAGTTCATCAGCCAGGGCACGGTGGAGGAGAAAATCCTAGCCTTACAGCGCCGGAAATTGCAGTTGGTGAGCGACTTGATAACAACTGATGAGGCGGTAATAAAGTCGCTGACGCGGGAGGATATTGAGGAGCTGCTGGGGTAGCAGCCAAGGGTAGTAGTCTGCTTCTCTTACAGTTACTTGAATTTTTGCGTCTTCTTTTATTTCAGAATAAAAGGCTCCCCTTATAGTCGCAGGCAAAAAGGCATTCGCCCAAGCTGCGCAATTGCCGTAGTAGGTACCAGATAAAATTTCCGCTACGCCCGCTCGTTATCTTGCGGCCGTTCCCGGCTTGATTTTCTTGTGTACTATGTCCTTTTTTTTGCGAGGCGGCTTATCATTACTGGCAGCCAGCCTATTACTATTTCCTAGCTGCACGGCTCCCGGCGAAAACCAAGCTGAAACCAAGGCCACCGCACCGCCCACAGCTCCTGCCACCAAAGCGGCGGCCAAGGCTACGGCGCTGCAACAGGTGCAGGTGTTTGTTGATATTTCGGGGGGCATGAATGGGTTCGTGCCCGTGAACAAACCAGGCGACGTGGGCAGCGAGTTTCAGCGCACCGTGACGGGGCTGTTATCGGGAGTGGAGGGGCAGAAGGGGCAGGGCATCCATACCAGCTATTACTATGTCAAGGAAGCTACTAATCAGGCTAACAGCATTTTGCAACCAACGACTTACGCCGATGTAAGCCAGACGGTAAGCAGCGGTATTCGCAATGCGGCCAAGGGCAGCGACCTCATCACGATGCTGCGTGAGGTGCTGCGGCAGCAGCAAGTCCAGCCCGGCACGGTGAGTATTATCGTTTCCGATTTTATTTATGCGCCCACCAACACGACTAATGTGTGGGGTGGCAAAGTGAGCGCCGACGTCAAAGATGCCCTCGCCACCACCGACCCCAGCAAGCTGGCCGTGTCGGTTTTTGCTGGTACTTCGGCCTTTAAAGGGCGGTTTTACCCCGGCCGGCGCACGGCTCCCCTTACGCTTACCGGCCAACCCCTGCCCTACTATGTGTGGGTGCTAGGCCCCGCGCCGCTGGTGGCGCAGGTAAACCACACTGTGCTAAGTAGTTTGGCGGGGCAGCCGCAGGTGCATTTCAATGCTAGCTACCCACTGCCGGCCTACGGGGCCGTAACGGGCTACGAAAGCCAGGGCGGGTGGTTTGCGGTGGATGGGCCGCCCGGCGTGCAGGTTACCGCAGCCTCGGCGCAGGAGCCGGTACAATTTGTGGTGGGCTTCGACCTCAAAAAGATGCCCCGGCCGGTACAACAACGCTTCCAGGCTTCGCAGCTTCAGCTTGATGCGGCCAATACCGATGCTAAGCTGCTCAAGACCTGGGCGGCCGGGGCCGGGCCAGCGGTGCCGGCGGCGGGGCGGCCGTATTCGCACTTCGCCCAGGTGCGGCTCACGCGGCTGCCCACTGCCCAAACGCTCCATTTGCGCCTGGCACCGGCTACGCCCGACTGGGTGGCCGCCTACTCGACTACCGACGACAGCCACATTGCTGAGCAAGGGGCCAAGACTTTTTTGCTCAAAGACGTGCTGCAAGGCGTAACCGATTTTTTTGCGGGCCAGCCGGCCGCAACTGCCCCCTTGTTCGACGCGCCGTTGCTAGTGAAACCCGACTAGCGGGCTAACTGGCCGCCTTTTTGTACTGCTCGCTTTCCCTTTCCCCTCCTTATGCTTCAAAAACTGTTCACCAGCCTCTACCAGGCCGTGCTTGGCAACCCCGACCCGGCCAGCCTCATCCCGGTGTACCGGCAAAGTATTTTTCCCGGCGTGGGGCTGTACACCTTCTTTCTGGCGCTGGCGCTGGCACTGCTCTTTTACGTGGTGCTGAACCGACTGCTGACAACACCTTATTTCAAAACCGGCCACTGGGCGGTAGTGCTGCTACTGGGGGCAGTGCTGGGGGCCACGCTGGCTTGGCAAAAGGCGGCGGCCGACATCAACGACCAACTAGCCAGCACCGGCCAGCAGCTGGCAGTGGGCGAGGCCGCTACCCTCAAGCGCTACCTCTGGGGCTTCACCGCCACCAATGCGTTGGTGGCGGTCGTATTCTTTGTGGTGCTGTCGTTTGCCGTAAAAAGCCTGTCGGTGAGCGCCCGCACGACGCCGGCGCGCTGGCCAAACTGAGGTCAATTATCAGTCAACAATTATCAGTTATCAACCGCTTATCTGCTTGCGGCCATTAATTGACAACATGATAATTGCGAACTGATAACTGATAATTGTCAACTGATAACTGAAACAACTTCCTGTGGCTAAATTATATATCTTCGGCATTGGTGGCACTGGCTCGCGGGTAATTCGCTCGCTCACGATGCTGCTGGCGGCGGGCGTCCGCGTGCCGAACTGCGATAAAATCGTCCCCATCATCATCGACCCCGACGCGCAGAACGGCGACATGGCCCGCACCGTGGAGCTGCTCAAAACCTACGAGCGCCTACGTAAGCAGCTCAAGCCCACGCCCGGCGGCCACGACTTTTTCCAGACCGAAATTCAGACCCTGGCCAGCATGGCGGCCAGCGAAAACCAGCCCCGCGATGCGCGGGTGAAGGAAACCTTCGTCTACAATTTCGGGGGTATGGATGAGAGCTACCGCGACTTTTTGCACTACGACGACATGCCGGTCGAAAGCCGCTTGCTGGTCGATTTGCTTTTCACGCCGGCCAACCTGCACGACAAGCTCACGGTCGGCTTTAAGGGCAGCCCCAACGTGGGCAGCGTGGTACTGAACCAGCTAGCCAGCTCGCCCGAAATGGAGTTTTTTGCCAACAGCTTTGCCGAAGGCGACCGGGTATTTTTCATCAGCTCCATTTTTGGGGGCACGGGCGCGGCGGGCTTCCCGCTGCTGCTCAAGAACCTGCGCAACCCGCGCACGACCTTGCCCCGCGCCGAGCTGCTGAACAAAGCCCCGATGGGCGCGCTCAGCGTGCTGCCGTACTTCAACCTGCTGGCTGACGATGGCAGCGCCATCGACTCCAACGCCTTCATCACTAAGACGAAAGCTGCACTGGCGTATTACCAGAAAAACCTGCAAAAGCTGAACGCCCTCTATTACCTCGGCGACCAAAGCACCGGGCAATTGGCCAATCACGAGGGCGGCAGCGCCCAGCAAAACAACGCCCACTTCATCGAGCTGGTGGGGGCGCTGTCGGTGCTGGATTTTATGCGCCAAGACACCGACTACCTGCAAAACAACCAGCCGTTGCACTACGAATACGGCCTGGAGGCCGACGTGCGCCAAGTCGATTTTAAGGCCCTGGACCCGGCCCATAGTCGCCGCCTAATCGGCCCCGACCTCACGCGCCTGCAGCTGCTGGCGTTGTGGTGCCGCCACCACCTCGCCGACACCGAGCAGGCTACCTACGCCAACCATTTGCAGCTGCGCCGCGCCTGGCGCGAGGAGAATTTCTACCTCGACTTGCAGCGCTTTTTGCAAGACCCGCAGTTCGGCTTCGAGAGCTGGCTGCGCGAGCTGAATACCAACGAGCGGCAGTTTGCCCCCTTTGCCCTGCCCGCCACGGCCGACCTGAATAAGGTAGTAAACGGCCAGTACACCGAAACCAGCTTCTTCAACAAAGGCATCAGCCGCGATTTTGTGCGGGTGAAGCTGGATAAAGCCATTCCGGCCGCCGTGATTACCAGCGAAGGGCCGACGGCGTTTATTCACGCCTTCAGCGAGGTGCTGGAAGAGGTAGTGACGGAGAAAGTGCCGGGGTTTTAGTAGTTTGGACGGAAAACTACCTGACGGACATATTCAAAAAATAGCCTTTATACCATGAGCAAAATCCTTCGCCTGCACACCGGCGGCAACGAGCAGCTGCGCGGCTGGCAGGAATCGCACCGCCTGGAAGGCTCCGTGATTGACCAGATTACGGACCCGGCCGGGGGCAATGCCCGGCGCACGGCTACGGCTATCCCAACGCCGTTTGGGCAGCTGCACTTGCTGGCGGCGGCCTTTGAGTTTGCAGCGGCCAACCCGGGCGGCAACTCGATGTATCACCGGCTGGTGAGCCAGTGCTGGGACTTGCTGGAATTCATCTTTTACGCCAAAGACACCGATGCTTACCGGCTGCGCTTCGTGGCCTGGAAGCGGAAGGAGCAGGTAGACGCGCTCAAGAGCAACCCGCGCACCAAGCTGCTCGGCGACACGCTGGACTTGTACCTGGCCGATGACCCGCACTTTGAGGGCGTGGCGAGCTTGTTCATGATTTTTGCTGAGCACAAAAACGGGCAGGAACGCCGGCTGCTGGGGGCTACCTCGCCGTTTACGTTGGTGTTTGCGCACCCGGCGTTGCAGGCGCTGCCAGTGGCCCGTAAGAACGGCGACGGGCAGTATTTCGACAATCGGGCGGTGCCCTTGACGGCGCGGCCGGCCCCGTTTCAGGAATATATCTACGGGCTGTTCACGACCGAGCGGGCGCTGCGCGACGTCAATTTTGCGGGCAGTATTTATAAATACCTGCGGGCAGTAGACCAGCACCGCGTGAATGCCCTCGACCAGCAGGGCCTGACGGCCGACGCTTTCCGGGCCCCTTACCAGGAGCTGACCGACGAGCAAGGCAACGTGGTGCAGGTGCGCGGTGTGCCGCTACGGCGGCTGGCGCAGGCGCGGCAGGCCATCAGCAGCGACTGGTTTATTGAGCCCAACCCGACGCTAAAAGGTGCCCATTCGCGCCTGCCGCTGGTGCTGCGCCCCGGCCTCGACCTCAAGGGCTCGAACTACTTTGGTGGTACGCCCGGCGACGATACGGCTGTGGTGGGCTATACGGCCCCGACCGGCCAGGAAAAGCTGGAAACCCGCGAGCTGCCCGGCCTGGGCGAGCTATATCCCTACTTGACAGTCAACGACTTCCTGGAAGATGTGCTGGTAGAAGTGCCCTTTGCGGTGAATACCGAGCGTTACTTCTTTGGGCAGGTGCAGGCCGAGCCGGGGCAGACGCTCGACAACCGGCCTTTCCGCTACCTGCTGCCGCTGAAACGGGCCTATTTCGACTACTTCCAGCCCGAAGACCTCGACCACCATTTGCGCCTGACGGTGTTTTCGAACCACGTGCAGGTGCAGCTGACCATTCCGGTTTCGGGGCAGCGCAGCATGGTATATGAGCGGCGCTACACGCTGCCGGCCCCTGGGGCCTCGGCCGAGCAAATGGTGCCTGCCATGCCCAGCACCGGGGCCGACCGGCCCTACGGCGGTGGGCGCATCAGTGCGCGGCTCAACATCGGGGTGTTTCCGTTTTATAAATTCCCGACGCCCTACGATGCCTACAACAACGCCTAC
Source organism: Janthinobacterium lividum (assembly GCA_050954845.1). Taxonomy (GTDB): domain Bacteria; phylum Bacteroidota; class Bacteroidia; order Cytophagales; family Hymenobacteraceae; genus Hymenobacter. The sequence goes on from JBPBQK010000057.1 coordinate 247,658, forward strand.
TCGGTGATGCTGGCCGACGCGGGCGAAGGAGCCAGCCTGGCGCAATTGCGGTTTTTGACCTACCAGGCTACGGGCTTGCAGGAGCTGGGGCCGGCAGCAGCGGGCAGCCTGCGCGGCGTGGTGGCGCGTCCCCGTCAGCCGCGCAGCCCCCGCGCCCCCGCCAGCACTTATTATGAAGTGCGCGGCACGCACTTCGACTTGCTCGAAGTGGCGGTGCCGCTGGCGGGCCAGTACGCAGCCTACGCCACCGGGCTGCTGGCCCCGCGCTACCGCACCGACGTGGGCGGCACCAGCCAGTACACGTTCGCGGTGGACTTTGGCACTACCAATACCCACGTGGCGGTGGCGGCCGATGGCGCGGTGGCGCAGGCCCTACGCATCGGCGACGAGCGCGAAATGCAAGTAGTGCTGCTTAATAAACCTTTGCCGCCCGGCGACTACCCCCTGCCCCAGCGCTACGGCGTACCCAGCCTGGGCACCATGTACACGGCCGCGCTCACCCAAAACCGCGAGTTTGTGCCTTCCTTCCTAGGGGTGCCGGGGGCCGAAGTATCGTTTCCCATTCGCACGGCGGTGTGCGAAACGGCCCGCTTTGCGGCTGAGGGCGACCCGCTGCTGTTTGGCGATGCGAACATTGGCTTCTATCTCAACCACGACGGCAGTCTGTATTCGCAGCCCGAAGACGGTGTGTATCAGACTAATCTGAAATGGAATACCGATTCGGACACCGTGGGCGCCGGCAAGCGCCGGGTGCGCATTTTCTTCCGCGAGCTGCTGCGACTGCTCAAGCACAAGGCGGCCCTCAACAACGGCGACCTGAGTAAGGTGCGCCTCGTGTGGTCGTACCCAGTGAGTATGAATGCGGCTGACCAGAGCTTTTTTGAGCAGGTCTGGCAGCAGGAATACGCGCTGGTATTTGGCCGGCAGGCCGGCGACCAGCAGCTCGACAAAATACCCGAGTCGCTGGCCCCGTACCTGTATTTGCGCAAAATCGGCCGCATCGTGCCCACTACGCAAGACAATGTGGTGAACATCGACATCGGCGGTGGCACCACCGACGTGCTGCTACTCGAAGGCTTGCAGCCGGCGGCCACGTTCTCGTTCCGCTTTGCTGGCGATGTGCTGTGGGGCGACAACGGCACCAGTGCCGCCGACGCCCAGCGCCAGCACAACGGCCTGCTGTATTACTACGTGGGCCGCACCGCCAACGCTCCCATTAGCCGCGAGGCCAGCGGGGCCTACGACGTATTTAAGTCAGCCCTGAAAAACCCGCGCGTGGGCTCGGCCGATTTGGCCAGCTTGCTGTTCAACTTCGATGAGCAGTTGCATTTCAGCCAGCACGTGCGCGAAGCCAAGCACATGCGCGTGCTGCTGCTGCTGCACTTTTCGGCCGTTCTGTACCACGTAGGGCAGGTGTGCCGGGCCAAAGGACTGACGCAGCTGCCACGCCACGTCAGCTTCAGCGGCAAGGGCAGCACGTATCTGCGACTGCTTGACTTGAACGCTAACCTCACGACTATCAAGCGGGTAGCGCAGCGCGTGCTGGAGTTCGCCAGCGGCCTGCAAGTGCCCGATGACTTTGAGCTGACGCTGGTGCCCGATGCCAAAGAGGCCACTGCCAACGGCAGCGCCATGCGCTGGGAAGCCGAAGGCGGCCTCGACCTGCAACGCACCATGAGCCAGGCCAGCCGCGAAAAAGGCCTGGAGCTGGGCGAGATGCTGGAAAACAAAGCGTTTATCTTACCCGGCGACACCATTTTTGCTACTGGTGAAACGGAAACAGCTGCCCCCACGCCCGATGCGCCTAAGCCCGCTATCCCCGCCCGCCCCACGCTGGCCCAGGCCGGCGACCTGCGCGAAGCGGTGCTGGCCAACGCCCGCCACCTACTGCACTTCCTCACCCACGGCGAGGACCCCGGCGTGCAGGATTTGCTAGGCAAGCTAAACATCGAAATGGACCCCGAATGGCTGGAAAGCTTCCTGGGCAGCCGCTTCAAAGACAGCCTCAACGCCGGCTACAACGCCCTGATGGCCGCCAGCCGCCGCCCCGAAGACAAGCTGCCCGAAACCTTGTTTTTCTTCGCCTTCCGCGATGCCTTGTTCCGCTTGTCGCAGGAGCTTTACAAAAAATACTATGCACCGCAAACTGTTTAGCGCAAGCCAGTTGCGGCGCATGATAGCCGTGGGAACACTACTGCTGGCTGGCAGTGTCGCCCACGCGCAGGAGGCCGTGCCCGCCCGCATGTGGGCGGCTACCGCCCGCTACGTGTATGCCGACGACCCCAACATCAAGCCACTGGTAGCAAAGCTGAATGCTGCACTGGGCCAACCCCAAACCCTGGGCGATTTTGAGCAGAAGTTGCTAGCAGCGAGCAATGAAGTAGCCCAGCTAAGCAAGACGCCTAATGTGCGCGTATTGCAGCGCCAGTTTCGCAACATGCGGGCGATGAATGCTTTGGAGCTTTTCAAGAACCTGCCTGACAGCCTGGGCAAGATGCCCGCCCGCAGCAGCGGGGACCGAAAGCAGAAACTAACGGCTTTATCCACTGAGCTTATGACCCTAGCCCAAGGCTCCGGCACTGTTGCAGCCGCTCCCCAGCCAGTAGGAGCCGCCCCTGCCGAAGTGGCTCCTCAAGCCACTTCGGTTGCCCAGCCGTCAGTGGGTGCGCCCGCCGCGCCCGCTACCAGCCCGCTGCTGTGGGCCGCGCTGGCTATGTCGGGGTTGAGCTTGCTAGGAGTACTCAAGCTGCTGCGCGACCAAGGCAAGTCTTCGGGCAACTCGGAGGCGGGCCGTGGCCAGTCGCGCTCCTCGACGAGCCGCGAGCTAAGTCCCGAGCAGTACCAGGAAGTAGAGCGCATGATAAACAAGGCGCTGGGTAACCAAGCTGGCAATAAGCCAGCTGTTAAAACAACCACGCTGCCCCCGCCGCCACAGTCAACCAAGCAAAAGCTGACTAACGCCGCCAAAACCACGCGCCCACCCTCCGAAGCTCCAACCGCCTCATTGCCGCCGCTGGCCTCGCTGGCTCCTGATGAGCCAACTACTCCAGCGGCCCCAGCTAGTGCGGCACCTGTCGCGCCCCTCCCGGCTCCGGTACCTTTTACCGTCTTAGTTCCGCAAGCTGTGAAGGCTCCGGCTGCCATTATGGAGCCGGGCACTTCAATTGAGTTAGACCCTACGCCTGCCGCTGGGCCGGCCCAGCGGCTGCAATTTGTGAATGAAGCGCCATTTAATAACGCCTTCGCGGCGCGCACCTTATCGGATGCGCCGGCCACGTACAGCATCTACGAGATAGTAAGCACCGAGCAAAAGCCCGATGTGGGGCAGTTTCGGGTGGTGGGCAATCTGGTGAGCCACATCAGCAACCACCGCAACATCCTGGAGCCGGTATGCGAGTACGTGTCCTACCCGCAGGGCGGCGAAACGCGCATTATCACCGAGCACCCCGGTGAGGTGCACCGCCGGGGAGCCGATTGGGAAATCGTGCGCCGGGCACGCATCCGGTTTGAATAATCAAGTCAAGTAGCACGGGCTCGCAGAGTCCGCGCTACTTCGAATACCGGCACTAACTTGCTGTAATGACTTTCTCAACCCTTTTTATTACCCTACTAGAGCTGCTGGCGGTAGCGCTGATTCTGTGGCAGCAGTTCCGGTTTTCTCTACAGACGCAAAGCCAGCTAAACAGCCTGCGCGACTTGTTTCCGGCGGCCTCCTCTCTGAGCCTCCGGCGCACTACCGACCCCGATACTGGCCAGTTGGTTGACTTGGTGCAGGGACCACCGGCGGCCAGCCCGGCCTTCGGGCGCATCGTGGACGACACCAATGCGTACCTACTAAAAAACAAGGGCACGGCCGACTTCAACATCCTTACCAGCATTACCGAGCGGGCCGTGGCGGCGCTGGATGCCGACTTACAATCGGGCATTTCTACGCCGCTTTACGTGGGGCTGATGGGCACTTTCGGCGGGGCCATTTTAGGACTATTAAGCCTAGGGCTGGTGAGCGGCGGGCAGTTTGACGAAGCAGCCATTCAGGCGTTTTTGCGGGGCGTGACCATTGCCATGCTGGGTAGCTTGTGCGGCCTGGGCCTCACGCTGCGCAGCAACGCCGCCTATAAAGACGTGCGGCGGCAGGCCGAGCAGCGCCGCAACGACTACTACACCTTCCTGCAAGTGCAGCTGCTGCCCATTCTGCACTCCGACATGGCGGGCAGCCTGGGCAATTTGAAGTCGGTACTAGACGCGTTTAACCAGGAGTTCTTAAGCAAGATTTTCGAGTTTGGCCCCATCGTGCAGGCACTCAACGAGAACATCAGCACCCAAAAGGACTTCCTGACCGAGCTGCAAAAAGTGGGCTACACCCAAATGGCCGACGCCAGCATTCGAGTATTCGATAAGGTGGCCCAGAGTGCGCACCACTTCGAGAATTTCCTAGCTTACCAGCAGGAGCTTAACCAGATGCTGCGCAATGGCCGCGACGTAGGCACCACCCTCACCGAACTGCTGGGCCGCCTGCGGGGCCTCGAAGAAGGTCTTAACCAAGTGCCCGCCCTAGTGCACCAGCACGAAGACGCAGTGCGCGGGCAGCTCCGGTTTTTTGAGCAGCACCAGCAGGCGATGGGACAGACTGCCAGCCAAACCGAGCGCTTCTTTGACGAGCAATACCACCAGCTGGCCATCACGATGCGGGAGCGTATGGCTGTTTTTCAGAAAGAGGCGGCGGCGGCCGAGGGCATCTGGCAGGAGCACTTCCGGGTGCTGAACCAGGACAACATTTACGCTCGCATTGTGCAGTATATGAGTCCATTCAGCGATTTGCCTGCCCAGCAAAAGGTGCTAAATGCCTTACAGGAAAAGCAAGCCGCCCAAACAGCTCAGGCGCTACAAGCTCTGCAAGCCCGCCTGGCCGCTGACACCGCCCTGCAACAGCAGCTACTCACCCAGGTCACGCGCACCAACAACGTGCTGGAGCGCATGGAGCAGCGCAACTGGTTTCAGCGCATGGTAGGCAGCAAGTAGCATGAACCAGGACCGCAAAGACTTCTTCTGGCCCAGCTACGTCGACCTGATGACGGCGCTTTTTCTGGTCATGCTGGTGCTGTTTGTGCTCAGCTACAAGCGCTTCCAGGACAAGCAGGCCAACCTGGAAAAAGCTAAGCATCAGCTGGAGATGCAGCTAGCTGAAAAGAAAAAGCTCGATGAGATACGTGCCGCGCTGGCCCGCCTCGAAGACCCACGCTACTTTGTGTACAACCAGCAGTACAAGCGCTACGAGCTGAATTTCCCGGTTGAGTTCAAGTCGCAGCGCTACGACCTGCCAGCGGAGGCGCGCACGCCGCTCATCCAGGCCGGGCGCTTCTTGCTCAAGCAGATGCAGGCCCTCAACCGCGCCGACAACGTGCAGTATCTGGTAGTAGTAGAAGGCCGCGCGGCCAAAAACCCCAACCTACCCGATACCGACTCGCGCAACCAGGATGGGGCCGACGTGCGCCAGCTCAGCTACAACCGCGCCATGGAGGTAATCCGGCTTTGGGAAAGTGCGGGCCTTCACTTTCCCAGCAACCTGGAGCTAGTAGCGGCGGGCAGCGGCTTCAAGGGCGTAGGCCGGTACAAAGGCCTGCGCGAAGAAGCGAAGAACAAGCGCTTTATCATCCAGATTCAACCCAAAATCGGCTCGCTCGGCCGTTGAGTTTCTGCGTTGCGGTAAGCTACTTAGCGATAGCTAAAGCAACCCTGCTGTTTTACAGCTACTCAAACGTATTCTCTAGCAGCCGCTCCTGCCGCAGATAGAGAATCTGATAATCAGCATTAAACCGCGCCCTTACCTGGGCGCGCAACCGCTGGTAGCCCCGGCGCGACGGGTGATAGATGCGGCTGGCCTCTACGAATGTGGCCACGCGTGAGCCATCGGCCACGGGCGGACTTACGCGCAAAGTGCCTCGCTCTACCTGAAGCACCGCCTGCTGGTTATCGGGAAAGAAGTTGCGAGCGAAGTTAGCCTCGATGTCAGCGGGGGTCAGGTTTTGCTGAATGTAGAGCCGCTCTACGTGCGGGGCAAAGTGCCGGGCCGCTGTGAAAGGTGGAGCCAGCATATCAGCATAATAGGCTGCCAGCGCCGTGCGTATATTGGTAGTGCCTTCGTTATCTCCCGCTTCGGGGGCGGCCGCAATGGGCTGCGGCATCGGCTCGGGTGGTGTGCCCGCTACTGCGGGTAATGCAGCCGTAGCGGGCCGAGACTTAGCCGCCAGGCTGGCTTTGCTAGCTGGCGTAGCCTTAGGGACAACCACTAGCCGCACCGGCGGCCGAACAGACGCTGCTGCAACCGCTGGCTTTGGTGGTAAAGGTGTCGGCTTACGGGCTTTTAAGCCCCTGGGTGCGATATGCCGGCCGGTGCGGCGATTGGGCGGCCGGGCATCTGCCGAGGGTGCGGCCGTAGATTCGCTACTAACTGGCCGGGGGGTAGTAAGCTGCTCATCAGGATGCGAACCGACTACCTGCTGGTAGATTAATCCTAATACCCCCAGAATGACAAGTACAAGCACCACTTTGAGCCAGACCGGCTGCGGTGATTCCTCACGGGGCGGAGGTGGTGAGGCAATTGGCTTCGCCTTATCTGTTGGCAGTTGAATAGGGTCGATTAGTAGCTCTTCATAAGCCCTGGGCGTGCCAACTGCTGGAGACGCAACTGCCGCAATGAGCGGCGGTCTATTAGCAGCAACTGTCCCTAACTCGTGCGTCGGCGTACGCAGCCAGGTTTCTGGCGCGGGCTTTTCCACTAGCGGGACCGCTGCTTCGGTCCTAACGGGCGGCGGTGCAGTATCTGGTACTGGCAGTGCATCTAATGGTAGTCCACCAGCCGCAGGATTTGCCTTCTCAAAAAAGGATGCCAGCGGCGGGAGTTCACCAGCCGTGTATTCGTTGTCTTTAGCAGTTGAGTCTGGCTCAGTGGCTGGAGTCGTAACGGAAGCAGCGTGCCCCAGTTTTTCTTTTGCCAAGGCAAACAACTCGGGGGTGATGAGGCCAGCGTTCAGCGCATCCGTTAGCTGCTCCAGCTCGGTACGAGGCAGATGCGCAGGCAGGAACTCGACGGGGTTTATTTCTTCGGCCATAACAACAGGGACTCAACGCTGCCCTACGCCGCCGCAAGTTAGAATAGAGGCAAGTTAGAAGAAAATATCCTAAGCTTCTCCCTTGGTGTAATGCCTTTCTTGCGCCGTTTCTGCTTGGCCTAAAGCCAATAAAAAAGCCCTCAACTAATAAAGTTGAGGGCTTAATTTAAGCAGTTTAGACTACCAGCTCGACTTCGTCACGCCGGGAATCTTACCAGCCAATGCCATTTCGCGGAAGCGAACGCGGCTGATGCCAAACTTGCGCATGTAGCCACGGGGGCGACCGTCAATCATGTCGCGGTTGTGCAGGCGCACGGGCGACGCGTTGCGGGGCAACTTGTCGAGGCCAGCGTAGTCGCCAGCAGCTTTCAGGGCCTTGCGCTTCTCGGCGTAGCGGGCTACCAGGGCAACGCGCTTGCGGGCCCGGGCTTTGATGGATTCTTTAGCCATTATTCAGCTTCCTTTTTAGCGTTAGCGAAGGGCATACCGAAAGCGCGGAGTAGCTCGTAGCTCTGCTCATCGTTCTCGGCCGTCGTTACGAAGGTGATATCCATACCGGAGATGCCTTTGATTTTATCAATCGAAATCTCGGGGAAGATAATCTGCTCCTTCACGCCGAGGGTATAGTTACCCCGGCCGTCGAAGCCCTTATCGTTGATGCCTTTGAAGTCCCGCACGCGGGGCAAGGCTACCGTCAAGAGACGGTCCAGGAATTCGTACATCCGTTCGCCACGCAGCGTTACGCGCGCACCGATGGGCATACCTTCCCGGAGTTTGAAGTTCGAAACCGAGCGCTTAGCGATGGTAGGAACAGCTTTCTGACCAGTGATGGTCGTCAACTCCTCTACCCCGTTGTCAACCAATTTCTTGTCAGCAACAGCGGCACCGATGCCCCGGTTGATGCAGATTTTGGTGATGCGCGGTACCTGCATGATGCTCTTGAACTGGAATTTCTCCTGGAGCGCGGGTACTACTTCTTTCTGGTATTTATCTTTCAGTCGAGCCATTATCGTAGCGAATTAAGCGTTGGCCGAATCAACCTTCTTCACGTTCGAAACGTGCATGGGGCTCTCGATTTTGGTGATGCCACCCTGGGGGTTCTTCGCACTCGGCTTGTTATGCTTCGTTACCAGGTTCAGGCCTTCTACGATAACGCGCTGCGTAGAGCGGTTAACCGATTTGATGGTGCCGGTTTTGCCGCGCTCGTCGCCGGCAATAACCTTCACGAGGTCGCCGGATTTCACGTGCAGGTGCACGACCGGGGCTTTTGCTTTGGTTGCCATTGGTTAGATTACTTCGGGGGCCAGCGATACAATTTTCATGAACTGCT